>CAVQGF010000080.1:0-27773 GCA_963711965.1 uncultured Acidobacteriota bacterium | reverse complement strand
GATCAGGGCCATGGGGAATCAGCGTGGCTATTTGCCGAAGACATAGAAGAGAAAAAGATCGAGTGCGACGAAGACGCCGAGCATCGCGGTCTCGAGCAGCAGCATAAGGATGAAGAATTCCTTGATGCGGCCGTGCACCGAATTCCATTGGATCATGAGGCTGAAGGGAACGAGGAATGTGGTGAGGACGACGAGCCAAAGAGAAATCCCATCTACACCCAAGTGATAGTGGATGTTGGGGGACGCCATCCAGACTTTGTTGATATCGAACTGGAAGGCGGCGCTGCTCCGGTCGAAGTAATAAGGAAGATGGAGCGAAGCGATGAAGGCTGCGGTGGAGATCGCGAGCGCAAACCACTTCACGGCGCGGTCGCCTTTTGCACCGCGCGGGAAGGCCATCAGAATAGCTGCGCCGATCGGCAGCCAGGAAAGTAACGATGGTGAGGATGTTGTGGTTGAGCCAGATCATCGTGTCCACTCTCCTCGCAGGCCTACCCAGATCATGAAAGCAAGAACGACAGCGGCGCCTGCAGCGACCCACCCGGCATAGCTGCGAACGTTGCCAGATTGCATGCGGCGGGAACGATCGCTGATGCGACGAGTATCCGCCGCGACGTGATTCACGGTGCCGTCAATGATAGCGACGTCGACGGTGCGCCAGAGGACCTTTGTGGAGAACCACATGATCGGCCTGACGATGACGGCGTTATAAATCTCGTCGACGTAATACTTGTTCAGCACGGTTTGATACAGGCCGCGTATGCGTGCGGCGATCTGGTCGGGAAGCTCGCGGCGTTTGTAATAGAGCAGCCAGGCTAGTCCAAAGCCGCCGAAAGCAATGGCCAAAGAAAGACCGGTCAGCGCGAGTTCGGTACCGACATCGCCGTGCGGCTCGGCGGTGCCAGCCTGCGCGGGATTCGGCGCTTCGGGATTCGGAGTCTTGTGGCCAACAGGCGTGACCGCTTCATGTTCGAAGGCGGGGCGCATGAAGGATTCGAAATGGTTCGAGCCGCCGAGAGCATGCGGAACGCCGACCCATCCGCCAATAGCGGCGAGCACAGCAAGAATAACGAGAGGCCCGAGCATAGACCAGGGACTCTCATGCACGCCGCCGTGCCCGTGATCTTGCGATGGATCGTGATCATCGCCCGTGCCGTGCGCGGATGCATGTGCGGGATCGTGCGCGGGGAAAGCTGATTCGCGACGCTCGCCAAAGAAGGTCATGAACCAGAGGCGGAACATGTAGAACGATGTCATGAAAGCGGTGATGATGCCGAGCAACCAGAGCACAATGTTCATCTCGGGGCCGGCTACTGACGAGAAAGCCTTGCTGGAGAAGGTCTGCCAGAGGATCTCGTCTTTGGAGAAGAATCCCGCGAAGGGCCAAATTCCGGCGATTGCGAGAGTAGCGACCGTCATGGTGCCGAAGGTCCAAGGGATCAGCTTGCGCAGACCGCCCATGTGGCGCATGTCCTGCTCGCCGCCCAGTGCGTGAATCACCGAACCGGCGGCAAGGAAAAGCAGCGCCTTGAAGAACGCGTGCGTCATCAAGTGGAAGATTGCCGGCGGCGTAGGCCCCCACGCCGCAAGCCAGGAACATATATCCGAGCTGTGAGACGGTGGAGTACGCGAGGACGCGCTTGATGTCGGTCTGGGTTATGCCGATGGTGGCGGCGAAGACTGCGGTCGCGCATCCGATGATGGCGACGACCGTCAGCGCATGCGGCGCGTGATTGAAGATGACGTTGGAGCGCGCAACCATATAGACGCCGGCGGTGACCATGGTGGCGGCGTGGATCAGAGCCGAAACCGGAGTGGGGCCTTCCATGGCGTCGGGCAGCCAGACATAAAGCGGGATCTGCGCGGATTTCCCGCGCCGCCCCGACCATCAACAAGATAGCGATGATGGTGAGCGTGCCGCCCATGCAAATCGACGGGTAGGCGGCCGATGTGCGAGAAGACCGTCAGGAAGTTGAGCGTGCCGAAGTGTCGCGGATGAGCAGGAACATCGCGATCAGAAATCCGAAATCGCCGATGCGGTTGACGATGAATGCTTTCTTGCCGGCGTCCGCGGCCGAATCTTTGATGAAATAGAAGCCGATCAGCAGGTACGAGGCCAGGCCGACACCTTCCCATCCCACGAACATCAACAGGTAATTGTTCGCCAGAACGAGCATCAGCATGAAGAATAAGAAGAGATTCATGTACGCAAAAAAACGGTAGTAGCCACCTTCGTGCGCCATGTACCCGACGGAATAAATATGGATGAGGAAGCCGACGCCAGTCACGACCAGCAACATCACCATGGAGAGCTGGTCGAGCTGGTAACCAAAATTCACGGTGAAGGAGCCGGCTGATCCAGCGACCTCGATTTCAACGTGAGGAACCGCAAGCAAGCTGAAGCGCGAGCCGATCCAGAGCGCCATCAGGAACGGCGCGCCGGAGAACGCAAGCGCGATCGCGTTCACGGTGGCTTTCGGAAAACGGCGGCCAAAGAGCCCGTTAAGCGCGGCGCCGAAGAGCGGCAGCAGCGGGACCAGCCAAAGATATAAATTCTGGTTCATCTTTCCAATCTGGTTCTAAATTCGTTCTACTCCGATTGAGTGATTGTGTGATCGGGTGATTAGTGATTGAAAACCACCTCACCCGACATAATCGGCCCTACATCTTCAGCAAATTGACCTTGTCTACGTTCAGTGTGTCGCGGCTGCGGAACACCTCAATAATGATGGCCAGGCCGACCGCCGCCTCCGCCGCGGCAACAACCATCACAAAAAATACGAAGACGTTACCGCTCAGACGGTGCAGCTCAGCCGAGAATGCGACGAACGAAAGGTTCACCGCATTGAGCATCAGCTCGATGGACATAAAAATCGTGATGATATTGCGCTTCAACAAGAACCCTGCGACACCGAGGCAAAACAGAATGGCGCTGAGCACGAGGTAGTAGGACATCGGAACCATTAGGTGTTGATCCTTTCTGCAGGTTCGTGCGATTCAGGGCGGGGAGCTTCGCCGGTGATCTCGGGCGTGCGGCCGGTCGGCGGGGCATCGTCGCGTTTGGCAAGCACCACGGCTCCCATGATCCCGATCAATACAAGGACCGAGGTGACTTCGAAGGGCAGCAGGTAATCGCGGAAGAGAAGCCGGCCGATGTCCTGCGTGCTGACGTGGAAGTCGCCGATGCTGTATCCGTTTTCGCTGGCGACGTGGCTGCGTACGAAGAGGTAAACGCAGAGGCCAACGAGCGCCGCCACGCCGGGGACGCCGAACAAAGTGGCAACCGTGCTGCCGGGCGTCCGCTCTTCAAGGCCGGCATTCAAAAGCATGATCGTGAAGACGAACAAAACCATGATCGCGCCGGCGTAGACGATGAGCTGCACGGCAGCGACGAACTCGGCGCCGAGCAGGAGATACAAGACCGCAAGCGCACCCATCACTACGATGAGCGAGAGCGCGCTATTGATGGGGTGCTTCTGCAGCAGCAGATTGATCGCTGCTGCCACCGCCACCGACGCGAAAATGAAGAATAGGATCTGATGCAGCATTTATTTGGCGGGGCTAAAGCCCCAATTTCAGTTCCTTCTTTTCACCGGACTAAAGTCCGGTGCTTCTGCCAGCGCGGGCTGAAGCCCGCGAAACATTTGTTGAGCTGCTCTCGGCACGGCTAAAGCCGTGCCCTAATACTCACTTCGCAGTCTTACTTTGAAAACCAGGCAACGATGAAAGCTGTTACGACGATGTTTGCTAGAGCTAACGGGAACAAGAATTTCCAGCCGAATGACATCAGCTGGTCATAGCGGAAGCGCGGCAGCGTGCCGCGGATCCAGATGTAAACAAAGATGAAGGCCACTACCTTTAATACGAACCAGAAAACCGGCATCAGCGCCTGAAGTATCGGAGACAGGAACCCGGGAACCGGCCCAGCCCATCCGCCGAGGAACAAAGTGGTCGCGATGCACGCGCGGTGAACATGTTGCAGTATTCGGCAATAAAGAAGATGGCGAACTTCATGGAGCTGTATTCGGTGTGGTATCCGGCGACGAGCTCCGTCTCCGCTTCAGGCAGATCGAAAGGAATGCGGTTGGTCTCGGCGAAGGCAGCCGTGAGATACGTGAAGAATGCAATGAACTGCGGAAAGATGTTCCACCGGGGAATCCATTGGAGTACGGGCACGCCCGGAAACCAGGTGCCGGATTGCTGGTTCACGATGTCGCGCAAGCTGAGGCTGTTCGCGATAAGAAGGACGCCGACTAGCGAGATGCCGAGTGAGACTTCGTAACTGATCATCTGCGCGCTGGCGCGAAGCGCGCCGAGCAGCGAGTATTTCGAATTCGATGACCATCCGGCGAGTGCGATGGCATAGACACCGACCGAAGTGACGCCGAAGATGAGCAGCAAGGCGATGTTGATGTCCGCCGGGGCGCCGTCGACATCACCCCGGCGACCTGCAGCGGCGTGGTAATACGACCGATAGTGATAGTTTCGCCCACCGGAACCAATGCGATCGGCAGACAAGCGCGGGATCGACCGCGAGCATCGGCGCCAGCACGAATAAAGGCTTGTTCACGCCGGGCGGCGTGAGGTCTTCTTTGACGATGAACTTGATGGCGTCGGCCGCGGGCTGCAGCAGGCCGAAAGAGCCGACGCGGGTGGGGCCCCAACGGTTCTGCATGCGTCCGATGAGTTTGCGCTCGAGCCAGACGGTGTAGGCGCAGGCGCCCAGAGGACGTGCGTGAAGACCAGCATCTTGATGATGCCACGATGATGCAAGACCAGGCGAGGTATTCATTTCATAGGCGTCAGCGGAATCGTGATGACCTCGCCGGGTCTCACCAGTGTATTTTTCCATCACCGAATTGAAGGTGTTCGAGTAGCGGCCAAGCGTGCCGGAGGTGAACAGCGTGTCGTTGGCCGGCCAGATGAGTTCGGGATTCGGCTGCGCGAGCCCGTGCCTTTGACCGGTCGCGTGCGTGTGCACGGCGTTGCCGGAGAAGAGGTTGAGGCGCGAGACATCGTAGCCGGGAACCGAGCGCTGGATCTCGTCGAAGATGGCGGACGGATCGAGCGGGCTCATCTTGGGTCTCGTACGTTGTTGCGCGATGAGCCAGACGTCGTGACGGTCGGCTTCGCCGGATTGCGCGCCGCGGGATTGTCCCATGTCGGCGCGAACGCCTTTGCCGAAGGGAACGAGTTCGCCAGATATCGACGCCCATCGGTCTGCGATGCGGACGATGAGTTCGAAGTCAGACTTGCTGCGGGCGAAGTCGGCGGCTTTTTTCAGGATGCTGCAGGTCGCCGTAGGTGTTGGTGAAAGTGCCGGATTTTTCGTAGGCATTGCACGAGGGCAAGACGACGTCGGCCATGGTAGCGGTCTCGGTGAGGAACATGTCCTGCACGACGACGAATGTGTTCTTCAGTTGGCCGGGCTCCACGTTGTATCGCGCGAACGGATTTGCGCCGACGATGTAGAGCGCGCCAGTTTGCCGACGTCCGGCTCGATCATGGCGGCGATGTCCAGGCCGGCGTCTGGGCAGGTGCATCGCCGTATTCGGCAAGCACCGGCGTTGGCGACCGGCGCGTAGCCGGGAAGCAGGTCGGGGTAGAGACCCATGTCAGCCGCGCCGCGCGAGTTGGCGTAGTCGCCGAGAGCAGAAGCGAACTTCGTGGTGGACTGGCCCAGTCTTCACGATGGTGCGATGTCTTTGCCGCGAATGTCAGAGCTGAGGATGATGACCATGTCTTTCTTCGCCGCGCAGTTTGTCGCGCATGGCAGGAGCGGCTTTGCGTTGACTTCGGATGTCAGCGACGTCGGCGGCGGAATCGTCGCCGGACAGGAATTCGAAGAACTTCGCTTACGCGCCTTGAGGAACTCTGCGCGTAGGCCTTCGACTGGCGGCGCAGCTTGATCTCTTCGTCATTCACGATGAAGAGCTTGCGCCGATGCAGGCGCATGTTGGTGCGGATGCTCCAGCGAGCAGCGGGTGCTGGTCGGTAGGATCGCCGCCGAGCAGCAAAATCGCCGGGCATTCACACGTCGCGCATGGACGCGGTGAGTTCCGGCTTGCCGGCGACCGCCGCGGCAAAAGCGGGATAATCCGCTGTGCGGTGGTGGTCGATGTTGTTGGTGCCGAGAACCGTGCGCGCGAACTTCTGCAGCAGATAATTTTCTTCGTTGGTGGTGCGGGTGGAACCGATCACGCCGATGCCCGCGCCGCCCTGTTTTTCTCTAACTTTCTTGAAGCTTCGGCCGATGCGTCAAAGGCTTCTTCCCATGTAGCGAGCGCGAGCTTGCCATTCTTGCGAACCAGCGGCATCTTCAGGCGGTCGTGCTGTTGGCAAGTCGAAGGCGTAGCGGCCCTTGATGCAGAGGAAGTCACCGTTGATGCCGCTCTTGTCGCGGTTGTCGCCGCGAACGATCTCCATGCCGGTGTCGGAGCGGCGCACGCCGAGAGTGGTCTTGCAGCCGTCGCCGCAATGCGTGCAGATGGTGCCGATGTGGTTCATCTCCCACGGCCGAGTCTTATAGCGATACGCGCCGGAGGTGAGTGCGCCGACGGGACAGATGTCAATGCACTGCCGCACTCTTCGCACTCGAGATGGTCGCCTTTATTCGGAGCGATGACGGAGCCGACGCCGCGGTTCTGAATGCCGAGCGCCCAGACGTCCATGACTTCGCCGCAGACGCGCACGCAGCGATAACAGAGGATGCAGCGCGGGCGATCGAAATAAACGACCGGCGACCACTGCTGCTCGTCTTTGTGCTGCTTGGTCTCCATGTACTTGCGACTCGGCGGCGCCGTAGGTGAACGTCATGTCCTGCAATTCGCACTCGCCGCCGGCGTCGCACACGGGGCAATCGAGCGGATGGTTCCCGAGCAGAAGCTCGATCGTGGCCTTGCGCGCCTGCTTGACCTCGTCACTCTCGTTGGTGACGACCATGCCGTCGGTGATGGGAACGGTGCAGGCGGTCTGCAGCTTGGGCATCTTCTCAATGCGGACCACGCACATGCGGCAGGCGGCCTGCAGGGAGAGCCCGGGGTAGTAGCAGAACGACGGGACCTCGATGCCGGCGGACTTGCAGGCTTCAATGAGCAGCGTGCCCGCGGGTGCTTTGATCTTCTTGCCGTCAACGGTGATGGTTACGTCAGCCATAGTTCTTGCTCTTATTGCGTCAACACCGGTTCCAGCTATGCTAATGCCGCTTCTGCCGCCCTTCTTTTCATACGGGCACGGCTTGCCATTCAAGGTGAGCTTCAAATTCGTCGCGCCATTTCTCCACGATCGACATCGTCGGGATCGCGGCGGCGTCGCCGAGCGGACAGAAGGTGCGTCCCAGCATGTTCTGCGCCAGATAATTGATGTTGTCGATGTCTTTCTTCTCCCCGCCGCCGGCGTGGAAGCGGGTCAGAGTCTTCTTCAGCCAGTCTGTACCTTCACGGCAGGGAATACACCATCCGCAGCTCTCGTGCTGGTAAAATTTCATGATGCGCAGCGCGAACTTCACCATGCAGGTCGGTCTCGTCGAGGACGACCACGCCGCCCGAACCGAGGAATTCGCCGCTCTTGGCGAAGTGAATCGAAATCCATGTTGATGGCTTCGGCTTCTTCGGCGGTGAGAATAAAGTGGAAGATCCGCCGGGAACCACGGCTTTGAGCTTCTTGCCGCCGGGGATCCCGCCGCCGACTTCGTAAATCATCTTCTTCAAGGGATAGCCGAGAGGTAGTTCGTAAACCCCGGGCTTATTGACGTGTCCGCTAAGGCAGAAAAGGCGCGTGCCGCCGTTCTTCGGCGGACCGTAGTCGGCGAATTTCTGCCGCCCATAAGGATGATGTGCGGAACCGACGCCAGGCTCTCAACATTATTAATGACGGTCGGGCCGCCCCAGAGTCCGACGACCGCCGGGAAGGGCGGACGGATGCGGGGAATGCCGCGCTTGCCCTCGAGCGATTCCATCAGCGCCGACTCTTCGCCGACTTCGTAGGCGCCAGCGCCAGTGTGCCAGTAGGAATCGAACTTCTTGCCGCAGCCGAAGATGTTGTCGCCGAGGAAGCCCTTGGCGTAGGCGTCGTCGATCGCCTTCTGCATGATGGTGAGCAGGTAGCGATACTCGCCGCGAATGTAGATGTAGCCCTTCTGCGCGCCGACAGCGAGGCCGGCGATGATCACGCCCTCGATCACGGAGTGAGGGTCCTGCTCGAGGATGAGGCGGTCTTTACAGGTGCCGGGCTCGGACTCGTCGCCGTTCACCAGAATGTATTTCGGCTTGGCTGATTCTTTGGGAACGAACGACCACTTCATGCCGGTAGGGAAGCCAGCGCCGCCGCGTCCGCGAAGATTCGAGGTCTTCACCTCGTTGATGATCGCGTCAGGCGTCATCTGCAAGGCCTTCTGCACGGCCTTGTAGCCATCGAGCTTGAGGTAGGTGTCGATGTCCGTCGCGCCTTTGCCGAAGCGCTGGGAGACGATCCGGACTTCGTCGGGATGTGAGACTAATTCAGCCATGAACGATTTTCGAGATTGAGTAATTGAGAAATTGAGTAATCGGGTAATTGAATTTCCCAATTACACAATTTCCCGATTTCTCAATCATTTCTTCACTTCGCCTTATCCCTGTAACTCTCCAACACCTTATCCATCGCTCCGGGCGTCAGGTTCTCGTGGAAGTCATAGTTAACCTGGACCGCAGGTGCCCAACTACAGGCACCCAGACATTCAACTTCCTCTAGAGAGAATACGCCGTCGGGAGTGGTCTGTTTGTGGCCGACGCCGAGCGTTCTTTGCAATGTTCGTAAAGCTCTTCGCCGCCGCGCAGCATGCAGCTGATATTCGTGCAGACCTGCACGTGGAATTTGCCCATCGGGCGGGTGTGCAGCAGCGAGTAGTAGCTGATGACGTTTCGAATTTCGAGTTCGGTCAGCTCCGACTTCTGCGCAACGTAAGCGATGGCGTCGTTATTCAGATGCCCGATCTCGTCTTGGATAAAGAGAAGCATGGGGACCAAGAAAGATCTCTTCGTTGGATAATCCAAGATCTTTTTGGTAATCAGCGCGTCGAGTTTAGTCGAGATAGGAATCATTCGGACATTTTTGTGATTTGGAAATTGTGAAATTGAGTAATTGGGTAATTCAACCTTTCCTACTTTTCGAAGTTGAATGTGAAGCGGTAAAGATAGCCGCGAGTTCCGCTGCTTCCTTCAATAACGCCGACATTTTGGTCTTTGGCATTATTCCATTGTCAGCGATGAGCTCAAGCCAATAAACCGTTTCATCAGCCTCTTCAACGACGATTCCCATTTTTGCGATGAACTCTGCTTTCGATCTCGCCCGGCAAACCGCTCGATAATTTGCAGCAACCGCCGTTCCCGATCGCAAAATCTGATTTCCGACCACACGTCCTTCTCCGTTATTCGGAAGCGAACGATACAAACGTAAAATGCGATAAGAGAACCGCTTTGTTCGTTCCCTAAGTTCTTCGGGTTGGCTCATTCAATTACCCAATTACCCGATTTCTAAATCACTCAATCGCTAACGATCAATTTCCCCTAAAACGATATCAATGGACCCGATCGCTGCCACCACGTCTGCGATCAGGCGGCCTTCACACATCGTGTTCAGCAACTGCAGGTTCGCGTATGAGGGAGCGCGCATGTGCACGCGGTAAGGCTTTGCGGTGCCGTCACTCACAATGTAGTAGCCCATTTCGCCACGCGGCGATTCGATGGCCTGATAAAACTCGCCGGCGGGAACCGTGAAGCCTTCGGTCACGATCTTGAAGTGGTAAATGAGCGCCTCCATCTGGGTCTTCATCTTCTCGCGGTCGGGAAGAATGACCTTGGGTGCAGCGGCTTTGATCGGCCCCTGCGGCATCCCTTCGAGCGCCTGCTTCACGATGCGGATGGACTGGCGCATCTCCTGAACCCGGCATAAATAACGCGCATAAACGTCGCCGTCTTGCAGCACGGGCACTTCGAACTTGAAATTCTCGTAGCCGCAGTAGGGCATGTCGCGGCGCAGGTCCCAATCGACGCCGCTGGCGCGCAGGGTGGCGCCGCTGGCGCCGAGAGCTATGCCATCTTCCGCGGAGAGATAAGCGACGCTTTTAGTGCGCTGCCGCCAAATGGGATTATTGGTCAGCAGGTCTTCGTATTCATCCACCCTTTCTTCGAAGGTGGAAGCAAATTTCTTGACGCGGTCGAAGAAGCCGATGGGAGTATCCAGCGCAAGACCTCCGATGCGAAAGTACGAAGTCATCATGCGCTGGCCGCTGACCATCTCGTAGATGCGCAGCAGATCTTCGCGCTCGCGGAAGCAATATAAGAAGACGGTCATGGCGCCCATGTCGAGCGCTGATGTACCGAGCCAGACCAGATGCGAGCTGATACGCTGCAATTCGGTGAGCATGACGCGTATCCACGTCGCGCGCGCCGGAATCTCGAGTCCCAAGAGCTTTTCCGCTGCCAGCACGTAGCAGAGATTGTTGATCATGGGGCAGAGATAATCGATGCGGTCAGTGAGTGGAACCACCTGCTGGTAGAACTTCGCTTCGCAGGTCTTCTCTATGCCGGTGTGCAGGAAGCCGATGTCGGGTAACATGCGCACGACGTTCTCGCCATCAATCTCCAGGACCAGGCGAAGCACGCCGTGCGTGGACGGGTGCTGCGGCCCCATGTTCAGGATCATGGTGCTGCTCTGCGGGTTCACGGACGGCGCGAGAGTGGCTACGCCGAATGTCCTCCGCGGAAGGGGCGGTCTGCCATTAGCGATAGCCCTCCACCGGGTAGTCCTTGCGAAGAGGATTACCCTTCCAATCGTCGGGCATCATGATGCGCTTGAGGTTGGGATGTCCGAGGAAGCGGACGCCGAACAGATCGAAGATCTCACGCTCAAAGAAATTTGCCGCAGGCCAAACGGGAACGATCGACTCGATCACCGGATCGTCGCCGGCAAGCTGCACTTTTAACCGCACACGTTCCTTCATGGAGTGCGATAGCAAGTGGTAGATGACCTCAAAACGCGGAGCCTGCGGGTGGAGGTCGACGCAGGTCAGGTCAGACATGAAGTTGAATCGCTGCTGGTCACGAAGAAAGAAGCAGGCGTCTCGAATAAAAGGGGAATCGATGTATATGCTGAGCTCGTCGCGATCGAACTTGGCTGCCTTCAGTGCGGCCGAATTCCATTCCAAAATAGCAGCGACCGTCGGGCGGGACTTCAGCTGCTCGAGATCCGTGATAGCGGGGGTTATCGACATGAATGACCAGTTACCGCTTGGGCTGTGGACGGGCCATAGCCCAATCCAGCACGCCCTTCTTCCACATATAAAGGAAACCGCCGACCACGACCGCGATGTAAACCATCATCTCGACGAAGCCGAACATTTTGAGCTCGCGATAGATGACGGCCCAGGGATACAAGAAGATCGCCTCCACATCGAAAAGGATGAAGAGGATGCCGACCATAAAAAATTTTACAGAGAAACGTTCGCGGGCGTCGCCGGTGGGAGTGATGCCGCACTCATAGGGCTGCATCTTGGCGCGGCTGTACCTTTTCTTGCCTAAAAGGGAGGTGAGCACGATCATGCCGACCGCCATGCCCAAGGCTGCGCAGGCGTGAATCAACAACGGCACGTATCGGGCGAAATAATTGCTTTCCATATTCGAGGCTGCGGTATAATCGCGCCACTCGTGGAGTGGCAAACGTTCTACTGTAAATTTCGCGCCAAGTAGTGTCAAGTTTTTGGCGCGTAGTTGCAGGCTAAAATCGCGAGAACAGCCATACACAACCCAGGCAAATGATCTTCGGATTCAACACAGACGTCAAAGTTGGCGATACGGTCTACCACGTGCAGAGTGAAGCGCGAAAGGCTGATCAATTGCTGCAGACCCAGGTCTTTGTCCGCGGCCGCTGCATCGGCAAGAAAGCGACTTCGTACGCCGAGCAGGTCAGCTCTGCCGACTTCAATGACGACCGCATGCACGAGATGCTGAAGTCACAGCACAAGACCATCCTTGAAGCCGTGCGTGAGAGCCGAGTTGAAGGGCTGCTGGAAAAATCGGACAGCGTTCGTATTCCGGCGCCCGGGACGAGTTCGAATGGTGGTGAGTTAAGCCTGACCTGGGACAATGCTCACTCGGTCTACAAAGAAAACAATCTCCATCTTCTTTTCACGGTCACGGAAGCGGGGAAGCCGGTGACTGGAGCCACGCTGATCTCGAAGTTCCTGATCGCGAACTCGCAGGAGCCGCCGATCTTTTCGCAGGCGACGACGGATGAGAATGGCTCGGCAGACATGAAGATCTTCCTGGACGAAGCTGCGCTCGCCGACGCGGCCGTCCTGGTGCAAGCCACTCTGGGCGAGAAGCACGCTACGCGTAAGTTCCGTCTACATCGCCACTCCTAGGCGTCATTCCTAAAACCATGAAGCTGACCATCAATGGCGAAGAACGGTCGCTCGAGAACGTGTCTTCACTCACATCGCTCCTGCAAAATCTGGGATTGAAAGCAGATCGCGTCGCGGTGGAGTTGAATCGCGAGATCGTGGCGCGCGGAGCGTGGGATGCAACGTCTCTCAAAGACGGTGACCGGGTGGAGATCGTGCAGTTCGTAGGCGGCGGCGCGCCCTCGCGTCGTCGCAAAACGTAAAGGCAGCCGGCCTCGAACCTCTATGTCCCGACGGCGAGGTCGAATCGTTCATGTGGCGCTTCGACTAAAACAGCCGGCGCGCTCGGATGATCAAAGTATCGCTTCAATCTCAATATTGGGGCTTCAAATAAATACCAGGACAGCGAAGCCGCCACGAAGGCAATCAACATTTCTGCCATGAAAGTGGTAGCTATGCTGAGTCGCGGCCTGGCAGCGAAGCGAGTGAAAGAATAGAGCGAGCTCCGTTCGAACAGCTCATATGCCACCCTGTGAATCAGATAGAGCCCATAACTGATCTTTCCGAAGTACTGCATCACAGGCAATCGTAAGAAGCGTCGCCAGAATGTGGCTCGAGGCGAGAGGGCAAGAGCGAGAAGACCACCGACGAGGAGAGCGACACAACTGTACACCATGACCGACTCGCGGCCGCGGCCAGCGACGTTGCGGGCGAATATCCAAAGTATCGGAACCGAACTCAAGGCTACTGCCCAGCGGCCAAATGCCAGCAGGCGGCCTTCTGAGTAGCTGCCGGAGCGCATCCAGTATGCCAGCGCCGCCCCAACGAGTAATGAATCAGCTCTGCAAAATGTGAGTATGTAGATGTATATCCAATCGCTTGTCACATAGAAGGTAGCCAGGCGCAAAAGCGGCGAAGCAACCAACCCCGCAGCGATCAAGACCGGGAAGAAGCGTCTGGATACAAGTGAGATCAAAAGAGGCCAGACAAGATAAAACTGCTCCTCGACGCCCAGCGTCCAGGTTGGGGTGAGTACGAGGATGAAGCCGCCGAAGGGGAAAAGATTCTGCAAAAAGAAAGCGTAATACCAGGGAGAAAATCTGCCGATCTCGTGCGCTTCATGGCGAAAACGAGGAAGCACAACGAGCACAACCATCAGGAGCGCGAAGTAGAGCGGCCAAACCCTAAGGGCACGCCGGGCGTAGAAATTCCGGAAATATCCCGCCTCTCCCTTTGCATCAAGCAATATGCCGGTTATCAAGAACCCGGAGAGAACAAAGAACAGGTCGACGGTGATCCATCCATAGGCTGCGAAGATGCCAAGGCCGCTATGCTCGATGACGTTCGAGTGAATGTACAGTACCGGGATGAGTGCCAGCGCGCGCACTCCGTCCAGCTCGGGGATTCGTCCACCCTTCATGAAGGAGAGTAATTGTAAGCGAGATTTGCGGCAGTCCTCACGCCGAAAGAAAAACCTGCCGTAGCGAATGAAGACAAAAAACGGCCCTGACAATCCACACTGGAATGGATTGTCAGGGTAGTTGTACTTTTAGGCGACCACTTCTTCGGGTCGGTGGAGGGAACCTTCCTGCTCCCAATCTGCGGGTTCTGGCGTGTGCCTGATCGCGACCAGCATATAGATGGAAGGCACAACGAACAGTGTGAACACAGTGCCGATGAACATGCCGCTGACCAGCATGATACCGATGCTGTTGCGGGCGCCAGCACCGGGACCGTTGGCCAGGATGAGCGGGAAGTGTCCGGCGATGGTAGCTGCCGTGGTCATCATGATGGGACGAAGACGGGTGCCGGACGCTTCGATCACGGCGTCGAGTTTGTCTTTGCCACGCTGCTGCAGCTCGTTCGCGAACTGAACGATAAGGATGCCGTTCTTCGATACCAATCCTACGAGCGTGATGAGACCCACCTGACTGTAGATGTTCAGAGACGTGAATCCGAGGAACGAGAACATCAACGCGCCTGAGAGCGCCAGAGGAACCGAACCCGCGAGAATAATGAACGGGTCGCGGAAACTCTCAAACTGCGCCGCCAGGATCAAGTAGATCAAAATGGCGGAGAGCAGGAACGTTCCTAGGAACTTGCTGCCTTCAACGCGCAGCTGACGAGATTCACCGGCGTAGTCGACGGTGAATCCTTGCGGCAGCATCTGCGCCGATTCGTTCTCCAAAAACTTCAGCGCCGTATCGAGCGGTACTGGAGGCGGGATCACTCCTTGAATACGCACCGCATTCAGCTGCTGGAATTTATTCAGCTGGCGCGGCTGCGTGGTGGTGTTGAGCGTCGCGAAAGTCGAGAGCGGGACGAGCTTATTGTTCGAGCCGGTGATGTAGATGTTTTCGAGTTGCTCGGGGGTAAGGCGCTCTACACGCTTAACTTGCGGGATAACCTTATAGCTGCGTCCCTGAATGCTGAAGCGGTTGACGTAATCGCCGCCCAGCATGGTGGAGAGATCGCGGCCCGCCTGGCTGAGATCAACACCCTGCGAACGCAACTTGTCGCGATCGAAGACGACTTCAGTCTGCGGCTGGTCGAATTTCAAATCAGAGTCGGCATAGATGAAGATGCCGCTGGTAAAGGCTTTCTTCACTAGCTTGTCGGCAAAGTCGGCGAGTTCTTTGGGCTCACCCGGGGACGCGATGACGAAGTCCACGGGGAATCCGCTGCCGCCGGGAAGTGGAGCAGGCGTCAAGGGAATCACGCGGATGCCAGCGATCTTAGAGAGCGGTCCCGTTGATTCGACTAGAAGTTGCTGTGCAGTCTTCTTGCGTTCGCTCCAGGGCTTGGTCACCATGCCGCCGAAGCCGCCGGTAGGCGAGAGGATCTGGAAGATGCTCTCGCTCTCAGGGAACGAGTGATAGACGTTGTAAACCTGATCGCCGAATAGCTTGGTTTGATCCAGCGTGGAGTTAGGAGCGGCCTGGATGACGCCGAAGACGACGCCCTGGTCCTCCGCGGGCGCGAGCTCGCGCTGCGAGAACATATAGAAGGGAATCATCAGGGCAACCACGATGCCCCAGACCATGAGCACCGCCGGGCGATAGTTCAGGGTGCCGGTGAGTCCGCGAACGTAAGCTTCGCGAAGGCGGTCGAAACGGCGGTTGATCCATCCCTGGAATCCGCGCTCGGAATCACCTTCGCGGAGCAAGCGCGAAGCCATCATGGGAGAGAGTGTTAATGCGACGATTCCGGAGATGATGACCGCGCCTGCCAAAGTGAACGCAAATTCGCGGAAGAGCGCGCCGGTGAGACCGCCCTGAATTCCGACGGGCGTATAGACCGCGGCGAGGGTGATGGTCATGGCGATGATGGGACCAACGAGTTCGCGGGCCGCGTCGATAGCAGCACGGATCGGCGGCTGACCAAGTTGCAAATGCCTTTCAACGTTTTCCACCATCACGATCGCATCGTCGACGACTAGCCCGACCGAGAGCACGATGGCGAGCAGCGTAAGCAGGTTGATGGTGAAACCAGCCACCAACATGAGGAACACCGCGCCGATCAAGGAGAGCGGAATGGCGACGACCGGAATCAACACCGAACGTATAGAGCCCAGGAACAGGAAGATGACGATGACGACGATGATCAGAGTTTCGGTCAGCGTGTGCAGAACTTCCTTGATCGCGTCTTCGATATAAGCGGTGGAGTCGTAAGGAATGCCGACCTTCATGCCGGTGGGCAATTGGGCGCGGATGCCGGGAATCGCCTCACGGACCTGCTTCACTACTTCGAGCGAGTTAGCAGTGGGCAAAACCCAGATGCCCATGAAGGTCGCTTGCTCGCCGTTGAAGCGAACATCCTGATCGTAATCTTCGGCGCCAAGAACAACGTCTGCGATCTCACCCAGCCGAACGATTGTGCCTTTGTCTTCTTTAACGACAAGCTGCTTGAACTCTTCGGCAGTCCGCAAGTCGGTATTGGCGACCAGGTTCACCGAGACCATGGAGCCCTTGGTGTTGCCCAGCGCGGAAAGGTAATTGTTATTCGACAAGGCGGTGCGGACGGCCGACGGCGAGATGCCGAGAGCGGCCATCTTGTCAGGCTTGAGCCACACGCGCATTGCGAAGGTGCGTTTACCGAGAATGTCGGCACGCTGCACGCCGCTGATGGCGCTTAGCTTGGGCTGGACCACGCGCGTGAGGTAGTCAGTGATCTGGTTTTGATCGAGGTCGGTAGAGGAGAAGCCGAGATACATCGCGGCAAACTGTTGGTCGGCAGTCTGCAATTCGATCACGGAGGCCTGCGCCTCCGGCGGCATCTCGTTCTTCACCTGCGCCACCTTGGCCTGGATCTGTGTCAACGCAGCGTTGGTGTCGTAATTCAGCTTGAGGTGGACGGTGATGGTGCTGATGCCCTGCGAACTCGACGACTCCATGTAATCGATGCCGTCCGCGCTGGCGATCACGCGCTCGAGCGGAGTGGTGATGAAGCCGCGCACCAGGTCAGCATTGGCGCCAACGTACACCGTGGAGACTTGGATCTCAGCGATATCGCTGCGCGGATACTGGCGGACGCTGAGCGAACGGATCGACTGCAACCCAGCGATCAGGATCACCAGGTTGACGACGATGGCGAGGACAGGTCGCTTTATAAAAAGATCAGTCAACTTCATTTAGTTGTCCTCGGGCTTGGGCGTGGGGCTATTGGCCGGCTGAATGCTGTTGTTGACCATGACCGCAGCGCCAGGCCGAAGTTTAAACACGCCGGAGGTAACGATCTCCTCTCCACCCTTGAGGCCGGAGACGATCCCCACCTGGTCGCCACGCGAGCCTTCTACCTTTACGAACTGCTGGCGGACGCCGCGGTACGTTTTCCCACTCCCATCGGGCGCTTTCATGTCCTCCACTATCCAAACCGAATCGCCGAACGGAGCGTAGCTTATGGACGAGGCCGGTAAGGCGATGACTTCACGGTCGGCGGCTACTCCCACTTCTACTTCGACAAACATGCCGGGACGAAGCTGGTTTCTTAGGGTTCGCGACCGTTGCCTGCACCTGCACATTGCGGGTGGTCTCATCGACCAGGGAATTGATAGCGGTCACGTGTCCGCTGAACTTGGCGTCTGCCTGATCGCGAGCGGTGATCTGTAGATTCTGTCCCACGCGGATGTGGCTCGCGGTCTGTTGCGGAATGCCGAAATTGACGTAAATCGGATTCAGAGATTGCAGCGGAACAATGGGATCCCCAGCGGCCATATATTGGCCCAGGTTCGCTTGCCGTATCCCAAGCATGCCGGTGAATGGAGCACGGATGGTCTTGCGATCGATGGTGGCGCGGATCTCGCCCACCTTGGCGTCGGTCGACTTCTGCTCGGCGCTTGCCTGATCGTAATCCGAACGCGAGATCACACCTTCATCGACAAGACCTTTTCTGCGCGCGAAGTTGATGCGCGCGAGATCGCGCTGCGCTTCCGCGTCGGCCAGCTGAGCACGTTCCTGACGAGTGTCCAATTCGACCAGGACATCACCTTGATGGACGGTGGTGCCTGATTCGAATGTGATCTTTTCAACTTTCCCGGGCAAGTCGGCGCTGACGGTAACACCGTGAATCGCGACGGCGGTTCCTACGACACTGGTCGTGGACGGCCACTTGACCTCTTGCGCGACCACGGAAGTGATCGCCTCCGGCGGAGGCTCGAAGTGCGAACCTTTGATCGCACTCTGGATCTGCCGGTACTTTGCGAACCCTAAACCCGAAATGACCAACAGGGCGACGCCCAGGGTCAATAACATCCTTTTCGCCATACATCCTCGGAATGAGTTGATTAAAAGTTAGATACAAGTATATCGGCCCAAGCGCCTCAAGGGGGACGATCAACAGGCCTCAAGATTCAGTGCAGGGCGAAAAAGATTCGAAAGTTTTTGTGAATTTTGTGCGAAAAGGTTCCCGAAGGGGAACCGCTGCGGAGCGGTGAATGAGAATAGGCGGACGACACCCGGTTGAGTACCGCCCGCCAGATTTCGTTAAAGCGTTTTCAGGAAAGCGACCAGATCTTTCTTCTGCTGGTCGGTGAATCCAAGCTGGAAGCGCTGGTTGTAGAACTCGACAGCGGCGTCAAGGGTCTTGGCTCCGCCATTGTGAAAGTACGGAGCACGAGCTGCCAGGCCGCGCAGGACGGGACCCTTAGTCTTGCCGACGTCCGCGCACTTTCCAGTGACCATGGCCCGCCCCGGGTCGGTGGTGTGCTTCACTTCGCCGGTCCCATTGCATTGAATGGTGTAGACGGGAAGACCGGTTACGTCGAGAGCGGGGAGCGCCGGATAGTCGGTGATGCCGATGTCGATGGCCAGCGGCACGGAATGATTGCCGACGTTCGGTGAATCATGGCAGGTGGTGCAGGTGCCGTTCACTGTCGAAAGCCCAGGCAGGTCATTCAATCCAGCCACGCCTGTGATGGTGATCGGAAAGTTATTGAAGAGTTCCTGACCGCGAGCGATGGAAGCCTTTGAAGGTGCTGAGGAATTGGCCCAGTTGTTGTACGTGGTGAAGGCTTTAGAGTTGAAAGGTTCACCTTCGGGATCGCCGCCCAAAGCATCGTTAATACCCGCGTAGAACTCTTGTTGAGCGAGATAGTTGGAGCCGCCCTTGGCCCCCTGGCCATTCAGCGTACCAGCGCCGCGGTCGGAGGATTGGGCTGTGTACAAAGCCCTCTCGAAGGCTACGATCTGTTGCAGTTGCGCCGGGGTCGGAGTCACCGCCCCCTCGGCGTGGCCTGAAGTCGCATCGATGGCTTGTTGCGTCAGGTTTGCTTCCAGTGAACGGCCTTGAGGGCTTTCACGACCATCCCACATGACGGTGGTCTGAAACGTGAGATTCGTCGCGGGCAGCGGCCGGCGATACAGAGCTGGCTGCGATGACGTGGTTTGCGCGCAACTGTAGGGGTCCTGAATGTTGGTGATCTGGAAATCGGCCGTTGCAGGCACCGGCATGGAGACACGGATCAGGCCTTTGCTAAGAAGCAGGCTGTAGGCCACCTTCCGGGCGGCTAGGTTTGACACGTCTGCGCTCGGGCAATTGGCGCCGTCGTTCGTCCTAAAAATGGGATCTCGTCCCATTGGTCGACTTGAAGCGCGATTGCACTTCGGTGGGCGAAATCGTCCAAGCGGTAGTCGAAACGTGGCAGCTATTGCACGTGCGACCGTTCGTGCCCAGACTCTGGAAAAACGGAGTGGAGACGTCGATTGAGCCGGAGGTGCTGTAGGTACTCAGGGTACCGCTGTCATTCGGACTCACGATCGGATTGGGAAGGGTGCTGCGGACGCTGAGCGCTATTGAGCCGAGCGCGAGCAAGGCTAGGGCCAGAAGGAACGTTCGTCGAAACATTCGACCTCACCGTAGGGCGTTTTTAGCACTGCCCTGAAGTTGCCCAAGCATTAACGGCTGCTCCGGCTTGCCGTGTCAAGGGCTTTCCGTTCATCTTCTATTTATTTTGTAGTCACCGCGTAAGTTGCTGGTGGATTTGGCCTTAGATGACCCAGTCATTAGGGTTTTTATGGCGCATTTTTTTCGTGCTAAACTTTTACCTCTCGTGGAAGGTTGGTATGCATCGCCCGGCCGAGTCGAAGCCCAACTATCAATTTGGAGTGTACACAGTAGACGTTCGCACCTGCGAGCTGCGGAAGCATGGTTACCGGATAAAACTTCAGGAGCGGCCGTTTCAGTTACTGCTGGCCCTTGTGGAGAGGCCGGGAGAGCTGGTAACGCGGGAAGAGCTACGCCGGCGACTGTGGCCAGAGGGTACCTTCGTCGATTTTGATCACAACATCAGCAGCTCGGTAAACAAATTGCGTGCCGCGCTCAACGATTCGGCACGGCATCCGCATTACATCGAGACAGCTGGACGACGGGGCTATCGCTTCCTTTATCCGGTGACGCTAGCAAAGCCGTCACTGGCGGCGAAGCACGTTGTGACGATCGAATCTGCGGTAGGAAGCCGGCGCACGCTGGCCACGGCCGTGCTTTTGATTCTTGTGGCGATCGGCGCAGGAGTCTTCTTTTTCGCACGACGGTATTCGGCGACAAGCACGGGAGCCATTCGATCGATCGCTGTGTTGCCTCTGAAGAACCTTTCCAGCGACCCCGAGCAAGAGTACTTTTCGCAGGGCCTGACCGATGAGCTGACTGCCCGCCTGGCTTCGTTGCAGGGTCTACGCGTGATGTCGGCAACATCGGCCCAGCAATACAAGAACACGAGCCAGCCGCTACCCGTGATCGCGAGGCAGTTGAATGTTGACGCGATCGTGGAAGGTTCAGTGATGCGCGCCGGCGGGCGTGTGCGCATCACCGCGCAGCTCATTGACGGCAGGACCGACCAGCACATTTGGGCGGAAAGCTATGAACGCGATCAGCGCGACATCCTGACGTTACAGAATGATGTGACCCGCGACATCGCCGCGAAGATCAAGCTCAATCTGGACCCCACGTCTCGCGCCCGGCTGCTCGCCTCTCAACCGGTGGACCCGAAGGCGCACGAAGAGTATCTTCGTGGCCGCTATCTATGGTCGAAGCGCTCTGATTTTCAGCAGGCGATATCGCACTTCGAAGCTGCGGTCGCTGCCGACCCGAACTATGCGCCTGCTTACGCTGGACTCGCTGACTCTTACGGCCTTCTCAGCGGTTACACCCTCGCGCCCCAGGACCAGGTGATCCCCAAGGCGCGTGCCGCCGCGTTGAAGGCGCTCGAACTTGACCCCAATCTCCCTGAGGCGCACACATCATTGGCCCTGATCGCCCAGAACTACGATTGGGATTGGACGACGGCTGAGAAGGAATATCGGCGCGCTATCGAACTCGATCCGAATTATGCTACCGGCCACCAGTGGTATGGCGAGTTCTTATCGTTCCTGGGCCGATTCGAGGAAGCCGACGCGGAGATGAAGCGCGCACGTGAGTTGGACCCCCTATCGCCCGTTGTCGGTACAGACTTCGCCGTCTTGCTGTATTACGAGCGCAAGTATGACCAGGCCATGGAGCAGTTTCGCGCTGTTCTGGCACGTGATCCAGATTTTGGTCGTGCCCACATGATCACGATGGTTTACGTCCAGAAGCACATGTATGCGGAAGCCCTGGCGGAAAACGCCAGTATTCATGAGGAAACACCCATGCCGTGGACGATCGCAAACCTCGTCTACCTCTACGGCAAGGCCGGTCAGATCGAAAAAGCTAGAGCAACCGACAAGATGCTGGCTACCCTTACACGCGGCCAGGTCGATCCGGGTCCTGAAATCTATGCGGCGCTCGGTCTCGGCGACAAAGACAGGGTGTTCGCGGGCTTCAAAGTGGCCCTGATGCAGCATTCCAACGTGCTGATCAGCCTGAAGGTGAATCCTGCCTATGATCCGCTGAGAAGCGATCCGCGATTCCGGGATCTGATGAAACGGATCGGACTGTCACAGTAGGATTATTTCGAAGCGGCGCGCTTTTCGCGGCGTGCCTTGGCCCAACCGGGCTTAACTTCCTGGCGAGCACGGCCGATGACGAGCGAATCTTCGGGAACGTCTTCGGTCACCGTGGAAGCAGCGGCGACGTAGGCTCCCTTGCCGATCTTGACCGGGGCAACAAGGGTAGAGTCGCTGCCGATGAAGACGCCATCGTCGATGATGGTTTGGTGCTTGTTAACGCCGTCGTAATTGCAGGTGATAGTGCCGGCGCCCACGTTTACGTTGTCACCGATCTGGGCGTCGCCGAGATACGTGAGGTGATTGGCTTTCGAACCTTTGCCGAGCTTCGTCTTCTTGGTCTCGACGAAATTTCCCACGTGGGCACTTTCGCCGATCTCGCTTCCCGGACGGATGTGCGCATACGGCCCGAGGACAGCGCCTTCCGCTATGGTTGATTCGGAGATAATGCACCCCGGCCGCACCGTAACGTTCGGGCCAATTCTGGAATCGGTGATCACGGAATAGGAAGCGATTCGAGTGGCTTCGCCTATAGTAGTGTTCCCCAATAATTGGACGAAGGGCTCGATGATGGCGTCGGCCCCCACGGAAACGCCCGAGTCGATGACACAGGTCTCGGGGTAGAAAATGGTTGCGCCCTTGCTCATCAGCTCGCGCGCCTTGCGGCGTCGAAGCTCGGAATCTAGTTGTGACAGCTCCCCACGCGTGTTGACGCCCAGAACTTCGTGAGCATCCGTTGCCCTGAGCGCCAAGACTCTTCTTCCTGTCTTTGGTCAGCAGGGAAGCAATGTCGGTCAGATAGAACTCGCGATGCGCGTTGTTTGTGGTTAGGCGATCCAGTCGCGAGAAAAGATCAGCGGCAGAAAAAGCATAGATGCCGGAGTTGATCTCTTTGATCTTCTGCTGCTTAGGGCTGAGCGCCTTCTGCTCCACGATGGCGGCGACAGTCTCTCCAGACTTGCGGACGATGCGCCCGTAGCCGGTTGGGTCCGGCGGCTCGGTAGTGAGAATCGTCATGGCGGCGCTCTTGCTAGTGATGAAAATCGAGCAGGCGTTGGATCGTCGCTGCAGTGATCAAAGGTACGTCGCCGGAAAGCACCAACACGTCGTCGTACGCCTTCAGAGCTTGCTTGCGAGCAGATCATCGCATGACCGGTGCCACGCTGCTCTGGCTGCGAGATGAATTCGGACTCCCGTGTGCTTCGACAGCGGCACGCACCCGTGCTTCTTCATGTCCGACGATGGCGAAAATGTCCGTGGGCCGGGACTACTTGGAGGCGCCGCCGCGATGACGTGCTCGAGCAGCGGCTTGCCGCCAATGCGATGCAACACTTTGGGATCTTTTGATTTGAGGCGCGTGCCTTTTCCCGCGGCCATGATGGCGATTGCCACTCTTGCGGGCGGCTCAGTTCGCGACGTTTGGCACTTTCGGTTTTGCCATGGGAGTCAATAGCTGATTGTAACTATCGGAAGAGACTCCGACAGAGCCATTCGCGCGCGCTCACTTCTTCTTGCGGATCACGGTCTCCGTCTCGGGCTGCTCTTCGATCTCTGGATAGAGGACTTCGGTGAACCGTGGGTCGTCGTTCAAGGCGGTCGAAGTCGGCTGTCGTTGCTGGCCTGATAAGCGGTTCGCAGGATTGAGACGGATGGCCTCGTTCAAACTTTTAAGCGCGGGCTCGATGTGGCCGGTCAGACATTCAAGAGCGGCCATGCCGTAGTGGGCATAGTCGGCTTTGGATTCTGGCTTAGAATCTTTTCCAGATGGCTGCGGGCATCGTCGAAATTGCCGCCATTGATCAGTGACGACGGCGAAGTCGTAGTGCTCTTCCTGGCGTCTTGAAGGCGCCCGAAGAAGCCTTGCCCATCTGCTGGTTGCACGTATTCAGGTGGATGAAGGCGCGATCAGCCAATTCCCGCACTCCGCTCTGGCAAACCTTCTCTAAAAGCGACTTGGCGCGCTCAAATTTATGCTCTTGCATGGCCTTGAGTCCGGCCTCGTAATTTTGCACAGCCTGTGCAAAACGCGGATCGAGCCGCAGGTCGGCATTCGCAGATTGCCGCTCGGGAGCGGCGGCTGCTTGCCGGCAGCGCGCCTTCTTAAGTGCCTTTAGTAACCATCAGCTTAGGCTGGCGTCTTTTTAACTTTTGCCTTGGCTTTTTTTATTAATCTCTCCCGGACCGGAGCGGTTTCCTCGAGTAGACCGAATTTCGCGGGTGTGGAAATTGTAAAATCTCCGACCTAGTAAAGCAGGCTGGTTATACGCGGAAATGCGAGTTCGCGTCAACTCGCCTGTCCATCTTAGACGGTGTTGCTGGCAGTAGGACATCGGGGAGAGACCTAAGAGCAGTTGTTATAATCGCCATTCTTCCGGATGGAGCGACCGCGCACCATACAAGAGATTTACGGCGGACTTCACAGCTCCCAGCTGATGGAAGAGATTCGTAAAGGGGCACTTCCATGTCCAACACCACCATTGGCGCTATTCACGCCCGCGAGATCCTGGATTCGCGTGGAAATCCTACGGTCGAAGCCGAAGTCCATCTGAACGACGGCACCATCGGACGCGCCGCCGTGCCGAGTGGCGCCTCTACCGGCGAACACGAAGCCGTAGAGCTTAGGCGATGGCGACAAGGAACGCTATGTGGGCAAAGGCGTGTCTGACGGCGGTCGCGAATGTGAACACCGAGATCGACAGCGCACTTTCGAACATGGACGCCTCTGACCAACGCTCCATCGACGACAAGATGATCGAGCTGGATGGCACGCCCAACAAGGGACGTTTGGGAGCCAATGCGATTCTTGGGGTCTCGATGGCGTGTGCGCGTGCGGCTTCCATATCCACCAAGATGCCGCTCTATCGCTACCTGGGCGGGATCAACGCGAATCTTCTGCCGGTGCCGATGATGAACATCCTTAACGGCGGTGCACACGCGGACAACAACGTTGATTTCCAGGAATTCATGGTCATGCCGGTTGGCGCGGAAAGCTTCTCCATAGCGCTGCGTTGGGGAGCTGAGGTATTTCACACCCTGAAGGGCGTGCTGAAGAAGCGCGGGTACAACACCGGAGTAGGCGACGAAGGCGGTTTTGCGCCGTCGGTAAAGTCGAACGTGGAAGCCATTGAGTTGGTGATCGAAGCTATTCAGCAGGCGGGGTATGAGCCAGGAGCAGGAGATCGCTATCGCGCTTGACCCGGCGGCGAGCGAATTTTTCGTTAAAGAAGGAAACACCAGCGACTTGTCCAAGTCGGCAAATACGTCTTCAAGAAGTCCGACAAGTCGGAGCATTCGCCGGAGCAGATGGTGCGGTATTGGTCTGATTGGGCGCGTAAGTATCCCATCGTCTCGATCGAAGATGGACTGGCGGAAGACGACTGGCATGGATGGTCGCTGATGAGCAAAGAGCTGGGAGATAAGATCCAGTTGGTCGGCGACGACCTGTTTGTCACTAACCCCGAACGGTTGCAGCAGGGAATCGATGAGGGCGTGGCGAACTCCATTCTCATCAAGCTGAATCAGATCGGAACGGTAAGCGAGACGCTGGATGCGATTGAACTGGCTAAGCGCAACGGATATACGTCCATCGCATCGCACCGCTCGGGTGAGACCGAAGACACTTTTATTGCGGACCTCGCGGTTGGCGCCGCATGCGGACAGATCAAAACTGGGTCCGCCTCGCGCACCGACCGCGTCGCAAAGTACAACCAGCTGCTGAGGATCGAAGAAGAGCTGGGTTCTGGAGCGCGCTTTCTGGGACTCAAGGCGCTGAACTACAAAGGCGAGCTGGCGGGAAGAGTCACTGCTTAGAGTACTGATACCGAGTTAGAGCCGAGTACAAAAGCAAAGCCCGCGAATACCGCGGGCTTTTTATGTTCCTAAATAACGATTACTGGTTCACTGCTCGCGCGTTGTTGCGGTCGGCAATGATGCGCTTTGGCGTTGTCGGCCAGGTCCTTGGCTTTGGGCAGGTACTTGAGCGAGTCCACGACCTGCGGATCCGCCTCAGCACGCACACGCAGACCTTCCTGCTGACCGAATTCGGCGATGAACAGTTCGCTCTTGATGTTGGCGCGAACCCAATCGTTGTTCTCGCTCAGCTCGGCCTCGGTGTAAGGAATCTTCTGCGTCGTCGAGGAACTTGCGGAACTCCTGCATCACGTTGTCGTCAACCTCGAAGTTGCTTCGCGACGTGGTGGTTCATGGTGTAATGCTTGGCGAAGTTGAAGAAGGCATAGTGCTGCAGCAGCGTGTCCTGGAAGTGGTTCGGCTTCGGGGACGCGATCTTCACGTCGGGCGTGATGCCGCCGCCACCGTAAACTTGCGTCCGCTGTCGGTGATCTTCACTTCGCGACTGGCGTCGTTCTCTTCGCTTGTCGCGGTTGTAGTAGTAGTCGTAGAGCGAGACGCCGGTGTATTCGCGCTGGATCAAGCGTCCGCTGGGCGTGTAGTACTTGGCGGTGGTCAAGGCCAGGCCGGTGTTCTCGGCCAGCGGATAAACCGTCTGCACGAGTCCTTTGCCGAAGGTGGTCTCACCGACGATCAAGTCCGCGATCATGATCCTGGATGGCGCCGGAGACGATCTCAGCCGCCGAAGCCGTGCCGCGATTCACCAGTACGACGAACGGATATTCTTTGCCGCCATTGCCATGGCTGGCTTTGTAGACCCGTTCTGCGCTGGCGCGTCCGTGATGCGAGACGATGACCGCGCCCTTCTTCAGGAACTTGTCGGCGACGCCAACGCCCTCGCTCAACAATCCACCGGGATTCTGGCGAAGGTCGAGGATCAGGCCTTTCAGGTCACCCATCTCATCGAGTGCGTCTGAGACTTCTTTCTCAGTCGTTTCCTGGAAGCCGGCAACGTGCATGTAGCCGATGCCGGGGCGAATCATGAAATGCGAGATCGACGCTGGCGCGCGGGATCTCGTCGCGCACGATGTTGAAGTCCATCGGCTTGTCGACTTCTTCGCGCAAGATCGTGATTTTGACGTTGGTGCCTTTGGGTCCCTTGAGCAGTTCGGCAACGTCAGAGGTGTTCATGTTGTCGGTGGGCTTGCCATCGACGGCGATGATGATGTCGCCCGGACGAATGCCGGCGCGATAAGCGGGAGTCCCGACGAACGGCGCGATGACGATGACTTTGTTATTGCGGGGCCCAACCTGCATGCCCACGCCGTAGTACTTGCCGCGCTGCTCTTCGCGCAGGGCGGAGTAGGACTTGGGATCAAAGAAGTTGGAGTGCGGGTCAAGCACGTGCAGCATGCCCGGGATAGCGCCGTTGTAGATGGCCTTGTCGGGATTCACCGGCTCGGCATAGTTCTGCTCGACGAGGTCATAGACCTGGAGAAATTTCGCAGGCTGTCGCTGACGTCGTTGCCATCAGACGCGCCGGAACTTGCTCCGATTCGCTGGCCGAAGACACCGCCGAGTGCGCCACAGATTAGAATGACCATCGAAATGAAGAAAAGGGAACGGAGAGGACGGGCAGAAGATGCCAGCCATCGAATACTATCCTTTAGGGTATTCACCGGAGCGGCTAAAATCCCGCTCTGATTGGATGCAGTATACCGTGATTCCGAAGGCTTTTTCCCCGCGAAACCTATTTATTAGACGCAGCTTACCGGGAAAAGGTACCACCATTCTCCCTGATATGATTTGCATATGAACCTCGGCTTTTCCGAGATGTTGTTCATCTTCCTGCTGGCGCTGATTGTGGTCGGACCGCGCCGCCTGCCTGAGTTAGCGCGCCAGTTCGGCCGCATCATGGCGGAGATCAAGCGCGCCAGTAACGACTTCCAGGTGCAGGTCCAGGAGGAAGTACGCCAACTCGAGATCGAGGAGACGGCCAAGAAATTCGAAAAGTCCATCGGGCTGGATGAAGAAATCAGCCTGGACGACGAAGAAAAGCCGCCGCCCCCCACCATTCTTGCTCCCGAAGGTGCGGTGGTTCGCGAGGCTACTCCGCCTGCTGCAAAAGA
>CAVQGF010000079.1:0-76927 GCA_963711965.1 uncultured Acidobacteriota bacterium | reverse complement strand
TAGCTTTTTGCCAGGTCAATTACGCATGTCGATCAATAAGGTGGGCAACAAAGTCAGGGGCGTCCGCGAGAATCCGGTCGCGGTCAGGTTACAAATAGTGCCCGCAAAATCCTGCATTCATTCACGACGACCGGCGGCGGCGACAGAAAGTGTGAGTAAATGGGTAAAGCGTTCCTTGTATCGTAGTGGATGAAGATGTAGTTGTCTTCCACGACTTGATCAGACCGAACCGGCTCCAGACGTTCGTTGCCATCATCTTTGAAGCGGAACATCTGGTATCCACGGCGCAGAAATAGATCCACAAGCTGCTCCAGCCGGATGCCGAAGCCTTCGAGGAACCACGGATTTATCTCTAGAACCACAGTGGGAAGAAAGCGGTCGAGAAAATATTCGAGGCCCCCTGAAACACCAGGAACTCGGCACCCTCGGTGTCGCACTTGATGAGCGTTACCTCCCGAGTTGGAATCCAGCAAGAAATTCGTCCAACTTGATCAGCGTTGCTGGAATTTCACGCGTCGCCTTCCAGCGGACCTGCTTCTCCTTTCCAGCGTGGTCATCGTTGCGAGTCCCGATATGAGCCTGCCCGGCAGAGACGCCGCCTGAGTCTTGCAGCGGAACAGTGAACGTGACCAGTCCCGCGACGTTGCTGCACCCGTAATTGAAGAGCCGGACGTTACGCAGCCGGAGCAAGCGTCGAACATAGGACAGCACGCTGAAGGTGAACGGAATCGGCTCGAAGCCAAAGACCTGGCCCTTCGCGCCCACGGCGCGCGAGAGGTAATAGCAATAGACGCCAAAGTTCGCGCCGATATCGAGTGCCGTCTCGCCGGCGTGCACCGCGTAGGGAAGCAGCTTCAGCTCCGGCTCGCGCCAATTGCCGTTGCGGATGTCCCATGCCATGCACCGCTGCAGACGCGAGTACACGAAATCGCTGGGGTGAGGGGGCGCAGTAGCCCTTTGCAACGCGCCACGCGAATTAGCGCCCATCGGCAGCCCTTTGCAAGCGACCTGTAGATTGAGCGGCGAGGGCGCGCTCGATGTCGGCGGCCCGAAAATCGCGAAGGCCACATCGGTCTGGCCGGGCGAGTAGCGTGCTGTAATGGGTCGGTCAGCTATCAAGTCGCCGAGAAGACGTGCGATGAACTCGCGGTTCTCCAGCTTCTCGCCGGAGTCGAGTGTCTGTTGCACCAGCGGAGCCAGTTCCTGCCGCCCGCTCTGCTGCAGGATGTAAAAAAGTGCGCTCACGAAGTTTTCGTTTTCGGCCCCCGCGCAAACTCTTTGCGGTCGCGCATGCCCTTGAAGCCCTGCGGCGTGGGGTAGAAATCGAAATATTCGAGGATTTTCAAGTCGAGCGTCTTGGTCAGGCCCATACGCTGCGCGACCTTTCTCAGCTTGGGTCCGTGGCCCTTGACCAGCGGCATGCGCTTGGCGTGATCGCGCCAAGTGGTTGGGGTGCTGTTGCTCCAGAGCGCCACGGTGACCGAGAGCTTAGGCACGAAGAAAGGAACGTGTGGGATGTTGGCATCCACAAATGCAATATGTCCTTGTTCGTGCTGGCCGTGTTCGAGCGGCTCAAGACGAAAAATCTCTCTTTCAGCATCGACGGCCTGCGGCGGCTTGAATGTCCAGTGCTCATACCCGGGGCCGAAGATGTTGATCGTGCTCAAGATCATCCGCCCATGATGATGGATCGCTTTCGTGGAGAGGCCCGGGTCGCAATCCGGGAGAGGGATCCAAAAATTTATGTCGAGCGAGTGATAGGGATTTAGTTCGAATCCGCCGCCGAGAACGGGATAATGAGTTGAATTCCAGATGCCCTCACGGCGGAGGTAGCACTCCAGCACCGCGGTAAGGTACGTGGGGTCGGCGGCCATCTCATGGAGGACGGGCGCTGCGGCGCGATGCGCCTCGTGCTTATCCCCAGTGCGGCGGAATATCTCGGTCAAGCGTGCAAGCGCTCGCGAATAGCTGTCCTTACAAAGAGGCATAAAGTGCATTCTATGTTCACCGGCAGAGATACGGAAAAAAAATTGTACAATTGTGAAAACCTCTAAATCGAACAAAGCGGTAGTTAGCGCATCCAATTTCAAATCTTCAATTGAGGGGAACTCTGTTGACGGAAGCAGTCACGGTAGACCCGCGCGGCGGGATGGTTTCACCCGATAATAGCTTTTATTGGCTGGGCATTGTCCTTATTTTGATTTTTCTGGTGTGTCTGGCCGTGTTTGGGAGAAGAAGAAGGCGATGAGGAAGTCGGGATAGCTAGACATGCAAGATATAATTCCGCCATGCTCATCCTTGAGACCCTACCCCTCGAGACCCTGATTGAGTCATTTATTGCTACTTTGGTCCTGGGCGGCATTGTTTTGGGGAGCGGTCAAGTTGTTTGACAGGCTGATGGGCCGGTCGATTCAGGCGTCTGAAGCAGACGAGCGCGAGCGTCACAGAACCTAGAGCTTATCTTTCGGTGACGACTTGTGCGACCCCAATCCGCGTCCTCCACGTCATCGACACGCTCGGTGCAGCGGGTGCGGAACATCAAGTCGCCACTTTGATCCCGAGTCTGCGGCAGCATGGGATTGAGTCTGAGGTCGCCGTGCTGCAAGCTCCTTACACCTTGCAGCCGCTGTTTGAAGAACGCGGCATCAAAGTCCATCGGCTCGATCTATGGGACGCACGCGACTTTATCTCCAGCAGCGTCCGCCTGGGAAGATTGTTGCGCGCTGGGCAGTACGAAATTGTCCATGCGCATCTGTGGCTTTCCATCACCGCTGTGGCGCTCAGCAAGTCGACGCGGGAAAGCCAAAACGCATCGTGACCTTCCACAATAGTGAGTACCAGCAATTTCCCGTTCACAGTCCTCTCCGCTGGCTGCGCCGCATCTTCGATCGCGCGGCGTTGCGTTATGGAATCGACCAGTATCTCTCGGTCACGCGATTCATTGCACGCTCGAACCAGGAATTGTTGAAGGCGCCGCCGTCGGAAGTCATTTTTAATGGACTCGACCTAACGACTCTCCCAAAATTGTCGCCTGAGCATAGGCGGCAGATACGAGCGAAACTAGGCATCACGCCGGATGAATTCCTGGTGATAACCGCCGGACGGTTGGCGATCCAAAAAGGCCATGCTGTCCTGATCGATGCGGTCCGGCAAATGGCGCTAGAAGGTGTGCCAATTCGCGCCCTGATCTATGGAGATGGGCCGCTCAGGCAAAAATTGCAGAACGAAATCGCGACTCTCGGGTTAGAGTCGGTTATCACTCTTTCAGGCTTGGCGCACCATCGAGATTTGTTTGAGGCGGTATCGGCAGCAGACGTCTTTGCGTTCCCCTCATTACACGAGCCGTTTGGACTAGCTGCAGCGGAAGCGATGGCGCTAGGGACCGCGGTTGTCGCAAGCGGAGTGGATGGCATCCCCGAGGTCATCGAAAACGGAGTTTCGGGAATGCTCGTACCGGCCAATGATCCGCAAGCTCTGGCCGCTGCGATCCGCGAACTAAGGGACGATCCCGGCAAAAGGGCAGCACTGGCGCTGGCGGGACAAAAGCGGGTTCGGGAAAAGTTTGACATCGTGAGAGTAAGTGGCGAATTGGCAGCTCTTTACCGCACGGCGCTGGGACTCAACTCCCGGGTCGCAGCTGAGGTTTCAATCTGATGTGTGGGATCGCCGGATTTCTTGATCGATCGGGTGCTAAGTCAGAAGAGCGGCTGTTAGAACTGGCTCGCCGCATGTCCGCGTCTCTTACCCACAGGGGACCAGATGACGATGGTCACTGGGCTGATACCGCCTGCGGCATCGCATTAGGCTTTCGCCGCTTGTCCATCATTGATGTCTCTCCGACCGGCCATCAGCCGATGGAGTCGGCCAGCGGCCGCTTCGTCATTATCTTTAACGGTGAGATCTATAATTACCCCGAGCTGCGTGCTGAACTCATACGCAGTCACCACGTCCAGCTTCGCGGCACTTCCGACACTGAGGTCATGCTGAGCGCGTTCGAAGCTTGGGGAATCGATGCCAGCCTCCGGCGACTCAACGGCATGTTCGCCATCGCAGTCTGGGACCGTTCTGAGCAGGCGCTCTACCTTTGCCGTGACCGCATCGGCGAGAAGCCGCTGTATTACGGATGGATGAATAGCACCTTCGTCTTCGGCTCCGAGCTCAAGGCTTTGGCGGCGCATCCGGATTTTCGCTCTGAGATCGATCACACCGCTCTTGCAGGCTACCTTCGCTATGGCTATGTGCCGACGCCGCGTTCGATCTACCAAGGGATAGCAAAGCTTCCGCCGGCCACCTTCATCAAGGTGAAACGTGATTCGCGCGAAATTTCGCCGCAGCCGTACTGGTCGATGAGGGAGGTGGCACAACGAGGGATGGAGCAGCCTTTCCGCGGCTCAGTCGATGACGCAGTCGAGTCGCTTATGACCCGGCTGACCAGGACGGTGAAGTCCCGCATGCAGTCCGACGTTCCGCTCGGAGCATTTCTCTCCGGAGGCATCGACTCCAGCACCGTTGTTGGAATGATGCAAAGCGTGAGCAGCAGGCCGGTGCACACGTTCTCCATCGGATTTCAAGAAGACAGTCACAACGAGGCCGAAGATGCGGCGCGGGTAGCGAAGCACCTGCGGACCGAGCATACAGAGTTTTATGTCTCATCGGCCCAGGCGCTGGATGTGATCCCCCGCTTGCCCGAATTGTTCGATGAGCCGTTCTCGGATTCGTCGCAGATCCCAACTTTCCTTATCTCGCAGATGGCTAAGCACCACGTCACGGTGGCGCTGACCGGTGATGGCGGTGACGAGGTGTTCGGAGGTTACAACCGCTACTTGTGGCACGGCAGAGTGTGGAATTCCATCAGGCGCATGCCCGGGTTCGCAACCAGCGGTTTGGCGCGATCGATCACGATGCTTTCTCCGGCTGCGTGGGACGGGATCTTCAGGCTCGGCTCGCCGTTCATGCCGGCGAGTGCATTGCAGAGACTCGGCGGCGAAAAGCTGCATAAATTGGCGAACATCGTTCGGGCACGCAGCGAACGCGAACTCTATCGGCAGATCAGCTCGGTCTCGCCATTCCCGTCGGAGCTTCTGTCGGCGGAGTACAAGCACCTCTCCTCCGATCCTTTGCCCGATTCTTTCGGAGCGACCGACTTTATCGAAGAGATGATGTATCTGGACACCATCACTTACTTGCCTGACGACATTCTGGTGAAAGTCGATCGGGCCAGCATGGGCGCGAGCCTGGAGACCAGAGCGCCGTTTTTGGACCACCAGATCATCGAGTTTGCGTGGAGCTTACCACTCTCGATGAAAGTGAAGAATGGCATGGGCAAGTATGTAGTGCGGGAAATACTGCAGAAATTTGTCCCGCCCGCGCTCACCGATCGACCCAAGGCTGGATTCGGGGTCCCGCTGGGAAGCTGGTTGCGTCGGGAGCTTCGCGACTGGGCGGAAGATGCCCTGCATCCGGGCAGAATGCGCGCGCGCGGGCTGCTGGATCCTGAAGCTGTGAACAAGAAATGGCAGGAACATCTTTCAGGGCGCCGCGATTGGGGATACTTGCTGTGGAGCATTCTTATGCTGCAATCGTGGCTGGCATGTCAGGAGACTGTAAGCACCGCCACGGTTTCCGCCTAAGCCATGGCGGATTGAGTGCGATGGTCTGAATCGAACGAATCAGCAAGCGCCTCGGCGACGGTGTGGCGGATCACAGATTTGTATTCCTGCCCAAGATATTTTTGCAGCCGCAGCGTGTTCATGGTATACGCGCCCAAAATGTAGGAAGAGCATCTGGGCGGTACACCAGATATCCAAGCTTCCACATCAAGCTCAATATCCATCGACAAACAATCCGTCCGGGTAAGCGCACAGAGTTTTGCTTGCGCAAGGGCGGCGCACTCAGCGAATCGCAAAGGGTCACCTCGTCCCGCAACATTCATCACCGTCACCGGGCGGCGGTCGTCTCCTTTCAAGAACATAGGCGATCAGGCGTGCAACGTCGTCCACGTGTACGAACTGGAAAAGATTCTCAAGATAACGGTGGCCGAAAGGTAAAACGATCGGCAGCCTGGCGCCGCGTTGTCGCAAGCGCTCAGCGCGTTTCCCTTTCCGTCGGAGTTCCTGGAGCGCCCGATCAAGTAGTTCTGCATGGTCGCGCCGGCGAAGATGTGCGGACGCAGAATGATGGTTGCACACTCACCTAGTTGCGCAGAACGGTTCCGCGCAACCTCGTCCGCTTGCATCTTGTCTACGGCGTAAGGAAGCGTGTGTGCCGCGAGCGGATGGTCCTCGTCTATCGGTCCCGGAGTCTCAGGACCGTAGGCGGAAACGCTGCTGATAAAAACAAACTTCTCGATACGTCCACCGTGGCGATTCACTTCCGCGATCGCTTCCATCACGCGGGCGGTGCCGGCGACATTGATCTGCCAATGGTTCCACGTGGACGGCGCCGGTGCGGACCGGATCGATGACGAAGGCGAGGTGCACTACTGCTCGAACATTCTCCCGCGCATGGTGCGGATCGATTGGGCGCAACAAGCTTCGTCGCCCAGATCAACAGACTCGAAGCGGGCGATGCCGGCGTCCGAAGCTGGGGCGTGCAAATCTACGCCGACCACTCTAGTGCCGGTCATCTGAAGCAACAAGCGCGACGCCAAGTTGCCGGCGACGCCGGTGATCAACACACTTCCTTGCTCTGGCTGGCTCGGAGCGCCCATGTGGGTCAGGGTTTGGGAGCGGGTGCAGACATCGGGTTTTCCGCAGCCGGGGGCGGCATCGGCACCTCGTGCTTCGGCGCGTCGGAGAAGTAGACCTCGTTCAGCTTCTTGTCGGGAGAATTCTCCAGCTTCGATTCCGCGTCGTGGGTGTTCTGTTCCGCGAGTTGGCGTGCGATGTTCCCGCGCACCTCGTCGAGCGTCAGCGTGCGCTTCTGGTCGATCTTGTAGATCACATAGGACGAGCCCTCGTCCATGACTCGAGTCACGCTTCCCGGTGACAGCGCGAATATCTCGCCTTCTTCCTGCGGAGGGAATTCTCCATGACGGCGCTTGCCGGAAGTCACCGGGGCCGTGGTCTTGAATCCCAACTTGTCGACAACTTCCTTTTGCAGCTTGTCAAAGTCCTCTCCCGCGACAGCGCGTTTTCTGAATTCTTCGGCATCCCCTGGGGAGATCGTTACGGGCGGAGCGGCCGGCTTTCCTTCGACCGGAGCAGGTTGAGGTCCGCGCTTCGGAATCTGCAACCTGTGCAGAGACAACTCCTGGAAGCTAGCCTGATTGTCCGATAGTACTTTTCGATCTCTGCGGCAGAAGGTTCCGCGTATTGCTTCTTGATGCTTTCTTGCAAAGCCTTCGCCAACAATTGCATCCGCAAAACCTTCATTTGCAGCTGAAATTCCGGAGTGCGTTCAAGGCCGCGCTTGCGTGCCTCTTGCGACATGATCACCATGCTTCCGTAAGCGGTTGCCATGGAGCGACGCGCAGCGGCGGGTTGCTCCACCACTGGTCCCGCTCCGGGCTGGCGGTTGAATGTGTTCCAGAGCGTCTCAAACTGGGCGCGAGTCAGGCTGGTTTCACAAGGCGCTGCAGCCGCCTTCGGCGCTACGCCCTCACAAACGCCCTTGATCTCCAGCACCTTGGCGGTCATGGGGACATCGCTCGGGCCGGGCTTTGCCGCAGCCTTGGTTGCGAGTGTTTGAGTTTGGGCCATTGAAAGGGTGGTCAGCAGGAAGATAAGGACTAGTAAACGAGGCATGTGCCAGGGACTCCGTTGAGTTGTTTAGCGCAGAAATCCTAGCACATGGCTGAATCCGGCCCGTTGCCCGGAAGGGGAATGCGATAATGCAGAACCGCGCAATGGATGCCACTCCCAGCAACGTTTCGCAAAGCGTCGCGCCGTCGCTGAGCATGATGCGGCGAGAAAAACGCGGCGTCGCGCTCAACAGTGTCATCGCCGCCGTGTTCATCACAATTTTCAAGGTGATCGTAGGCGTGACCACGGGAAGCTTGGGCATCATTTCCGAGGCTGCGCACTCAGCCTTCGACCTGCTGGCGGCGATCATCACCCTGTTTTCAGTTCGCGTGTCCGACAAGCCGGCCGATTCCGACCATCAATACGGCCACGGAAAGATCGAGAATTTTTCCGCCTTCCTGGAAACCGGCTTACTGTTGCTGACTTGCATTTGGATCGTGTGGGAAGCCATACGGCGCATGTTCTACAGTCATCACTCCATTGAGCCGTCGCCGGCGGCATTCGTGGTTTTATTCGTTTCCATGGCGGTGGATTGGTGGCGCTCCCGGGCTCTGAAGAAGATCGCCTCGAAGTACGATAGCCAGGCATTAGAGGCTGATGCGCTTCATTTCGGGACCGACATATGGTCCTCGGGAGTAGTCGCATTCGGGCTCGCTCTAGTTATTGCGGGGCGTCACTGGCATATCACTTGGTTGGCCGATGCTGACCCGGTCGCAGCCATCTTTGTCGCCGGTGTGATCGTGTACGTGAGCTGGCGGCTGGCGCGACAGACGATTGACGCGCTATCGGACGCCGCGCCGCCCGGCGCACGAGCGCGCTTGATGTACGAGCTGGAGCGTGTCGATGGAGTCGTGGACGTGGAGCGCGCCCGCATCCGACGCGCCGGCAATCGATATTTTGCCGACCTCACATTGGGACTGCATCGCAACGTGACATTTCAACGTTCCGAGCAGGTGTCGAGCGAAGCCACCAATGCGGTGCGTCGTGTGCTCCCGAATGCTGACGTCGTCATCCACTCCGTTCCGCGGGAGATAGGGAACCGAGAACGTCTTTGACCGCATTCGCGCCGTCGCCACCCGCAATAATCTCAATGTCCATGATGTGAGCGTGCAAGACATCAACGGCCGCTTGCATGTCGACAGCATCTTGAGCTCAATGAGACGCTGTCGCTCAAGGACGCGCACGATTCGGTCACGCCATTGAGCAACAGATCAAGACGATGTTCCCGAGATCTCGCTCGATCCTCACCCATATCGAGAGCGAGCCGGCGACTATTGAGACCGGCGACGAGCTGACTGCCGGAGAAGAGATGTTGCCGCGGTTGAAAGCGATCGCAGCGGCTTTTCCCGACGTGATGGATGTTCACGAAGTCGTGGTGCGCAAGTTCAATGACCGCCTCTATCTTTCCTGCCACTGCACTATGGCGGATGATTTGCCGCTTCATAAGGTTCATGAACTTTCCACCGCTCTCGAGATTCGCTTTAAGCAGGAGATACCCGAGTTGTTCAAAGTCTCTGATCCATCCCGAGCCGAAGACGGACAATCGGCGTTGATTTGGCGAGCCTTTCAGCGGCTGCGCAGCATCACTCTGATAGGCTGAATATATGACCCCCAAGCGCATCCTGCTCTATAGCCAACCCGGTTGACCGCCGTGCGATTGGGCGAAGGCCTTCCTCTCGGAGAGAGGCGTCACATTCGAATTGCGCGACGTGAGTTGCGATCCCAGTGCGGTTCGCGAACTAGTCGGCACATATAAAAGCCGCGCGACGCCGACGATTGTTGTAGGGGACGAGATCATGATCGGCTTCGATCCAGAGCGCCTCGAAAAAATGCTGGCTGAGTAAAACCATTTCTGAAAAAACATACAAATCGCACCCCATTCGAGGGTATCTCTATATCGCTGCGGCAGCGCTCTGTTGGGGAATATCCGCAAGTTTGGGAAAAGCCGTCTTCACCGCAAAGCTGATCCCCAACGCCACCGGCCTCTCTCCACTCGGGCCGATGATCCTCTCGCAGACGCGGGTTACCTTTTCGTTCCTGCTGCTGTTTCCGTTATTGCTTGTGCTTGGCGGCCGTGAGGCGGTCCGCTTCCCGCGACGCGAGATCGTACGCAGCATGGTGCTCGGGATCTTGGGATTGGCGGGAGCGAATTATTTTTATTACCTCGCCATCGACAAATCTACCGTCGCGACTGCCATCATTGTGCAATACACCGCTCCCGTCTGGGTATTGCTCTACATGGTCGCGAGAGAGTTCCAAAGACCCACGGCCCAACGCATCCTTGCGGTCACACTAGCGGTGATCGGCGCTGCACTAGCGATAGGCGTTCTGAACAGCGCGCAGATCAAAGCCAACTTCGTCGGCATTGTCGCATCTTTGGGCGCAGCGTTTTCGTTCGCCTTCTACACCGTCTACGGACACGACGTGTTGAGTTCGAATCCGAGATGGAAGGTGACGCTGTATGCGTTGCTTGGAGCATCGCTCTTTTGGCTAGTCTTGAATCCGCCGAGCCGGATAGTAGCGGCGCACTACTCTGGAAGTCAGTGGTTATTCCTGTTAGTGTTCGCCGTTACGTCGATGCTGGTGCCCATAGCATTTTATTTTTCCGGGCTACAGCATCTCGACGCCACTCGCGCCATCGTGACCAGCTGCCTTGAGCCGATCTTCGCCATTCTGTGCGCCGCGATCTTCCTGCATGAAGGCTTGAGCTGGATACAGGTGGTGGGTGTGGTGATCGTGCTGGTTGCAACAGTGATCGTGCAACTGCCGGAGAGGGCCGCGAGAACGCAGGAAGGCAGCAGCTAGAGCAAGCGGAAAAAGCGCTGCGACCGCGCGACGTCTTTCCCGATCTGCGCCCGTAGAGCTTCCACCGAAGAGAATTTGATCTCGCTCCGCACCCTTCGCAGGAAACAGGTCTCGATCTCTGTATTCTCGTTCAGCTCAATCGGATGAAAGTCCAGCAGGTGTGACTCAATGGCGAACGAATCGGCGCCAAAAGTAGGCCGGTTGCCTACGTTCGTGACCGAATTGAAGGTCTCTTTCCCGACGCGGGTTCGAGTGATGTAGACGCCGTTCCCCGGCACAAGTTCGTCGTACGCGCTGAGATTGATGGTGGGAACTGTGTACTGCTTGCCGTAACCTCGGCCCTTGGCCGGCTGCGCCGTGATGCTGAACGGCCGACCGAGTAAAGCGCGGGCGCGCGAGACGTCGCCCCTTTGCACGAGTTCGCGGATGCGGCTACTGGAAACGCTTTCGCCGCGCAGTCGCATCTCGGGATAAGAGATCACCGCAAATCCGGACGATTTGCCAAGCTCCGTCAGTCTTTCCAGATTGCCCTGTGCCTTGTGTCCGAAGTGGAAATTAAATCCCTCGTGCACTTCCTTGGCCTTCAGGCGCTTTCCCAATAGCTCCGCGAATTCGGCTGCGGACGTCTTCGAGAATTCCTTGGTGAAGGGAAGCACGAGCGCAGCATCCACACCGTACTTCGCGATCAACTCGAGTTTGCCAGCGAGCGGAGTGATCAGTTTTGGAGCGGCATCAGGCCGCAGCACTCGCGTCGGGTGAGGATCGAAGCTGACCACCAGGGAGCGAGCGGAGAGTTCCTTCGCCCGCTTCGCGATCGCAGCCAATACATTCTGGTGAGCGCGATGGACGCCATCGAAGTTGCCGACACTTGCGACGGTGATGCCAAAGTCCCTGGGTAGTTCTTCGAGTTTGCGGAAGATTTGCATGCTCAAATCTCGAACTCCAGCCGCAAGCCATCATGGGAAAGCCGCACGTTCGGCGGGAACGTCGCATTCGTCGCCTCGTGGGGAAGGTCGTGCGAGATGTGGGTAAAGAACGCGCGCCCGGGTTTCAGCTCTTCGACCAGGCGAAGAGAATTCTCCACATTGGAGTGCGTGGGGTGTGGACGATGACGCAACGCGTCAAGAAAAAGAATGTCCAGACCGAGTAACTTTTCCCGCGACTGCTCGGGAATATCGCTGAAATCGGTGAGATAAGCGGCCGAGCCGAATCGATATCCCTGGATGGTCTGGCGCCCATGCATAACGTCGATTGGTTGAAAGCGAGCGCCGTATAACTCCACGGACCCGTCGAGTTCTTCCAAGTGCACCTTGGCCAGAGTGGCGTAATCAGGATCGCGGTCGAAGACGTAACGGAATACCTTCTTGATCTCACCGCCAGTGGCCGCGCTCGCGTAGAGCGGGATAGAGCCACCCTCATGGCGAAAGCTCAGCGGACGTAGGTCGTCGAGCCCAAGGATATGATCGGCGTGGGCGTGCGTGTAAAACACAGCATCTACGCGCGAGATGCGCTCGCGCACAGCCTGGGCGTGGAAGTCAGGCGTGGTATCGATCAAGACCACACGGCCGTTGTATTCCACCATGACGGAGGGCCGAGTACGCCGGTCGCGCGCATCGGCGGAGTTGCAGACCTGGCAATCGCAACCCAAAGTCGGCACACCCATCGATGTGCCGCTTCCGAGCACGGTGAGGGTGGCCTTCATATTTAAGGTTTGATTCCGCCGCCGGGCGGAGGCCCTTGCGTGATCGCATTGGTCAATTGCAGGTAAGCCATGCGGCTCTCGAACATAACGTTTTGCAGCATGTTCTGCTCGGCCTCGCTAAGGTTTCCTTTAGTTTTTTCCGCGAGCACCGATAGCGTGTCGATGGTCTGCCGCGCTCCGAGAATGTCGGCCCGCGGCTGCTCACCTTCAGGGGCCATCAATCCGAGCTGCATCATCGCGGTCATGTAGAGAGACGCGATCAGCCGGTCGAACGTCATCTCGAACGACTTCGCATCGCGTGGCGCTTTGTCTCCGGCACGTTCGCGCAGCATGTCGTCGAGCTTCTGGTTGGAAGCCTTGTAGTCCGCGTGCTGCGCATCCTGTTCGGCTTGGGGCGGTGGCGTCGGAGCAGTAGCCGATGCCGGATCGGTGGTGAATTGCTGATCAACATAGCCGCTGTTAGGTTCGGGAGTTGCTACGGGCGGGGGGGGAGTTTCCACCTGGCGAGCGGGTTCAGCGACGGTCGATTCCGCTACAGGGCCGCTATCTTCGTCGTAGCGACGCCGCTTGTCTGTGACTGTGAATTCAGGTTCTTTGTGCTTAGCCATGGTTTATTCGATTCTAAATGGAAGCTCGGACAAAGTTGCAGCCGACGCGCCGACCTGGAGCGCTGCACCCGCAGGTATCGCATCGCGACGCAAAGAAGCGATTGCCAACGTGCGCGTCGCGCCATTCACCGGAACCGAGGTGACGCTGCGCACTTCGCCGATCTGTTTCCCGCCTGCCTCGATGGCCGCGCCTCGAGCGGGAGCCGCTCCGGAAATGATCAACCCCGCCAGCGAGCGGTGGACCTTGCCGCGAGAGTGGATGCGTTCGACGATCTCCTGCCCGACGTAACAGCCCTTGCGGAAATTTAGCGCTCGGTCTTGCGCGGTTTCCTGCGGCAGATCGCGATCGCCAATATCGATGCCATAGCGCGGGCGCCCTGCCACCACGCGCATGATCTCGCAAGCTTCAAAACCGACCGGCTTGGCACCGGCGGCGACAAGCGACTGCCACAGCGTCGGTAGATTTGGCGTTGATGCCCAGATCTCAAACGTCGGCAGAGGCGAATCGGTGCGAACGATGGAGATTCCCGCTTCGCCTAGCTTCGTATCAATCACCGCGAGCGGTGCGAGCCCGGATACATCGTGTCCCAGGTGCTGCATTACCGCCTCAGCCTCAGGCCCCTGCAAGCCGATGGCAGAGAGCTTCTCGCTGGCGTCCTCGATCGCAACGTCGTCCATGATGATGTACTTCTCAAAAATCTCGCGGACTCGATCGGCCTGCGAACGGTCGGTATCAACCAGCATGTGCTCGCCACGGTTGTAGACGTACATGTCGGCCTGGATCTGGCCTTGTGCGTTCAGAAGAAAGGTATATACACCTTGGTTTTGCGAGAGATCCTTAATGTTGTTGGTGACCATTCCGTTGAACCACCGGACGCGATCTTCACCGGTGCCGATCAGCTTGGCGCGCCAGCCCAGGTCGTAGACTCCCGCTCCGCGGCGCAAGGCTTTCACCTCGGCAGGTACGTCACCAAAGTCGAGGCAGTCTCCGCGCCGGAGTACTCCCCGAACTTCGCTCCGCGCGCGGCAAGGGTCTCATGTAGTGGCGTCTGAGGCATGGGTAACATTCGATTATAGCGGTGCCAAAGCGCGGGCCACCGCACTCCATGGATGCACCTGGCATGGTTTGCGACTCATGGCCTTCAGGATTGCGGTGCCCGTCTGATATCTTCACCACGTGAGCACGAAACTGAGAATCGCGGTGCTGCCGGGCGACGGCATCGGCAAAGAAGTGATCGCGGCAGCCCTCACTGTACTGAAGGCCGGTGGTCTCGAGAGCAAGCTTGATTTCACCCACCTCGACTGGTCCGCTGACCGCTACCTTAAGGACGGCACCACGCTCCCCGGGTACACCGATGGCTCCGGCTTCCGCAAGCTGGAGCGCGACTTCGATGCGATCTTTGTTGGCGCCTTCGGCGATCCGCGAGTCGCCTCCAATATTCATGCTAAAGAGATCCTGCTGGGCATGCGCTTCAAGATGGACCTGTATGCGAATGTGCGCCCGGTGAAGCTGCTCGACGAGTCGCTGTGTCCGCTGAAAGGGGTGAAGCCGCAGGATGTGGACTTCACCATCCTGCGCGAGAACACCGAAGGTCTTTACTGCGATGTGGGCGGCAACTTCAAGCAAGGCACTCCAGACGAAGTCGCGGTGCAGGAGGATGTGAACACTCGCAAAGGAGTGGAGCGAATCATCCGCTATGCCTTCGAATATGCGCCGCAAGCACGGCAAGAAAAAAGTCTTGATGGCCGACAAGTCCAACGTCATGACCTACGCGCATGGCTTGTGGCAGCGCGTCTTCAAGGAAGTTTCAGCGGACTATAGCGACATGCAAGCGTCGCACATGTACGTGGACGCACTCTGCATGCAGATGGTGCGCGACCCGCGGCAGTTCGAAGTCATTGTGACCAACAACATGTTTGGCGACATCATTACCGACCTCGCCGCGGCGCTGCAGGGCGGGCTCGGGATGGCCGCGAGCGGAAACATCCATCCCGGTAAGACGTCGATGTTCGAGCCGGTGCATGGCTCCGCGCCGCCGCTGGCGGGAAAAAACGTCGCAAACCCCTTTGGCGCGATCCTCACCGCGGCGATGATGCTTTCTCATCTGGGGCTAACGTCAGAGTCGGACAAGATCGAAGCCGCGGTACTGGAAGCAGTCCAGCAGAAGAAGACGACCGCGGATGTCGGCGGAGCATTAGGGACCCGCGAGTGTGCAGAGTGGATCGCGAAGCAGGTTGCGCAATGAGGAACAGGTTTGTCCGGGCCCTCTGCTTGTCATTCGCGTTACTCGGAAGCGTTCCACTTTATGCTCAAGTGGGTGCGAAAACCGCATCAGAACCTGCTGCGCCGAATCCGGATCAAGAGAAGCCAAAAATTTCTCCGCGCCAAGCCGAGGAGCTCTTCCAGAGTCTCGACGACATTCTGAAGTTCGTTAGCGAAGACTCCAAATTGCCCATCCAGCACAAGATCAAGCGAAAGCTGGTAGACCGCGACACGGTCGAAAAAGACTTGACCGAGCGTCTGAAGAATGACGAAGACAGTCAGCGCATGGAACACGCCGAATTGGTGCTGAAGAAATTCGGATTCTTGCCGCGCGACTTTCACTTGCGGCAGTTCTTCATCAGCATGATGCGCGAGCAGGTGGCCGGCTACTACAACGTCAAAGACCAGACCGTGTATCTGCTGGATTGGATCGAGCCGGCGGCGCAGCGCGCCATTCTGGCCCACGAGCTGACGCACGCGCTGCAGGACCAGAATTATCACTTGGAGAAGTGGGACAAGTCAGGCGTCGAGAGCAGAGACAAGAAGAAGAAATGGTCCCCGGAAAATCTTGATCCGGTGCAGGAGTCGACAGACGACGAGCAATTGGTGGCTCGGGTGGCCTTGCTCGAAGGACAGGGAATGGTGGAGCTGTTGAACGTATGCCCTCTCTTTCCGCGGGCGCAACGTAAACAACTCTCCGCTGGAAGTGGACGCCTTAAAGAGAGGCATGACCGAAGATAAGCAGTCCCCCATCTTTAATAGTGCGCCAAAGTTCCTGAAAGAATCTTTGGTCTTTCCATATCGCGAAGGGCTCACGTTCGTGCAGGAAGTGATGTTCAAGAAGGGCCGCGAAGGTGCCTTCGCGGGAACGATGGCCAATCCTCCTACAACCACCCGCGAGATCATGCAGCCGGGAACCTATCTTGCGGGGAAGAAGGTGCCGCCGTTGCCGTTGCCTAAGCTGCAGCCAGTACTCGGGAACGGATATTCGGGCTACGACGCTGGCGCAATGGGCGAGTTCGATGTTTCCATCTTCCTCGCGCAATTCCGCGACCCCGAGAAGCGCGCCGACAACCTCTACCGCGAATGGCGCGGAGGGAATTACTTTGCAGCTCTTCGTTGTGACCTGACCCGTGTGACGTCGCTAAACAGGCAAAGAAAAACCAGGAGCCTGCCGCGGCGCCACCGACGAATGCTTTGGCGTTGCTGTATCTCTCGCGCTGGTCAAAGCCGGAAGCCGCTGAACGTTTCGCTGCGCAATATCGCGATGCATTGCTCAGGCGATATAAGTTCGCGCAGGGAGTCACGCCTCGACGGGCGACGCGCCGACCACGCGATGGATGACCGGTGAAGGCTTGGTCTCAATCGAAGTCCGCGGCGATCAAGTCCTCGTGCTCGAGAGTTTCGACGAAGCGACGATCAAGAAGTTGTCTGACGCGATCTGGCTCACCCAGTCTCCGCTGCCGCAAATTGAGTCTGCAGCCGCTTTTGTATAATCGCTGATTCGGTCTACCCACGGGAGCGCAGCATGCAGCAGGCAAGATCGGGATCATCGGCGGCAGCGGCTTGTATGCCATGCCGGGGCTGGTCGATATCCACGAACACAACCTCCACACACCTTTCGGCAAGCCATCAGACGCGTACGTGCTCGGTACCCTTGAAGGCCGCAAGGTCGCCTTCCTTGCGCGGCACGGACGCGGGCATCGCATTCTGCCGACAGAGTTGAATTTCCGCGCCAATATCTACGGCTTGAAACAGCTCGGCGTGGACCGCATCCTTTCAATCTCTGCCGTCGGTTCGTTGAAGGAAGAACACAAGCCGCTGGAGTTCGTGATCCCCGACCAGTTCTTACGACCGGACGAAGCAGCGCATTTCGCGTTCTTCGGCGAAGGTTTCGTCGCGCACGTCGGCTTTCGGCGATCCGGTTTGCGGAGAGTCGGCCAAACGTTGCGGCGTCTGCATGCGAGAAGGCGGGCGTCACCGGCAAGCTGGGCGGAACGTACATCTGCATGGAAGGCCCGCAATTTTCGACGCAAGCGGAATCGAACCTTTACCGCAGCTGGGGATTTGACGTGATCGGCATGACCAATCTGCAGGAAGCCAAACTCGCGCGCGAGGCGGAGCTCTGTTACGCCACCGTTGCGATGGTGACCGACTATGACTGCTGGCATCCGACGCATGATTCTGTGACGGTCGATCAGATCGTCGCCGTCCTGTTGAAGAATGCCGAGAACGCATGCAACGTCGTGAGGGAAGCCGTCAAAGCCATGCCGGCAAAGCGTGGCTGCAAATGCGGCTCGCGCGCTGCGAACGCGATCCTTACCGATCGAACGATGATCCCGCTTGAGACGCGACAAAAGCTCGCGCTTATCCTCGACAAATATTTGCCGAAGCAAGAGGCCAAGTAGCAGATGGCCATCCTTGCGGTCGGCTCGATCGCGTTCGACACCATCAAGACGCCGTTCGGAACCAAGGAGCGCGTCCTCGGCGGCTCGGTGACGCATTTCTCTTTTGCCGCCAGTTTCTTTACCGAAGTCCGCGTGGTCGGCGTGGTCGGCGCCGACTTCAGCTCGCTGAGCACGAAGCGGTTATGATCAAGCGCGGAGCGTCGAACCGAAGGCATCCAGCGCGGCGAAGGGCAAGACGTTTCACTGGTCGGGTGAATACGGCGACAATCTGAATGAAGCCAAGACACATTTGACCGAGTTGAATGTCTTTGAGCAGTTTCAAGCCGGAGATTCCGAAAGAATTTCTGGATTCCGAAGTTCTTTCCTCGCGAACATCGACCCGGTGCTGCAACGCGGAGTTCGCGAGCAGATGCCGCAACGTGAAACTGGTCGGCGGCGACACCATGAACTTCTGGATCGGCGGCAAGCGGAAAGAACTTGCCGAGACCCTGAAAGGGATCGACGTCCTGTTGATCAACGATGGCGAAGCCAAGCTGTTGGCGGCCGAACTCCAGCCTGCCGCAGGCAGCGCACAAGATACTGGACGATGGGGCCGAAGGCCGTCGCGATCAAGCATGGCGAGTACGGCGCCACCGTTGTTTTTCAAAGATGGGGCGTTCGGATTGGGAGGCGGGCATCCGTTCCGCGCTCCGGCGCTGCCCGATCGAAGAGGTCTTCGATCCAACCGGTGCCGGGCGATTCGTTTGCGGGCGGATTCATGGGATTCATTGCCTCGCAGCCGAAGCTGACCCGCGACGTTTTGAAGCGCGCGATGTTCTATGGCGGGGTGATGGGTTCTTTCGCCGTCGAACGCTTCGGGACAGAACGGATACAGCTCTTGACCCGCGAAGAGATCGAAGAGCGCTTTAAAGTGTTCCGGGAATTGACCCGTCTGGAATAATCAGCAAAGTGATCGCATCGCGAAGACACGCAACCCTGACACATTCGTTTTGACGGCGATCGCGGCAGTCCTCTCGCAGCATCCTTTCTTCACTTCTACTCCCAAGATAAAATCCTGCTTTATGGCGATGCGGTTGCGCACATCAACATCGCGCGCCGGGTCTTCGACTCGCAATTTCCCGGCTTGTCGCAACTAGGAACGGTGTGGCTGCCGCTTCCGCACTGCTCATGCTGCCATTCATCGTGAATGACAAGTTATGGTCGACCGGTATCGGCGGCTCATCGTCTCGATGCTGGCATACGTTGCCGGTGCGATTGGGATAGCGAAGATCTTCTGGGCGTCTGGCGCTTTTCTTCAGACGAAGCCCACGACCACACCTTGTCGCGAGTTTGCGGATGGGTTGCCGCGCTGGTCTACCTGTGAATCCGAATCTTCTTTATCTGCAATCCACCGCAATGACCGAGCCGCTTGGCCTGGCGCTGATGATCTGGGCCATCTACTTCTGTTGCCGCTTCACAGCGGAGCAGCGAAAGGCACTGTTCGAATCGATCGACGAACAGACGGCAGCCGAACACGGTCGGGCCGCAGAGTCCGCACTTCTGCGCTGTGCGTGATACTTGCTGCCGCCATGCTCACTCGATACGACTATTGGTTTCTCGCGGGAGTGCTGGCGTTTGCGGTTCGTGCTCCAGTTCTGTTTTCGATATCGGAGCGTCTCGGCGTTGGTGCAGCTACAAGCGCCAGATCAACAGCGGTTCCGCAAAAAACTCATAGCGTTCGTGGTTCTGCTTGCGATCGTGCCCGCGTTTTGGCTCGCCTACAACCAAGTGTTGTTTGGAAACGCGATGGAATTCGCAAACGGCAAGTATTCAGCACGTGCCATCGCTGAGCGCAGCCTGCAGCAGGGAAATGCAGCCCATCCGGGAGCAGCCGACGTAAGAGTCGCAGCCACCTACTACTGGAAGACCGCGCGGCTGAATATCGGCGAGAATCATGCGGCGACCATCGTTGTCACAGGGGCAGCGCTCGGCATCATTGCCCTGGCGTTTTCAGAATTCTCACTGGCGCTACTGCTGATCTTCCCCTTGATCTTTTACACTTCTCGATCGCATACGGCGGCATACCCATCTTCATTCCCCAGTGGTGGCCGTTCTCCTATTACAACGTGAGGTATGGCATTCAGATGTTGCCGGCGGTTGCTCACTCGGATGTGGCTGTGCCGTTCACTTTGCCGACAAGATTTGGACTCGCGGCAAGTTTCATTCGGTCGCCGCTGGATTACTCATGGGCATGATGGTGGCGTCCTATGGGCCTGACTGGGCACGGGGGCCGGTCTGCCTACGCGAGGCAGAGGTCAACTCGGCGGGACGCATTGAGCTTCAGAAGGCGGTCGCTCAGAAATTAAAGACGCTACCATTCGATGCGACGTTTGTAGTCTCGCTTACTGAACACGTCGGAGTGTTCCAGCGCGCCGGTATCCCGCTGCGGAGAACATGGAATGAGAGTAGTCATCGCAAAGGAGAAAAGGAATTTGATTTTCCCCTGTCTCGTGGTGACTATGCGCTTGCCTTTGCAGGCGATCAGGTCATGCAGATGGTCGCCCAACATCCCGAATCGGTGGATGTGGTGGCCGTCTTCCCAGTTATCGGTGAGAAGCTTGGCATTCTTTATAAAACCGGAAGCAAGCGAAAAACCCTGATTGTTGAATGAAACACGGCGGATCTGAACAGAGTAGCTGATAGAATTCAGCGCAAAAAGGGGAAGTCTATGCGGGAGTTGATGGACCAATTGTTTCCGCAGGCGCAGATGCAAGTCCTGTCGATGTTTGTGACCCGGCTGCTGGTCGCTTCCATCCTGGGCGCAGCGATCGGACTGGAACGAGAATCCAAACACAAACCCGCAGGCCTGCGCACGAATATGTTCATCTGCTTCGGCGCTGCGATGTTCACAGTCCTTTCCGACACACTTGCGATGGAACACACGGGCGATCACACTCGCATCTCCGCTCAAATCATCCCCGGCATCGGGTTTATTGGGGCAGGCTCGATCATGCGTTCGGGAATGACGGTGAGCGGACTCACCACAGCGGCGACGATGTTCGTGGTAGCTTCGATCGGCATGGCGGTGGGGGGTGGTTTTTACCTGCCTGCAGTGTTCGCAACCCTCATGATTCTTGTGTCGCTGAATTTTCTAGGTTGGTTTGAGCAAAGATTCAATCTCAAGCCGGCAATGATGAAATATGAAGTTTACGGTAGCGTAGCGGACGACATGATCGGCGACATCAACCGCTTGCTCGAACCCGACCACAAGATGTTGGAGACGATCGACATCGCACCGACCAATGGGGGCTTTCGGGTCCTGTTCGGTTTGGCAAGCACCCGCTCCGAGCACAGAGCCCTGCTGAAAAATGAATGCGCTTAAGTCCGTAAAATCGGTAAAGTTTGTCGGCACCCGCGAGCGGGACCGGGAATAGAGCCACGTGTTCGGCACTATTCCATTCACGAAGGCCTCTGCTTGTGGCAATGACTTCCTGATCATCGAAGGGCTGCACGCGCCCTCCGACATGGCTGCGTTCACGCGCCGCATCTGCGACCGCCACACTGGGATTGGCGCCGACGGCGTGGAGTGGTTCGTTTCCCGACCAAAAAAATGAAGCTGACGTTCGTGCGCGATTGTTCAACGCTGACGGTTCTGAAGCAGAGATCTCGGGAAACGGAACGCGCTGCGTAGCCGCGTACTGGATCTCGCAACATGGTGGAATTCGGTTTCCGTGCGCACCGGCGCGGGAATCAAAGAGTGCGCACTGGTCAGCAGCGAGCACGGAAGGTTCCATTTCGAACCGACATGGGCGTTCCCATGGTCGGTGACGAGTTCGCGATCAAAGTGGCATTCGGAGAAGTGCAAGGCACGCCGGTCTCAATGGGGAACCCGCACTTCGTAGTCTTCGTCCCTGACTTCGGTCCTGGCTGGCAGGGAGAGGCAGCCGAAATCGGCAAGCACCACGATTTCAAGCACGGCATCAACGTGGAATTCGTCCATGTGATCAAGCCGGAAGAGATCGATGTCCGGTTCTACGAGCGCGGTGTAGGTGAAACCCTTTCATCAGGAACAGGTTCCTGTGCCGCGGCGGTTGCGTCGATCGCATCGGGGAAGACCACGTCGCCGGTTGAAGTGCGCGCACCCGGTGGCGCGCAGCGGGTCGAGTGGCAAAGCTTGGAAGACAAAGTATTGTTGACCGGGCCCGCCGAACTCATCTGCCGGGGCGAGTTTTTCGTTTAAGATACAAGCCTACATGGGTCCACAATCCACTGATCAAAGAGTGAAACCTCCGGCACTCATGCCGGGAGACACGGTCGGGATCGTTGCGCCTGCCAGCCCCATCCAGCGCAATCTGCTCGACGCCGGCTGCCTTGCGCTGTTCCGCATGGGGTACAAACCGTTTTTTCTGGACTCCATCTTCGAGCAGGATCTGTATTTCGCCGGCTCCGTGCAGCGGCGCGCCAAAGAATTGGAAGAGATGTTTCGCCGGCCGGAGGTGAAGGCAATCGTCTGCGCTCGCGGCGGCTACGGTTGCAACTATTTACTGCGACGCGCTCGATTTGGATGTGGTGCGCGCGAATCCCGAAGATCTTTGTGGGCTATAGCGATGTGACCAGCTTGCTTACCTGGTTTGCTGACGCGGCAAAGTTGATCACCTTCCACGGGCCAATGATCACGCGCGACTTCGACGACGCTGCCGATCTGCTGCACGTTCCGAGTTGGAAGTCGTCACTAGAAGGGAGGTCGCAGTGGGAGATCGCGGCTGTTCCTGGGTCTGGGATCGAGCCGATCGCCACCGGTGAGGCTGAAGGAATCCTTTACGGCGGATGTCTCTCGATGCTGGTGGCATCGCTAGGGACTCCGTACTCGATCCGCACCGACGATACGATTTTATTCATAGAAGATATTGGCGCGAAGCCATTTCAAGTGGACCGCATGTTGATGCAGTTGAAGCTGGCAGGAAAATTTGCCGGTGTACGGGGCATCATCTTTGGCGAGATGCTGAACTGCGTGCAGCAACATGACCAAGGGTACAAACTGCAAGAAGTGGTAAAGCGCATTGTCGGCGATCTCGGCATCCCTGTCGCTTATGGTTTGCGCTCCGGACACGTGAGCAAGCAGAACATAACATTGCCGATCGGGGTGCGCGCCAAACTTCATGTGGCGGATTCGGTGCGGCTGTCGATCTTGGAGGCGGCAGCGCTCGCAGTGACTCCACAGGCGGCGGCAAGATCCTGAATGAAAAAACATATTCATCTCATTGGGATCTGCGGAACCGCTATGGCTTCGCTGGCCGGAATGTTGCGTGAGATCGATTACGAAGTCACAGGTTCAGACACGGCAGCATATCCGCCGATGTCGGATTTTCTCGCCAAGCTTGGCATCAAGGTGATGCAGCCGTATTCGGAAGCGAATCTCAGGCCGCGTCCGGATCTGGTCGTTGTGGGAAATGCCATGTCGCGCGGCAATGTGGAATTGGAGTACGTGCTGGATGAGCGCATACCTTTCCGGTCGCTTCCGGAGGTGTTGCAAGAAAACTTCCTAAGAACGCGCGAGTCGCTGGTGGTTGCCGGCACTCACGGAAAAACCACCACAACGTCGATGCTGGCGTGGATCTTCAAGTCGGCGGGTCTGGATCCATCGTTCTTGATCGGCGGCATCGCAGAAAATTTCGGCTCCAGCTTCGCCGTAACGGATGGGAAACATTTCGTCATCGAAGGGGACGAATACGACAGGCTTTCTTCGACAAGGGGCCCAAATTTCTTCACTACCTTCCTGCGTCGGTGTTGCTGACGCACGTTGAGTTCGATCACGCGGACATTTATAAGGACCTCGACGCGGTGAAGACCGCCTTCAAGCGGCTGGTAAACCTGGTTCCCCGGCGCGGACACATCATCGCTTACGACGCGAGCGCCAATGTGAGCGAGTGCGTGAGCAAAGCATTTTGCCCGGTGGAGAGATACGGATTCAGCGAGGAGGCCACTTGGCGGGCGGTGGACCTGAAGTTTGAAGCTGACCGAACTACATGGACTGTGCTGCAGAATGGGAAACGTTGGGCCGATCTGGAATTTCCTCTGGCGGGTTCTTACAACGTTCTGAACGCGACGGGAGCCGCGGCATTAGCCAGCAAATACGGCGTTGATCCCGCTGCCATTGCTCAGGCACTGAAAACCTTTAAGAGTGTCAAGCGGCGCCTGGAAGTGAAGGCCGAGATCGGCGGTATCACTATTATTGATGACTTCGCTCATCACCCCACCGCCATCCGCGAGACGCTGCAAGCTCTCCGCTCACGCTATCCAGGACGAAAGTTGTGGGCGATCTTCGAGCCGCGTTCGAACACGCTGCGTCGCAAGATCTTCCAGAATGAATTGGTCGACAGCCTGCGTGCCGCGGATGAGGTTGTGATGGCAAGTGTCTTCAAGGCGGAAGGCATTCCCGCGGACGAGCGCTTGGAATCTGCCGCGATCATTGAGGGATTGAAAGCCGCACATCTGCCCGCTCGCGAGTTGGCCGATGCGGATGCCATCGTTGCCGCGGTCACGCCTGAGCTCAAGCGTGGGGATGTGGTCGCGATCCTCTCTAATGGTGGTTTTGGCGGCATCTATGAGAAATTTCCGCAGCAGTTAAGAAAGATCCTCGGCGAGACTTCGGTCGAGAAGAGCGAGGTTGTCGCGAAAACCTGATGAGCCAACGTCTGCTTCGGCTGTTCACTTTCATTTCTATAAGTTTTGTTTCCCTGATCGCGCTGGCTGCGCCGCCGGTGGATTACTACGTCACGCTGGAAAACGCCAAGTTGCACGTAGTGCATGTTCGCATCCACCTGTCCGGAACCTCCGCTGAGCGAGACGTGCAGCTACCGGCGTGGAACGCGTTATACCAGATCCGAGACTTCGCTCAGAATGTGCGCTCAGTACGTGCTCGCGACGCTGCCAATGTGGAGTTGCCGGTCAGAAAACTGGATAAAACGACTTGGCGCATCAGTCATGCCGAGAGTGGCGCCGAAGTCGAATACGACATCTATCTCGACCAGCCCGGGCCCTTTGGCGCTCAGTACAACAGCGATCACGCATTCCTCAATCTGGCGCAGGTCTTGATGTATCCGTTGGACGCGCGCGATTCACAGATGACTGTGACCTTCATCGGATTGCCGGAGCACTGGCAGGTTGCGACCGCGCTTGAGTCCTTACGCCCCGGCGTCCCGTCGGCGCGCGGCATTTTTGTTGCCCGAAATTACGATCGCCTGGTCGATGCACCGATCGAGCTCGGCACCTTTCACGAAACGTCATTCGACGTGAACGGCGCGACCATCCGCATCGCGGTCGATGCCGATCCGGCTGACTATGATCTTAAGTCGCTCGCGGACATGGTCCGCAAGGTCGTGACAGCCGAAATGGAATGGATGGATGACAAACCATTCGGCCAGTATCTTTTTCATCTATCACTTTCCTCACGGGCTGGGTGCCGGAGGGATGGAGCACGCATACTCCACCGCTATCGAAGCGAATGCCGACCGCATCAAGGAAGATCCAGTCGGGCTTGCGTCCACGACGGCTCATGAGTTCTTTCACCTCTGGAATGTGAAGCGGATCACGTCCGGCGACGTTGGAGCCAATCGACTACGTCCATGAGAATTACACTCGCGCTCTGTGGTTCAGCGAAGGCGTCACCAGCACGGTCGCCGATTACGCGCTGCTCCGCGCCGGCATCAGCGATGAGCGCAGGTTTCTTGCCGACCTGTCGCACGAGATCGCGACGTTGCAGAAGCGGCCGGCGCATCGCACTCAGACTGTTGAAGACTCTAGCTTGGATACCTGGTTCGATAAGTATCCGCAGTACCGTCTTCCCGAGCGCAGCATCTCTTACTACAACAAAGGCGAGATCCTCGGCGTCCTGCTCGACCTTGCCATTCGTAACCAGACAAAAGGTGCGAAGTCGCTACGCGATCTGATGCGGTGGATGAACAAGACCTACGCCTACGGCAGCCGCTACTTCAACGATACCGAAGGAGTGCGCGAGGGCGCTGAGTCCGTGAGTGGCGCCGATATGCAGGCGTTCTTCCGCAAGTACGTTTCAGGTCTCGACGAATTGCCCTACAACGAAATATTGCAGCGGTCGGACTGCGCGTGGTGGAACAACGCGTCGTCACCCCCTATGCCGGGTTCATCTCCGTTCATAATTTCGATGTTCCTCCGGTAACGGTTTACGTGGAGGAGGGCAGCGAAGCCGAGAAGGCCGGGCTGGTGCAGGGCGATACCATCCTTTCAGTGAACGGGAAGCCTCTTACTGCAGATTTTGATGACGTGCTCGCGACCATGCGCCCCGGCGACATGCTAAAGCTTCGAGTGGCGGGCAGGCGCGGAAACCGCAAAGTAGAATTTCATCTAAGCGGACGCGAAGAACTCGATTATCGCGTTACCGATCTCGACAATGTCTCCACCGCCCAACGCGCCCGCCGCGCTGCATGGTTGAGCTCGCAGCCGGAAAGAAGAGGGGAGAGCTCTACCCCAGGCGCAGCCGAGAACGGCCAGTGATCCGCGCGCTGTTGTTAGTTCTTTTCTGGATACTCAGCATTCCGCTGGCCGCGATCGTCGGATTTCCCTGGACCATCATCAGCCGCAAGATCGACTTCCTTTACAACACTGCCATGAAGATTGCGCGCGGCGGGGTGCGGCTCGCCGGTGTGAAGGTCGAGATCGTCGGGCTCGACCGCTTCGACAATCAAGGCACGTACATCTACATGTGCAATCACGTTTCGAATATCGACCCGCCGATCGTGATTCCCGCAATCCCTAAGCGAACCTCTGTTCTGGTAAAGAAGGAAGTTTTCCGCTTCCCGGTGCTGGCGACTGCGATGCGGATGGGGCAGCTGGTCCCCGTCGACCGCACCGACCGCGATTCCGCTATCAACAGCCTTCGGAAAGCGCAGGAAGTGTTCGCATCGGGGTCAACATGACCGTTTTCCCCGAAGGTACGCGCTCCAGTTCCGGCGACTTGTTGCCTTTCAAGAAAGGGCCCTTCTATATGGCGTTGGAGAGCGGCGTTTCGGTGATACCAATGACCATCCTGGGCACCAGGGCCATTTGGCCGAAGGGCAAGTTCGCTATAAGCCCGCCACGGCGACCGTGGTTTTCATCCACCGATCGATCCGAAACAATTTCCGGATCGCGAGGCGCTGGTGGAAGCGGTGCGGGCCAGCATTGCCAGCGCGATGTAAGGCGGCGACCTGCGTGTTACATTGAAAATCCTATGAAAGCCGTTCGCTTCCACCAATTCGGCGGCCCAGAAGTCCTGAAGTATGAAGACGTGCCCGATCCGGTTCTGCGCAAGGACCATATCCTGGTTCGCGTGAAGGCTTGTGCGCTGAACCATCTTGATCTGTTCATTCGCAAAGGCCTGCCGGGCATTAAGCTGCCGCACATCAACGGAAGCGACATTGCCGGCGAGGTCATCGACAAAGGTGAGTACGTCAACGATCTCGTAGCGGGTCAGCGCGTCGTGCTCGCTCCCATGAACTTCTGCAACGTCTGTGACAAGTGCATGGCGGGGAAGCAGAATTTCTGTCCGCAGTTTTCGGTCTTCGGATATGCGAATGATGGCGGAAATTGCGAGCTGATCGCGCGTGCCCCGCGCGAATGTGCTGTCCGTGCCGCAAGGCACCAAATTTTCCTTCGATGAGCTGGCCAGCATGCCCCTCGTGTTCGTGACCGCATGGCATATGCTTGTGGGCCGCTGCAACATCAAGCCGGGCGACACCGTGTTGGTACTGGGAGCGAATTCTGGCGTCGGCACGGCAGCCATCCAGATAGCAAAACTATTCAACGCGCGTGTGGTCGCTACTGCCGGTGACGAAAAGAAGATGGAGAAGGCTCGCGAGCTTGGCGCTGACTTTGTCATCAACCATTATCAGCAGAAAATTTCAGAGGAAGTGAAAAAGATCACGAACAAGGGGATGTGCGACATCGTCTTCGAGCACGTTGGGCAGGCGACCTGGCAGGAAAGTATGAAGTCGCTCAAGGCCGGCGGTCAGCTCGTAACCTGTGGCGCGACCGCGGGAGTGGAAGCATCCTTCGACATCCGCTTCTTATTCGCGCGGCAGCTTTCGTTCCTGGGCTCATACATGGGGACGATGGGAGAATTCCACGAGGTCTTCAAGCACATCTTTGCTGGTGCGCTTCATCCCGTTGTCGACAAAACGTTTCCGCTTCGCGACGCCGCCATGGCTCACGAGTATCTGGAAGCCAGCTCGATGTTCGGAAAAGTCGTTCTGAATCCGTAGTTCATTGATGTCAGTCACTGGATGTCGTCGACCTTCGCGAGATCCATGTTGTTGTAATCCCCGTGCATGATCGCGGCGCGGATCTCTTTCGGCGTCTTGCCTTGCTTGGTCATTCTGTACGCAAAGATCGCCTCGGCCATGCAGGTGCCGCACTGTGAACCATGTTGGTCGGTGAAGCAGGCGCGCAGGCTATCGTGCCCGAAGTGGCGATCGCAGTGGCAGAAGCACGGCTGCTGGTAGAGGACGCCGGGAATCTTGGCCGCGATCAAGATAGGACTTTTTCTGCGCCTCCGTCAAAGCCGCTCCGTCCACATTGAGCGACGTCGGCTTGAGAATGGGCGCCAGCTTGGCCGTCTTCTTGGCCGGGGCATCGTGGTAAGCGGGGATATCGTTCTGCGCCGACCACTGCGCTGACATCGTGATGGCGAATACAAACACCGAGAGAGCAGAGAGAACGCGAGTCTTCATAGGAGGTCTCTTATTTTACGCTGTGGCGCGTCCCGGAATAGCGATTTTGGGACGAAGGGCGTCTAAATCATAGAGCCGCTGGTTAGACGCGGTCAGCGTTAAGAAGTACCCCAAAAACAGCTACAATGCCACTAATGGCCGACGAAATCAGCGCTCAACCTCATCCGCCGCGCCGCGGAATGAGCCACGCCCTTAAGGCTTGGATACGTGACTTGGTGGTCGCGCTCGGCATCGCCGCGTTCGTCATCATTTTTCTTTATCAGCCGGTGAAGGTAGAAGGCACCAGCATGCTGCCCGGTCTCGAAGACCAGGAGCGCATCTTCATCAACAAGTTCGTTTATCGACTTAGAATCCATCGAGCGTGGCGATGTGGTTGTCTTCCGATATCCCGAAGATCCTGACCAAGAGCTACATCAAGCGTGTCGTGGGAGTGCCGGGCGACAAGATCCGCATCCGCGATGGCGCCGTCTATCTGAATGGCGTGAAGCTCGACGAGAGCTATGTTCCTTCCTGGTATCTCGACGGCCGCTCTTATCCCGAAACTGTCATGGGGCCGCATACGCTTTTCCTGATGGGCGACCATCGCAACATGTCGAGCGACAGCCGCGAGTTCGGTCCGGTGGACGAGAGCTACGTCTTCGGCAAAGCTGTGTTCGTCTATTGGCCGATGGAGCGAATGGGAAGGCTGAAGTAGACCGAACCCAACCCTCTGCCTACTCCGCGTCCTCTGCGGTTTTGGTTTCCATTTTTCCGGCAACACTGTTAAAATCTATAAAATCCACTCCCCCGGAGTCAGCATGCAAGCGATCCTTGCGCTCGAAGATGGCCGCATCTTCAGAGGCAAAGGTTACGGAGCGAAAGCAGAGTGTTACGGGGAAGTTGTTTTTAATACCTCCATCACCGGATACCAGGAGATCTTCACCGATCCTTCTTACGCCGGGCAGATCGTAGTCCTTACCAACCCAGAGATCGGCAACTACGGCACCAACCCTGAAGATAATGAAGCTACGCGTCCTTACATCGAGGGACTGGTGGTGCGCGAGTTCTCGCCGATCAGCTCGAACTGGCGCTCGCAGCAGGTTGCCGATGAGTATCTGGAGAAGTACAAGATTCCCGTCATTGCGGACATCGATACGCGCGCGCTGGTTCGTCACCTGCGCGATAACGGATGCAAGCGCGGCGTGATCTCGTCGCTCGAGACCGATCCCGAAAAGCTGGTCGAAAAGGCTAAGGCGATTCCTTCGATGGTCGGCATGGACCTCGCGAAAGCGGTCAGCACCAAGCAGCGCTACGTCTGGGAAACGGGCGAGCGCTCGCACGAACCGACAGAGGTCGTCGGAGTCAAAGACGAGCCGGCGCGCTTCCACGTAGTCGCCTACGACTACGGCATCAAGCACAACATTTTGCGCAAGCTGGCGAGCGAAGGATGCAAAGTCACCGTGGTCCCTGCGGAGACGACCGCCGAAGATGTGCTCACGCTGAATCCTGATGGCATCTTCTTATCGAATGGCCCCGGCGATCCCGAGCCCTGCACCTACGCGCATGACAATATCCGCCGGCTGATGGGGAAGAAGCCCATCTTCGGTATCTGCCTCGGGCATCAACTGATCGGCCTGGCGCTCGGCGGCAAGACTTATAAGCTGAAGTTCGGGCACCACGGCGGGAATCATCCGGTGCAGCAGCTGGAGTCGAAGAAGGTGGAGATCACGGCGCACAACCACAACTTTGCTGTGGATCCCGACTCACTCGCCGATAGCGAGATCATCAAGACGCATATCGATCTGAACGACGGCACGCTCGAGGGCCTGCGGCATCGCAACTTGCCGCTGTTTAGCGTGCAGTACCATCCCGAGGCATCGCCCGGGCCGCACGATTCACATTACCTGTTCAAGGATTTTGTGAAGATGATGGAAGAGTTCAAGGGCTGAGTTTCGAGTTTCGGGTGTCGAGTTTCGAGAAAACATGAAGAGCTTGAGCGACAATTACGGTTCTGCTCGGAATGAGCGGTCGCCGTTTTTTGCCGCGACCTGTCCCGATGCTCCACCCCTGGATCTGCGTGGAACGCGGGGCGCAATCCTGAATCCGAAATGGGTCGCAGGTGGTCAGCGGGCGGATCAAGTTGTATCCAGCCCGCCAGGTCTCACCGAATGTTATATCGCAAGAGTTCGGAGAAAGCGGTAGCTACAGCGACGACGGACAATCAAGGAGCCTTTGATTTGAGTAGTGTGGATGCCGGCGTGTACTTCATGACACTCAGTCAAAAGGGTAGCGCACCGCGGATTGTCCTGATTCGGCTGCCACAGAAGAACTCGGTAATGCTGCCGAAGCAGAAGGAAATCTGGCTGAAACTCTCGCCGGATGAATGTGTAGGAATGATGGTGTACGTGCCAAACCAATGAACTGATGCCCAAACGCACTGACATCTCGAAGATCCTGATCATCGGCTCGGGGCCGATCGTCATCGGCCAGTCTGCGGAGTTCGATTACTCGGGCACGCAGGCGTGCAAGGCGCTCCGGTCCGAAGGCTACGAGGTGGTGCTGGCGAACTCGAACCCGGCCACCATCATGACCGATCCCGAACTCGCCGACCGCACCTACATCGAGCCGCTCACCCGCGATTATCTGGAAGAGATCATCCGCATCGAGTCGGAGATGTTGGCCGGGCGCAAAGGGAAGTTCGCATTGCTTCCGACCGTCGGCGGCCAGACCGCGCTCAACCTTGCGGTGGAACTCGCCGACAGCGGAATCCTCGAGAAGTACAACGTCGAACTGATCGGCGCGCAGATCGGCGCCATCAAGAAGGCCGAAGACCGGCTCCTGTTCAAAGACGCGATGCAGAAGATCGGCCTCGACGTTCCCAAGTCCGCGCTGACCGAACAATCTTAAAGACGGGATCGAGTTCGCGGGGAAGATCGGCTTCCCGGTGATCATCCGTCCGTCGTTCACGCTCGGCGGTTCGGGCGGCGGCATCGCTTACAACCGCGAAGAGTTGATGGAGATCCTTGCGCGCGGCCTCGACCTCTCGCCGGTGCACGAGGTGCTGATCGAAGAAGCGTGCTCGGCTGGAAGGAGTACGAGCTGGAGGTCATGCGCGACATGGCAGACAACGTCATCATCATCTGCTCGATCGAGAACTTCGATCCGATGGGCGTGCACACCGGCGATTCCATCACCGTGGCGCCGGCGCAGACGCTCACCGACCGCGAGTACCAGATGATGCGCGACGCCTCCATCACAGTCATCCGCGAGATCGGCGTCGAGACCGGCGGCTCGAACATTCAGTTCGCCGTGCATCCGACCACCGGGCGCATGGTGGTGATCGAGATGAACCCGCGCGTCTCGCGCTCGTCGGCGCTGGCGTCGAAGGCGACTGGATTTCCGATCGCGAAGATCGCCGCCAAGCTCGCGGTGGGCTACACGCTCGACGAGATCACCAACGACATCACCAGGAAAACCCCGGCGTGCTTCGAGCCGACGCTCGATTACGTCGTCGTCAAGATTCCGAAGTGGCAGTTCGAGAAATTCCCTGGAGCCGACGAAAGCCTGGGCCCGCAGATGAAATCGGTCGGCGAGGTGATGGCCATCGGCCGCACCTTCAAAGAAGCGCTGATGAAGGGAGTTCGCTCGCTGGAGACAGGAAAGAAGCATCGGCTCGCAGAAGATCGAGCCCAAGATCCTGACGCAGCGTCTGGTCACGCCGCATCCCGAGCGCCTGGAGTATATGCGCTACGCACTCGAGCAGGGGCATGACGGTCAAGGAACTCGCGAAGATGACCGGCATTGATCCCTGGTTCCTGTATCAGCTGAAAGAGATCACCGACATGAGCTGCGAGCTGGAGAAGCATGCCGATGGATCCGTGCCAGACGCGGTGCTGCGCGAGGCCAAGCGCATGGGATTCTCCGATCGACGCGCTGGCGGAGCCTGGCGCTGTCGAACGGCAAAGGGCGTCAGGAAAAGATGCGCCACTGCGCAAGAAGCACGGGCTGACGCCGGTCTACAAGCGCGTGGACACCTGCGCCGCGGAGTTTGAAAGTTTCACGCCGTATCTCTATTCCACCTACGAAGAAGAAGACGAAGCAACGCCTACGACAAAGAAGAAAGTCATCATCCTCGGCAGCGGGCCGAACCGCATCGGGCAGGGAATCGAGTTCGATTACTGCTGCTGCCACGCGGCGTTTGCGCTGCGTGAAGACGGCTACGAGACGATCATGGTGAACTGCAATCCTGAAACTGTCTCCACCGACTACGACACCAGCGATCGCCTCTACTTCGAGCCGCTGACCTTCGAAGATGTGCTCGGCGATCTACGAGCACGAAGCCTCGAGCGGAGCCGAGATTGGCGTGATCGTGCAGTTCGGCGGACAGACTCCGCTGAACCTGGCGCTGCCGCTGAAGAGCGCGGGCGTGCCCATCATCGGCACCTCGCCCGAATCCATCGATCTGGCGGAAGATCGCAAGCGCTTCGGCAAGCTGCTCGAGGAACTCGACATCCCGCAACCGCCCGGGCGGCATGGCGACTAGCGTCGAAGAAGCTGTCGCAGGCGCCAATCGTAGTGGCTATCCCGTGCTGGTGCGGCCCTCTTATGTTCTCGGCGGCCGCGCCATGGTGATCGTCTACGATGAAGACACCGTGGTCGCGCTACATGAAAGAGGCGGTGGAGTACTCGCAGGAGCGTCCGGTGCTGATCGATCACTTCCTCGAAGACGCGATCGAGGTCGATGTGGACGCGCTTTCCGACGGCGAAGACGTCGTCATCGCCGGAATCATGCAGCACATCGAAGAAGCCGGCATCCACTCCGGCGATTCGTCGTGCGTGCTGCCAGCGGTCGATATTCCGGCGCACCTGCTCGACATCATGCGCGACTACACCTTCAAGCTGGCGCGCGCGCTGAAGGTTGTCGGGCTGATGAACATCCAGTTCGCCATCCAGCGCGAATCGCAGCAGCGAACGATCGGTTTACGTGATCGAAGTGAACCCGCGCGCCTCGCGCACGGTTCCTTATGTTTCGAAGGCTACGGGCGTGCCGCTGGCGAAAATTGCCGCGCGCCTGATGACCGGCCGCAAGCTGCGCGAGTTCCTGCCCGAGAACATCGAGCGCAAGAGCGACCTCGACACCGGCAGCTGCTACTACGTGAAGTCTCCGGTGTTCCCGTGGAACAAGTTCCCCGGCGTAGACACCGTGCTGGGGCCGGAGATGAAATCCACCGGCGAAGTGATGGGCGTAGCCGACAACTTCGGCGAGGCCTTCGCAAAAGCGCAGCTCGCCGCCGGGCAAACGCTGCCGACATCGGGAACAGTCTTCATCAGCGTTAACGATCGCGACAAGGCCCATGTGGCGGAGATCGCGCAGCGCTTCCTTGATCTCGGCTTTAAGATCGTCGCCACGCACGGCACCGCCGACGTAACTGAAAAGCCGGCTGTCGCGTGCGAGCGCGTCTACAAAGTCAAAGAAGGACGGCCAAACGTCGTCGACCTCATCAAAGGCGACCGCATTCAGCTGATCTTCAATACACCGCACGGGCCGGATCCGTTCTTCGACGAGAAAGCGATCCGCCGCGCTGCCGTGACTGCGCGAATCCCGACCATTACCACTCTTGCTGCAGCGCGTGCCGCAGCCGAGGGAATCGCTGCCCTGCAACGCGGCGAAGTGAACGTGCGGGCGCTGCAACAACTTCGCGCCGAGCGGGAAGCCGCCGCGAAGTAAGATAGAACCATGCTGCTATCAGGAATTTTTCCCGCCCTCACCACCCCCTTTTATCCAGATGGCCGCGTTTACCTGCGCAAAGTCGAGCACAACGTTGACCGTTATTCGAAGACTCCGATCGCCGGAATGGTGGTGCTGGGCTCGACCGGCGAGCCGGTGATGCTTTCTGACGAGGAGCGCCGCGACGTTTTGCGCGTGGCCGCGGAATTCGCCGCGCCTGGAAAAGTGTTGATTGCCGGCGTTGGAGCTGAATCGGTAGCTGAAACTGTAAAGATGTGCGAGTACGCGGCATCGCTGCATTATGACGCTGCTCTGGTTCGCACACCCTTCTTCTACAAACCGAGCCTCAAGCCTGAGATGGTGCTCAATTTCTTCCGCACCGTCGCCGACCGCTCACCGCTTCCGGTGGTGCTCTACAACGTGCCTGTGTTCACCGGATACGATTTGCCGGTTGAGCTGGTGGTGCAACTGGCGGAACACCAGAACATCATCGGCATAAAGGAGTCTGGTGGCGACCTGTCGAAGGTAGGCCAGCTCATTGAGAGCACTAGGCAGTTCAAGCGAAGCTACGCGGTGACGGAGATCTTTACTGCTGCGACCTCACGCATGCGCGAAGAGGCCAAGCAGGCGGAGTCACTGGTCAGCATTGCCGGGTCCGCGGCAGTCGCAGTCGGGACCAAGCCAAAGCGCAAACTTCGAACGAAAGAAGCCGGATTTCAGGTGCTTTCGGGAACAGCGCATCAGATTCTGCCAGCCCTGCAAGCAGGAGCTTCGGGCGCAGTGCTTGGCATCGCGACCGCCATCCCGACCGCCTGCTTCGAGGTGCTGGCCGCGTTCAAAGACAACGATATTGCGCTTGCCGAAGAGAAGCAGAAGCGATTGGTCGATCCTTCAAAACGCATCCATTCCGAATTGGGGATTGCCGGCACAAAATATGCAATGGACTGGAACGGCTACTACGGCGGCAACTGTCGGCTGCCATTGTTGCCGCTGACGGCCGAGCAGCGCCAGATAGTCGAGACGGTTTTGTCAGACTTACGCAGTTGAAGAAGAAACCGCCCAAGCCGGGCATGCCGCGCTTCCACAAACTCTCGCCAGAGATGCAGCGCTGGTCCGCAATGCTAGTGGAGGAACTGGAACATTGGCCGGGGGTAAGCACCAAGCCGATGTTCGGCCTCACCGGCTTCTATCGTGGCAAGACCATCTTTGCCGCTGTTCCGAAGTCGCGTGCGCTGGGTAGCCCAAACTTCGTAATTTTCAAACTTCCTGAAGGGTCTAAGTGGCGGAAGCAAGCGGCGAAAGATTCCCGCATCCGGCAGGAGAGCATGGACACTCACAAGTGGTTTCCCTTCGAGATCGGCAGCGAAGCCGACTTGCGCGATGCACTCCTCTGGTTCGAGCGCGCTTTTCAGTCGGCGAAAGCACCCCGCAAATGAGATAATTGAGAGTTTGCTGAAGGGTGCTGAACCCTTGGGGAGTGTGTGTCTCAGCTGCTCCTCGCGAGATTTTAGAACCACCAGATCTGCTAAGGAGATTCACCGTATGGCGACAGCAGTTGAAACCAAGACCCTGGTCAATTACCGCACCGATGCGGGCGTGGCCATCATTGAGATGAACGATCCGCCGGCGAACACCTACACCTATGAGATGAACCGGCAGCTCGACGAGGCCATCCTAAAGGCGCGCATGGACAACGACGTCTACGTGCTGCTGCTTACCGGCGCCGGCGACAAGTTCTTTTCCGCCGGAGCTAACATCAAGATGCTCTCGAGCGTTGACCCGACCTTCAAATATTTCTTCTGCTTGCATGCCAACGAAATGCTGCTGCGGTTGGAACACACACCGAAGCTGGTGATCGCGGCAATCAACGGACACTGCGTCGGCGGTGGGCTTGAAATCGCGATGGCGGCGGATATCCGCATTGCGCGTCAGGATGCAGGAAAGATCGGATTGCCCGAAGTCAACCTAGGTGTATTGCCGGGCACCGGCGGAACGCAGCGCCTCTCGCGACTGGTCGGAAAATCGAAAGCCATCGAGTTGATGGTGGTTGGCAACACCTTCTCCTTCGAAGAAGCCAAGGAGATGGGCATCATCAACGACATCTTCGAGCGCGACAACTTCATGGAGAACATCATGGAATACGCGCGTCAGTTCACCCCGCCGAACAAGGCTGCCAAGGCCGTGGGCCGCATCAAGCGTGCGGTGCAGAGCGGCTGGGAAGTCCCCATGGAGTCAGCGCTGGCGATCGAACGTGAAAACCAACAGCTGCTCTTCCAGAGCGACGACGCCAAGGAAGGCTTGGCGGCGTACGTGGACAAGCGTCCGGCGACATTCACCGCGAAATGACAACGGCCACCAAAGTCCAGATCAAGCCGGGCAAACTGCTCATCAATGGGGAATGGATCGAAGGTAAGAAGCATTTCGACACCATCAACCCGGCGACGGGCGAGGTGTTGACCCAGATTGCCGACGCCGGCGCAGCCGACGTAGACCAGGCGGTCGCGGCGGCGCGCAAGGCGTTCGACGATTCCAAGGGCGCGTGGCGCAAGATGAGCGCCAGTGAGCGCGGGCGTTTGATCTGGAAGCTTGCCGATTTGATGGAGCAGCATATCGAGGAGCTGGCCGAGCTGGAGACGCTCGACAACGGCAAGCCCATCTTCGAGTCGCGTTACGTTGATATGCCGATGGCCATCGACGTGATGCGGTATTTCGCCGGCATCGCCACGAAGATTCAGGGCGATACCGTCAATACCTTAAGTAGCGCTTTCACTTACACCATACGCGAGCCGCTGGGCGTAGTAGGGGCGATAGTCCCGTGGAATTTTCCTCTTCTACTCGCGACATGGAAGCTCGGGCCGGCTCTGGCGTGCGGCAACACCGTCGTCTACAAGCCGGCAGAGCAGACTCCGCTCACCGCATTGAAGTTGGGTGAGCTGGCGATCGAAGCCGGATTTCCCGCCGGCGTATTAAACATCGTGACCGGCGGCCCGGAAACGGGTGCCGCAATAGTCCGGCACAAAGATATTGATAAGGTCGCATTCACCGGCTCTACATCTGTCGGCAAAGAGATCATGCGTTCGGCAGCGGACACGCTGAAGCGAGTGACGCTTGAACTTGGCGGAAAATCGCCCAACATCGTCTTCGCCGATTCCGATATCGATTCCGCCGTGAAAGGCGCGATCAACGGGATCTTCTACGGCAAAGGCGAAGTCTGCAACGCCGGCTCGCGGCTCTTCGTCGAGAGGAAAGTCCAAGACGAGTTCATGGGCAAGCTGGTAGAGCGTGCCAAGAAGTTGCGCCCCGGCGATCCCATGGACCCTAAGACGCGGCTCGGAGCGATCGTCAGCGAGAAGCAGATGAAGCACGTTCTCGGCTATATCGAGGCTGGCAAAAAGGAAGGCGCGCAGTTGGTCACCGGCGGCAATCGCGTGAACGTGAACGGCGACAAAGGATTCTTCATTGAGCCGACAGTCTTCGGTTCTGTGAACAACGACATGACCATCGCGCAGGAAGAAATCTTTGGACCCGTGCTAGCGACCCTGACCTTCGACGATATCGATCAGGTGGCCGAGCTGGCGAACAAGAATGTCTATGGTCTTGCTGCCGGCATCTGGACCAACGACATCAAAAAAGCACATGCACTATCTCGTAGGCTGAAGGCAGGCACGGTGTGGATCAACACGTATGGTCCGATGGACGCGGCCATGCCTTTCGGCGGCTATAAGCAATCCGGCTTCGGACGTGAACTCGGCGCGCACGCCATCGAGCATTACACAGAGTTGAAGAGCGTTTGGCTCGCGTTGTGAGCATCTAAGTAAGAAAGCGACATTAGGAGCTATTGATTCCATGGCGGTTTCGACACTCAAGATCGGGAACTTCAGCGAATGGGTCGGGCTGTTCAACGACTGGCGCAAAGAGATCGGCGTGGACCACGACGAGATCCGCGGCTTCAACTTCGACACGCTCTTCGGCGCGATCGAGACCGATGACATCCAGTTCGGACACTGGAAGGGCCGCAAGAAGTGGGAGAACCTTCGCCAGGTTCCGACGCAGCAGATCCGCGACGCACTCATCAACCTGATCGTCTACCAGGGCGACACCGAGTTTGCTTCCGTCGAGCAGCAGCGCTGGTTGTTCCAGTCTGCGCCTTCGGAATATGACCGCAAGGCGCTGACCCGCGTAATGATCGAAGAGATGCGCCACGGCTGGCAAATGTGCGCGCTCTTGGTCGAACACTTCGGGCATTCTGGCAAAGTCGAAGCGCAGAAGATGCTGGAGCGCCGCGCGTTCGAGAATCGCAGGCTGCTTGGTTCTTTTAACGAAGATGTGGACAATTGGCTCGACTTCTTCGCTTACACCGACTTCGTTGACCGCGATGGCAAGTTCCAGCTGCAGATGTTGAAGTATTCGGCTTTCGCACCGCTCGGCCGCTCCATGTCATACATGTTGCGCGAAGAAGCCTTCCACATGGGTACCGGCAATACTGGCTTGCAACGCATCGCTGAGGCAGGCGTGATACCGAGCTGGCTGCTGCAGAAATATCTGAACAAATGGATTTCGAGTTCGCTCGATCTGTTCGGCACCGATCATTCGTCATCCGCCCATTGGGCATACGTCTGGGGACTCAAGGGACGCTACGACGAGCCCAAGAACGAAGCCGTGCCGGATCTCGACGACATCAACGACTACAACCGCGCACTCTACTGGGAAGAAGTTGCTGGACTCGTGAAGCGGATCAGTGCCAGCCAGAAGCCGGGCTCGACTGAGCTGTTCACGCCGCACATCAAGTTCAATCGCAATATCGGTAAGTGGAAGGATCAGAAGAACCACGTCCGCACTGGTGAACCGCTGAGCGATGCTGCGTATGAAGCGCATTTGAAAGAAGCCCTCCCCAGCGCGGAGGACAAGAAGCTGCTGATCGATATCATTCAGAATGAGCCGAAGTGGATCGCGCCGCGTGACAACGTTCGCGACCCATTATCGACGATCGGCGAAGTGCGCAAGAGTGCGATCAACGTTACTCAGTAGTTTGATGTCATCCTGAGCGGAGCGCTGCAACTGCGAGCGCTCAGTCGAAGGATCCCTTTGTTGGCAAGATAGTCGAGGCAAAAGGGATTCCTCGACTCCCACGCTATGACTCAACAACCCTCCACACAAACTAAGACGGCCTACACCCTCGGCGAGCTCATGGTTGCTGCAGCGGCGCGCGAAATCCGCGACGAGGAAATCGTCTTCGTCGGCATGCGGCTGCCTCTGATCGCCTTCGTCGTCGCCAAGCAGACCCATGCTCCTAATGCTGTTGGACTCTTTGAGAACGGTGTGATCCGCACCACGCCATCGCCCGAGTTGATCTACACCATGGCAGACCCGCCGAACATCAAAGGCGCGACGCAGTGTTTGGACATGCTGAGCGTGATGAGCTTGCTGCAATCGGGCAAGGTGGACTTGGGATTTTTGGGAGCGGCGGAGGTGGACCGCTTCGGCAACTTGAACTCTACGGAGGTTCGCGGCGACAAAAATATGTCCGCCTGCCGGGCTCAGGTGGCGCGTGCGATATCGCCTCCCTTGCGAAAAGGTTTGTTGTCCTCTTGGAGCATTCGAAGCGGCGGCTGCCGGAACGCGTTTCCTACATTACCAGTCCCGGCAACGGTGATGGAGCAGGATGGCGAAAGCGGGTTGGGCTTCCGCGCGGCGGACCGGCTGCGGCTATCACGACCAAAGCAGTGCTTCGTTTCAATGCAGAAAGCGGGGAAGCGTACCTGCATTCGGCGCATCCGGGAGTTTCCGTAGAAGATGTAGTCGCGAATACGGGATGGAAGTTACGCGTTCCTAAGGACATCAGTGTCACGCCCGAACCGAACGACGCGGAGCTACGCGCCATCCGCGAGTACGATAAAGAAGGTTTCTGGACGAAGTAAGCGATGAGTGACTTCAAGACCATCTCGCTCGAGTTCTCCGACCACGTCGCGCGGCTGCGGTTGAACTCCCCGCCGCAGAACGTGATCACCTTCCCAATGATGGAAGAGCTCCGAGCCGCACTCGAGCAGGTGGAGCAGCAGCCGGTTGCGGCGGTGATCATCTCGGGCTCGGAGAAGGCATTTTCTTCGGGCGTGAATGTGGCAGCGCACACTCCTGACGAGGTAGAAGAGATGCTGCGCCTCTTCCACAGTGTGATCCACTCAGTGGTCGCGTGCAAAAAGATCACCATAGCGGCGGTGCAAGGGAATTGCTTGGGCGGGGGAGCGGAGCTGGCTATGGTCTGCGACATGGTCTTTACCTCGCCGCACGCGCGCTGGGGATTCCCGGAGATCAAGCTCGGCTGCTTTCCGCCCGTAGCGTGCGCGGGACTGGCTGCGGTGGTGGGACCGAAGCACGCTGCTGATCTGATTCTGACCGGCCGCCTGATCGACGGCACCGAAGCAGCAGCCATCGGGCTGGCCAACGAGTCGCTCGGCACCTGCGAGGAGCGCGCGGAAGAATTTGCCCGGACATTTGCCGAGCTGAGCCCGGCCACGCTTGCCATCACGAAGAAAGCGTTCTACTCCTGGGACGCTTTTCACTTCGACAAAGGGCTAGCGAAAGCCGAAAAGATCTATATGGAAGAGCTAATGAAGACCGAGGACGCGAAAGAAGGCATCAACGCCTTCATGCAGAAGCGGCCGCCGAAGTGGAGTGGTCGGTGAGCGACTGCGAGGCAAAAGAGATTCTGATCGGGCTCATGAACTATGCCGCGTTCAGAGAGACACCGCATTCCCTCTGGCCGACTGACATGAACCGACTTTTCGGCGAGAAGCATTATCCAGAAGACCGTCCGGTATACAGCCGAAGCGTTTGGGAAGGTGATCAATTCGAACAGAAGATGGCCGAGTTATTGCAGTGGGGCACTCATCTGGAAGATGAAAAGCGGTGGAAAGCGGCGATTCGGACGCTCCGGGCAGGCGACCACTACATCAATCGTGTGATTAGGGTGGCAAACTTAGAAAATGTCTAAGACTTCAACTTTAGCTTCAGCTGTTCAAATGCACGTCCCCAACGGCTCTTCCGTGGCGCTCGGCTTGCAGATGGAGCAGATGATCCCCTTCGCTGCCGGGCACGAGATCATGCGCCAGAAGAAGCGCGAGCTGCGGCTCATCGGCCCGATCTCAGACATTCTGTTCGACCAGCTGATCGGTGCTGGTTGCGTGAAAGATGTTGTTGCGGCCTGGGTCGGGAACGTGATGATGGGGACGGCTTATAACTTCCGCCGCGCCGTCGAGCAGGAGAATCCGGGAACGCCCGGCGAGAAGTTAAAAGTCTTCAACATGAGCAATTTCACCTTGGCGCTGGCGCTGCAAGCGGGAGCAATGGGAGTGCCTTTCCTTCCGACGCGTACGGCGCGTGGCAGCGACATCCCCAAGAACAACCACTTCTTTTACGAGATCATGTCGCCCTTCGCCTCGGAGAGCGGAGAGCGCGAGATGCTGTACGCCGTCCGCGCCCTGGTGCCGGACGTGGCCATCGTCCACGTGCAGCGCGCCGACGAGGAGGGCAATGCGCACTGCTGGGGAAACCTCGGCGTCATGCTCGAGGGGGTGCGTGCGGCGAAGAAGGTGATCGTCTGCGCCGAGGAGATCGTCTCGCGCGAGGTCATCGCCTCCGATCCGAACCGTACAGTGATCCCAGGGTTCCTGGTCAGCGCGGTGTGCGAGGTCCCTCTGGGGGCTCATTCTTCGCCGGTGCAGGGATATTACAAGCGTGACGATTCCTTCTTTCGCCAATATCATGAAGAGAGCAAGACCGCCGGCGATTTTGAGAGCTGGGCGAAGCGCTGGGTGTACGGCGCAAAGAACATCGCCGAGTACGCCAAGCTGCTGGGCGAAGAACGCGTCGCGAACCTGGGCGTAAAGCAACACGCTTACGCCGCGCAGACGGATTACGGATATTGATGGATTTTGAGATTCAGCCGGAACAGGTTCAACAGCTACCAGCGGAGAACTTCACGCTGCTGGATTGTCGCGAGCCGTGGGAGCACCAGACGGCGCGCATCGAAGGCGCGCTGCTGATGCCGATGAACGAGATTCCGGCACGGGCGCATCAGGAGCTCGATCCGGATGCGCACATCGTGGTTTATTGCCATCACGGGGTGCGCTCGCTGAATGTGACTAACTGGCTGCGTCAGCAGGGATTCGAGAAGGCTCAATCGATGCGCGGCGGGATCGATGCATGGTCGCGAATGATTGATCCCAAAGTTCCAGTGTATTGAGTTTGAGAGTTGCAACTGAACACATCCCGAGCGAGCCGCACAGCGGCGACGAGGGAGCGCTACCCAGACATTGATGCTGCTATAGGGGTCCTTCGCTCCGCCCGGGATCTGATTAAAAGACCGTAGGAACTGAATTGAAGAAAGAACTAATCTCGTTAAGAATCAATGGCCGCACGTACGAGGTCGCTATCGAGCCGTCGAAGCTGCTGCTCGACACTTTGCGCGAGGACCTCTGCCTCACCGGCTCGAAGCGCGGCTGCGACGACTCTTCCTGCGGCGCCTGCACCGTGCAGGTGAATGGAATCCCGTCGCTCGCATGCACCATGCTCGCTGCCAGTTGCGCGAATGACGACGATCTGCGCGACCCGATCGAGATCACGACCATTGAAGGCGTCGCCGAGCATGGCTCGCTGGCCGCGATACAGAAATCCTATGGCGACTGGGGCGGGGCACAGTGCGGATACTGCACGCCGGGATTCATCATCACGGTGAAGGCGCTGCTCGAGCGCAATCCTGACCCAAATGACGAAGACATTCGCCACGCTCTCAGCGGTAACCTATGTCGCTGCACCGGGTACACCCAGATGTTCCAGGCGATCAAGGCAGCGGTGGATGCAGAGAAGAAGGGAATGGCGGCGGCTAGATGAGTCCCGGTGTGGTTGAAAAGGGGTGGTCTGTAGATAAAGATCCCGATTTCGATCTGCAAGCCTATGCGCGCAATGTTATGGAGGGCGCGAAGAAGTGCTTAGTGGAGGATGGATATCTGCAAGCTTTTGCGTCCTTGATTTGCGATTCCGAAATTGTCGGATATTCGCTTGGTTTTGAGGGTTACGAAGAAAAGACAAGGGTATACCGAGAAGTAGTAGCCATTGCAAAAGAGCTGAATGCGATCGCTATTGTTACTTTGAACGACGTCAGAACCGCTACAGACAAAATGGTGAATCCCGGCGAGTATTACTACGGGAGACTCGAAGAAATGAAAGCACCGGAAGCCATAGTGGTCTGCGTTTCTGGGCCGACGATTCCGACTTGGAAATTGGATCTTCCTTACGGGCGCGCCGACGGCGGGATCAACTTTGGCGAATTGTCTGTGGAAACGGAAGTCATGTTGAACATGCTTCCGGGTTGGACGTTCGAAGAAAACCGAGTGAACTGAATGTCAGACTTCTCGATCATCGGTAAGCCCATCGCGTTGATTGACTCGGCGGGGAAGACAACCGGCCAGGGCAAGTATGCCGACGACCTCAGCGTCCCCGGCATGCTGATCGGCAAGATCCTGCATTCGCCGTATCCGCACGCGCGCATCAAGCACATTGATTCGCGGCGCGCGCTCGCGCTCGAAGGCGTGGTCACGGTAGTTACCGGCGTGGACGCGCCCAACAAGTACGGCATCCTGCCCGTCGGGCACGATGAGACTGCGCTTGCTGTAGACAAGGTCCGCTACGTGGGCGACAACGTGGCCTGCGTAGTCGCGACGTCGGAATCGATCGCCGAGCAAGCGGTCGAGTTGATCGATGTGGAATACGAGGTGCTGCCCGCTTACTTCGATCCGGAAGACTCCATGAAGGCGACCAGCAACCTCATCCACGATCACAAGGCCAACAATCTGGAGAAGGATTATCACCACGTCTTCGGCGATCCGGATTCGGCGTTCGCGAAGTGTGACGTGGTGCTGGAGAATCGCTACCTTGCCGGCGAGGTGACGCACGCGGCGATGGAGCCGCACTCCACGCTGGCGAGCTTCGAGTTCGATTCGCAGACCGGTGAGATGGGGCGGCTGACGGTGTGGTCGTCGACGCAGGTGCCTTATTACCTGCAGCACAAGCTCTCGTTGGTGCTCGACATGCCGATGCAGCAGATCCGCGTGATCAAGCCGCTGGTGGGCGGCGGCTTCGGCGGCAAGAGCGAAGTCATCCCGCTGGAGATCATCTCGGCGGTGGCGGCGCGCAAGGCCAAGGCGCCGGTGAAGATCACATACACGCGCGAGGAAGTTTTCTGGGCGCACCGCGGGCGTCCGCGGACGATCATTGATCTGAAGACGGGCGTGACGAAAGATGGACGCATTCAGTCGGTCGCGGCGAAGGTAATCCAGGACGGCGGCGCGTACTGTTCCTACGGCGTGGTGACTATTCTTTATTCCGGTGCGCTGCTGGGTGCTCTTTATGACATTCCCAATATCAAGTACGACGGCTACCGCGTGCTCACCAATAAGCCTGCATGCGGCGCGATGCGCGGGCACGGCACAGTCAACGTGCGCTTCGCCTTCGAATCGCAGCTCGACGAGCTGGCGGCGAAGATCGGCATGGACACGGCGGAGATCCGGCGAATAAATCTGCTGAAGCCACCGTGCATCACGGTGAACGGATTGCGAGTGCAGAGCTACGGATTGCCCGAGTGCATCGACAAAGTTGTTGAGGGATCGGAGTGGAGCAAGCGTAAAGGCAAACTTGGCCGTGGACGGGGACTGGGTCTGGCCTGCTCGCACTATGTGAGCGGAGCGGCGAACTCGATCATCCGTTCAGACATGCCGCACTCCACAGTGAACATCAAGATCGATCGAGATGGCGGCGTGGTGGTCTATACGGGCGCATCTGATATCGGCCAAGGATCGGACACGATGGTGGCGCAAATGGTCGCCGAAGGTCTCGGCTGCAAGATGGATCGCATCCGCGTGATCGCGGCGGATACCGACCTCACTCCCATCGATATCGGCTCGTATTCCTCGCGCGTCACATTCATGAATGGCAACGCCGCCTTGAGGGCGGCACAGGATGTGAAGAAGAAGATCGTCCACGCCGCGGCCAAGAAGATGGCGTGCACGGAAGAAGATGTGATGATGCGCGACGATATGGTGTGGAAGCGCGGAGCAGCTCAGGTTTCGTCATCGCCGATGCCCGATGCCGCGCACATTCTCGAGAAGAAGGATTCTCCGTACGGCGGCCCGGCAGCGGCGGCAGCGTGGCGCAGGTTTCCGGACGCGTCGAAGGCCAAGTCCTCCGCGGCTCGCTGCAGCAGAAGCGTAAAGAAGAAGGCCCGAAAGACCGTTTGAGTTTTGAAGAAGCCGTTGTCGCGGCGATTGATTTTCACCGGCGCTTTGAGTGGCACCGGCTCCTACGCTCCGCCTCCGCAGGCGCGCGGCGGCGGACACAAAGGCGGCGGCGTCGGGCCATCGCCAGCGTATTCCTACTCGGCACAAGTTGCAGACGTGACAGTGGATGAAGAAACCGGCTGTGTAACAGTCAACAAGATTTGGGCGGCGCACGATTGTGGACGCGCCCTGAATCCTGTCTCGGTAGAAGGTCAGGTCATCGGCTCGGTGTGGATGGGACTCGGCCAGGCGTTGCAGGAAGAGATGGTTTGGAAAGACGGACTGCTGATGAATCCTGGCATGCTCGGGTATCTGTCGCCGTCGTCGGTGGAGTCGCCTGAGGTCGTCAGCTACATCGTAGAGAGCATTGACCCCGAAGGCCCGTTCGGCGCGAAAGAAGCGAGCGAAGGCTCGCTGGCCGCCGCGATTCCCGCGATATCAAACGCAATCTATGACGCCGTCGGCGTGCGGCTGCGCGAGGCGCCGTTCACACCCGAGCGCGTGCTGGCGGCGATCCGCTCTCAAAAGGGAATGAAGCACATTGATCTGACCGGGCACGACGATCCGGTCTTGCCGACAAAGTTCCGCGAACACGGCGGGTCGCTATGGTTCAAAGGCCGCGGCCCGAATCGGCATGAGCTCGATCCGGCGCGCAAGCCGACTGAAGTTGTTGGCGATTGAACTTCAGCGCACGCGGATGGCGCGGATGAGGACGGATTAGCTCGATTTGGTTTTTAGATCAGCATGAATCGGCGTAGATCCGCGTGAAATGAATTGTTAAATAAATGAGTCTTCCTTCATTCAAATTGTTGCGCCCGCGCACCGTCGAACAGGCGGTCACGTACCTCACGCGCTATGGGCAGCTCGGCGAGCTGGAGATTTTGGCCGGCGGGACGGACCTTGTCCCTTCCATGAAGCAGCGCCTGTTCACACCGCAGTTCGTGATGGACGTGCGCGGCATCGAGGAGCTATCGAAGATCAAAGTCGTGCCCGGGCACGCGGTCGAGATCGGTGCGCTCACCACGCTTTCGAATATCGAGGATTCGGGATTCATCCAGCGGAATTATCCGGTGCTGCACGAGGCGGTGAAGACGGTGGCCTCGCCCATCCTGCGCAACATGGGAACGCTCGGCGGCAACATCTGCCTGGACACGCGCTGCCTTTGGTACAACCAGTCGCTGCAGTGGCGGCGCTCCTGCGGCTTCTGCATTAAGAAAGATGGTGACCTGTGCCACGTCGCACCAGGCGGAAAGAAATGCTGGGCAGCGTTCAGTGGCGATACTCCACCGGCGCTGCTGTGTCTGAATGCGGAGATCGAGATTGTGGGACCGAAAGGCTTCCGTCGCGTTCCGCTGAAGGACTTTTACACCAACGACGGTGTGGTGCGCATGAAGCTGGAGAAGAACGAGATGCTCACCCGCGTCTTCCTGCCGGAGACGATGTCAGGTTGGCAAGGCGCGTATTTAAAGCTGCGCATCCGCGGCTCGATCGATTATCCGCTGGCGGGAGTCGCCGTGGCTATCAAGAAGAATGGCGTAGTACAGGACGCGCAGGCAGCGATCACCGGAGTGAATCCCGCGCCGCACCTGATCCCCAATGTTGCGGATGCGCTCCGCGGCAAGCCGATGAAAGATGATGCCGAGCACAATGCCACCGTCGTGGGCGAGCTGGCAGCGAAGGTGGCGAAGCCGCTGACAACGTCTGCACTGACGCCGGACTATCGTCGCGAGATGATCAGGGTGTTCGCGAAGCGCGCGGTGCTGGCGGCGGTGAAGTAAATGATTCGCCGGCTAGCCATCACGTCATCAGTGCTTCTATTTGCCGCATATGGTCAAAACGGACTTGCTCCTCTTGACCTCTCAAAATTCGTTTCTCCGAACCACAAGATCACCAAGCACCACTTGTCGATTGGAACTCATTCAATAGTCGTAGCTGAGATCAAAGCCGAAAAACCTGATGAGCAAGTGAATTACTGCACCGCTTATGTTTCAATGCAGGTGCATGATGTCGTGAAGGGTGTTGCTTTCGAGAAGATCGAACCGGTTGGTTGGCACTACGGGGTTTTTGTAATTCCCCGGCAGCCAGACCCGGATTATGCTGCACTAATAAAGTTGGGTGATTATGACGGCAGGCTGCTACTAGTGAATCGTTCCGGCCAGCTTTTTAACCTTGAGGGCGGCGCATTCTTTGTTGATCGAAAGTATCGACTACTATTCAGCAACTACATGACAGACGATGACCCCAAGACAATCGTTTTTGATTTTGCCCGAGGTAGAGTCGTTGCAAAAGCTCCGGTTCCCGTCCACACCTGGTACAGGAACGGCTCGACTCTGTATTTCACGCCGATTGTGCCGGACGGCACTGAGGATCGAAAATTTGTTTACATTTTTGATATGCATAATCGCAAATTTTTAAAGAAAGAAGCCACGTCTGGGATGCACGGCAGCCCCGTCAAATGGGATTTTGATGTTCCGGCACAGCCGGATTGTGACGCTGGACCCACTCCTAGTAGTTGAAGCCGGATTAGGCCCGGCAGGTGAGAAGGTGTTTGCCAACCAAAGGGTGAAGTCCTAAGAATTAGTGCGACCATTAATAGCCTGCCGAGTCTAACCTTCCGCTACAATCATCCGTTCCACTCACTAGGAGGCTGTGTGCGCAAAAGACTTCCCCTGTTCCTGATCCTACTCGTTTCCTGTTGGGCGTTTGCTGCGGATAAGACTGATAAACCCGCTGCCACTCCCAAATACGACGCCAAGTTCGGCGAAAAATATCTGAAAGACACCGAAAAGAACTTCCTCGATTCTTTCAGTCACCTTTCCGACGCGCAGCTTAATTTCAAGTCCGCGCCCGACCGCTGGTCGGTGATGGAAGTTGCCGAGCACGTCACCAAAGCCGAAGACATGTTCAACCAGATGGTGACCGAGGGCGTCATGAAGTCGCCCGCCGACCCGGAGAAGGCGAAGCAGGTCGAAGGTAAGGAAGCGGGGATTCTGGAAAAAGTCCCAGACCGCAGCGTGAAGGCGCAAGCGCCCGAGGCCCTGAAGCCGACCGGCACGTGGAAGACCAAGGACGAGCTGATCAAGCACTTCAAAGAGAGGCGCGCCAAGAACATTGCTTACATCAAGGACCATTATCCTGAGATGCGGCAGCACTTCATGGATCAGCCGCCTGCAGGATTGCTTGATGCTTATCAATGGTTGCTGTTTCAGGGCGCCCACTCCAAGCGCCACACTGCGCAGATTGAAGAAGTGAAGGCCGACCCGAACTTTCCCAAGAAGTAATTTCACACGAAGGACGCGAAGCTCTCACCAAGGGCTTCGTGTTACCTTTGTCCGCCGCATGCTGATCACTGACTGCCACATTCACATCCAGCCGGTCGACGCCTGGAAACCGGCTGCGCTCGAGGCGATGAAGCGCAAGCGCACCGATTGGGAGCAGGTGCTCGAGTTCTGCCGCTCACCGAAAGCATTTCTGAAGCATTTGGACGCGGCGGGGATCGACCGCGCCGTGCTGATCAATTACGTCGCGCCGGAGGTGATGGGCTTCACGCCAGCCGTCAATAGTTTCATTGCCGACTACTGCAAAGAGAATCCCAAGCGACTGATCCCGTGCGGCTCCATCCATCCACGGCACACCAAGAACGTGATGGCCGATATGGAGCACCTGGTGCGCATCGGCATCAAGCTGATCAAGATCCATCCGCCGCACCAGCTGCTTTATCCCAACGACTACCTGAACGGCGTGAACGAGCTGGAGATCATCTACCGCGCCGCCGAGGCCAACGGGATCCCGGTGATGTTCCATACCGGGACATCGATCTTTCCCGGTGCGCGCAACAAGTATGGCGACCCGATCTACATCGACGACGTCGCGGTCGATTTTCCGAACCTTAAGATCTTGCTGGCGCACGGGGGCAGGCCGCTGTGGATGGATTCCGCCTTCTTCCTGCTGCGGCGGCACAAGAATGTTCATCTCGATATCAGCGGAATCCCGCCCAAGACGCTGCTCAACTATTTCCCGCGGCTGGAAGAGATCGCCACAAAGACCCTCTTCGGCACCGACTGGCCGGGGCCTGGCGTGCCGGATATCAAGCAGAACCTTGACGATTTCCGCGGGCTGAAGCTCCCGGCGGAGGTGCGGGAGCAGATTTTGTCGAAGACGGCGCTGGGGATCTGGCCGGGGACCTAACATATGAAAACGCCAAAACGTCCGTTGGGCGTCACGATTATCGCTGTCATCTACGGTATTGCGGCAGTTCTGGCGTTGGTGCAAGCATTCACTGCGTTCGCTACCGCTGGATATCTTGTTGCAGTGCTGCTGCCAATGGCAGCTCTTGCGGCAGCAATCGCTTGGGGCTTGTTGGAGCTGACTCGCTGGGGTAGGCAACTGGCCATTTGCATAACGGCAGCTCTGTTCGTCTATACGACTACTATTCTATGGGCAGCGATGATGAATGGTGACGTCCCACCTGTCCTTCTGGTTTCGCTCCGCATGGTCGTACAAGGGTCGATTCTTGTTTACCTCCTTCAGTCAAAAATCGCCGCCCTCTTTGATTCCCGGCTAAGTGCCTCAATTGGAATCAACCCCAAGAATCCTGTATAAAAGACTGTTGCGTCCTGCGTGCTGATGCAGGCTGTGTCCTCTTACAGCTAGCCCCACCTGGAGCAAACGAGGAACGACATGTCCACCACCACTGCGCCTACGAAAGGCCTTGAAGGCATCGTAGCCGCTACCTCCGGTATCTGCTGGATCGACGGCGACGCCGGCATCCTTAGCTACCGCGGCATCGACATTCACGAGCTCGCCGCCCATTCCACCTTTGAAGAGACCTGCTACCTGCTTTGGAAGGGCAAGCTGCCCAATCGGGCTGAACTGGATCAAGTCCACAAAGACCTGGCTGATGCGCGCGTGCTTGACCCGGCAATTTTGAAGCTGGTCCGCGAGCTCCCCCGGCACGGGCTTCCCATGGAAGTGCTGCGGACTGCAGTATCGGCGCTGTCGTTCTATGACGCCGACGAGAACAGCAACGACCATGACGCGAATGTTCGCAAGTCGTACCGGTTGACCTCGCAGATCGCGATGATCGTGGCGGCGTATGACCGTATTCGTAAGGGGAAAGACGTTGTACAGCCGGACAAATCGCTCTCGCACGCCGGCAACTTCGTCTGGATGCTCACCGGCGAAAAGCCGAAGCCGGCAGCAGAAAAGGCGTTCGACATCGCATTGATCTTGCACGCTGACCACGAATTGAACGCATCCACATTTGCCGCCCGGGTTATCGCAGCCACGCTCTCGGACGTCCACTCAGCTGTAGTTGGGGCCATCGGTGCGCTGAAAGGCCCGTTGCATGGCGGCGCCAACGAGCAAGTGATGCGCATGTTATTCGAGATCGAGAAGAAGAACGAAGATCCAATCGAGCACGTGAAGAACATGCTGGCCAACAAGAAGAAAGTCCCCGGTATGGGGCACCGCGTTTATAAGACTGAGGACCCGCGTGCCACGCACCTGCGTAGGATGTCGCAGGAGCTGGGAAAAGAGGCCGGCAATACGAAGTACTACGACTGGTCGGCGAAGATCGAAGACTACATGAAGCGCGAGAAGAAGCTGAATGCGAACGTGGACTTCTACTCGGCTTCCACATACACGGTACTCGGGCTCGATGTCGACCTGTTCACGCCTATTTTCGCGGTATCGCGTATCGCAGGCTGGGCGGCGCACATCATCGAACAGCTGGATGACAACCGGCTGATCCGTCCACGGGCTGACTATATTGGCCCGAAGTGGCCGAACAAGTACATACCCCTCGATCAGCGCTAAGACGGCACAGATCACAAAGAGGCCCAGAGAAATCTGGGCCTCTCGCATTTAGGGTGAATCGAATGGAGAGGGGCTAAAATCAAGCTATGCGCCGCGTTTACCTGGACAATAACGCCACCTCGCCTCTGCTGCCGGAGGTTCTGGAGGCGATGCGGCCGTACTTCATCGAGGAGTTTGGCAACGCCTCGTCCATTCACCACCATGGGCAGAACACGCGGGCCGCGGTGGAGCGAGCGCGGGAGAGTGTAGCCGCCATGCTGGGCTGCCGCCCGTCGGAAGTCGTGTTCACCAGCGGCGGAACGGAAGCTGACAACCTAGCCATCTTTGGACTGGTGAAGAGCGGCGATCACGTCGTCACCTCTACTATCGAACACCATGCGGTACTCCACCCCTGCAAGCAGCTGGAAAAGCGCGGGTGCGAAGTGACGTTCGTTCCGGTGGACGAACGTGGGCTGGTCGATCCTGCCGACGTGAAGCGGGCACTGCGGAAGAGCACGAAGCTCATCTCGATCATGATGGCCAACAATGAGACCGGAGTGGTGCAGCCGGTTGGTGACATCGGCCTTATCGCGAAAGAAGCTGATGTTTACTTCCATACCGACGCGGTGCAGGCGGCAGGGAAGATCCCGATCGACGTCGATGCTATCGGCTGCGACTTGCTTTCTATCTCGGGACACAAGATGCACGCCCCGCAAGGGACTGGTGCGTTGTACGTCCGCAAGGGCACTCTGATCGAGCCATTGTTCTACGGCGGCAATCACGAGCGGCAGAGACGCGCCGGAACCGAGAGTGTAGCGGGAATTGTAGCGTTGGGAAAAGCCGCTGAAATTGCGCAGTCTGGGTTGGCAGATGGCGCTATTGCACGTCTTGGCAAGCTGCGCGACCGATTGCAGTCGGAGTTGGTGGCGAAGGTCGATGACGTTGGTGTGAACGGCGACGGCGCTCCGCGCGTTCCAACTACGACCAATATCCATTTTGACCACATCGAAGGAGAGGCGCTCGTCATTGCGCTCGATCTTAAAGGGCTTGCAGTCTCCACCGGCGCGGCCTGTTCATCGGGAGCGATCGAACCCTCGCACGTGCTGACGGCTATGGGGCTGCCTGCCGACCAGGCGCGCGCCAGCCTGCGTTTCAGCCTCGGCAAGCAGACGACATCCAAAGATATTGACTTCGCGCTCTCCATCATTCCCGAAACCGTCGCTCGTCTACGGGAGCTATCGCCCGTATGGCAGAAAAGGCAGTCGCCAGTAGCCAGTGGCCGGTAGTCAGCTGTTATCTTGGCTGGTCTATAATCAAGAAGTTGTGGCAGTCTGAAGAGATTGAGCCGCGAAAGCGGCTCGTGCTGTTTATAGCTGAATGCCGACAAACGAGACCATTGCGGTAGCCATGTCGGGCGGTGTGGATTCTTCCACCGTCGCGGCCATGTTGCGCGCCGAGGGGCACAGCCTCGTCGGACTTACCGCACAGCTGTGGAACCAGCGGCGCCTGGCGGGGAAGCCGGGTATGCCGGAGCAGGTGCACGGGCGCTGCTGCTCGATCGACGACGTCTATGACGCTCGCCGAGTCGCGCAGGACCTTGGAATCCCCTACTACGTGGTGAACCACGAGGAGCGTTTTGAGCAGGACGTGGTGCGTCCGTTCGTCGCCGAATATCTTTCCGGACGCACTCCCATCCCGTGCAGCCTCTGCAACAATCACTTGAAGTTTGATTCGCTTCTGATTGAGGCGCGGCAGATTGGCGCTGAGAAGATCGCGACTGGGCACTACGCCCGAATTGATTTCGACGAGACCAGTCGGCGCTGGCTGCTGAAGCGCGGCGTGGATGAGAGCCGCGACCAGAGTTATTTCCTGTTTGGGCTGACACAAGATCAGCTCAGCCGCACGCTTTTTCCTATCGGTGGAATGCGTAAACCCGACGTTCGAGCCAAGGCGCGCGAACTTGGCCTGAAGATCGCGGAAAAGCCGGACTCGCAGGAGATATGCTTCGTGCCCGGCGGCGATTACACCAAGTTCATAGATGCGTATCTCGAGGAGTCGGGCGAGTCGTTGCCAGACACCTCGGGCGAACTAGTGACGACCAGTGGCGAGGTCATCGGCGAGCATCAGGGTATCCATAACTTCACCGTCGGGCAGCGGAAGGGGTTGGGTGTCGCGACCGGGAATCCACTTTACGTCTTGCAGATCAACGGTGCAGAACGCAAAGTCATGGTTGGCAGCGGCGACGAGCTGATGTCGAAGACGTTGCGCGCTCGTAAGCTCAACTGGATCTCGGTCGCGGAGTTGCGCGAGCCAATACGGGTAAAAGCGAAGATTCGCCACCGCCACGAGCCGGCCGACGCAACCATCGTCGCTGATGGTGACGAGGTGATTGCGACCTTTGATGTCCCGCAGCGCGCGATCACGCCTGGGCAGGCGGTGGTCTTTTACGACGGCGACGTAGTCGTGGGCGGAGGATGGATCGGGTAAGGCAGTGCCTGGCGATTGGTCTCTAGTGCTAAAAGCAAAAGAGCGGCTTGAAGCCGCTCTTTCTTTTGCTTGAAGCGAAACCTAGATGAACATCTCTTCGTCCTGCGATGAATCCTCACGCTGCGCTCCACCGGCGCGCCTTCCAAAGAATGCACCGATGCCGGTAGTCAGGCCGGTAACGAGTCCGGCCATCTGGCGGACGGGTGAGATGACTGTATTGTGAACCACGTCTGTGGTCTCTTCGACGCGGTCCATCGTGCGGGTAACAAGGTCGTCAGCGCGGATGATCTGCAGCCGCGTACGATCGACGGCGTCGCTCACGGTCGCATCCAGCCGTTCAACCTGCGATTTGATCGAGGTAGAAGCTGCCAGAAGATTGTCGGTAATAGCTTCGATCTTAGGGCGGGAATCTACGACGATCGACTGCGTGGAATCGAGTATCGGAGCCGTCCGCTTGTGCAGGTCACTCATGATCGCTTCCATGCGAGAGGACGACTTACGCACGCTCACATAAAGAGCGACGAGACTGCCTGCCTGAATCACAATGGCAAGGCTGGTGATAATGATCCAAATGTTGACTTGTACCATGAAAAGTGGAGGGCAGCTTAGCTGCCCAAACCTTTTGTGAGATTAAGCTTTGCTCTCGGTCTTCTCGCGATATGCCTGCACGCCGGCGTCATAAGCAGCTTTGAACTGCTCTTTTTGAGCGGCCAAAACTTCCTTGCCCCGCTCGCTGTATTGCCCGGCCTGGTCGCGTACCGCGCGACCTTTAGTCACGACAAAGTCACGGCCTTCTTCGGCAGCATCCATCAACGATTGACGGGTCTCGCGGCCTGACTTTGGCGCATAAAGAACGCCTACGAGCGCACCCAATCCAAGACCTGCGAGGAACCATCCAAATCCATTATTATCCCGCGACATACGACAACCTCCTGTGAGAATAAGGAAAGCTAGGTTACAAGGTTTCGCTGCCCTGCGCAACTGCCCGAATCAAGGCTTCTGCGTCGGACGCAACACGATCTCACTCACGAACGACTGCGGCGATTGCGTCACCAGCATAGCCGCAACGTGTGCAACATCTTCCGGCTGAAGCATCTTTTTCACGTCCTTCCCAGCGTGCGGGCTGAGTTCCGTTTCAGTCGATCCCGGACACACCACCGAGACGCGAATGTTGGACCCACGAAGCTCCTCCGCCACCGAGTAGCTCAAACCATTCAATCCCCACTTCGACGCCGAGTACGCGGCGCCGTTCGGCAGGGCGTTCTTGGAGGCGATGGAAGAAACGTTGACGATATGTCCAGCTTTTCGTTCGATCATGGCAGGCGCGAATGCCCGGATGCAGTAGTAAACACCCCGCAGATTGGTGTTGAGGATCGCATCCCACTGATCGGGCGGCAGTTTGTGAAGAGGTCCGCCAAAACCACCGACTCCAGCGTTATTCACAAGGATATCGATCTGCCCGAATGAAGCGAGAACCTTTCGTGCGAAACCTTCGACCGAAGATAAGTCGCCCACGTCGCAGCTCATGGCCTCGCATCGACCACCTTTGGCAGAGATCTCCTTCGCCGTCTTGTTCACCTGATCCTGATTACGGCCGCAGATTACAGTCGTGGCGCCCATCGATGCGAGCCGTTGTGCGATAGCGGCGCCGATGCCGCGTCCACCCCCGGTAACGACTGCGACTTGACCTGCTAGTTCCTGGCTCATGCGCTCTCCCGGCGGAAGCAGGAACCATCCAGCTTCCAAAAATGTGCATCCTAAGTACTACCAGTTTTATGAATTTGATGCCGCAGATTAAGAAGCTTGCCTTAATCGCGGATGGCTTTCTATAATCAATGGTTTGGCGGGAATGGCCGAACCGGTATGCAGTCCTGCGTCAGAATTTGGGCCGCCGATCAGTCAAGATTCAGAGTTCGCTTTCAAGGAGCACGAAAAGAATGAAGTTAAGCACGAAAAAGATCAGCGGTTGGATGATGGCGGTCGCACTGTGTGGCGCAGTCGCCTTTGCGCAACAGAAACAGGAACAGAAATCAACCATCACAGTACTGCCACCAACTCCTAACACACCGCAGCAGCCCGCTGCTCAACCAGCACCTCAGCAACAGCCCGCGCCGGCCGCGAAGCCAGGCCAGCCGGCACAGCCCGGTCAAGCCGCGCAGCCGGGTCAGCCCGCGCAACCCAACGCCGCTGCCGTGCCGCCCGGCTGTCCCGCGCAGGCGCCTAAGCAGATCAAAGATCAGGCAGAGTACAACTCGTACGCTAATGCTGCTGGCCAGGCAAATCCGGCCAGTAAGGCACAGGCTTTCGAACAGTTTATGCTGCAGTATCCCAATACGGTCGTCAAAGACGATGCTCTGGAAGCACTGATGGGCGCCTACCAGCAGGCGGGCGACGCAACCAAGATGCAGGACGCAGCCAACCGCTTGCTGCAAGTGAACCCGAACGCGGTGCGAGCGCTGGCTTTGATGGCATATACCAAGCGCGCAGCGGTGGAGGCCAACCCCGCAGCTCCTACCGTTCAGCAGGATAGTCAGCAGGCATTCCAGTTGGGCCAAAAGGGGTTATCGGCACTGCAGTGCTTCGTCAAGCCTGCCGGCACTCCGGATGCCGAGTTCGAGACCCAGAAAAAACAAATGGCAGCGATATTCAACGGAGCAGCCGGCCGTGGTGCGCTGAATCTGAAGGATTTCGCCAATGCCCAAAAATACTTTACGGAAGCCGTCACCATTGACCCTAACAATCTGAATGATGTGTACGGCGCGGCGTTGGCCTATTTGACGCCACCAGCCGATCGTTCCGGTGGGCCTGTGGTACGCGGCGCGTTCAGTTGCTCTTGGCAAAGGCAATCAGCAGTTGGACAAGTACGGCCACTATAAGTATCAGAAGTTCCACGGCGCTGATCCGGCCGATGATCACTGGAAGGACTTGGTAGCGGAAGCAGCTTCGCAAACCGCGCCTCCAGCGGGGTTCACTGTTACACCGGCTCCGACTCCGGCGCAGCAGGCCGCCAAGCTGGCGCAGACCAAAGATCCCAAGACCATGGACTTCGCTGATCTAGAGACCGTGTTCGGCAACGCCGAGCCGGCAATCAGCCAGCAAGTACTGACTGCGATCAAGGCGCAGCCCGTGCCCGCCTTCGCTGCCGTCGTGCTCGAGGCGACGCCTACGCAATTGAGCGTGGCTGCCACCCAGGACGCAATCGAGCAGAAACGTGCAGACGTTATCGTGAATATGGTCGCGCCGATTCCGGCGAAGTTGTTGCCCAAGGTAGGCAGCCAGACCGGACTCACCGGGTCGGTGGATTCGTTCACCGTCGGCCAAGCACCGGCGAACGACCCTAACGCGATGAAGCCTGTTGTGATCACGCTGACGGATGGCAAACTGGTGCGCACTGCCCCTGAACCGGCGCCAAAGAAACCTCCGGTGCGGCACGGGACTCGTCGCAAGTAGTCTGCATTTAAAAGTAAAAGAGGCAGCCGACTCGGCTGCCTCTTTTACTTCAAGACTTGATCAGCGAGCGATCTTCTTCTCCATCACCATGGGACGCGGAGTGCTGCGCGGTGGGCGCCGCGCGCCGTTGCGCACAGCTCGCAGGTCGAGTTTCAGTTCCGCAATGGTGCGGCTGAGAGTGTTGCGGTGCATCCCAAGTTCGCGCGCCGCGCGGCACTGATTACCTTGGTTCTCTTCTAACACAGTCAAGATGAACTTCTTCTTGAACTCGCGAACAGCTTCCGAGTAGAGGATTCCGCTCTTATGCATCTGCAGGATCAATGCTTCCAGTTGGTCTTTCACGGGGCCTCTCTCAACCAGCAAGAAAACGGGTGCACGTTGAGACGCGATCAGATTGCTAGATCGCGGCCAGTCAGTAAACGGTAGGCTTCCAAATATTTTTCACTGGTCCGTTGTGCCACTTCAGGGGGGAAGGCCTGGAGCTGGCGGCTGTTTGTTCCACCTGAATAGTTCCAGATAATCGCGAACGTACTGCTTGTCGAACGAGTCTTGGGCTCGGCCGGGCTGGTACTTATCGGCGGGCCAGAAACGCGAGGAATCGGGCGTAAGGACTTCGTCCGCCAGGATGATCCCCGCGCGCGGAACGTCCGAACTCGAACTTCGTATCGGCGATGATGATGCCTTTTGTGGCCGCGTACTCGGACGCCGCTCTTGTAGATCTTCAATGTGTAATCGCGGAGCTTCGGCTCTTCATGAGCCGACCAGCTTGACCATTTCCGAGAACGGGATGTTTTCGTCGTGTCCACTGGCGGCTTTGGTCGCCGGCGTGAAGATTGGCTCTGGGAGCTTGTCCGATTCCTTCAGCCCTGTCGGAAGCTTGATGCCGCACACCGCGCCGCTCTTGCTTGTATTCCTTCCAGGCCGAGCCGGACAGGTACCCGCGCACTACGCATTCCACCGGGAACATCTCGGCGTTCACCACAACCATCGATCGCCCAACGAGCTGGTCGCGAAATTGCCGTACCGGCGCGGGGTACTGGATCAACGTTCGTGGTGACGACGTGGTTCGGTACGATGTTCTTCAGGAACTCGAACCAGAATAAAGAGAGTCTGCGTGAGGACTTTTCCCTTGTGAGGGATTCCGCTCGCCAGAACATAGTCGAATGCCGAGATGCGATCGGTGGCGACAAAAAGTAATTGTCCATCGAGGCGGTAAACGTCGCGAACTTTTCCGCTGGCATGCAGCGGGAGCGACGGAAAGTCGGTGTGTAGCAGCGGAGTGTTTTTTGTTGGAGTTGAGAGGGTCACAATAAAATTCTAAATGAGAACGTGCCGTATTTTAAATGTCGGGAGCATTTTGTCAACGCAGGTGACTGATTGATAAAACTTTTTTTCGATTGAAATCACTTGACAGATGAGCCGCATTTGGGCAAGGAGCAATTTGGCGCACAGATATCCGACGGTGCGATAGATGGCGATGACATTCCAAGAATATTTCTGCTGATGGGTAAAACCTGAAATCTATCCGCACACTCAGGACAGCAGCCCTGCTCAGCCACTCGGCTTGGGGTACAACCCCGGCTTTCCCGCTTCCATCTTCTCTACTAGTCCCAGTCGTAGCTCCATGCAAAGACTTCTTAGGAGACTGAAAGTATGCGACGTTTTTGGCCTGCGCTGTTTTGCTTTCTCGTGCTGATCCTGGCACTCGGTTCCATCGCTTCGACACCCACATCCGGAACACTCAATGCGCCCGCAAGCGGGCAAACCTCAAGCCTGGCTTGGGGAGGTGGCCCATACACCGGCGCTACCGCAAATCCTTCGGCGTGCACCAGCGTCACGTGTGATAGCTACACGTTGAACGTGAATGTGCCAGCGACGTTCTACTCTGCAAATCCAAATTATTCCGTGCAGATTGCAATCAACTGGAGCAGCAACACTAATGACTTCGATCTATACGTAAAGGATGGCTCCGGCAATGTGGTTTGCTCTTCAGGCCAGAGCATGACGACCTCCGAAGGCGCTGACTGTGGCCAGCTCGCTTCGGGCACTTACACGGTGCAAGTGGTTACGTTCGCCGCGGCGAATGCAAGCTATTCAGGGACCGCGACCCTGGGTCCCGAGCCCGCCAGCCCCGTCGGGAAAGCGCGGGACAAAAATGGAACCTTCGCCTTCAGCACCCCAATGATTCTTCCTGGGCCGCCTGACGCTGCATTCAACCTGCAAGGCATTGAGCCACGCGTGAAGACGGACGCTTTAGGAACATCTACGCGGCCGCGATCCAAGGCATTCCTGCCGGAACCGACGCTTGGAAGTCCATGGACGGCGGAAAGACATTCACCTATCTCGGCCAGCCTGATGGCGCGCAGATCGTTGCCGCTTCCGGCGGACGCGGCGTGGGATTGGGCGGAGGCGACGAAGATCTTGCCCTGGCTCCGACTGGCACGGTCTATGTGAACTCGCTGTGGCTGGGGTCGCTCTATCAAAGCACCTCGTCCGACGGTGGACACGTTTGGAAGGTGAATCCTCTCTCGTCCGATGTTCCGGAAGACGATCGCCAGTGGATCGCTTCGCACGGCAACAACGAACTTTATATGACCTACAAACAAACGGGAGCATTGCTCAACGGAACGCAGTCGATCATCGCAGTGAAGTCGTTCGATGGTGGATTGACCTGGCCGCAGATTGCGACCGTGACCACGCCATCAATGGGCGTACAGCCGGGCGACCAAGGCAATATCGAAGTCGATCCCAGCGGCAACGTCTATACCGTCTTCTTCAGCACGGATGGCAAATCGCTCTACATCTCGCGTTCCAGTGACGGCGGCAAGACTTGGATCCTGAAGCTGGTCTACACCGCAACTTCGTCGCTAGTGAATGTTTTCCCGTCGCTGGCGATCGATAGCGCGGGGAACCTCTATATCGTTTATTCAGACAGCCACAACGTCTTCCTGACTCATTCAACGGATCAGGCAGCCACGTGGTCCGCGCCGGTACGTGTGAGCAATGGGTCAGCGAGCAAGAGCGCCATCGGTCCATGGATCACCGCCGGCGATGCCGGAAAGGTGAACATTACCTGGTGGGGAACTCCGGCAGCCAGCAACAACGACGGCACGGCCCAGTGGAAGGTCTTCTTCTCGCAGTCGCTGAACGCGTTGCAGCCGATCCCAACGTTTGCACAAACCACTGCAACCGGCGTGATGCACCAAGGCGCCATTTGCACTAATGGCACCGGATGCGCCGACGGCACTCGCAATCTGGCGGAGTACTTTGCGCCGGGGCTATATCTGGATGGCTCGGAGCTGATCGTTTACTCCGACGACTTCAACAACGCTAACCCGGTTGCAACCTTCATTCGCCAGACCGCAGGGAACAGAGTCATTAAGTAAGTCGCTGCGATTCGGAAAAGAGAGGCCCGCCTCACTGGCGGGCCTTTTTGTCATTAGCTCTTTTGCGGAAGTGAACTCGTAGCGCGTTTAGCAACCTCAGCTCGAGAGTCTTGGATCGCCTTGATCAGCTCCCGTGCGATCTTGTGATAGACGGTACCCACCAAGAGAATTCACTCGTCCGGCCGCAACGACAACGCCTGTGTGGGGATCGGAGACGCTGTAAGGGAAGCTGGTTGTCCAAGGAGACCGTTGAACCCTCACGACAAGGTCGGGAGATTTCGGGTCCATTCGGGCCGAGCACGAACCGCAGTGTTCTTCCACCAACTCCAGACCCAGCGTCTTAAACTCGGGTTGAGCGAAAAGGTCGCCTTCCAGATTCTCCTTCTTCATCAAGTCTGTATACGACTCGATCTTTATAGATTGAGCTTCGGCCAGGATGGCCACTGAATCGTGGGACGTTGTGGCCGCGCTTTGTTGGGCGAAGCCGAAGAGGGATAGCAAAACGATAGACACCACCAACAAGCTGGTTGCCTTCATGCTAACCATAGGGCACCTCCTTGGTGCGTGAACATGGTGCGCTTCGGGACGAAGGGCAGAGAAGACAAAGCAGCGAATGGTCGCTAGGGGGAGCTGAATGAACTGCCATTCAGTTAAGCGGGCAGTGTTAAATGCCGAGACTACTCGTACCGCAGCGCTTCGATGGGATCCATCTTGGCGGCTTTCAGTGCCGGCCAGAATCCCGAGAACACGCCCACAATGGTAAGGATGGCAAACGAGATCCCCATCACCAGCGGCGACGTACGCAGGAAGATATCGCCTTCGTGATTAAGCGTCTTGAATTGCTCAGAGTAAAGCGGCATGGCGGAATCGCGTGCGCCAGCGCAATCGCGACCAGCATGCCGATCAAGCCTCCGACGAAAGTGAGCACCAGGCTTTCGATCAGAAACTGCGACAAGATGTTGCGCTGGCGTGCGCCCAGAGCTTTGCGCAGCCCGATCTCGCGGGTGCGCTCGGTCACCGAGACCAGCATGATGTTCATCACTCCCACACCGCCGACGCCCAGCGTCAGCGCCCCGATCAGCCCGAGCAGCACTTGCAGCGCAAACGAGAACTGCTGAAGCTCTTTGCTGTCCTCGATGGTGTTCCACTCGGGCGTAGCTTTGTCGTCCTTGGGATTGAAGTGATGACGACGACCCAGCACTCCCCGCACTGCAGCCAGCGCCTCCATTCCTAGCTCTGGGCGAATCGGCTCAAAGACGATCATCTGAGGATCCCGAACGTTGTTGTTGGGAGTGGAAGTCCCGATCTCACGATACGTTTCAAACGGAAGAAAGACATTCTCGTTATCAGGACCATTGTTGGATGAATCCTGGATCTTCAATCGCAGTATTCCAATAACGGTGAAACGTTGGCCCTCGCAGAACGCGTCCTGCCCAACCGCTGGCGCATTGCCGAAGACTTTTTTGGCCGCGTTTTGGCCCGATGATCAGCACGTGGCGCGATTCGATGAAGTCGGCCTCTTCAAAGTAACGTCCCGTTTCGACTTCTAACTTGCGCATGTGCCCGTAGGGATACTGCACCGCCTTCGATTGCACCGATATGACGCGATTGCCGACCTTGCAAGCCATGTTGTCATCCGTCTCCGCACTGACACCGCGCACGATGGGAACCTCGTCACGGATCGCCTGCACGTCCTCGTATTGATAGTGAACACGTTTTCCGGCGCGCTCGCCGCCGACTTGCATGCTGGTCTGCCCACCCCAGAGCAGAATGACGTTGTTGCCGATCCCAAGAAACGCACTGAGAATGCTTCGCCCGACACCCTGGCCATATCCGAGCAGCAAGACCACCGACGTTATACCCCACACGATGCCGAGCATGGTCAGCATTGAGCGCAGGCGATTGCGCATCAGCGAGAGCCAACTTTGAGTGATGACTTCCTTGATCTCCATCACTCATACCTCAGGCATTCGACAGGAGTCGAGTTCCGCAGCGCGGCTCGCAGGGTACATTCCAGCCAGCAACCGTGATCACCGAAAGCGTGACCACGGCAACGACGACGGGCAATGGCTGTGACAACAGGGTGATGGAACGAAATCAGGCTTGGGAATCACATTGAGCACGAAGCAGAAGCCGAGCCGACCGACGAGGCCGAGCACTCCGCTGACGAAGCTGATGATGGCGCTTCGATGAGGAACTGCATCGCGATCTCGCGTTTGGTGGCGCCCAGCGCTTTGCGCACGCCGATCTCGCGAGTGCGCTCCGTCACCGACACCAGCATGATGTTCATCACCCCGATGCCGCCGAGCGAAGAGCGTCATCACAGCGACAGCAGCCGAAGAACATGGTCATCACGCTCGAAATGCGCTGCGTGAGCTTGGCGCCGTCGATCGTGTCCCAGATCTGCAGCGCGTCTTCGTCCTTAGGCTCGAAATGATGGACACGCCCCAGCACGCGATATACCTGCTTGACGGCGGCTTCGTGTTCCTCGGGATCATCGACTTGGATGACGAGATTGTTGATCCATCCCGGAGTCATGTAGGGTCGATCCTTTACCGACGGCGGAAGGTCGCGTGCCATTGTGGAATAGGGAACAAAGAGTTGCGTGTTGTCCGGACCGCTGCCATAGCTTCCATTCTGTTTTTTCTTTTCCAGAACGCCGATACACGGAATGGGATTCCGCCCATCTGAAGGTTCTCGCCAATGGCGGGTTTGCCGGGAAATACTGTTCGCGCGCTTCATTACCCGAGAAGGACCACGCGGGCGGTGCCGGCTTCATCTCCATCGGTCATTAGCCGTCCCTCGCTGACTTTAGCGAGCGGAAATTCTGATATTCGGGCCACACCCCTCGCACCGCACGATTGGCTTGGTTGTAAGCACTTACTTGCGGCACATTCCGGCGCAGCTCCGGGCTGGTATTTTTGATGAGATAACACTCTTTCTTGATCAGTTCCACGTCAGAGACGTTCAAGCGGATCTCGTCCTGCTGCCAGTCCTCCCGCTTGAGCACTGGTGCGGCCTCCCCAGACGATCGCTATGTCCGTTCCGATGGTCTTGAGCCGCTCCTTCTCGTCCTTACTGAAGCCGCGGCCCAGCCCGACCAGCAGGATCACTGAAGCAATTCCCCAGACGATGCCGAACATCGTCAGGAAGCTGCGCATCTTGTGGGCGCGCAGCGTAGAGAAAGTCTCTCGTAATGTTTCGAGAATGTTCATCCAAACAAAAATTGCAGTCGCGGCTTAGACGTGACGAAAGGGGACGAAGTTAGCAACCATAGGGATGAACTGCGTTGCAAAATAAAAGGCCTGCTTTCGGAGCAGGCCTCTCCCTCTGAAGTAGTACGAGATTATGCAGGCTGAAGTTCCGACATCCTGCGCTTCATCTCCTCAGGCGAAACGTCCTCAACGTGCGTGCCGATAGACCAGACATGACCGAACGGGTCTTGGAGGGTCCCCATCCGGTCGCCATAAAACTGGTCGGCCATCGGTTTGAGGGACTTTGCACCGGCTGAGACCGCCTGATTGAAGATCTTGTCCGCATCTTCGACGTAAAGCAGAATGCTGACTGGAGTGCTTCCCGTGGAATTTGGGCCGCGGTAGCCCATCTCCGGATGCTCGTCTGCCATCATGATGGGCGAATCACCGATCTTGATCTCAGCGTGCCCGATCCTTCCGTTGGGCGCAGGCATTCGCACCATCTCTGTGGCTCCGAAGGCCTTCTTATAGAAATCGATGGCCTTCGCGGCACCGTCAATAATGAGATAGGGAGTCACGGTGTGATATCCCTTCGGAATAGGCGGGACTTTGTTCGGCATAGCTATTCTCCTTTGCTGTAGGCGTATATTTTAGGCCACATGAGCGACCCACGAATCGTCTTTCTCTTTGATGTCGACAATACGCTATTGGACCACGACCGCGTAGTCGCCGATGTGCGACGTTTCATGGAACGCGAGATAGGAAAAGATCGCCAGCAACGTTACTGGGAGATCCTGGAAACCTTGCGAGCGGAACTGGGGTATGTGGACTATCTCGGCACTTTGCAGCGCTATCGCGCTGAGTATCCGCACAACGCTTCGATCATCAAGATCTCTCTGTATCTGATCAACTATCCCTTCGCGAACCGGCTCTTTCCGAACTCTCTCGACGTCGTTGACCATGTGAAACAGTGGGGAACGGCAGCCATTCTTTCCGACGGTGACGCCGTCTTTCAGCCGCGCAAGATCGAGCGTTCAGGATTGTGGGACGCCGTCGATGGCAACGTTCGGCTTTACGTGCATAAGGAACTTGAACTTGCGGACGTGGAGAAGAAACTTCCCGCCGAGCACTATGTTGTGATCGATGACAAATTAAAACTTCTTGCCGCGATCAAGGAAAAATGGAAGGACCGCGTGACGACTGTGTTTCCGAAACAGGGCCACTACGCTAACGATCCCAAGAACCTTGCTACCTATCCGGCGGCTGACATCAGCATCGAGCGGATCGGAGAGCTGCTCGATTACAACCTGTCGCAGCTAGTGGCCGCAAGAACTACAAATGGCGCGAGTGCTAAAGGCTCAAGCAGCGGGTGATATCCTCGTCAGCGAGTGACGGTTGCGATCTCCATTGAAGGTGTCCCGTTCAACGATCTGGACCGTGCACGGGCGAATGCAGAAGCCATCCGGGCACGCGTCCCCGCACCCATCTACGAGCTGCTACCCACGTTGCTGGCAGAGTCGCCAGATCCCGATAGCGCTATCAACCTTTTTGAGCGGCTCTCTGCCACCGCTGATGCGGAACTGCTGCGAGCACTAGTCAAGAACCCATTCCTTGTTCATTACGCCGTTGTGGTCTTTGGACACAGCCAATTCCTGGGCGAGACCTTGCTGCAAAATCCCGATCTTTTCCAAGCATTCGTTCGAGAGAAAAGACTCGATCGTACGCGCTCCCGCGACGAGTTTGCCGAAAGCTTTGCGCGCTTCCGCTCGCGTTCCTTCGAAAACGACATCAGCCTGCTGCTGGCACGATTCAGGCGGCGGGAATATGTCCGCATCATGCTGCGCGACGTCTTGCGAACTGCGACGCTTGCCGAAACGACGGGAGAGATATCCGCCCTCAGCGATGTCCTGATCGAGCAAGCTCTTGCTGAGGCGACCACAAATCATCAGAAGCGATATGGGACTCCGCAGCACCCTGACCAGCAGGGCAGACTTGTCTCGGTGCCGTTCACGGTGCTTTCTATGGGGAAGCTCGGCGGAAACGAGCTGAACTATAGCTCCGACGTCGACTTGCTCTATGTCTTCGGCGATGGAGAGGCCCCGGCGGATGCGGAGATCTCGAACCGCGAATACTTCATTCGGCTTGCACAATCGGTGACTGAGATACTTTCGCGTCCCACGAATGAAGGGGCAGTCTTTCGTATTGATCTTCGTTTGCGGCCCCAGGGCCACGAAGGGGAACCGGCGGTCTCGATCAAGTCGGCGCTTCGCTACTACGCCGAGGTGGCACACGATTGGGAGTTACAGGCGTTGATCAAAGTGCGCCACTCAGCCGGCGACCAGAACCTGGCGCGAGAGTTTATTCGGAACGTGCAGCCGCGGGTGTACACACAGCACGTCAACTTTGCGGCCATCGAGACTGCATTCAAGTCGCTCGAGAAGATCGGCGCGCGCCGCAAGAAGGCTGCGGTGCAGGCTGGCGGCATCGACGTGAAATTAGACCGGGGCGGGATCCGCGATATCGAATTCCTGGTGCAATGCTTGCAACGGGTCTACGGCGGCTCGGAAAAATGGCTGCGTTCCGGCGGAACGATGTTCTCGCTGCAGAAGTTGCACGATAAGCGCCACCTCAGCGGAAAAGACTTTCACGATCTCAGCAGTGCTTACGAGTTCCTGCGTCGGGCTGAGCATCATCTGCAACTGCGACGCGGACAGCAGACCCACCGCGTTCCTGAAGATGAAGCCGAGCGTGTGGTTATCGCGCGGACCCTGGGGCTTGGCGAGCTCGATCTCAGATCGGAGTTGGAGCGAAGACTCGCTGCGGTGCAGCGGATCTATCAGCGCATTATTCACTCCGAAGAGTCTCTTGCCGACGACGATGCGGCTGGCGGCGAATTCCACTTGCGTCCCCTGGAACTCGGAAATGATCTTTCCAACGATCACGTGCTGCGCCGGCTCGCCGACGATTCACCGGGGCTATACGAGATCGCCTCGCGTCGCGACCTGAGCTCCCGCACCCGCAGGAATCTCTATCGCTTCTTGACCGCTTCGTTCACCAGCTCTGAACGTTATGCCGCCGCGCTCCGCTCGCCGCGAGCTGTCGAGCGCGCGCTGCGCGTCTTCGATCTCAGCGATTACCTGACAGACATTCTGGTGCGCTATCCGGAAGAGATCGCGGCGCTCGAAGAAATGGCGCCTACCAGCAGCAACGGAGACGAACAGGAGCTATTTCCTAAGACCACGAACCCGGCATTGATCAGCACTGACGACCCGATCCTCCCTTTCATGCGAGGCAACAGCGAGAGTTATCAGGAGAAACTGGCGGTCCTGCGCCGCCACTTTCGCCAAACCACGTTCAGCAGCGGCGTGCTCGACGTCATGAGCGGACGAAACGTCTACTTGTCGCTCTTCGACATGAGTGGCTCGGCGGAGACAGCGATCCACGCCGCGATGGCGATTGCGCGCCCGCCCGAGGGATTTGCAGTAATGGCGCTCGGGCGGCTGGGGACTTACGAATTCGATCTCGCGTCCGACGTCGATCTATTGTTCGTCCGCTCAGACGCTACCGATGTACGTGCTGCGACCGTCGCGGCGGAGCAGATCATCGAAGTGTTGACTGCCTACACCAGCGAGGGAACGGTATTCTCCGTCGACGCCCGGCTGAGGCCGCACGGTTCGCAGGGGGAACTGGTTACCACGCCTTCCATGCTCACCGACTATTTCCAGCGCGAAGCTCACGCATGGGAAGCGCTCACTTATCACAAGCTGCGCCCCATTGCCGGCGCTGATGCGACCACCCAGCTTGTGCTGCAAAGCCTGGAGGCGATCATCCACCGCTTTGCCGGCGATCCCGATTTCATTCCCGCCGTCCGCGATATGCGCAGCAAACTCGAGAAGAGTGATCCGGATAGATCTAATTTCAAAACTGGGACCGGCGGCTATTACGACATCGACTTCCTGGCGGGAGCGCTTGCTATCCAGCAGGGATGGGAGTCGAGCGCGATGAACATTCGCGACCGGCTGCGTCGTCTAGCGGCAGCAGGAGCTCTCGACGATGGCGATTGCGCCACGCTGGAGTATTCCGCCGAGTTGCTGCGGGTGGTGGAGCACGCGGTCCGGCTGCATCTGGGGCGCTCTCGAAAATCGCTTCCCGCGACAGAGCAGGGGAAGCACATTGTCGAGCGCCTGACTTCGAGGGTGCTGCGAAAGAAATTCGAAGGCGGCCTGGAGCCGGAGCTGCATCGCGTCCGGGAAAGCGTGCGCCAGGTCTTTGAACGCGTGCTGCGTTGATTGCGCTCCCGCGCGCGAACCTGATACCTTAAAGAGTTCCCCTGCTGCGCTTGTGCTGCTCTGGCGCGGCGCATCCGAGTCTTACTCCAATAAGGTAGAGAATGCGGTCCTCATATAACGGAATCCCCCTGCCAACCGACGGAAAAGCCATCGGCTTTAACAATGGCCGCTTCGAGTTTCCCGCAAATCCCATCATCCCTTTCATTGAAGGCGATGGTACCGGACGCGATATCTGGAGAGCATCGAAGGGAGTCTTCGATGCGGCGGTGCAAAAAGCTTATAGCGGGAAGCGGCACATTGCCTGGTATGAAATCTTCGCCGGCGAAAAATCTATTCAATCAATTTAACAATTGGCTTCCCGACGATACCGTCGAGGCTTTCCGCGATCTGCGGGTCGCAATCAAGGGCCCTCTTACCACGCCCATCGGCGGCGGCATCCGCTCACTCAACGTTGCGCTGCGACAGACGCTCGATCTTTATGCCTGCGTCCGTCCCGTGCGCTACTACCAAGGCGTGCCTTCACCGTGAAGTATCCCGAGAAACTCAACGTCATCATCTTCCGCGAAAACACTGAAGACGTTTACGCCGGCATCGAGTGGAAGCAGGGAAGTCCGACGGCGCCAAGAAGATCATCGACTTCCTGAACAACGAATTGCTGAAGGGCAAAAATAAAGCAATCCGCGAAGATTCCGGCATCGGCATCAAGCCCATTTCCATCTTTGGCACGCAAGCGACTGGTCGCATGGCGATCCAGTACGCGCATCGCGAACAAGCGCAAGACCGTCACCCTCGTGCACAAAGGCAACATCATGAAGTTCACCGAGGGCGCATTTCAGGATTGGGGATACGAACTTGCGAAAGCAGAATTCCGCGACCAGATCGTCACCGAGCGCGAGAGCTGGATCCTTGGCAACAAAGATGCCAACCCGAATCTCAGCGTCGAAGAAAACGCCGCCATGATCGAGCCCGGCCTCGCATACGCGCCCGGAAGACTTCAAGAAAAATCTCTACGCCGAGAATCACTGACGTCCTCGAGCCAATCTAGGCAAGTCCCACGGCAATGGCGCGTGGAAGAAAAAGATCCTCATCAACGACCGCATCGCCGACTCCATCTTCCAGCAGCTCATCATCCGCCCTGAAGAATATGACGTCCTTGCCACGCCGAATCTGAACGGCGACTACATCTCCGACGCAGCGCCGCGCAGGTCGGCGGACTCGGCATCGCGCCCGGTGGCAACATCGGCGACGGCTTCGCCGTCTTCGAAGCCACCCACGGCACCGCGCCGAAATATGCCGACAAAGACATGGTCAATCCCGGCTCAGTCATTCTCTCCGGCGTGATGCTGCTCGACTTACCTGGGATGGAACGAAGCCGCGCGCCTCATCGAAAATGCCATGGAGCAGACCATCGCGCAGAAAATCGTCACCTACGATTTCGAGCGCCAGATGCCGGCGCGAAAAAGTAAAAACCAGCGAATTCGCCGACGCCATCATCAGCAACATGGACCGCAGATCAGCCGCGAAAGATTCGCAGCGGCATAAGATCAACGAGCTCGAGCTTGAAAACCGATTTTGCTTACGCAAGCAATCTACTTGAGAAGAGTTCATGCGCAAGAAAGTATCCATCGTAGGTTCCGGAAACGTCGGCGCCACCGCCGCTCACTGGATCGCCAGCAAAGAACTCGCGGACGTTGTCCTCATCGACGTCCTCGAAGGCGTCCCCAAGGCAAAGGCCTCGACCTGCTCGAAGCCATGCCCATCGAGAAGCGCGATTCGCACATCCTCGGCACCAACGACTACGCCGACACCGCGAACTCTGACATCGTCGTCATCACCGCCGGCATCGCCCGCAAGCCCGGCATGTCGCGCGACGATCTTTTGAACACCAACTACAAGATCATGCAGGACGTGGTCGGCAAAGTCATCCAGCACTCGCCCAACTGCATCATCATCGTAGTCTCGAATCCGCTCGACGCAATGGCGCAAGCCGCATTCAAGCTCAGCAAATTCCCGAAGATCGCGTCATCGGCATGGCCGGCGTGCTCGACTCCGCCCGCTTCCGCACCTTCATCGCGGAAGAACTAAAGGTGAGCGTAGAGAACGTGACCGCCTTCGTCCTCGGCGGACACGGCGACACCATGGTCCCGCTCCCGCGCTACTCCACTGTAGCCGGAATCCCCATCACCGAACTCATCGCCCCGACCGTTTCGACGCAATAGTCGCACCGCACCGCAAACGGCGGCGCCGAGATCGTGAAATATCTAAAGACCGGCAGCGCTTACTACGCTCCCTCAGCCGCCGCTACGGAGATGGTGGAAGCGATCCTGAAAGACAAGAAGAAGATTCTGCCCTGCGCCGTCTATCTGGAAGGCGAATATGGGATCAAAGGCTTCTTCGTCGGCGTGCCCTGCAAGCTAGGTTCGAAGGGATTGGAACAGATCATCCAGATCAAGCTAACCGCAGAAGAACAAACTGCGTTGCAGAAGAGCGCGGACGCAGTGAAGGAATTGGTCAACGTAATTGGGGTGTAGTTTTTTACCGCACCACGGAGACACGGAGGCGCTGAGAATGTCGGCGCCTCATTTCTTTTTGAAGAGCTTGCGGGATTTTTCCAAGAAGCGTTCGCCATTCCAGAGATATTGAACGCGCTCATAGAATTCGGGGCAACAGTGCGCGCCTTGGCCGTACACAGTGGATGAGAGCAACAAACTCCTGCTTCGACGGTTAAACGAATTCGGAGCGGCAGCGGCAATCGCGTGCTGGTCTGCTTTGATCTGCTGTGTCACTGTCCAGTGTCCATCGTGACACTCCAGAACTTGAACTATATCTTCTTGTGAAGAACTTCCATAACCCCACATCCAGGATACGACCAACACTCTCCTGGAACCTACTTCGTAATTTCCCGTCAAGTCCGCGGCCTCGTATCCATCCTCTTCTGTCCACTTATGCTCGTACGAGCCTCGGCGCAACTGCACCATTTCATCCTTCTCCGGAGTGCGGGAACTAAAGATGCCTACCTTCGCGTTGCGAAAGTCCTTAACTTCGCATGAGTAGGGCAGGATTCGTTCCTGGGGCGGTTTCCTCAACTTCAGAGTGCCAGCGTTGCGCCTGCCCGGAGGTAGTCAAGGCAATCGCGAGGAGCAGCGCTGGTAGCTTCATAACCGGACCTTACACCCGCTCAATCTTCACCGACTTCAGCACCACATCCTTATGCGGTTTGTCCTGGCCGCTGCGTGGGACGCCGGTGATCTTGTTGGCAATGTCCTGCCCCTCGATCACTTCGCCGAAGATAGTATGGTTTCCCGTGAGCCATGTGGTCGCAGCGGTAGTAATGAAGAACTGCGAGCCGTTAGTATTCGGACCGGAATTGGCCATTGCGAGTTTCCCGGGCTTATCGAACTTGTGTGGCGAGCCTTTGGTTTCGTCCTCGAACTTGTAGCCTGGTCCGCCCATTCCGGTGCCGGCCGGGTCGCCGCCCTGGATCATGAAGTTGGGGATCACGCGGTGGAAGATGGTGCCGTCGTAGAGGCGGTCTTTGCCCTTGTTACGCGTTACTGGGTGGGTCCACTCGCGCTTGCCTTCGGCGAGGTCGGTGAAGTTCGCAACTGTCTTGGGCGCTTCCTTGTCGAACAAGCGGCAGACGATCTGCCCCTCGCTAGTATCAAACGTTGCATATAGTCCTGGCTGACGTGCCATTGATGAGTCCTCTTTCTATAAGAAATTACTTTGTAGTTGCAGCAGGCTTTTTCTTCTTCGGTGTCACGCCGCTCTTAGTCGCGGGCTTGGCCGCGGATTTCACGCGGACGATCGTGATCTTATTGATCTTCACCGGCGTGAACGGTCGATCGCCCGCACTCGGACGCTGGTCGCGTGGCGCGCGCGCGATCTTCTTGACCAGCGCCACGGTTGCGGCATCGCACTGCCCAAAGATCGTATATCCACCATCAAGGCCTGGCTGCGGCGTCTCGGTGATAAAAAATTGCGATCCATTCGAGTTGGGGAGACCGGTGTTGGCATAGGCCAATCGTCCCGGGCGGTCGAACAGGAGCTTCGGAGCGATCTCCAGGCCAAAGGAAAATCCGACCTGTCCAGAACCTGTTCCAGAGGGGTCTCCGCCCTGGATCATGAACTCAGGGATCACGCGGTGGAAGATGGTGCCGTTGTAGAGCGGCGTGCCTTTCATGCTCTTGCCCGATGTCGGACTCTTCCACTCCTTCGTTCCGTCTGCCAGCCCGATAAAGTTCGCGACACCTTCAGGCGCCTGCTTGTCGAAGAGCTTGCAAGTCATTTTGCCGGCTGTAGTGTCGATGATCGCCGTGGGGCCAGTAGGAATCGGTCCGATGGCGTGCGCGACAGGTTTCTTGGTTTGGGCGGATGCAATCGCCGTTAGTAAAAGGATGATGGCGAGTCTTTTCATATTTACCTCGGGGGCTAAAGCCCCGGATCTTTCTTAGGACCTTTATGGCGCGACTAAAGCCGCGCCCCTCTAAGGCCTTTGTGCAAAATCAACGCACGATTGTAATTGAAACGATCTTCACTGGTTCGTGAGGACGGTCGTTGCGCTCATCGCGCGGCTGTCTTGACGCCTCGTGCGCCATGCGCACCGCCGCTGCATCGCACTGGCCGAAGATCACGTAATGTCCATTGAGGTGCGGCGTGGGTACCTCAGTGATGAAGAACTGACTGCCATTGGTGTCGGGGCCGGAGTTCGCGTACGCCAGTTTTCCGGGAACGTCGAAAGTGAGTGATGGCACGATCTCGTCTTTGAATGAATAACCGGGGTCGCCACTTCCGGTGCCGAGCGGGTCGCCGCCCTGAATCATGAAATTCGGGATCACGCGATGCAGAATCGTCCCGTTGTACATCGGCACGCCGTGCTTCTTTTCTTTGGTGTCGGGGTCGGTCCAGTCTTTCGAGCCATCGGCCAGGCCGGCAAAGTTTGCGACCGCGTTCGGCGCCTTGTCGGGGAAGAGCTGGCAGTTGAAGTCGCCGGCGGTGGTATGGAATGTCGCGGACCGCGCCGGGCGCTCCTGGGCAGCAACGCTCGCGAGCAGCAGAAACAGTAATACGGAGGTCATCCCGAGCGGAGCTCGCCGGGGCGAGCGAAGTCGAGGGATCTGCATTTTCATTTGTTCATCTCCCGGCTCACTCGCTCTACCTCGCGGAAGACCCGCAGAATATTTCCACCGAGGATCTTCTTGATGTCCTCAGCTTTGTATCCCCGATCCAACAACGCTTGCGTGATCTTCGGCAAATCTGCGGCAGAGTCGATCTCCTGCGGCAGGACGGAGACGCCGTCGAAATCGGAACCAAGACCGACATGATCTATGCCCGCCACCTTGGCGATGTGGTCGATGTGATCGATCAAAGCTTTCAACGGGGGCCGCGGAATCTTGGCGGCATATTCGCGCGTGAGTTGGGTGTAAGCATAGTAGTAAGCGGCTGGATTGGGGTCCTTGACCTTACTGGCAAGTGCGTCTTCCGCCTTCAGCATCTCGTCGCGTTGCGCATTAGAGGCAGTGCGAAAATTATCGTCGATGAAGCCTGGAAAATAATTCACCATGACCACGCCACCATTCTTGGTCATGGCTTTCAACATCTCGTCGGTCATGTTTCGCGGTGCATTAGTAAGAGCGCGCGCGGATGAATGCGAAGCAATGATGGGCGCCTTGGTGGTGGCGACCGCGTCCCAGAAGGTCTGGTCAGAGACGTGCGAGATATCGACCATCATGCCCAACCGGTTCATCTCCAGTACGACTTTCTTTCCGAAATCGGTTAGCCCATGGGTTGCAGGCGTGATCCCCGGTGTCACAACTTTGCCCGATGACTCAGCCCATTCATTTGAGTTCGACCAGCTCAGCGTCATGTAGCGGATGCCGAGGCGATGGTAGTCGCGCAGGATTCCAAGATCGTTCTCGATGGAGTGGCCGCCTTCGATTCCCATCAGTGCGGCCAACTTATGTTGGCGGTGCGCGGCCTCGATATCAGCGGCACTGAACGCCATCATCATCCGGTCAGGATGTTTGCGTGCTTGCTCGTACACGGAATCGATCAGCTGCAGGGTGCGATGCGCGTATTGGCCGGGATACAAGGTCGGCTCGACCCAAATGGAAAAGAACTCAGCCCCGAGGTTGCCGCGCTTCGCTTTATCGAGGTCGAGATGGAGATCGATCGGCGGCTTAGCGAGGTCGAAGTTGGGGTCAAGAAAGAATTGGGTCGTGTCCGCGTGCGTGTCGACTACGATGGCGGAATCGTGGATCGCTTTGGCTTGCGGCGTGACTTTGATCTGGGCCATTAGGAGAGGAGTGGCAAAAAGAGTAATTAGCGCTGCTGATCTCAAGTTCGATTGTGTGATTGTGTGAAGGACGATTGAGAAGTATTCAATTACTTCCCTCGATCACCCGATCACACAATCGTCCTTTCTTTCGCGGTGAATTACCTTCTGAAAAAGTCCGTCACTGCTTGCTTCATCACTTCGCGGTCGACGTCTGAAATAGAACGCGTGAGTGGAATGTCTTTGGGGCAGATCTCCACGCAGTTTTGCGAGTATCCGCATTCGTGGATGCCGCCATCGCCCATCAACGCTTGCAGGCGTTCGTGCTTGATCATCTTGCCGGTCGGGTGCATGTTGAACAGCTTTACCTGCGAGATCGCGGCGGCGCCGACGAATCCAGTGCTCTCATTGAACTGCGGACAAACTTCCATGCAGCAGGTGCAAGAGATGCAGCGCGAGAGCGGGTACGCCTCTTCCTGGTCGGCTTGCGACTGCCGTGGCCCCGAGCCAAGGTCGTAAGTCCCATCGACCGGTACCCAGGCTTTTACTCGCTTCAGATTTTCGAAGAGGACACTGCGATCCACCGCGAGGTCGCGCACGACAGGGAACTTGCTCAGCGGCTCCAGCTTCACCGGCTTCTCGAGCTTATCGATGAGCGCCGAGCATGCCATCTTGGCTTTGCCGTTCACCAGCATGGCGCACGAGCCGCAAACCTCTTCCAGGCAATTCGAATCGTAAGCGACAGCGGTGGAGGTCTTCCCTTCGCGGTTCACCGGATTCGCCGCGATATCCATCAGCGAGGAGATGACGTTCATGCCGCGCCGGTAGGGAAGCTCAAACTCCTCCCAGTAGGGGTCGGACTTGGGGTCCGCCTGCCGCTTGATCTTGATGAGAATTTTATCGGCCATTTTATTTTGCTGCGTCATATCTGCGCGGACGCGGCTTGATCAGCGAGGTGTCCACGGCTTCAAACTCAAATTTCGGTTCGTCTGCATCGGGCGCGAACGAGGCCTTCGTCGTCTTCAGGAACTTCGCATCGTCGCGCTCTGGAAAATCGGGTTTGTAGTGCGCACCGCGCGATTCATTGCGCAAGGCTGCTCCCTGCGCGATCACGCGCGAAAGCTGCAACATATTGTAAAGCTGGCGCGCGAAGATGACCGAGGTGTTCGCCCACTGTGTCTTATCGCTCAGGTTGATCTTCTGGAAGCGCTCCAGTAGCTCGACGATCTTCGTATCTGTGTCTTTGAGCGCGTTGTTATAGCGGATCACGGTGCAGTTCTTGGTCATGATCTCGCCTAATTCGCGCCACAGGCGGAACGGGTTTTCGCTCCCGTCGGAGCTCCATCATCTGCGCATTGTATCTCGTGTTGTCGCTTGCGCTCCGCCTCGAAGTGGCCGTTGCCGTCGGTCATAGCCTGCAATCCCTTGGCGTAGCCACCGCATTCGGTCCGGCGCGGAAGCCGCCGAAGATGCAGCTGACCAGCGAGTTCGCGCCCAGGCGATTCGCGCCGTGGTACTGGTACTCGCACTCGCCGGAGGCAAAGATACCGGCGATGGCGGTCATCTGGTTGAAATCGACCCACAGTCCGCCCATGGTGTAGTGCATGCCGGGGAAGATCTTCATCGGCTCTTCGCGCGGATCGTCGCCGACGAACTTCTCGTAGATCTCGAGAATGCCTTCGAGCTTGCGATCGAGGGTTTCGCGGTCGATGTGCGTGAGGTCGAGGTAGACCATCGGCTGGCCGTCGATGCCGAGCCCATCTTCGTACACGACCTTGTGGATGGCGCGGGTGGCGACGTCGCGCGGAACCAGGTTGCCGTATTTCGGATACCACTCTTCGAGGAAGTAGAAGCGCTCGGACTTCCGGGATTGCTTCGGATCGCGCTTGTCGCCTCTTTCGCGGTACCCACACGCGTCCGCCTTCGCCGCGAGCCGACTCCGACATGAGCCGCAGCTTGTCTTCGCCGGGAATCGACGTGGGATGCACCTGAATGAATTCGCCGTTTGCGTAGTACGCGCCCTGCTGGATAGACTGCGCTGATTGTGCTGACCCGGTGCAGACCACGGAATTCGTGATTTTGCCGAAGATGGCTCCGATGCCGCCGGTGGCGATGATGATGGCGTCGGCCGGGAAGGTGCGCACTTCCATCGTGCGCAGGTTCATCGCGCAGATGCCGCGGCTACGCGGTTCCGTCGAGGACGGCGGAGAGAAATTCCCAGTCTTCATACTTCTGCACGCGCCCTTCGGCTTCGTAGCGACGGACCTGCTCGTCGAGGGCGTAGAGGAGTTGTTGACCGGTCGTCGCTCCGGCGAATGCTGTGCGATGGTAGAGCGTGCCGCCGAAGCGGCGAAAGTCCAGAAGACCCTTCAGGCGTGCGATTGAAAGTAACACCCATGCGATCGAGCAGATCGATGATGCCAGGGCGCGGCCTCGCACATCTCCTTTACCGGCGGCTGGTTGGCGAGGAAGTCGCCGCCGTAGATGGTGTCGTCAAAGTGCTGCCACGTCGTGTCGCCTTCGCCCTTCAGATTCTTCGCCGCATTGATTCCGCCCTGCGCGCATACCGAGTGCGAACGCTTCACCGGAACGATGGAGAACAGATCGACGTGCCGCCCGCTTCGGCGATCTTGATAACGGCTGCGAGTCCTGCGAGTCCGCCGCCAACCACGATGATCTTGGGATTCGCTGCCATTATTTATTTCCTAGCGGCTCGGTCGGAGGCGCGGGTTTGGTACGAATCTCGTCGGCGCTTTCATCAG
>CAVQGF010000078.1:0-56500 GCA_963711965.1 uncultured Acidobacteriota bacterium | reverse complement strand
ATGTTGTGTGGCCGGCTGGACCCGTACGTATTGCTCGGCTGCGCGAGACCGGCGTCAACGTGCTCATCGCCGAGGACTGAGCAATTTCGATAGCGCAGGGTGCTCGGTCTTGCTCGAACCGGCGGCGCCCTGCGATAGTTTCGCGCATGGCCAAGGTCGCTTTCATCGGCGCCGGCAGCGTCGAGTTCACCCGCAACCTCCTCGACCGACCTCTGCGCGTTCCCGGAGCTGCACGGCACGCTCGAGCTCGTCGCTGCACGACATCGACGCCGAGCGGCTCGGCTACGCCGAGACGCTGGCGCGCCGGATCAGCGAGCAGACCGGCGCCGGCGCGCCGGTCAGCGCCGCACCTCGACCGCCGCGCGGCGCTCGACGGCGCCGACTACGTCGTCAACGAGATCCAGGTCGGCGGCTACGCGCGCCACCCTGCGCGACTTCGACATCCCGCAGGCTACGGCCTGCGCCAGACGATCGCCGACACGCATCGGGATCGGCGGCATCTTCCGCGGCCTGCGCACGATCCCCGTGCTGGTCGGCATCGGCGACGACATGGCCGAGGCTGTGCCCCGACGCGTTCCTGCTCAACTACACGCAACCCGATGGCGATGCTGCCGTGGGCCGTGTACGCCGGCACCGCCTTCGCACGCGGGTCGTCGGGCTGTGCCACTCGGTGCGCGACACGCACGCGCTTCCTGGCCGAGCTCGTCGGCGTGCCCGAGCGCACGAGGTCGACGTTCCTCACCGCCGGCTTCAACCACCAGGCGTTCGTGCTGCGCTTCGAGCACGACGGCGACGACCTGTACCCGCGGCTGCGCGAGGTCGATCGAGGCCGACCCGGAGGGCTGCAGCGCCGCGTGCGCGTCGAGATCTTCCGGCGCGTTCGGCTACTTCCCGACCGAGTCCAGCGAGCACTGCGCCGAGTACGTGCCGTGGTTCATGCGCCACGACGACCAGATCGAGCGCTTCCGCATCCCGGTCGACGAGTACCTCCGCCGCTCCGAGCGAGAACCTCGACGAGTACGAGGCGACGCCGCCGCGAGCTCGACGCCGGCGCGCGAGCTCGACGCTCGAGCGCGACGGCCGAGCTGGCGCTCCGAGTATCATCCACGCGCATCAGACCGGCACGCCGCGCGAGCTGTACGGCAACGTCCGCAACGACGGGCTGATCGACAACCTGCCCGACGACTGCTGCGTCGAGGTGCCGTGCCGCGTCGACGCGGACGGCGTGCACCCGCAGCGCGGTCGGCGCGCTGCCGCCGCAGCTGCGCCGCGCTCAACCGCACGTTCCTCAACGTCGCCGAGCTGACGGTGCGCGCCGTGCTCGAGGGCAGCCGCGAGCACGTCTACCACGCCGCGATGCTCGACCCGAACACGGCGCGCGACGCTCACCATCGCGCAGATCGCGCGCGATGTGCGACGAGCTGATCGCGGCGCACGGCGACCTCATGCCCGCAGTGCTGCGGGGGTGAACGCTCGCCTGCTCGTCGGCTTCGACTTCGGAGGCACCAAGCTCGCGGTCACGGTCGCGGAGCCGGACGGCACCGGCGTGGCCACCGAGGTCCTGCCCACCGAGGCCGACCAGGGCGCCGAGCAGGCGGTCCGGCGCGCCATCGACACCGCGCAGCGGCTGCTCGACGACCGGGACGCGGAAGCGGTCGCCGTGGGCGTGGCCACCATGGGGATCACCCACGAGACCCACGTCGAGCTGGCCCCGAACGTGCCCGGCTGGGACCGCCTGGCGCTGCCCGCGATGCTGCGTGCGGCGTTCGGGCCGGCGCCGGTGGCGATCGCCAACGACGTCAAGGCAGCGGCGCTGGCCGAGCTCACCTGGGGGGAGCTGCGGGGCGTGCGGACCGGCATCTACCTCAACCTCGGCACCGGCATCGCGGCCGCGTTGGTCGTCGACGGCGCGGTGCTGGACGGGGCGCACGGCGCCGCGGGCGAGATCGGCTACTGGGCCCGGTCGCGCGCCGACACCGCCGGCGCCCGCCGCGGGGCTGCCCCCCTGGAGGAGTACGCCGGGGGAGCCGGAGCACTGGTGCGGGCCCGGGCCGAGCTCGGCCTCGACGGGGGCGTGGCGGCGGTGCAGTCGGCGGGCGATGCGGACTCCCGAGCGTTCCTGGAGGATCTGTACGGCGAGATCGCGCTGCACGCCACCAACCTCGCGGTCACGCTCGACCCCGAGCGGATGGTCGTCGGCGGTGGTTATGCGCGTACGTCGGACGAGGTCCTCGGCGTGATCCGGGCACGGCTCGCTGCGTTCGCGCCGTACCCGCCGGAGCTGCGCAGCGCTCGGTTCGGTGCGGACGCGGGGACGGCCGGCGCCGTCGCGCTGGCGATGGAGGCGCTCAGCATCAGGAGCTGAGCATCACGGGCCGACCATCACGAGCTGGGGCGGAACACGCGTAGGCGGACATGGCTGGCACCCGTGGCGCCGTGGCGGCACCTCGTGTCACGATCGTGGAGCGGGGTCCCCCGGGGGAGGTGCGATGCAACGGGTCACATCGTTCTTCGGCGCCAGATGACCGCGCCCAGCGCGAGCGGCCGGAGGCCGGTGGCGGTGCAGCTGGTCGCGGTCGGTTCTGCTCGGTGCTGCGGTGACGGTAGCCCTGTACGTGTTCGGGAGGCTGCACGTTCCCGACTACAGGTTCAGCCTGTTCGGGCAGAGCGAGCTGGGCGCACTCCGGCTGAAGTCGCTGTTGGCCACGGTCGCGTTCGGACTGGGCGTCGTGCAGGTGCTGCTTGCCCTGTGGGTCTACCGCAAGCTGCCGCTGGTGAGGAACCCGCCGAAGCCGGTCGGCCCCACCCACAGGGTCATCGGTCTGGTCCTGTTCGCCCTGACCGTGCCGGTCGCCGTCCACTGCATGTTCGCCTACGGCGTCACGCTCGGCGACCCACGGGTCATGGTCCACTCACTGGCCGGCTGCCTGTTCTACGGAGCCTTCACCGCCAAGGTCCTGTTCGTGCAGTCCAGGCGGCTGCCCGGCTGGACCCTGCCGGCATTCGGCGGCACGCTCGCGGTCCTGCTCGCTGTGCTCTGGTACAGCTCGGCGGTGTGGGTCTACAACGGCTTCCAGCTCCCCCTGTCGTGACACCGGGGGCGCCGTGGACCGGCGCTGTGGGCAGCCGGCACCGCGTTCATCGGTTCAGTCGGCCTCGACCACCGCGACGGCGTCGATCTCGACCAGGATCCCGGCGAGCGCCGAGCCGACGGTGGTGCGCACCGGATACGGCTCGCTGAGCCTGCCGCGGTAGGCGGCGTCGAAGCCGGCGAAGTCGCCAAGGTCGGCAAGGTGCACCGTCATCTTGACGGCGGCGGCGAGCGAGGAGCCGGCCGCGCGCAACGCGGCGTCGACGTTGCGCAGGGTCTGCTCCGTCTGCTCGCCGATGTCCGAGCCGACGACCTCGCCGGTGACCGGGTCGTGGGGCCCGAAGCCGCTGGTGTACACGAAGTCCCCCACCCGCAGGGCCTGCGAGTAGGTGCCCTTCGGGGTCGGAGCGGTGTCGGTTCGGATCTCGGTGCGGCGCATGGTGGTCCCCTTTCAACGGGTCAGGACTCATCGGAGGTCTCGATGCGCTCGTCACGAACAACACGTCACGGTCGGGACCGCCGAAGGCGCGGCAGGACGGTCGCCTCGCGGGCGCCATCACATCACCGCCGCTGGCCGCCGTCGACGATCAGGGCGGCTGCCGTGGATGAAGGACGCGTCGTCGCTAGGCCAGGAACGCGTACGCCGCGGCCACCTCCTCGGCGAGGCCGACCCGCCGCAGGGGAATCCGCTCCTGGGCGTACCGCTCGCCGAACCCCGCCTCGACCTGCGCGGCGATGCCCTGGTTGAGCGGCGTGTCGATGTAGCCCGGGCACAGCGCGTTGACCCGGATGCCGTGCCGGCCGAGCTCCACCGCCATGAGCCGGGTCAGCTGCAGCGACGCCACCCTTGGAGGCGTTGTAGTGCGCGTAGTCCTCCTCGCCGCCGAAGGCGTTGGTGGAGGCCATGTTGATGATCGAGCCGGCCCGCCCGCTCGCGCACCAGCAGCCGGGCGAAGGCCTGTGCCACGAGGAACATGCCGCGTCAGGTTGACGGCGAGGATCGCCTGCCAGTCGGCCGACGTGATGTCGAGGAACGGCTCCCGCCGGGAGATCCCGGCGTTGTTGGCCAGCACCGACACCCCGTCACGGTCGCCGGTCTGCGGCCTCGACGACCGCGCGCCGGCTGCCGGCGTCCCGCGACGTCGAAGACCCTGCGCCGTCCGGCGACCGCCGCCGCCCATCGCCTCGAGCGCCGGGTCGAGCGCCTCGGCCTGAGTGGCCGACGACGAAGACCTGGCAGCCCTCCTCGACGAAGCGCTGAGCCGCGGCCAGCCCGATGCCGCTCGTCCCTCCGCTGACGAGCACACCGCGCCCGGCAGGCCACGCATCGACGCCGCTCGGGCACGATCACGGCCTTGACGATCTCGGTGTGCCCCCCGGCCAGGGACATGAAGACCCGCTCGGACTCCGACATCGGCACCTCGGTGGTCCAGCTCAGGTCCAGCTCCGCTGGCGAGCTCGACCGCCTCGGGCGAAGTTGGCCGGCGTGTAGGCGAACGTGCCGAAGATCCCTGCTCGCACCGGACCACGTCGTGGCCGCCCAGTGAGGTCGCGTCCTCCCCGCAGGCCGACCCAGACCGACGTGCCGGCCGGCCGGCAGTGCTCGATCGAGAGCCGCCGGGTGACCTCCAGCCCGACGGCGTCGAGCACCGCGTCGTACTCACCCTCCAGAGCTCGCCGCGACCTTGAGCCCGAGCCGCTCGGCGACCTCGCGGCGGTGGGCCGACGGGCTCGGTGACCACGACGTCGACCCCCCGCGCGCGGCCGACCTGGGCGCACAGCAGCCCGATCGAGCCGGCGCCGATGACGGCCGCGGCTCGACGTCGTCCGGCACGTGGTCCCAGGCATGGACCGCGTTGGCCAGCGGCTCGATCAGGCGTGGCGGCACTCCAGGATGCGCGTCGGGCAGGTCGTGCAGGGCCGAGTCGGGCACGGCCGCCACGCTCGGCCGAAGCCGCCCGGCCGGTGGGCGCCCAGCAGCTGCCGGGACCGGCAGACCTGCGGCTCGCCCGCGCCGACAGGCCGCGCAGTGCCCGCAGCTGAGCAGCGGGTTGACCACGACCCGGCGGCCGCTCGGCGGTCGGCCCGGCGAACTCGTGGCCCATGACCAGCGGCGGCACGCGCATCCCCACCGAGCGGAAGCCGTGCAGCTCGCTGCCGCAGATGCCGCTGGCCCGGACCTCGACCAGCTCCTCGCCGCCGCCCGGTCCGGGGCCGGCTCGTCCCGCAGCTCGACCTGTCCCGGACCTGTGAACACGAGCGCGCGCATCGATCCTCCTTGCGCCTGTGCACGTGGACGCTTTCGCGCAGCCGACGAGCAGGTGTCTCGTCCCCGACGAGCGCGGCGGCCCGCAGGAGTCACACTCGGCGATGCTGAGCCGCGTCACCCTCGCCTCCGGCCGGTCCGGGTCCCAGGTCTTTCCCGCGGCCCCAGGTCGTCGGCGAACGGGGTGCGCCAGGCGAGATGCCCCAGCACGGCCACGACGTACTGGTCGAAGCTCATGCCGTACCTCTGCGCCCGGAGGTTCAGCTCGCGGTGCAGCATCAGCGGCATGGACTGGACGACGAACGACAGGGTGTCCTCGACAGGTCGCCTCGCGATTGCGCCAGTAGTGCAGGTCCCCGTCCCGCTCGAGGGACAGGTACAGCAGCTCGTCCAGCGGGGGCAGCGGCTCGCTGAGCAGCTCGGGGTCCTCCATCACCCCCAACGCCAGCGCGCGCACCATCTCGCCGGGGCGCGACCCGTCATCGTCGGTTCCGTCGTACCACCGCTCGAGCCGATAGTGCCGGGCCAGCAGCTGGCGGACCTGCTCCTGCGCGGCCCGGTCGGGGAAGCCGGCTTCGTCGACGGGTACGACGGACAACCGGGCGCCCTGGAGGCGGAGCCCCACCACGCCGTACCGGGGCGCGTCCGGCAGCCATCCGCGGGGCCGACCAGCACCTCATGTCCCGACGGAGCCCGGCGGACCTCGCCGGAGCCGTCGGCAAGGGGGAGCGAGGTGAAGCCGGTGATGTTGAGCAGCGGCTGAAGCGCCACCGTGCACCAGAGGTCGTCGCGGCCGGCGAGCGGGGCCAGCGCCCCCGCCGCTGGGTGAGGATGCTGCGTCGAGCACGTGCAGCAGGTGCTCGATGGTGCCGTCCGGTCGCCACACCAGCAGGGAGGAGACGGCGATGACCTCCGGTGACCGCCTCCTCGTCGATCCGAGCGTCGCGGCGGATCTTGCGGGCCCGGCGAGTCCGGCCGTAGTCCAGCTCGACCGGCCCTTGTTCGCGGGTGATCCGTTCGAGCACGTCGTGCAGGTCGTGGGTCCACGTCCGGGATGTACGCCATGGTGGCTAGCTCCTCACGTGTGTCGGCCTCCCCGTTCGAGAGTGTGCCCGGTTTCCAATGAGGCGGGGGTGCTCGTCCACAGGGCTGGTTGTCGCAGCCCTCGACCGGTTCTGGTGCGTCGATTCAGGCCCGTCTGCGTCCTCAGCTCTGGGCTTCCTGCGTGTCGTCCACCGTTCGAAAACTGGTTCTTCGCTGGGGGTGCTGGGTGGCCGTAGCGTCGGGGCATGGTCTTGATCCATGAGCGCAAAACCCCGCGGCGGCCGGGTAGCACGGCCGGCGCCGCGGCGGAGTCTGCTGCGCATTCGGATCGGGCGCAGTCGTCGACGGGCGGCTGGTGGTGGGCCGCAGGGGCCGCCGGCGCATCCGGTGGCGGGGTTTGTGGAGGCGTTGTCGGGGGCGTTGGATCGGTTGGGGCCGGTGGCGGCGTGGTCGATGACTCCGGCCGAGCAGCGCGCGGTGTTGGTGGGGTTGGAGCGTCAGCAGGCCCGGTTGGCCGAGCTCAGGCTGCGGGTGCTGGTGGCGGCGGACCGCAACCGGGTGGGTGCGGATTCGGGGGCGACGTCGACGGCGGCGTGGCTGGCGCACCAGACCAAGACTCCCCGGCGGGCCTGTTTCCGGGATCTGCATCTGGCTGAGGCGTTGGACGGGGAGTTCGAGGCCACCCGCGGGGCGCTGGCGGCCGGTGTGATCGATGTGGAGAAGGCGTGGGTGATCATCGGTGCGGTGCGGGCGTTGGTCGAGGACTACGACGACCTGGCGCAGGGCACCCGGGCGAGGGCGGAGGCGCATCTGCTGGGGCTGGCGGTCGAGTTCGATGCGCCGACGTTGCGGTCGTTGGGGAAGCGGTTGTTTGAGGTGGTGTGCCCGGCGGCCGCCGACGCCGCCGAGGGCAGGAAGCTGGCCGATGAGGAGGCGAGGGCACGCCGCAGCTGCTCGTTGAGGATGCGCGAGAACGGGGACGGCACCACCGAGGGCCGGTTCCGGTTGCCGTGGCTGCATGCCGCGGTGCTGGCGAAGGCGGTGCAGGCGTTGACCGCGCCCCGCCGGATCGGGCAGGGCCGGATCGACCCGGCCACCGGGAGGAAGCTGCCGGCGCCGGTGCTGGCCGGGCAGGGGTTGATGGAGCTGCTGGAAAAGCACCTGGACCTGGGCACGATGCCGTCGGTGAACGGGTCGGTGTTCACCGTGGTGGTCACCGTCCCGCTGGAGTTCTTGTGTTCGGGGCTGGGGGTCGCGGTCACCGACGTCGGGGTGCGGGTTTCGGCGGGGGAGGTGCGCCGGCTGGCGTGTGCGGCCGGGATCGTGCCGATGGTGCTCGGCGGCGACAGTGTGCCGTTGGACCTGGGCCGGGAGCGGCGGCTGTTCAGCAAGGGCCAGAAGATCGCCATCAACCACCTGTTCGGGGGCTGTGCGGCGGCCAACTGTGACCGGCCACCGGCCTGGGTGGAGTACCACCACCAGCACCCCTGGTCCCGGGGCGGCCGCACCGACCTCGAAGACGGTGTCCCGCTGTGTCCACCCCACCACCACATGGCCGACCACCCCGAGTCCTGGAACATGCACCACCCTGCCCGACCGGCAAGGTCCGCTTCCACCGACGCACGTGAACGGTGGGGAGGGTCGGGCCAGTCCGGCCGCTCGCCCGTCAGCGCTGGTGGCGACGGATGTGCGAGACCACGGCCTCCTCGATGAGGTCCAGGTCGGCCGCGTCGGGGAGATGCACGCGGCCGTCGAGGGGCAGGAAGGTCGCGTTCGGCAGTCCCGCGGCGATCTGCTGGCCGCCGTGGAACGGGATCAACCGGTCGGAACGGTAGTGCAGCACCAGGGTCGGTGTGGCGATCTCGGGCAGCAGCTTGCTGACGTCCTGCGGGTACAGCTGCTCCAGGTAGGCCGCCGACACCTCGGCGGAGGCGGAGTCCCGGAACACCCGTGCCAGGTGCCGGACCGCCTCGTCGCTCAGGCTCGGCCGATAGAGGTCGGCCAGCATCCTTGAGCCGATGCCCCAGTGGCTGCGGGTGATCTCCACGATCATGTCGGTCATGCGATGGTCGGTGAATGTCGCCGGACCGTCGGCGAACGTGCCCAACAAGCACCAGCAAGTCGAACCACTGCGGCTTGCGGTGCGCCAGGGCCAGCGCCACCGGCCCGCTCGACGACATCGCCAGCAGCGACACCGGCGGACCCACGGCGCGGACCACGGCGGCGAGCTCGTCCACGCTGGCCGCGAGGCCGTAGTGGTGACCGGACCGGGGGAGAGGCCGGTGCCGGCGCGGTCGTAGAGGGTGAGGCGCAGGTCGTCGGTGAGCCGGTCCAGCACCGAGGACCGAGGGTCGCGACCGGAGGCGATGACGTCCAGGCTGGAGATCCAGCCCATCAGCACCACGACGCCGGGTCCGGTGCCCACGTTGCCGTAGGCGATGACGGTGTCCGCCGCGGTGCGGAGGTAGTGCACCGTCATCCCGGGAAGCCCGGGCGCGACGCGGCGGGCGGTTGCCGTCGCCGGAGGGCCAGCCGGTTGCAGCAGCGTCACCTGCAGCTCGCGCAGCGCCCGGGACGGCTCGAGGCCGAGCTCGTCGGCGAGGTGCTCGCGGTAGCTCTGGTAGTGCGACAGCGCCTCCGGAGTACGGCCCACCGCGTGCAGCGCCTCCATGAGCGTGGCACGAGCGGCCTCTCGCAGCGGGTGCTCGGCGACGAACGGCTGGAGCAGGAGCACGGCATCGGAGGTACGGTCGGCGCCGAGCAGCGCCGCGCCGTACCTCTCCACGGCTACCTGCCGCAGCTCCTCGAGCCGCAGTGCTTCCAGGTGGGCCGGCCCACCTTCGGCGGGTCCTCCGTAGGCGGCGCCGCGCCACAGGCCAAGCGCCTTCTGCAGCGTCTCCGCCGCCTCGCCGGGCACCCGGCCACGCGACTCGTCGACGAGGTGCGCGAACACGTCGGCGTCGAGGTCGCCTGGGCGCAGGTCGAGCGCATAGCCGCGCTCGCGGGTGACCACGACCTCCCGGCCGGTGACCTGGCTGACGGCGGCGCGGACCTTGAACACCGTGCTGCGCAGCGCGGCCGTCGGGTTCGCCGGTGGCGCGTCGCCCCACAGCACGTCGACGAGCCGGTCGGCGCTCACGGTCTCGCCTGCCTGCGCTGCCAGGAGGGCCAGGAGAGCCGTCTGCCGAGGTCCGGGCAGGGTGACCGCGTCCCCCTCCGCGGCCAGCAAGGACACCGGCCCGAGGACGCGGATGAGCATGCTTCCTCCCGGCCCCAGTCTTCCCGCGCGGACGGTGGAGCGCATGACCCTACTGACCGGTCAGCGGCGGCGGGCGTCCCGACCTCTCCCGGTCAACCAGGTCCGCTGCGGCTTCCCGACATCCGAGATATGTCAGCCGCTTCTCTTGACCAGTCTCGACGACGAGGTCTAGGGATCGAATCGCTCATAGGGGTACAAATGCTCAGTTGAGGCAACAGCCACCTCGGATGGAGGGAATGTGCGGGACCCCTCTCGGGTCATCTCGGGCCGTCCGGCCACACCATCTCCGACCAGCACAGATCTGGTCGACCTGACCCTCCTGGTCGCCGAGGAGCTGCCGTGCTGGTGGTCGAACCACATGCCGTACCAGCACAAGACGTTCAACTACTTCGCGGACCGCGCGGACGACGCCTCCCCGCTGCTGTGCCGGGCGGGTCCCTACCAGACCCGCTGGATGCTGATGGACGAGCACACCGGCACCCACCTGGACGCCCCGCGCACTTCATCCCCCCGCCGGGGTCCGGGCTGCCGCACGCGGGGGAGCTGGGGCGGGTCACGGTCGACAAGGTGCCGCTCGCGCAGCTCACCGGCCCGGCCGCGGTGATCGACGTGCCGGCGGACCTCGACGGTGGAGGTCCCGGGATCAGCCCGGCCATCGGGCCTGAGCTGCTGGAGGACCACGAGCGGCGCCACGGCCCGGTCGCGGCGGGCATGGTGGTGCTGTTCAGGACCCGCTGGGACCGGTACTACCAGCCCGGCGAGGCCGGCGCGCCGTACTGCTTCGGGCCGCTGGTCACCCGCTCGAGCCCGGGCTGGCCCGCCCCCGAGGTGCCGATCATGGAGGCACTGCTCGCGCGGGGGTCCGCTGCGTGGGGACCGACGCTCCGACGCCCTCACCCGTTTAGCTAACGTCTCCGCATTGAATGGCTTTTGGATGAAATCCGAACCTTCTTCCAGCATGCCGCCCTGTAGCACCAGGTTGTCGGTGTATCCCGACATGTAGATCACCTTCATCGCCGGCCGCATCTGCTTCATCCGCTCCGCCAAATCTCGGCCATTCATGTGCGGCATTACGACGTCTGTGACCATCAAGTGAATCGTCCCGCGGTGCTTGCCACTGATGTCCAGCGCTTCCACCCCGTTGCGCGCAACCAGCACTTCGTATCCCCACGAGGCTAGCAGTTCGCTGGTCAATTCTCGTATACCGGACTCATCCTCAACTAGCAGTAGCGTGGCTTTCCCGCCGCCCATGGCAGCCTCTTCTTTCGCCGCCGCAGGGGCACCGCTGCATTGCTGTTTCGAAGACGCGCGGCAAATAGATCCTGAACGATGCTCCTTTCCCCATCTCGCTCGACACCCAAATGTATCCGCCGCATCTGTTTCACGATCCCGTAGACAGTGGAGAGTCCAAGCCCTGTGCCTTTGCCTTGTTCCTTCGTGGTGAAGAATGGCTCGAAGATGTGCGACTGGGTCTCTTCGTCCATGCCGACCCGTATCGCTACGGTGAGCACGACATATTCGCCGGGCATCACCGTGAAACGTCCGCTGCTTACGGGCTTGGAGAGGTCGATGTTGTCGGTCGTGATGACAACTTCCCGCCTTGCGGCATCGCATCGCGAGCATTGATGGCGAGGTTCATCAGCACCTGTTCGATTTGCCCGCGGTCGGCGCGCACCTGACCGAGCTCTGTTCCCATTCCGTTCTCAATTCAACATCTTCACCGAGTAACCGCTGTAGCAGATCTTGCAGCCGGCACCACTTCACCGACCTCCACGCTTCAAGGCCAGCACCTGTCGCCGGCTGAATGCAAGCAACTGCCGGGTAAGCGCGGCCGCGCGATCGGTGGCCTTCGATATCTGTTCCAAATTTCGCTGATAGGTCCCTGTGTCCGCCGGGCTCATCACCAACAGTTCCGCATATCCCTTGATGACTGTCAGCAAATTGTTGAAGTCGTGCGCTACGCCCCCCGCGAGCCTGCCAACTGCTTCCATCTTTTGCGCCTGTCGCAACTCTTCTTCCAGTAGTTTGCGGTCGGTGATGTCCACCAGCGCGCCGATGTCCTCACGGCCGTCCGTCTCATCGCGGATGATCAAAGCTCGATCCAAGATGTGGCGGTAATCGCCGTTTTTTTCCGAAACCGGAACTCACTGTAGAAATCGCCTCTCGAATCGCGCGCGGAGCGCCTGAGTTCTTGCTCTAGTCGTTCGCGATCTTCCGGATGAACTTTCTCCAGCCACCAACTCAAAGGGCGTTCCGTCCCTCTTCGGAGTACCCGAATACCTCCTGGATGCCGCGCGCCATCACCACCTTTTTGTTTGCGAGGTCGAGCTCGAAGATCACACTGTTGACCGCACGGCCCGCCATTTGGAAGCGCTCGTTCGCGAGCCGCAGCTCCTCACTGGTGCGCGCGAGTTCTGTGGTGCGCTCCTCTACCCGCTGTTCCAATTGATCATGCGATTTCTTGAGCTCGCCTCTCCATCCGCCAGCGGTAAAAGAATTCGGGAACATTCACCGATTTTGCGGGAGCGGGATGCTTTCCTCGCGACTTCGTGGGCTTCTCAAGGAAATAGCGCGCGAGGTGCTCTTCGATCCGCGCCGGAGGGGCCATGATGAAGCGGCACTGCGCATCGCCCTTGGCGAGCACTCCACTTCCGCCGAGACGAGCGGCATCCCGAAGGACTTCTTCGCACCACCCGGAGGAGTAGCCCGCGTTCATGATGCACACCGGAGAACTCCACCACTTTGCCCTTTTGTGTGCTTCAGCCAGGCATCCGATTCGAAGGAGAATGGATGATCGAAGATGAGGTAATAGTTTTCGTCAGGAGAAGGCCGCGACTCCGGCAAATATCTTTACAAACGCCCAACCCGAATATGCAAACTGGATCGGCCCAGCCGATAGCCGCTCGATCGGGTCGGTCACATTCATGCGCGTATGGAAGCGCGCTCGTCGGCCTTACCCAGGCTATGCGCCAGGTCAAAAAAATGTTGTTGGCGACCGTGCGCGCTTCGCCGAGCCCCTTGCTCGCGATAAAGCGATTGCACGAGGTCGAAAAATTCCACCGACATCGAAGCCGCGCGCACTAAGATGTAGCGCTCGCCGGAAATGATGATCGAACTCTGCGTGGGATCCTCGATCCGGTCAGCAAAGTAACGCGCCACGTACTCCTGCGCCTTTTGGAATAGCGGCGCAAACTGCTCGGGCACGCTTACTGTTGTGAGCTTGCTCGCCGCGGGAGCGGCGCCCTTGGCGCGTACGCCTCCCTGCGCCTTCGACTTGTCTTTAGCTTTCACGGTGAGTCGCTATTATCTGCTGCCGCCACCCTGCGCGGGGACATATTTCTCCAGCCACTGCAATTCTTCGCGCACTTTGATACGCCCGTGCCACGGATTCTTCGTCAAGCCGTGGCCCTCGCCCGGGAATATCAGCAGATGCGATGGCACCCCCAGCGTGTGTAGCGCGCGCTCCATCAGATAATCCTGCGAAACGGCCACGCGAATGTCGTAGCCGCCGGCCACCATGTGCGTCGGCGTCTTCACTTTGTTCATTTGGAATAGCGCCGCTTCGTCCTGATAATTTTTCGGATTTTCCCAAGGCGCGCCGCCCAGATACCAGGCGTCATCGAAACTCAGATCGTCGTTCCCCCAGTTGTTGGCGTGCTCCACTGCGCCCGCACCGGTGACGGCAGCTTTGAAGCGAGTTGTCTGCGTGAGCAGCCAGTTCGTCATGTATCCGCCGTAGCTGTATCCACCAATGGCCAGGCGCTCGGGATCAGCGATTCCATCTTTCACCAGCGCATCGACGCCAGCGAGGATGTCTACCCCAGGCACCGAAACCAGCTTCGGACTGATATCGAGCGCAAACCGATCGCCATAAGCGCTTGATCCGCGATAATTTGGCTCGAACACCAGCCAATCGTTGGAAGCGGCGAGCGCTCCCCACTGGTACCAATCCGTCTCCCAGTGATTGTGGTCGGCATCGAGAGGACCGCCGTGGATAAGCGTAAACATGCGCAAATTTTTCGCACCGACTTTTCCCGGCGGATAGATCAACCAGCCCTCCACCTCGGTCCCATCCGGCGCCTTCCAGCGATACGGCTTGCCTTCCGGCAGATCACGTTGCGTCATCAGTTGATTGAAATTGGTGATCGGCTGCGCGCACTCGAGCTTGTCCGGCGACGTCCACAATGTAAACCTCCTCCGGCTCCTGCTGCGCCGAATGGACGAACGCCATTCGCGTGCTGTTACGCGACGCGGAAAGATGCTCGTAGCTTCCCGCCCGGCCTTTGATTCGGAGCCAGTGCAGCGCTTCACTCGCGGCTGGGAAAACAATTGCACCTCGGTTCCCGTTTGCCCAGCAGCCAGTATCGTGCCTTGCTGGGTGATCTCGTAATCATTGATCGTGCCGGTGTAATTCGCCGCCCATCGTGTCACCGCGCCACCGGTACATCCACCGAGTAGACACGCGGCTGCACGTCCTCGTATTTCTCCGGCGTGCCTGTGCCCTGCTGGAAAAATACGGTTCGGCTGTCCTGTGACCACGAGATGTTCTCCTCGATCGCATGGTTATGGGTGAGCTGCTTTGGCGCTTGAGATGGGCAGGTTGGAAGTCTCACGGTGTAGATCTCGAACGACGCGTCGTCTTCCACACGGGATGAAAGCGAGTCCGTATTGAACGCGAGCAGCTTGCCGTCCGGTGAGGCGATCAGGTCTTCAATTTGTATTTGGATAGTGCGAGCGGCTGAGCGCCCGGCGTGAACGGCTGCTCCTTGGGCTGTTCTTTCGCCGCATCTTTTTGAGAACTCTTGGCGTCGGAACTCTTCGCGTTTTCCGCAGCGGCCGCTTCCGCCTTGGTACCGGCCGTGGCTAGATTCGCGAGTGCATCGCTGATCTTGAGTTTAAAGATCTCATCGCCGCGCTCGGCTTCGCGCCAACGATTCACGTCGTGCCATTCTTTTTCGAGCGCTTCTTTTTCGTCCTTGGTGAGTGGTTGCGTAGTCGCGAAAAAGATGGCGCTCGAATCAGCCGACCATGCGAAAGCGTGTACATCTTCGTCCCCGCTGGTGATGGGAAATGCCTCGCCACCGCTGGCAGAGATCAGGTACACCTGCGCGACTCGGCGCATCATCGGCCGAAGGCGCATCTCCCTTGTCGGTCTGCACCTTTCGGTCAGAGATGAAGGCGATCCACTTTCCATCGGGCGACCAGTCGGCATCGGAATCGTGTCCCGAGCGGGTCAATTGCACCAAGGCGCCCCCTTCGCGCCATAGCCAAAGGTCGTGGCGGTAGCTCTCCTGTTCCCAGTCGGCGCGCGACGTGCCGATCAGCACCGAATGACCGTCCGGCGAAATGTTTACATCGTGGATCTCGACGCCGTTAAAAAATTCGTCGAAACTCATGCGTGGCTTCGCGGTGGACTGGGCAACTCCTGACGCCATCAATGCGAGCAGGAAAACGATCAAGTGGATTCGGCTTCTCATTGCGCTCCTCGGAAAATGCAGAACCGCAATTGAACCAGAATCGGCGCGAAAGCGGAAGGGCACGGTCCTGGTGTATAGCAAAAAAATTGGGGCCGGCTATGCGGCCCCATTCTATTCAGGAGGAAGTTGCTATCACTCGCCAGCAGGAGGCGTTGAACTCGCCTTCGATCCCTGTGCTGCATCGAGATGCTGCTGCACGGAGGTGATGGTCTGGCTGATAAGGCTCTTCAAGTCCGGATCCTGCACCTGGTCCTGCTGTGACTGGAGTTCCTTCAGCAGCTTCGCGTGACCGTCCTTTTCGTGCTGCATGAAGGCTTTGTCGAACTGAGCGCCCTTCATGTTTTCCATCTTCGTCTTCATCGATTGCTCATCTGGCTTTTCCTGGTCCTGCAACTGAACGCCCTTCTGTTGTGCGAGCTGTTGCACTTGCTGGCTGTTTTGGGTGTGGTCGTCCACCAGCTTCTGTCCAAAGTCCTTTACTTTTGGACTGGCGGCGTTGCTCTGGGCGAGCTGTCCCATTTCGATCTCCGCTTTGTCAGCGTCGGCCACCTTTTGCAGCAGTTGTTTTTCGCTATCGCTCAGTTTCGCTGAGGTGCTGTTCTGGCCCGCGGCAGAGTTGTCAGGAGTGGCGGCGTTGTTGTCCGCTGAGGGATTGCTACCGCTCGATGAATTCGTGTTCCCGGCTTGGTTCTTGCTGCACCCCACCACCAGCGCAAGCGCCAGCGTGAGTAGAAGTGCGAGATTGGTTCGCATAAGATTCTCCTCTGGTCCGCTCTCGCGGACGAATTTGTCTCAATCTGTATGCGATGTCCGCTCTAAAAGTGGAGATGTCGGCATTTGGCACGTCATTGGGCGCCCTTGGCCTGACTCCCGGCAGCTACTTCGGGCGGCTGCTCTCGAACTGTTAAAATTGAGAGCGGAGGGATGTGTGAGCGGTTGAAACAGGCAGTCTTGAAAACTGCTGTACCTGAAAGGGTACCGGGGGTTCGAATCCCTCTCCCTCCGCCACACAGTCTGATGTGTAGGTTCTCCGGGTTCGCCATGGACCCGGATCCACTTTCGCCGAAAGGGCAATTGGAACCTTGTTGGCACCTCCGAGCAAAGACGCACCCTAACAGACCGCATCGGTCACTCTTTCTGCACGTTCCAACCCCGAATCCAAACGGACGAACACAAACCAAGCTACGAGTTGCATTCAATGGTTGACTCCGCGCACCGCCACAGAGTCTGATGTGTGATTCTCCCGGCTCGCCATCGTCTCAAGTATCGCGATTTGGCAGGGACACCGATACGTCGTTTTTTGGAATACCAAATACACAGCTGGAGTTGAGAAATGACCGTGATCACTCGCAGATCATTCATCCAAATGGCCGCGGCCCTAGGCGCCAGCGCCGCATGGGCAACGCCGTTCAGCTCTCCGTCGAACATTTCGTGGCGGGAGCATCGCGATCTCTATCCCGAGGGTGTTGCATCGGGAGACCCAAATCCCGAAAGTGTTCTTCTCTGGACGAGACGTCCGCCAGCGAACGGCAAGCCTGTGGCAAAACTGAACCTGGAGGTCGCAAACGATCAGTCTTTCAAGCAAGTGATTGCCCATTCGACGGTGACGGTCTCAGAAGCGTCCGACTGGACTTGTCGCGTTTTAGTGGGCGGGCTCAAGCCGTCGCAGATTTATTGGTACCGCTTTACCGACGATGATGGGAATGGAAGCCGGCTCGGCCGAACGCTGACCGCCCCCGCGGACAACGACCCTAAGCCAGTACGTTTCGCTTTCGTCAGCTGCCAGAATGCGAACTTTGGGGCGTTCAATGCTTATCGGCGAATGATCTTCGAGGACGAGCGCGCAGCCGAGAACGATCGACTGGGCTTCGTCTTGCACCTCGGGGATTTTTTTTACGAGCTGGTGTGGTATCCCGAAGATCGGCAAATGTACTACGACCGGAAAGTAAAGGAGATCGTTCGCTACGAACACGGCGAAAAGATCCAGGACTTTCATATTCCGACAACGGTTGCGGACTACCGCGCGATTTATCGCAGCTATTTGCACGATCCTGATCTGCAGGACGCGCGTGCGCGCTGGCCATTCGTCTGTATGTGGGACAACCATGAATTCAGCTGGCAAGGTTGGCAGTCGTTGCAAAAGTTCGGAGAGGCGTCGCGGCCGGCACAAACCATGAAGGTCGCGGCTATGCAGGTATTGTTTGAGTATCAGCCCGGGCGCTTTTTAAAATCCAGCGGACCGTCGCTCGACCAATTTGATCCGCCTAAAGTTGTAGATGCACCTGTCACAAAGTTCGATGAACATGGGCTTGGGCAGGAACCGAACAATCTGGCTGCCATCAACAGCCTCCGCGGATATCGCGCTATGCGCTGGGGACGGAACGTCGAGTTGATCATCACCGACCAGCGTAGTTATGGTTCGGAGGATCCCTTCAGCAGGAAGGAAGGGGAATCTCTTGGAAGCGAGAGCTTTACCGAGTTCACTCCGCAAGAACTCATGGAGGCGATCGACGGTGGCAAGTCTTATAACGAAGGGCATCCTCCTGCCACATTGAGTTATGGAAAGATCGAGATCCCGAATTATCGGCGCAGTGAATCCCCGCGGACCTTCTTGGGCGCTGAGCAGAAGAATTGGTTCCTCGAGCGCTTGCGCGACTCCAAAGCGACCTGGAAGATCTGGGCAATACGCTCGGCACTCTCGACAGCCGCGTCGATCCCCAGAACCTGCCGGCGGGATTGACGAAAGAGCCTTGGCCAGGAAAGGACTTCGGGATCTTCGGCGTCGGAGATTTCAGCGTGGCATATTTCGAGCGCGGTGAGGTCTACGATTTCGTCCGAGAGAATGAGATCACCGGCTTCGTCACTGTGGCTGGTGATCGCCACAGCTTTTGGGCTGGGTTATCTGCTAAGACTCTCCCTCCGAAGCAATTCGCGCCCGTCGGTATTGCGTTCATCACAGGGTCGATCTCCGCCCCCGGAGCCGTCGAAGCGTATGAGCACAAGTTTTCACAGAAGGATCCACTTCGACCACTATTCTTAGGCCAAGGACCATCGGACACCCGCCCCCAGCCGACCCTCAACATGATGGTTCGACATGGTGTGAAGTCGTGTTTGGAGTACGCCAAAAGTGGCGACATCAAGAAAGCACGTGCCCTGTCGAACCCGGAGCTGTCGCCGCATCTCAACTTCGTCGATTGGGGAGGACATGGCTACGCTGTGGTACGTGCAGCAAGCGACTCGCTCGAAACCGAGTTCGTGTGCATCCCCCGCCCAATCGAGCGGAGCAATAAGGAAGATGGGGGCCCGCTGCTCTACCGCGTCAGGCACAAGACCAGCCTGTGGCGCAAAGGCGAAGCACCCAAAATGAAAACTGAAGTCGTTGAGGGCGATCCTCGGTTCTCGGTTTGAGGTTCAATCCGACAGCCGTGCGGGAATCCGCTATTTCAGCCCGAATACGACGATCCTTCCTGCCTTGCCTTTGTTCGGCCAAATCGGTGAGTTGATACCATCGGCCACGGCGATACGTTGATGTCCACCGCTTTCGTAGCTCACAACCCCACCCCCGATCGGCTGGCCCGTGTTATGGCTCCACAGTTTTTTCCCCGACTGCGCATCCAGCGCAAGCACGTTCCCGTTCATGTCGCCGGTGAATACCAAGCCGCCGGCGGTGGCGGTAACGGCTGCCGCAACTGGAGTCGCCGCTTGATATTTCCACGCTACCTTCCCTGTATCCGCATCGATGGCGGTGACCCACCCGCGCCACTTCGCCTTTGGATCTTGCGTACCGAAGCTCGAGTCATGTGACCCGCTCCAAGGCATGCCTTTCTGGCCTTTCATCGTACTGGCTGGCGCGAGCTTCACTGACGTGCACCAGTCGATCTCCGGCACATATACGAGATTTTGCTGCGGTGAATATGCCGGGCCATTCCATTCCGCCCCACCTTGCGACCCTGGGCAGAAGCGGGTGAATTTCTTGTCGGTGAGTGGAGCGCTGACATTCTCGCGAGTCGTTGCCACAGTTTGGTACTTGATGCGGAGCGTTTTCGGCTGCTCACTGGAGCCTGCCTTCACGTCGTTTTCAATGCCGTACACGAGTCCGTCTTTGCCGGAGGCGATGGCCAGCTTTTGTCCGCCGCGGGTTGTGACCAGCGCCGGTGACGTTGCCATGTCCCAGTCGTGAAAATCATTTTTTACGGGCTGTACATAGGCGATCAATCTTCCTGACTTGGCATCGATTGCCACCAGCGAGCTGGTATATAGATTTTCTCCGGGGTGCATCGCAAGATTGAAATCGGGCGCCACATTTCCGGTGCCAACCCACAGTACGCCGGCGGCGGGATCCATATGGTACGAAGTCCATGTTGCACCGCCGGTCGGCGGATTCTCAGCCGACTTCTTAGTCCACGTGGCTGCGGCTGGGCCGCTGGAAGGGACAACATCGAATTGCCAGACCTCTTTGCCGGTGTTTGCGTCGAGCGCGTAGATCCTGCCCGTCACCGCAAAATTATCTCCGCCCGCATTGCCGATAAACACCAATCCGTTCAAGGCAAGCGGCGCAGCCGGAATGGTTTCGCCATTCGCGTGTTTAGCGATGGGTGTACTCCACAGGGCCTTGCCTGATTTCGTGTCGATGGCAACCACGTTGCCATCGTCATATCCGCGGAACACCTTGCCGGCGTATTCCGCTACCCCACGATTCACTCCCAGGCCTTTGCGCTCTTGTTCCGTAAGCGGCTCCGTGTGCTTCCAGCGTAGCTTGCACGTTTCCGGGTCGATCGCAAACGTGGTGTCCAAGGTGGTGAAATACAAAGTGCCTGCCGCGACGACAGGCCCAGTCTCGAAGCTCGTTTTCACGCCGGAGTCGTATGTGCACAGCTCCTGCAGTCGTCCCACATTTGCGGTCTTGATCTCGTCTAAAGGTGAATACCGACTACCGGCGTAATCGCGGTCGTAGGTCGCCCAGTCTCCCTTCGAGATGTCTGCTGAATCGCTGTTGTCCGCGGGCTTAGTCTGAGCTGTTAGCAGAGTACCGGTCACAATGACCAGGAGAAGAAGGTTTGCGCAGCGAAAAAGTTTTGACATTAGCAGTCCTTTCGAAGATCCGATGACGCAACGAGGCCAGGATGGGGCTGATGTGGACGCCACCATTCCGCCAAGTCCGATTCAGTGATAGGAGAAGCCCAACGGCAGCGCTGTTGCCCCTCGTCACAACGGTTTGCAAGTTCCATCCTGGTTGGCGCAATATGACTTACTTTCGCCTCTCGCCGGGGAACCGGACGACCGACAATCCTTAAGGAAGCTTGTTTTCGTCCGCATCGGTGAGGCCGCCGGAAGTGCAGTTGTGTCGGGCCGCTCCGTTTGCTAGCTTGGCGTAGATGCCGCCGACTGTGCCCGAACAACTCAGCAGGACCATTGAGACTCTTTACCGGTCGGAATCGGGCCGGGTTCTGGCGACGCTCGTGCGCCTCCTCGGAGATCTGGATCTCGCCGAAGAGGCCATGCATGAGGCATTCGCCGCCGCTCTGGAGTCGTGGCCTCAGACTGGCATTCCGGACAATCCTCGTCCCTGGCTGATTTCAACGGCACGCTTCAAGGCCATCGACGTGATCCGCCGGCGCGCGCGCTTCGACGGGGCGCAGAGAGATCTTGTTGCCCACATGGAATCGCGCGTCAACGACGCTCCCGGCGAATGAACGACGGAGAGAGAGATCGAAGACGATCGCCTCCGTCTGATCTTCACCTGCTGCCATCCCGCTCTGCCGCCGGAAGCGACAGGTTGCGCTCACCCTGCGCGAAGTCTGCGGCCTGACCACGGAAGAGATTGCCCGCGCATTTCTGGTTACGCCGGCGACGCTCGCGCAACGCATCGTGCGCGCCAAGACAAAGATTCGAGAGACGCCGATTCCCTACGAGGTGCCGACGCCGCAGGAATTGCCGGAGCGGCTGGACGCGGTGCTTCAGGTCATCTATCTCGTCTTCAACGAGGGTTACTCGGCTGCGGCGGGAGCGGAGGTAACGCGGGCCGAGCTGACCGGCGAGGCGATTCGATTGGGACGGCTGCTGACCGAACTCCAGCCGGAGCCGGACCGCAGCTCGGAAATCATCGGGCTGCTTGCCCTGATGTTGCTGCAGGAATCCCGTCGCGCCGCGAGAACCTCTCCGCCGGAGAGCTGATTTTGCTGGAAAATCAAGACCGCTCGCTCTGGAACCGCGAACAGATCGCGGAGGGAGTGGCATTGGTGGAGAAAGCCCTGAAGTCTCGCCGCTTCGGCCCTTACACGCTGCAGGCTGCGATTGCGGCCGTTCATGCGGAGGCGGAATCGGCCGCTGCCACCGACTGGCGGCAGATTGTTGCGCTTTACGACCAATTGCTACGGATTCAGCCTTCGCCGGTTGTCCAGCTCAATCGCGCCGTGGCCATTGCCATGTGCGATGGTCCAGAGGCGGGTCTGACGCATATCGACGCGGTGTTGGAACATGGCGAATTGGCGAATTACTACCTGGCGCATTCAGCCCGCGCAGAGTTGTACCGCAGGCTCGGCAGGACCGCTGAGGCCCGGTCCTCTTATGAAAAAGCCCTGGCGCTGACCCAACAGGAACCGGAGCGGCAATTCCTGCAAGAGCGGATTCGGCAGCTGAAATAAAAATTGCGAGTAGCTGTCGATTTTCGCGTCTCCCCAACGACTATAGGACAAAGAACGATGAGCTACGGTTCCTGAGTGAACAGGAAACGGGTCATCGGAAACAACCACAGGGAACCAAGGAGAAAAACTCATGCCACAGTATTTGGTTGCTAACTACCTCCCCGACGACTTCGACCCGTCCACCGTAACCGAAGCGATGATGGAAGAGATCCACGCGCTCAACCGCGAAATGATTGCTGCCGGCGTCAGGAAGTTCGCCTGCGGCATTTCCCCGGCCGCCAACGCCAAGACGCTGCGGAAGCAGTCCGACGGCAAAGTGCTCGTCACCGACGGGCCGTACACCGAGACCAAGGAGCACATGGGCGGATTTTGGATACTGGAAGCCGCCAATATGGACGAGGCACTTGCATGGGCGAAGAAGGGTGCCATCGCCTGCGATGTGCCCGGCGAAGTGCGCGAGCTTCTTTTCTTCCCCGCACCGGCACAAGGAGAAAAGTAAATGTTGAGAATGAAATTTAGCGCGCTCGCGATTCCAAGCTTCGCCTTGCTCATCGTTATCGCTTCCGCTTTGCAGGCGATGGCGCAGGATGCCGCACAGGGAACAAAGACGCAGTATACGAAGATGGCTCCGATCGACGAGTACCTTATGGCTGACCGAGCCTCGGAGATCGCGCTGGCACGCAGCGCGGCACCGGAATCCATTGCACGCGATGCAGAGGTACAGGTGCTTGGAAGGTACGGTTTCGAAACGGCGGTCAAAGGCACGAACGGTTTTGTGTGCATCGTGGGACGCGGATGGACATCCGCTGCCGATCCCGACTTTTGGAACTCGAAAGTGCGGGTTCCGATGTGTGTGAACGCGGCCGCCGCGCATTCCTACCTCGTCCGCTTCACGAAAGAGACGGAGTGGGGACTGGCGGGGCGCACGCAAGCTCAAATGATCGAGTCCCTTACGGCTGCGCTGGCGAAGAAAGAGTTGCCGCCGATGGAGCCTGGGTCCATGTGCTACATGATGTCCAAGGAAGGATACGGCGGCGACAGCGCGCCACACTGGCCTGCACACCTCATGTTTTTCTTCACCGATGCCGATCTCGAACTCGCCAGTTGGGGAGCGAACCTGCCGGGTTCCCCCGTCGTGGGTTTGCACGACCCGGTGGAGCACCTGACCGAGTTCGTGGTGGAAGTGCAACAGTGGTCAGACGGAACGGAAGCTCGCGGATCGAAAACCAAGGGGAAACAAAAATGAAATACGTTTGTTTCGGATACTACGACAAAAGGAAATTCGACGGCATGACTGCGGCTGAACAAAACGCCATGTTCGACGCATGCCTTGAGTATGACGACCATCTTCGCACCAACGGGCACTGGGCAGGCGGAGAAGCGCTCCAGCCTGCGGAGACTGCGCTGACGGTTTACCGGAAGAACGGCAAAGTGGCGACCACCGATGGTCCCTTCACGGAAACCAAGGAACAGCTTGGCGGCATTCTCGTGCTTGAGGCGCGCGACCTGAATCACGCTGCACAGCTGATGGGCCAGCATCCGGCGCTGACGTATGGCAATTCGTTCGTGATACGTCCAGCGGCGGACATGACCGGGATGATCAAGGAAAGTGAGCGACGACGGCGAAAAGACACAATGCACGCTGACCACGGCGTAAAAGAATGACGACGGAGACGTGAAAACAAATCCTCAAGTGGCTGTCGCATACACACTTTGAACTCTCAGCAAGGTTGCGCACAAGACATCGCAGTCTATGCCTCAAGATCGCCACGCTGGTGATTGACTCGCTCTAGCCTTGAGCCACACCACCGGATCCCGCCTCAATAACTAAAGTACTGTCTCCTGCCAGCACGCACCACTGCGCGATTCCGTACCATTCGGATTCCACATGTAACCGTGATTCCCGCAATGATTTTCTCCCACGCGTATGCGGACGGATTGGTAACCGAGATGAACACCGGAAAATAGATTTCTAACCGCCGGATTTCGGTTTTTAAGAAATAAATTCCAGCAAATAACCGACTAGAAGACTCTAAAGGAAAAACAAAAACATTCCGCGCGCGGAGGAACGAACCAGTCTCTCTTTAAAAACAAAAAGCGCACGGGTTGGGCACGCGAGATCGCACAAAAAAATGATTCCGCGTGCACCCCTTCCTCAGAAGAACAGTTCTCTTGAGATTAAACGAAGGTCAGCAGTTCGGCAGGGGACGTGTTTCCACTCGTTGCTTTGCCGGTAAAGATAAACGCGGACGCTTCAACTGTCCCCCCAACAGTTCGAAAAATCTAGAAAAGGATGTTTAAACAAAAAAGGAACAATCATGAGAAATCGGATCACTGTAACAGTCTTGATATTGGCTTTCGCGTTTTTTGTTTCAGCAGCGCGCGCCGAACAATTTTCTTTCAGCACCGGCAGTCCAGACGGCAAGTTAGGCGCTCTTTCCCGGATCGCCGGTGCTGGACTCGAAACCGAAACCGCAGATGACTTCGTACTGACTCAGCCTACACTCGTCAACCAGGCTACGTTTCACGGCCTGATCACGGGTTCAACCATTGGAAGAGTCGAAGTCGAGATTTACCACGTCTTCCCGCTGGACTCAGACACCAGCCGTACCGCGAACGTGCCGACCCGGACGAATTCTCCTTCCGATCATGAGATCGGCGCGGCCACTCGCGACTCCAACAGCACCAGCTTGAGTTTCGCCGTTGTCGATGTCTCGGATTTCGAAGTCGCAAACTCCGTAGTGGATGGCATCAACAAGGCCCCCCAACAGCTCACGCATGGCGAGGGCGCGGCGAGGGGGAGAGAAGTCGAGATTCGTGTAAGGTTCAGGACTCCTCTGTTTCTTCCCGCAGGGCACTACTTCTTCCGTCCAGAAGTTGAAGTGACCGGTGGCAACTTCCTGTTCCTCTCGGCACCAAGGCCCATCACGTCGGGTACCCCGTTCCCGGCTGGAACGACCGACTTACAAGCCTGGATCCGCAATGCCAACCTGACCCCGGATTGGCTGCGCATCGGCGCCGACATCGTTGGGGCTGGCACCTTCAACATGGCTTTTTCCTTGGCTGGCAATACACTTCCAGCGGCTGGCACGCCAGGCTCGGCAAACTGTAAGGGAAAGACCACGTCCGCGGCTGCGCTGCAGTTTGGCCAGTTTGATACGGCTGCTTTAGCCCTCGGTTACTCCGACTCATCTGCGCTACAAGAGGGCATCAGGGCTTTCTGCGGGAAATAGCTTCTGGAATTTCTACGTGCGAAGCGGAAGTTGCAATGCTTGGCCCGGCCCCTCGTTTTTGCCTGTTGTTGCAAATCGAGGGAGCCGGGTCAGCTAGAATCCGGATGGTCTCTCCCCCATCACCCCGAAAGCCTGTTCCAGCGCGATCCCTACGCGACCGAGGGTGCCCTCGTCGAACAGACGGCCTATCAACGTGATCCCGTGCGGAACCCGCCGCGGCGGTGAAAACTTCGGCAGCGGCCGGCTCGGGTCCGGCGCCCAATCGCTGCGCGCTTGCGAGACCTGGACGAATCCCGCCCGCAACGTGAGCGACGGATGTCCGGTGTTGTTGGTGATGACCAGCATCTCATCGCGCAACGATGGCACCAGCAGCAGGTCGACGTCCGCCATCACGCGTGCCATTTCCAGCGCCACCTTGCGGCGAAGACGATCGCTTTGCACGAAATCGACGGCAGATAGGAAACGTGACTGGCGGAAGAAATTCGGCCACGCATCCGGAGTCTGGACTTTGAGCTGGTCCAACTCGCCACTCATCGTGAGTTCCTCAAAGGCCGCCGCACCTTCCGCGAAGAGGATCAAGTTCAGCGAATCGTAAGGCCAATCGGGAATACTTACTTCAACCGGAACCATCCCGATTTTCTTCACCATCTCCAGTGCGGCGCGGTCTACATCGGTCGCAGGAGCCTCCTTCATCCAACCAGGGAAGTAGCCGACGCGCAAACCTTTCACGGACTTGCTCGAATCGAAGTCGAGTGGCCTGGTCACGCTTGAGACATCACCCGCGTCGGCGCCAGAGATAGCGTGCAGCACCAGCAATGTGTCCTCGACACTGCGCGTCATCGCTCCAAGTTTGTCGAGCGACCAGCACAAGGTCATGGCGCCGGTCCGCGGAACACGGCCATAGGTCGGGCGCAGCCCGTTGATGCCGCAACGCATGGTTGGGCTGACGATGCTTCCGCCGGTCTCGCTTCCGATCGCGAAACCGACCAATCCGGCCGCGGTTGCTGCACCAGGACCAGCGCTCGAACCCGATGATCCTTCTTCCAGCAGCCATGGATTCATCGTCTGACCGCCGAACCATATGTCGTTCAACGCGAGCGCGCCCAGGCTTAATTTCGCGATCAGCACCGCACCGGCAGCATGAAGCCGCTTCACCACCGCCGCATCTTCTTTAGGAACACGGTTGCGATAGGGCTCCGCGCCGTAGGTGGTGGGAATGCCCGCGGTATCGAGGAGATCTTTGCCACCCCAGGGAATCCCGTGCAACGGTCCACGGTACTTCCCTGCCGCAATCTCCTGGTCGGCTTGCTTGGCTTGCGCAAGCGCAAGCTCGCGCGTGAGGGTGATCACGCAGCGCAGCTTCGGATCGAATTGCTCGATTCGTTTCAGATAAATATTCGTTAGCCGCTCGGAAGTGATCTGCCGCTTTTCTACCCAACGCGAGAGCTTGGTCAGCGGAGCGAAGGCGATGTCTTCGTCCTTCGCGGGCAATGGGCCGGGGTCAGTCTTGGTGCGGACGAACTGTTCGCGGGTTACCGTAACCGCGTGTCCCGGCAACACGGGGTCCCAATGGGAATATGGCGCGATTCCTGGTTCCAAGCCGATCTTCCGCGGGCCTGTGCGGCGCTCGTAGAGCGGCGCAAGATTGCTACGCCACGTGGCCGCCGCCATATTTCGATCGGCTTCCTTGAGCTCGATCTGAACAAGTTTTTCGGCTTCCACAAAAGTGGTCGGAGAGACTGCAGGACCTACGGCGGGAGCCGTGCCAAACGCGGGTGGAGCACCCGGCGGCAGCTCGCTCGGCTTCTGCTCTCCTTGTGCCTGCCCGAGTACCGCTGTTCCTACGATAGCTAGCGACGTGTTGGTCAGGAATTCTCTGCGCGATTTCGACATGGTCTCTCCAATGATTTCTGTGACCGCGACAGCATACACTGTCGACTTTGCAGCCGTCTTCTATCCTGATAGCGATTCGATCGCGTGGATCTGTTCAGAGCTCAATTGCAATTTCAAGCTCTCCAAGTCTTGCCTCATATGCTCCGGATCAGATGTGCCGGTGAGTGGCAACATTCCGATCTGCCGAGCAAAAGCAAAAATGATCTGCGGAGCGGTTGCTCGATGTTGTTTCGCAAGCTGTGCCACGAACGGATGTCGCAGCACTTCCACATTCGCGGTGAGCAACGAAAAACCTTGATAGATGATGTTGTGCTCGGTGCAGAAGCGTCGCACCTCGCGGTCCCAGCCCAGCCGCGCATAGCAACGATTTTGGACGAATGCCGGCTGCTCGCGATCATGCGGCACCAATGCTTCTAAATGCCGCAACGAGACATTGCTTACACCCAATACTCGTGTGCGACCTGCTTCTTGCTCGCTTATCATCGCGCCCCACACTTCTGCATCGAGGTCTGTCCACTCATGCGAGGACGGCCCATGCAACACGAAGCTGTCAACATACTCGGTACCGAGATGCTCAAGCGAACGCGCAAGGGATTGCGTCACTTGTGCCGCGGCGCTCGCCGCGGGATCGTAGGGCAGCCGATGGTCCTGCCCTGCCTGGTAAGTGAACTTGGTCTGCAAGAACAGTTCTTCGCGCTTCACCAGCCCGGCGCGATAAACCGAAGCCAGTCCCTCGCCAACAGCCGCTTCAAAGTAGTGTTTGCGCTGGTTGGCGGTATCGATGCCGCGGAATCCGGTTCGGATCGCCAGCTCCAGGAGAGCGGCGGTGCGGTCTTCTTTCCATGCGGTGCCATAAAGGAAAGGAGGTGAAGGCAGCTGTCGTGTCATGGCGCCTATTCTCACATTCCATTCGCATATCGGGAAATGAATCCCGTATAAAGGTGGGCACATCTTTATCATCTTCGGGAGGACGCATGGCCAAGTGCACGCACCTGAACCAGATCCACCAAGTGAAACCAAGCGCAAAGGGATGCGAGGATTGTTTGAAGATCGGCGCCAGTTGGGTCCACCTGCGTTTGTGCCTGAGCTGCGGACATGTCGGATGTTGTGACAGCTCGCCCAACCGCCACGCCACCAAACATTTTAACCAGACAAAACACCCCATCATCCAATCGTTCGAACCCGGCGAAGACTGGCGCTGGTGCTACGCCGACCAGATCGAAGTATAAGTTGTTGGGGAAAGCGGGTCAGCCCGGCTTAGGCCGGGCTTTTTTATGGAGTCGGAGTCTGAAAAAATTCCTGCATGGATGGCGCGCCTACCGCGTCTCCAAGATTCACGGGCAATCCTAACCGCTCCTCTATCAGCCGCAGCGCACTCTGGTGCTGGAAGAACGTGTCAGAGAGATATCCCGGCTTTACGTCCGGAGAGACGACGATGAAGGGAATGTGCCCGCCGCCGTTTTCAAAATCTTTGTCAAACGATTCGTCCCAGGTGATGAGAAGCAAGGTTTTGTGCTTGCGAAAGCTGGGGCTTTGAATGATCGGCGCAAGCGTCGTCTGCAACCAGGCATCACCATCAGCGATCTTGTCGTCATTAGTGCAGGTCTTCGGCACGCCGCTCGCACAGTCGTGCATGTTGTGCAGTTGATCGGGAGTGATATAGACGAATGCGGGCAGATCATCGAGTGCGACATCGCTCTGCAGTGTGTCCGTTCCTACCATCTTCATCGCTTGCGAGGGAAATTGAATGATGTCGGCAAAGTACGCAAACGGGACATGCGTTTTCGCATAAGGATAAGCACGGTCGCCAGTGTAGCCGGCCTCTGGAATACTCTGTGCGTACGCCTTCCAGTCCATGGAATGCTGCCCCACTTCGCGCACGATGTTGTCCTCTTGCACGATGCCCTGGAAGACGAGGTCATTGCTGATGATCTGGCCGGTCGTCAGCATGAAATAATCGCCGATAGAGGGATGCGTGTTGGCGAAATAGTTTTCTGCCACCGCATAGCGCGCCGCCAGTGAATTTAAGTATGGCGCGCGCGGGTTCCCGATGATGGCGCCGTACTTCTGGTTCTCCAGAACCACGAGGATCACCCGGTTCGCTACCTGCTGGAAAGGCTGCTTAGGTTGGGGAATCTGCGAAAGATTCAGAGGTCCCCGGCACCCCGCGTACACGACTAATCCCAACAGCAGAGCCAACTTGAATTGAAAACTTCTGTTACCAAGTCTCCTAAAAAAGTGCATGGGGCCCCAAAACTCGTATGACTCCGTACTAATGACCAGGTGCTACTTCCTGGGTAGGATCGCAAACGCCATTCTGCGGCTGCTCCGGCAAGCTGGGAATAGCGGTTCGCGGGGATGAATTGAAATCAAAAAATTCCGACATGTTGTCCGCTGCAGAGTCGCGCGCCGTCAGCGGATTCAGATTGAATCGCGATTCTATGAATTTTAAGACCGAAGAAAATTCTCTGGGAGTGTGGGAAACAAAATTCGGCTTTCCCCACGGTGATACCAGGATGAATGGAACGCGAAACCCGGTCATATCAAAGCCGGCCTGGAAATCTTCCGGCCCAAGATCGGGAGGAATGCTGTCTGGGGAAGGCACCGGGACCGGCGGCACATGGTCGTACATTGCCCCGCCTTCATCAAACATCAAGATGAATGCAGACGTTCCCCAGGCCGGGCTGTGCATCAGAGCATCAATATAGGATTTTGTTTTCGCAGCTCCCTTTTGGATGTTGTTACCGGGGTGTTCATCGAATCCTTCCTGGCGCTCGATGAATGCGACCTGCGGAAACGAGCTGTCGTTTTTAAGATCACTGAAATACTGGCTGATAGGAACGATATGGCTCCCATATCGGGATGTGCCACCTTTGAACTGTTCCACAAATGGCGCCTTCGAACTTGAAGGAACGTAATATTTCCAGTTCACACCGGCTTCGGTCAGGCGGTCCCAAATGAGCGTGTATTGCTGCGGAAAGGGTCCGATCGCTTTGGTTGCTCCCCAGGAAGTTGCACCCATCAAGAACAAGCGGTTCGGCACCGTCTCGGTCATCACCGACGAGAAGAAGCGGTCACTGGTAGCGTATTGGCTGGCGAGCTCGTAGTAATAAGGTAGATCCGACGCATCGTAATATCCCATGGCTCGCGTCCCGTCGGGATCGATGTCGGACTTAGTCGCCGTATGCATGAATAGGTCCATCTTTCCGTTGTCCCAGTAGAAATGGCTCTGGTTCCACGACGGGCTGATGTTCTCGTGGCATTCCGTCCGGAAGTGGAACGGTTGCACAGCAGCGCCGGAGCGTGCGAACAAAGTTACATCGAGCGGCAGGTCTTCTACATCTCCGGGAATCCCATGATCACGCTTGTATTGCCCCAGTCGGCCGAAATAACTGTCGAACGACCTGTTTTCCTGCATCATGAACACGATATGGTTGATAGACGCAGGGACCGGATCAGAAGATGACTTCGAAGACCCCCCTCCTCCACATCCCACTTGCATCATCCCCAACAAGAAAACCCCAATAACAAAAACAGACGTTCTGGCCCGAGACATTCCAAGCTCCTGCTCGGATAGGAGGGTTCACCGAAACATGGGGTTGCACTGGACAGCCGCGAACAATCACACCCAATACAGTTTTCGTCACAACTAGACGGCGCTTCATGGGTTGCGGCGCGCAATGACGTATGTGAGAGTGTGCTTACGCGGGTGGCGCGAACAGACGTTCACTGCCGCTGATTTCAGAGAGAAGATTCCGAACCTTAGTTGATGAGGGTTACGAGGGTGCCGGACAGTGACTAGGGTTTAGCTCTTATTGAGGGTAAGTAGATGCCCTAGTACGGTTGCTGCTTCGTTTTGAGCAAGCCAATCCAGCACAGGAGTGCCGCTTGAGATTGAAACTGTTCCCCTGGATCCTCTCCATCTTCTTTTACATTTCAATTCCACTAGCCAACGCGACCACGGTCAGCAATATCGATCAACAAAAAGGATGGCATTCTTGCTCTGCATGCGCAAACGGCGGAGTCGCGAGCTACTCGCTCACGCAATACCTATCTTCACCATCACTTGACGGCAGGTCATCAAAATTCCATCTCGGCGGCAGCAGTCCTCTATCAGACGCTCTTTGGTTCAAGCGCGTCGGCTACAACAGCACAGCAACCCACTTCACCAACAGCTCGAATTATTACTACAAGAACCCGTCAGCGCCGAGCGGCATGGAGTTTTCCGTCAGCCAGCACGTCGGATATAAATGGTACCGATGGGACTGGCAATGCTCGTTCTACTACGGGGTGTGGCGTACTTGGGACAGCGGCAATGCGCGCTGGGTGAATACCAGCGCTCCCTGCCACCGCCCCAAAGCCTACACTTGGACCCACGCCACCTTTGAAGGCCACCGGGTGTACGGGAAAGTTCATTTTGACTCAGTGACCGTGAACGGTCATAAGTACTATGTGAACAAGTCCTTCTACCCCAAGTCAGTCTCCTATTCAGGAAACTGGATCACGCTTCACTTCCAACTCAACGGAAACAAGACGCAGACCGATTTCGACGTTTGGGGAGACAAATTCCAAGTCAGCTATTGGTGAAGATTCAGTTTCCTGTGATGGCCGGCGCCACATATTGCGGTAGCTTCTCCAGTGACGCCGACGAAGGTTTCACCACGATCTCATTGAACAGCAATGAGGGCGCGACGAAACTGGTTGGCAGCCGTTCCGCACTGTTGTTCGCGAGAAGATCGTCACCCACGAAGTGAAGCTCGTTGCGGAAGGCGCGCGTGTCCAATTCATCCAGCACCGCGCCCCGCACCAGCTCCTCATGTCCGTCTTTCACCCACACGCGATACAACAGCCGCGGATCGTGAGCACCCGCCATACTGGCGACGTAGTATCCGTATTCGAGGCCTCGCTGCTTGCAGAGATCGATGAGGTGCTGCTTCATCTCGGCGGAGGGTGTTGGGGCTGACGATTTCAATACCATGTTGGCGGGCGAGACTGCCGTGATCGGCCCAAGATTGCGCCCGTGTCCATTCGACTTCGGAAAGTCCTTGATTGGGCGGCGTGAAAGCAGATAAGTCTGGAGGACTCCGTTATCTACCAGCGTGACAGGGGCAGCCTGCACTCCTTCATCGTCATAGGCGTAGGTCCCAAGCAGTTGACGGTCGCCGATATTGTCGAGCAACGGACTATCCGTCAAAGAAACATGTTCCGGCAACACCTGCGATTTAAGACTGCTGGCGTAGGCACCCATCACACGTGCCGGATTTCCCGGTTGCGGGCGTCGCCCATCAAAATTCCTCGCCAGCACGCTTTCGAGCATCGTTCCTGCCGAATCATTGCTGAACAGAACCGGCCCGCGATACTCATCTTTCACTACGGGGGCTGCGCGCATCAGGTGAAGCGTGTTGACCATCTCTTCGCTGAGTGTCAGGAACTGGCTGAACGAAGGCAACGCCTTCGCTGTTCGAGCCGATCGCGAAAGCGAGCGCCTCAACCTCATGCCGTCCGCCGCCTGCGCCGATCCGATCAATGCTACGGATTGCGCTCCCTGCCCCATCCGCAGGATCGTTCCTTCACTGTTCACCAGATAAAAATTGTTCGCCGAAAAACGCACCCGTCCTTCCAGCTCATCCAACTCGGGATATTTACGATAGAGCGCCGTCGCCGTTGCCAAAGTCTTCTCCCATCCGGCAACGTCGGCATCCATCTGAACCTTGTCTTCGATATGTGTGACCGGCGTTTCTTTTGAGAAGTCGGGTACCGCCTCCTCGTCTTCAAATTGTTTCAGCGCTGCTTGTTTTTCGGTATAGGTCTCGAGCGCGAACTTGTATGCGCGATCCGTCGCCAACCAGATAGCACGACGCAAAGCGTACACGTCGTCATCGACCGGCAGTGGCTCGTAGAGACCCATTCCGCCGCCTATGTCGCTATCGCTCGCATAGTCGCCCACGCGCACCACGACGGTGAGCGTCCGCAAGCGGGTGCGAAGACGGTTCACCGGCGCGCCGAAGGCGCTTTGCAATGCGTAATCGTCGCTGTCATTCACGCTGTACTGAATAAAGTAGGGTTTGCTTTGGGTCCCCAACTGCAACTTTTCTTTTGCCCGTGCCAGCTCTTGCTTGAGCGCAGTCATGACTGCGTCATCCCCCGCGTTGCTGGTTGCGGAGGTGGTTTGGGCTTGTGCGATAACGCTGACTGCGAGCAGTGCGAAGACGAACGAACGGAGTATCTTCATTGCGCACCTCCCTTGGCGGCCGCCTGAGTCATGGGTGGTGGCGGCAGGATCGGTGGGCGATCATGCTCCTGCGATTGTCGTTGCGTCTCCAACTCTGAGAACAGCAGTGCGGGCGACGCGGCGGAAACGGGGATCTGCCCCGACTCGGCTCCGCATATTCCATTGAAGACTTCCGTAGTGTCCCCGGCCGCGATGATGTGCCCGAAAGCTGCCAACGGTGTTCCTACGATGTCCACACCGCGCACCAGCTCATCTGGACGCCCATCCGCGTAAACTCGCCAAACCATGATCGGCAGCACCTGGAACGCCTGCGGCATTTGCCGTTCAGTCATGGTGAAGCCGCCCTGGATGTCGTCGAAATACAGCCCGTAGGTTTTTCCTTGCCGCTTGATCTCGGCGATGAACTTCTGCCGCAGCTCGGCGTTGCTCACGCTCTTTGAGCTGGTCACGATCAGATTGCCCTGGCGTCCCGTCGCCATGCGGCCACCCTCAGAGCGTCCATGGCCGTTGGAATGGTCGAAGTGGTTCACCGGCATGCGTGACATCAAGAAGTCTTTGAGCACTCCTGCCTGGATAAGCTTCACTGCCTTCGCCGGCACTCCCTCATCGTCATAGTCGTAGGTTCCGGCCAAATTCACGCCGTTCAAAATGGCTTGCGTCGGATCATCCGTCACGCTTAGAAAATCCGGCAGCACCTGCCCGTTCACCTTCTTGGTGAACGTTTGACCTTCATCGTCTCCGCGCTGACGCTGCCCTTCCAGGCGATGCCCAAGTACTTCGTGCGTCATCACCGCGGCTGCTCTGCCGGAGAGCAGGGCTGGGCCGTTGTACGGTTCCGCGATCGACGCGGTGCGCAACTGCTTCAGGTCAGCCGCGATCTTCGTGATCTTCGCCGCGAGCTCTGCCTCGGCTGGAAGTTGTTCAGGCGTTGGCGCGAGGAAACTTTCAAAGCGGAACAGTTGCATACCATCATCGGCGCGAACCGCTGCCATGATGAATAATCGCGCCACCTGCGATGGCGAAACGATGCGCGAACCTTCGGTGCTCACGAAATATTGCTTCGTGTTCTGCACCGAGATCATCACCATGTTGGTCTCGATATCGGGATAGTCGCTGAAGTGGCGCGATATCGCGCGCACTTTTTCCTGCCAGTGCGCGGCATCGACGCCCTTGAACTGCACCACTTGTTCGTGGGTCTGGGGCGGCTCCTGCGAAAAATCTGCCGACGTGTCTTCTTCTTCGGCGCGCACCGCTGTGGAAGTCTTTACTTGCAGAAAAGCGCGCGATGCGCGCAGGTATCCACGATTGGTGAGCTGCCATAGGGTCCGCGTAATGGCTGCATCGTCGTCATCCAACGGTATTTGCCCGGTCATGAGGGCGGAGCCGCGGCTCGAATTGTGGCTGTTGTCCAGCGTGGGAGATCCCACGCGCGTGACCACATCCCCCAACCTGGCACGGATCTGTAATGATGAGATTATGGCGCCTTGCCCGGCGGCGACGAACGTCGCGTCCTGGTCTCGCACCGTATAGCTCAAGTAGTAGGGCGCCGGCTGGGATTTGGCCAGTTCGGTGGACGCACGCTGCAGCTCGCGCTGCATCGTCGTGAGCAACGGATCGGTCTTCGCGGTCGGTAAGGTCTTTGAAGCTGCCTGAAGGTCAACAGCTAAAGCAAGGGAGAACAACACCAGCAGAAGTACCCGGGATAGCTTCATGGATGCGCGACAGTGTACTCTGAACCGCGCCCCGCAGCAATCACCAGACTTCGCAGCGTTCCGCCCTCACCATTGCATCTCCCTGCTTGCAACTGAAAGCCTGCTGGAACTCAGGCAGATTGCTGACCGGGCCGATCACACGATACTTTCCGGTGGGGTGCGGATCGGTAAGCACCATCTGGCGCTGCGTCTCCGGACGGATCTCATCTCCGCGCGCTTGTCCCCATGCGATGAAGAACTGTTGCTCGGGAGTAAATCCATCGAGGTCGGCGGGCCGCGGCTTGCCCTCCAGCGATTTTAGATATGCGAGGTAGGCAAGCTTCACCCCGCCAAGGTCTCCGATACTTTCTCCTAGCACCAGCTTGCCGTTGTGGTGGGTGCCATCGTCCGTGGGATAACCATCGAATTGCTTCACCACGCACGCGCCGCGCTCCTGGAAGCGCTTGTAATCGGCATCCGTCCACCACTTTTCAAGCTTGCCGGTCGCGTCGTACTGCGCACCTTGATCGTCGAAGCCATGCGAGATCTCATGCCCTATCACCGGGCCGATGGAGCCATAATTCACCGCGTCGGTGGCGTTCACGTCGAACAGTGGCGGCAACAAAATCCCGGCGGGGAAAACGATCTCGTTCAGTAGCGGATTGTAGTAAGCGTTCGATGTCGGAGTGGTCATGCCCCACTTCTCGCGATCGACGGGTTTGCCGATCTCGCTTGAATTGTCGCGCACCGCGAACTTGCGCGCTTCCACAACGTTGTTCCAGTAGGAATCGCGTTTCACGTTGACGGTGCTGTAGTCCTTCCACTTGTCCGGATATCCGACCTTGGGATTAAAGGTCGCCAGCTTCGCCAATGCCTTCTGCTTGGTTTCGGGACTCATCCAATCGACCCGTTCAATATCGTCGTGCAGCGCGAGCAGAATGTTCTTCACCAGCTCCTGGATGCGCGCCTTTGCCTCCGGGGGGAATGTCTTCTCAACATATTTTTTGCCTAGCGCTTCGCCCAGATTTCGATCCGTGAATTCGACACAACGCTTCCAGCGCGGCTTCATCTCTTTCGCGCCGTTCAGGTATTGCTGGAAGAAAGCGAAATTCTCTTTGACGAACGGTTCAGATAACGACGGCGAAGCCGAGCGCAGCGTGTGCCACTTCAGGTAAGTCTTCCAGTCCTCGATGGGCGTTTGCTTGATCTGGCGTTCGACTTCAGCCAGGAATTTTGGCTCGTCGACGTTGAAGGGGACCTTGGGATCAAGATTCAAAGCCGCAAAATATTTCGACCAATCGAAGTCGGGAGCGATCTTCTGCGCCTCATCCAACTTCATTACGTGGTCGGTCGCGTACGGGTCGCGCAGTTCCACATTCGTAAGCGAAGCACCCGCCAGGCCGGTTTCCATCTTTAATACCGTCTGCGCTGCTTTGTCCGAGGCAGCTTGATCTGATCCCGCCAGCCTGAAGACCGCTGCAATGTGCTCAAGGTATCTCTGCCTGGTGTCTTTCGACTTCGCATCATCTTTGAAATAGAAGTCGCGGTCGGGAAGCCCCAGGCCGCCCGAACCTGTATCGGCTATGACCTGCGTCGGATTGTGTGGATCTTGCACTGAGTTGAAGGTAAACGGCGCCGAGATCCCCTCTTGCTTCAGCGATGTGATCGCGCGCTGCAGGTCGGCGGTGTTCTTGATCGAGTCAATCATCTTGAGCTCGCTGCTCAGCGGCTTGATGCCCGCTTCGTTGATCTTCTTTTCGTCCATGCAAGATGCGTAGTAATCACCGATCAACTGGTCAGTGGAAGCCTTCTGACTCTTCTTGGCGGAAGATTCTTCCAGGATTGTGCGCAGCGTGTCTTTCGTCGTCTCGCCCGCCTGCCAGCGCTTGCTCCAGCGCACCATCGAGGGAGGGATGGGGTTGTTCGCACGCCACGTTCCGTTGGCGTAGTTGAAAAAGTTCTCGCAAGGATTCACTTTGCGGTCCATGTCGGCAGGGTCAATGCCATGCAGCTGTTTTTCCTGGGCCATGGCGGGCGCGGCGATCAACATTGCAGCGCAAATGATCTTTAGAAGACGCATGCAGAGGACTCCTCGGGAAGATTTCGGCTTCGCTATGCTACTGACGCAGGCGCCAGCAGAACGTGAGCCGCCGATTGTGCCAGAGCGGCACAGGGTTATCAAGTTTTCGCGGATTCATCCTTTGGCCAGACAGAACGCAACGGTCGTTTTGCCCTTTGTGCCTGACTTCTGTTCGGCTTCTGCTATAAGCCGCTCCTCAAGATCATCCGTGCCGGTCACGAGTTCGCAAGTTGCGATCTCTTCGTCGGTCGCACCGTGGTAGCAAAGCTCGCACACGCCGAGGGCCTCTTCCGAGCGGATCGGCGGGCCAAACACCCGGCAGGTCATCGGTCGTGACGAGTACAACTCACATTCACCGGTCTCCGGCGACAGCACCGGACACACTTCGTCGTTACCAAACTCTTCGAAGCGTTCAAGCGAGGCTTCGTCCTCACCGATTATTCCTGTTTTTGCATTTCCAGGGAACGCATTTGCAAGCCGCGCCACCGACTTCCTCACGCGATCTCGAACCGCTCGTGCCCGCGCGGGATGCTTTCGCTCAAGTTCAGCCAATCCATGCTGCAATCGAAGCGCATCAAGCTGGCTGATCGCGAACACTCCCACGCAACATTGCGTGCATCCCATGCGACACACCAGCCACTCGCCGCTTCGCCGGGCGACGTCGGCCAGCACGGCATCAACGATCTGCACCAGCTTAGCGTCGTTCTTCGGGAGCGGCTGCAACTTCATCGGCTACAGGTTCTTCTTCCAGAAATCGCGCATGGTCTTATCGCGATGGATCTTGGCAGGCGTGTCGGTGAATCCGTGTTTCCTCATGGGGTACGTTGCGGTGTCGTAGAGAATCCCCGCCTTGATCAGCTCGTTCATGAACATCTGCTCGTTCTGCGGATGCACGTTGTCGTCGTAGGTCCCGAAGATCATCATGAGATGGCCGTGTAGATCGGCGGCGCGCTTCACCAGAGAAGTGCTGTCGTAGATCTCAGGATGATCCTTCGGCAGCTTGACCAATGCCTCAGCCCACTTGGAATCGTAGTAGTGCCAATCCGTGACCGGCGCTCCCGCAATGCCGGCCTTGAATTCCTTGGAGCGAGTCATCACGTTGAGAGTGTTCGTGCCGCCGCCGCTCCATCCGTAAACGCCTACGCGCTCGGCATCCACCCAGGGCTGCTGCTTGAACCAGCGGATGCCATCGATGAGGTCTGCCGCCTCTGAGGCCGCGGGCTTCTCAGCAAGCGTGTTCTCGAGTTTCTTGCTGATGCCGGTTGCCGCGCGATTATCGATCGCGATCATGACGTAACCGTCATTGGCAAGCACGTTGTCGAACAGCGTTACTGACTGCCACGAATTCGTGACGCTCGGCGCCGAAGGCCCGCCGTAGATATGCAGGATCACCGGATACTTTTTGCTGGCATCGAAATTTTTCGGCTTCAACACCTGCGCCGGCATGCGAAAGCCATCGGACGCGGGAACTGTGAGCAGCTCGGCGTATTGCATGCCGGCCGGCAGCAGTTCGGGTCGCGGCGCCGCGATCACGGATTGCGTTTTCCCATCCGCCGTGTGCAGGCTTAATACCGGCAGCGTTTTTACGTTGGAGTACGTATCGAAATAGAAGCGATTGTCCGGGGACATCGCGATCCGGTGCGTTCCCGACTCCTCCGAGAGCCGCTCGATCCCGCTTCCATCGCTCTTGATACGATAGAGATTCCGGTCCACCGAACCATCCTTCAGCGCGGTGAAGTAGATCCAGTCATTCTTCTCGTCGATCCCAGTCACGGCCTGATGTACCCAGAACACATTCCCGCCGGAAGACGCCATGGCCCAATCGCCTTCGGTGATCTTGTTGACCAGCGTTCCGTCCATGGCGTAGCGGTAAAGATGCATGAACCCGTCGCGTTCGGAAGACCACAAAAAATGTTTTCCGTCTTTCAAAAAGTAGAGATCGTCACTTACATTCACCCAATAAGGGTCCGTCTCGTGAGCACACGCTTCGCGGCGCCGCTCTTCACGTCAACGAAGTAAAGTCCCTCTTCGGTCTGCGCGCGATTCAACGTTTGCAGGCTTAGACGCTGCGAATCGGGCAGCCACTTGACGCGAAGTAGCCATTCGAACGGTTTGTCGGTGATGGCGATCCAGTGCGTCTGCGGATTCGCGCCGACCTGTACCACACCTACCCGAACCTTCGGATTCGCCTCGCCCGGTTTCGGATACCGCTGCTGGATCACGCGTTCGTCCACCGGATTGGGATCCACGAAGGTGCTGATCGTGACCGCACTCTCGTCTGTCTGTAAGTAAGCGATGGAACGTGAATCCGGCGACCACCAGAAGCCGGTGTCGTGCCGCCCGAAGATCTCTTCCCAGTAGACCCAGGAGAGGGTCCCATTCAATGTGGTAGCAGAGCCGTCGCGGGTGAGCCTGCTCTCTTTCTGCGTGGCAACGTCGTAAAGATAAATGTCGTTCTTGCGGACGAATGCGATCTTCGTTGCGTCAGGCGAGAGCTGCGCATCTTTTTCTTCTTCGGCAGTATTGGTCACGCGCGTAAAGCTGGCGGAGGGCACATCGAGCAGATAAATGTCGCCCTTGATCTCGTACACTGCGCTTCTTCCCGTGCTGCTGAGCACCGTGGGCCAGGGCAGCGCGTCTTTCATCCTCGGAGTCCTTCGCCATGCCCTTCAACGACGCTACCGCTTTCGCCATATCGAGAATCGCTGTTCGCTGCCCGGTTGCAGGATCGAGCTTCTCGAATGTGCGCTCGGCTTCCGGCTTGCGCACGTCATAAAGGATGGCTGTGCCATCGTCGAGCCACTTGACGTTCGGAACCTCGGCGACTTTGCTTCCCTCTTGCTCCACCCATTCCATGGTGAGCGATGTTGCCTGCGACTCGAAGTTGCATCGCAGCGGCAAACGAGGAAAGCAAAATGGCAAGTACAGGAGCAAGGAAACGGGGCAATACGCACGCAAACCTCCGGAAGGAACAGAGATAAAACAGCACCAGAATCCTACATCAACGGTTCGGCTTCAGAGCTCCAGCGGTCTCAGACCGCGGTCGTCCACGTCGCTATAATGTCCTTTCGTCGGAGGAATCATGCGTCGGCTCTTCAGCTTTTTCTCGCTCGTTGTCTTTTGTTCTCTGACGTCTGCCGCACAACAGCCCTCGTCTCCAGCCACGGACCCTGAACCCAAGCCGCGATTCTCGCGAAGCGAGGTGATGATCCAGATGCACGATGGCACGCATCTTCAGACGGCGATCTTTCGGCCGCTCGACCAGCGCGAACCTCTTCCCATCCTGATGCAGCGCACTCCGTACGGCGTTCCCGAAGATGAAAAGACCCTTGCACGCCCCTCGTGGAAAGAGTTGATGGACGACGGCTACATCGTTGTCTTTCAGAACATTCGTGGACGCTTCAAATCGGAAGGCACCTTCCAGATGGCGAACCCGTCCGAAGAGGACAACGCCGCCAATCTCATCGAAGCTTCCGACGCATACGACACCATCGACTGGCTGATAAAAAATGTTCCGCAGAATAATGGTAGGGTGGGGATTTCGGCGTCTCCTACGACGGCCTTACCGCCGCCCTCAGTTTGTTGAAACCACATCCGGCACTGAAGGCGGTCTCCGAGCAGGCGTCGCCCGCCGATCTGTGGATGAACGACGACTCCTTCCGCTACGGCGCCTTCCGTCTGAGCTACTCGTTCGAATACGCGGTGTATGAAGAGGCAGACAAGTTCGCCAACACGCATTTCAAGTTTGATACCTACGACACCTACCAGTGGTATCTCGACCTTGGCCCGCTTTCGAACGTCAACAAAAAATATCTGCATGGCAAGATAAAGAGCTGGAACGATTACGTCGCTCATCCCGACTACGACTCGCACTGGAAAAAAGTTAATTTTCTCCCTCTGCTAGAAAAGGAAACCACCGTTCCCAACTTGAACGTCGCTGGATTTTGGGACCAGGAGGATCCGTGGGGGCCGTGGCACATCTACAAAGCTTCGGAGAAGAACGATCCTAAACACCTCAACGTGATGGTGGCTGGGCCGTGGATCCATGGCAGCTGGCATGCGAGAACCGGATCGCCTCTCGGTCCGCTGACTTTCGGAAGTCATTTTCCATCGGCAGAGTTCCGGCAAAATATCGAAGCGCCCTGGTTCCGACATTGGCTGCATGGAAAAGGTGAGCCTTTCAAAGGCGAGGCGCAAATATTTCAAACCGGCTCGAATACTTGGCAGACCTATGAAAGTTGGCCTCCGAAAACTTCCAAGCCGACCAACCTCTACTTCCACCAGGACGGAACACTTTCGTTTCAACCATCGAAAGACAAGGGTGGCTTTCGCGAGTACGTTTCAGATCCGGCGAATCCTGTTCCCTACCGCCCTAGACCGATGTCGCCCACATACCCTGACGGCGATTGGCGGCTTTGGGAGATGCAGGATCAGCGCTTCGTCGATCATCGCCCCGACGTGCTCACCTATACTTCGGAGCCGCTGGATCATGACCTGGTCGTGACCGGCGAATTGAGGGCCGACCTTTTTGCTTCTACATCAGGCACCGACAGCGACTTTGTCGTAAAGCTGATCGATGTTTTTCCCGAGGATCTTGAAGTGAGGGATGTCGAAAAAAATCCACCACAGCCCGGCGAGTACGCCAAGAGCCTCAATGGATATCAGCTCATGATCGCCGCCGAAGTCTTTCGCGGACGCTTCCAGAAGAGTTTCGAACATCCACGACCACTCGTCCCGAATCGCGCAACCGAGTTTGTCGTCCCATTGCGCTCACACGATCACGTCTTCCTCAAGGGGCACCGCGTGATGGTCCAGGTGCAGAGCACATGGTTCCCCGTGATCGACCGCAATCCACAGAAATTTGTGCCCAATATTTTCGAAGCGAAAGGATCCGACTACGTAAAAGCGACACAGCGCGTGTATTCCACCCCCGCTGCGCCATCGCATATCGTGTTGCCGGTCATGACGACTGCGCCTTAGGGTTCGAAAGATCGCTTAATAGCGAATGAATGTTTGGATGTCGTCAATGGTTCCCAGAACGATCGAAATACAGGAGAGCACCAGCCCCACAACGAACATCGTCTCCAGCACCTGGACTCCAATGTCTATGAATAAATGCATAACCGCCCCCAAAAAAATGGCAGTTATGACGTTATTGCCGCGGCCTGTAAGGAAGTTGTAAAGAGTTTGCTAAAAGATTGTGAGGAAGGAATTACGAACCAGGCTCGAAGCGATAGCCGATCCAGGGCTCGGTTTTGATGTACTTGGGAGACGATGGGTTCCTTTCCACCTTCTTACGCAACTGCCCCACGAAGACGCGCAGGTATTCGCCCTGTTCCGAACTGTTGTTTCCCCAAATGGCCTGCAGGATGGCACGGTGGGTCAGCACGCGGTCAGGATTGGCAGCGAAATGGAGGAGCAGGTCGTATTCTTTTGGCGTGAGCCGCACTTCCTTGCCGCGCACCTGCACCCGACGCAGATGCGGCTCGATGCGGAAGTCGCCGATGTCAAAAGCTTCGTCCGTATTCTGCGGAGCCGACCGCTCCGATCGCCGCATGCAGGGCACGCACCCGCGCCAGTAGCTCGCTCATGCCGAAAGGCTTAGTCACGTAGTCGTCGGCACCGGAGTCGAGCGCCTGCACCTTCGCCTGCTCGTCGCCTTTCACCGAAAGTACGACGATAGGAACCTGCGAAAACTCACGGACCTTGCGGCACAGCTCAATGCCATCCATCTCCGGCATCGCCAGATCCGTGATCACCACTTCCGGGGTCCACAACTGAATGGCATCTAGGGCTTGCTTCGCGGAAAACGCAGACTGCACCGCGAACCCTGCGGCCTCGAGTGCGCGCTTCAGCACGCGGACGATCTGCTGCTCGTCGTCAACCACGAATATCTTGGCGCCGTTCTCAGTCATGCGGTTGCGCCCGCTGCGGCAGGCACCGTGAAGCATACAGCCGCGCCGCGGTGCGAATGCGCGTCTTCGATCCAGATCTTGCCGCCGTGCGCCTGCACGATTCCCTGCGCGATCGCGAGTCCCATGCCCAAGCCACCGACCGCGTGCTGCGAATCGGGAGAACGGAAGAATCGCTTAAAAACTTCTCCGCGCAATGCCGCAGCAATGCCCGGGCCTTCATCTTCAACCCTAAACATTACAGCCGAGCTGCCGTCGGACGCCGTCGAAACCACGATCCGGCTTCTGGCGAGGAGAGTATTTCGCTGCATTGTCCAGCACGTTAAACAAGACTTCAGAGATCAGCTTTGCGTCGGCGCGAACGTGCGATGCACCGCTGGCGATGGAGATCTCGAGCGTTCTATCGCGAAGCCTGTCTTCCAAACGGGAGGTGGCGGCTTCTACGATCTCCTGCACGGAAGACGGCTGCGGCTGGATGACCAGTTGGTGCGACTGCAGCTTCGCAAGTTCCAGCATGTGCTCGGTGAAACGATTGAGTCGGTCGGTCTCTTCATCGATCACTTGCAGCAGCTCGCGGCCACTCTCCGGATCGCTGAGGGCCAATTTCCCTTCTTCCGCCAGCAGCGCAGTCACTGACGCCTTGATAGAAGTGAGTGGCGTGCGAATGTCATGCGTTACGGCGTCCAGCAGCGCCGATTTTAAACTTTCGCTGCGGCGCAGCAGCTCGGCCTGGGTCGCCTCATGCATCGCTGCGTGCAATTCTTCTTGCAGGATGGCGGCTTTCACCTGCTGCTCTTCCAATCGCTCGGCTTTGTCCTGCGCGCGGGCGGAGAGCTGCCCCACGATCAGCGCACAACACGCAAAGACCACGAACGCGATCCAATTCTCCGTGCCGGAGATGGAAAATGTATGCACCGGCGGGATGAAGAAATAGTTGAGGCCCGTCACTCCGATCAGCGCCGCCAACAGTCCCGGTCCGCTGCCCCATAGGACAGAACAAACCGTGACGACCGTCACCAGGATCAATCCCGCCGCGGCAACGTTCACGTGGCCTGCAAGCCGGTACAAGATCGCAAGCGCGATCCCGATCGTCGCTGCCGCAAACACGTACTGTCGTGCCTTTTTCATTCTGTTAAAGGTGGATTTAGATTGTAGTTCTCCCACCGGGAACGATCGCTATTCCCCCCTTAGAATCAATAGCATTCGCCAATTTTCAGTGATTCTGGTTGACTTTCGCTTCGCCGGGTCCATAATCGCGAAGTGTAGGAGCATCCTTTATATGCTGCCGCTTCCTACCTCCCCTGACGGACCGCCCCCTCAATATGTCCGGCGCTTCGCGCGCCATCGCTGTTCCCGCGCCATGCAGGTTCGGCTCCGTAGAAACAATGAAGAAGTTCTGCTCAAGGGTCGTTGCACCGTCATCAGCGAAGGTGGATTTGAAGCCTTGGTTTCCGGAGAAGTTCCTCTCGGCCGCATGGTGACGATCGAGTTTTATCTGGACGGAGTCCCCGATCCCGTCCCCTTGTCCGCGCGTGTGATCAACCAGCATGGTTTTTCGTACGGCTTCCAGTTTATTGCGCCCACCAGCCTGCAACGCAGCATCATTGCCGACTTCTTCTACGAAGAGCTGCACAGCGAACCGCTCTGAACGCCCACCTGCCCGGCCTTTCCACCCGCTGCAGGATTTCCCGCTTCCGTTTAGAATGGCTGCGCTTCGGGAGGACTGAATGCGCTACCTGCGTTGTGCTGTGATCGCCTCGCTATGTCTATCTCTTACGTTGTCGGCATTTCCCCAAAGTCACAAGAAGAGTGCCTCGAAAAAAACTTCCCACGCGGCCGCAGCTTCCGCAAAGCCGACTCTCGAGCAGGCGCAGAAGTTCATCGACGACGCCGAGAAGCAGCTCTCCGACCTGGCTGACAAGACGCAAAAAGCCGATTGGGTCAATGAGAACTTCATCACCGACGATACCGACGCCATCGCGACCGACATGAACAGCGAGAATTCCGCGGTCACGACCAAGCTGGCGCTCGATGCAAAGAAGTATGACAGCGTCACGCTGCCCGCCGTCTACGAGCGCAAGCTGCACTTATTAAAACTCCAACTCACTGCTGCCGACTCCGAGCGACCCCGATTTACTGAAGGAAGAGAACAAGCTCAAGACCGACATGCAGAGCACCTACGGCAAGGGGAAATATTGTCCGACTTCGAAGCCGGGCACCTGCTATGACCTCACGGCGATGGAAAAAATAATGGGCGAGAGCCGCGACCCCGAAGAGCTGAAGATCTTTGGATCGGTTGGCACAAGGTGTCGCCCCCTATGCGCCCAAGTTTGCGCGCTTTGCAGAGCTGGCTAATCAGGGCGCGCGCGAACAAGGCTATTCCGACATGGGTGCGATGTGGCGCTCAGGTTACGACATGCCGCCCGACGCATTTGCCGCGGATCTTGATCGGCTGTGGGATCAGGTGCGTCCGCTGTATCTTTCGCTCCACGCCTACGTGCGCTCGCAGTTGATCAAGAACTACGGCCCGAGCGCGGTCCCCGCCGACGGACCTCTTCCCGCGCATTTGTTCGGGAAACATGTGGGCGCAGGACTGGAGCGCAGATCTATCCCATCGTGAAGCCCGCGAACGAGACTGCAATGTACGACCTCGACCAGATCTTGCGTGACCGCAAGGTCGATGCGCGCGGCATGGTCCACTACGGAGAGAACTTCTTCAAGTCGATCGGCTTTGCACCGCTTCCGAATACCTTCTGGGAGCGTTCGCTGTTAACCAAGCCCGCCGACCGGGATGTGGTCTGCCACGCATCCGCGTGGGATGTCGACAATAAGGAAGATGTCCGCCTGAAAATGTGCATTCAGATCCGCGGCGAAGATTTCGTCACCATACACCACGAGCTCGGGCACAATTTCTACCAGCTCGCTTATCGCAACCAGCCGTACTTCTTCAAAGACAGCGCCAACGACGGTGTCCACGAAGCAATCGGCGACACCATCGCCCTCTCTGTAACGCCGGAATATCTGCAGAAAGTCGGGCTCTTGCAGTCTGTTCCGCCTGCGAACAACGATATTCCGTTCCTGCTGAAAAAAGCTCTGGAGAAGGTCGCGTTTCTGCCGTTTGGGTTGCTGATCGATCAATGGCGCTGGAAGGTCTACTCCGGCGAGATCAAGCCGGCTGATTACAACAAGAGCTGGTGGGAGCTGCGCAAAAAATACCAGGGCATCGCGCCGCCGGTGGAGCGCAGCGAAGCCGACTTTGATCCGGGCGCCAAATTCCACGTTGCCGCCAACGTTCCTTACACCCGCTACTTCCTCGCGGACATCTACCAGTTCCAATTCCACCGCGCGCTTTGCAAAGAAGCCGGGTACACCGGTCCGCTGAATCGCTGCTCCATTTACGGGAACAAAGCTGCGGGTGCGAAATTAAATTCCATGCTGCAGTTGGGCAAGAGCAAGCCCTGGCAGGAGGCGTTCATGACGATGATGGGTGAGGACAAAGCCGATGCGAGCGCGATCCTCGATTACTTTGCTCCGCTCAAGAAATGGCTCGACGAGCAGAACGCAAAGAATGGCGTGAAGGTGGGCTGGTGAAGCGACAAGGGCCCATCTACGTTGGAATCGTGGCGGCAATAGTCTTCATTGCCGCTGCCTACGCTAGCGTGCCGTTGCTGGTGCATAGAGCCGCCTATCACGCTAACAGCGGAATCCCGATCCCGTTAATTGAGCGCATTCTCTTCAGTTTTTCGGCTTTCTGGTGGCAGTTTGGCTGGCTGATGTCTGTGCCGTTGGTCATTGGCTGGGGCGGCATTGGCTGGGTAATCGCAATCATTCGTGATTCCGGCAAAACATCCTAACGACATTGAGCTAATGCGAGATGCAAAAAAACGCAGGGCGAGATTTACATCCCGTCCTGCGCGATGTTTCTTTTCCCGATCTAGTGGATCTGAATAGTGCCCGACTGTGTCGGCCCTGGATTCGCCGTATCGATATCCTCCGGCGATCCCAAGCGATTGTCGTAGACCACCGCGTTCCCAGCATTCATGTCCCAAACCTTCAAGCGGAACTTGTCGATTCCTCCTCCGCCGGGTTTACGCCCGTCAGTCGCGGTGAGCAGGAAGCCATAGTTCCCGCCTCCGTTTACCGTGGCGCTGCCCTTGTATTGGCCTTTCGCTCCGGTGATCACCAGCCAATCAAGAGCGACCGAGTGGAAGTTGAATCCTCCGCTCTGGAAGTTGAATTCCGTCTGCCCGATCGGCGTCGTGGTTCCCTTCAAGTATTTCGCGTTGAAGCCGAAGTTGGCCTTGCCCGCAATCGCCGGATTCGGAACGAATGCCCCGGCCGGAGATACGATCGTCCCGCCACCGGTGATAAACCCGGCGTTCGGATCAAAGATAACGATGACGACTGTGCCAGGAGTACTGGCGCCGCCATCATCGTCCGTGGCCGTCGCGCTAACGGTATAAACGCCCGCTGCGGTGAACGTGTTTGATTTAGTGCAAACACCTGCAGCTGCCGCCACCGAGCCGTTCGTTCCGCCCCCGTCCCAGTTATAGGAACAGCTCTGCGTGTCGTTGCTTCCGGGGTCGGTCACCGAAGCGGTCACCGCGACGGTGGTTCCAACAATGTAGAACGAACCACTCGGCGGACCGGTGATCGAGAGTGACGGTGCAACGTTGGAGACCGTCAACGCTCCGTTCGCACTCACCGGCGTGTTGTGGCCATCGCTGGCGGTCATTGTTACCGTGAACGGCCCATCGTCGGTGCAGGTCACAGTGGTATCGAGGGCGGTCGGATCGGCGAAGGTGCAAGTGGCACCAGCGTCAACTCCCACGCCGGCTGTGTATGACCAGGCCAGTGTGAGCGGATCGCCATCCGGATCGACCGCAGTAGCATGCACAGCGATCGCCGAACCTTCGTCTCCAGCGGTATCCGAAACCGTTACCACCGGCGGCCCATTGACCTTCAATTCAAATGCAACTTGGTCTTTCGCGCCTGAGGGATCGGTAGCGGTCACATAAGCCAATCCGCTACTGGAAGCCGTAGCGTTCCACGTCCAATGCAGGCCATCGCCGTCATCCGTGATGGTGCCTTGCGACGTGCTCAGTCCGATCGGCGTGTCTCCATCAGGATCGTGATAGGTGCCATGCATCACGATCGGATCACCCGAGTTTGCTTCGATCAGCACTCCATCGGCGTTGATGTACGGGCGTTCGTTCGCATGGCTGGTGCCCGAGTCGAACTGCACCGTATCGAACTCGGAGATCATGCCATTGCTAGCGTGGAAGAAGATGTGGCAATGGAATACCCATCTGCCCAGGCCTCCACCTGTCGTGGTTCCATCCATCAATGGGCGGTCATCGAGTCTCACGCGGAAGCGCAACGAGTACCCCGGTGGAACGTTAACGTTGTCGCGGAACTCGTGATACGGCCAGGTATAAGTTGGTGATGCAGTTTTTGTCAGATCGAGCGGCTGTATGGAGAAGCCGTGCAGGTGGAACGGGTGATGCGCACTGGTGGTGTTCGTCACCGTGAGTTCCAGAATGTCTCCAAGCTTCGCAAAGCGCGCCGAATCCATGTGCGCTACGCCGGTGTAGTCGCCCGGGAAATCGTGCATGCCCAGATGGCCATTGATCCCGAGGGAGCTTCCTGTGCCTGTGAGTTGGATATCTTGACTCGCCAAGCCGGTCTTCGGCGGAGCAAACGTAGTTGGATCGAGCAGCGTTCCAGTCGCAGCGCCAAGCGCTTCCACCGACGCCCCGACCGAGGTGAGTAGCGCGGTTCCTGCGGTGATCGAATAAGGCGAGCCGGCCGCACCCGAAACATTAAAATGTGCCACCGGAACCGTGGGGGTGTTTGCGAACGTTTGGCCGGTCCGGTTGAAATCTTGTGTCCACAATGTCAGGGTGCCTGTAGCGTTGCTCGGAATCGCCACGACCACATCGGCGCGATCGCCTGGATCGAGCACGATCTCTCCCTGATCGTATAGCCATTCAAAGGGAGCATGGCCACCCTCGACCACGGCGCTGTCCAATAATCCGCCTTGACCTCCAACCCGTACTAGCGGGATTCGTGTTCCGTCCACCCCGCCCACCGTGCCCGTGAGGCGCAGGCGATAAAAACGAACAGCCGTGGCCGCAACCAGACGCAAACGCAGGCCCTGTCCCGCCTGCACGTCGTACGTTGCAGCTCCGCCAGCCAGTGCTCCCGGAGCGCCGGGATAGCCCCCGCGTCCGCCAACATTCTTGCCATTGGTGAGCACGATGTGGCCTTCATTCGTCCTGCCACTCGTGCCGCTGCGCTGAATATTGGGAATGTCCCCCAGCCCGAACTCTGAGCCTCTATAGTTCCCATCTTCGTCCAGCGGAAAAACCGAGCCATCGCCTTCGCAAGATTAGCCGGCGTGGGCGCTGTCTGGCCCGGGAACGTCGGTCCTCCTCCAACGTTTCCGACCCATGGCAACGACGCATCGTAATCCGCATTGCTGCCGTGGACGTTACAGACGGTCATGTCGCTGAGCGCTAGGGCAAGCGTTTGCGCTTCCGAAGGCAGCGCTCCTGAAGCTTGCAGTGCGGTCTCGTGCGCGTCAGTGATGATGATCTGCCCGTAGAGTCCTTTGAATACCTGGTTGGTCGAAGAGTGATGATGCGGGTGATACCAGTAGACACCTGGGCGCGATACTTTGAATTTGTAGAGGAACTTTCCGCCGGGTGGAACCTGGTTCTGCGTCAACGGAGTTCCGTCACTCGCGTTGTCGAGTTCGATCCGTGCCAGTGGATGCCGGTCGCTTCCGCCAGGTGGTTCTCGAAGTGGACGATCACCGTGTCGCCGACTTTCAGCCGGAACAGCGGTCCGGGGATCGATCCATTGAAAGTCAGTGCGTGCGCCATCACGCCGTTACCCACGTCTACCGTCGCCTCTTCGGCGATGATGGTGGTCTCCACGATGTCAGCCGCAGGATTGGTATCAACGATCTCCGGAACAACATACGGATCGCCGCCCGAGGTCGCGTGCGCGGGGGCGCTGAAATGCGCAGCCAACAACACCAGGCTGATCACCGAAATCGATGCGATACCGATTGCAAACAGACGACGCCGCTGCCATGTGTGGATTGCCATCACTTCCTCCTGCATTCTTGTGGGCCGGCAGTGAAAGACTTTCACTGAGATAAAGACGGTTCGAGGAAACCTATGAATGAAGACGGCAAATAGAATGTGGAGTTCGCGACTATAGGGCTAGCGCCAAAAGGAGTCAATGCGGATTGCGTTAATTGTGGCCCATTGTCCTTTTTCGCGTCGGCGTATCGGCCGATAGTACAAATAACTGAAGCGACACTACCCCTACCATTCGTTGATGTCAGAGAGGTAAACCGTCTTCAGCGAAGTTCTAAGCTTTTTGGCGTGACGGCTTAGTGATCCAGTGGATGATCATGTGCGCGATAGCCAGAAGGATCGCTCCCTCCAGCGCCGGCAGGAACCCTACGATCTGGAATCCCGGCGCAAACATCGCCGCCAGCTTCAGCATCAACGCGTTGATCACGAGAGAGAATAGTCCCAGCGTAAGGATGGTGATGGGAAACGAGATGATCCGCAGGAGCGTGCCAATAGTCGCGTTCACAAGTCCGATCACCAGCGCCGCGATCAATGCCACAGTGAAACTGGATACGATAAATCCCGGAACATACCGAGATATCAGCAGAAGGGTTACAGCGCTCAGCACCCAGTGAAGTAGGAGTCTCATGCTGGGAATGATACGGGATAAAGCATCTCCCGCCTATGCCATTTCAGGACATTTCGTCCCCAGTTCGCCGCGCCCCATCACTCCTGGTAGCACTTCAGACCACGGCAGTTGACCCTGTTGCGAACGGCGATTATCTTGATCCCACAATCTACGAATCACGCTTGAAGTAGGGGCCCGCCTCGGCGAGTGCATTTCAGCGTGCGATGTAACGGAATCCCTGGCCGCGAACGGCCGGATTCCATTTTTTTTGCTTTGGAGGAGCTCCCGATATGTCCATCTTGCGCAGCCTAGCCGCACTTCTAGTCCTGTTTGCTACCACGTTTTCTTTTTGTGATTCCATCGCCACCCACGAACGCACCGTCACCAAGCTGGCGGAAGGCATTTACGAGATCCGCCATCCCGACGCACCTGACACCTTCCCGCAAGGGAATACCACCGTCATCATCGGCGATCGCGGCGTGTTCGTCGTCGACTCTTGCCTTCTGCCCTCGAGCGCGCGTGAAGATATCGCGCAGATCAAAAAGTGGACTGATAAGCCTGTCATGTTCCTGCTGAACACGCACTGGCACTTCGACCACTCCAATGGCAACGCATCGTACGTGGCGGCATGGCCCAACCTGCAGATCATTGCGCACGCTCACACGCAACAAGAAATAGCGGAATTCAATCCTGGTGCGGTGGCACGTTATCCGCAGCGCCGCGAGCGCTTTCAGAAGGTTCTTGACTCGGGCAAAGACGAGAGCGGCAAGCCGCTCAGCGAAGCCGACCGTCTCGATTACCAACGCAGTCTCGCCGGCCTCGACGGCGTGCTCGCGGAGTTCAAAGACTTGAAGGTGGTCCCGCCGAACGTCAGCTACGAACACGAGATGACCGTGGACCTTGGCAACCGCGAGGTGCAGATCAAGTTCCTCGGTCGCGCCAATACGGCGGGCGACAGCGTCGTCTACCTGCCGAAAGAAAAGATCGTGATGACCGGCGACCTCCTCGACCATCCCGTTCCATACATGTTCGGAGGCTTCCCGGTCGATTTCCCCAAGACCCTGCGTGCGCTGCGCGAACTAGACTTCACGACGGTCGTTCCTGGGCACGGCGATGTATTGCACGACAAGAGCTACATTGACCAGGTGATCGCGATGATGGAAACCGCCAACGCGGAGATCCGACGCGAAATCGATCAGGGCAAGCGGCTCAACGAGGTTCAGGAGCTGGCGCCCAAGGCCCTGAATGAAGACGCGCTGAAGCAGCAGTTCGGCGGCAACGAAAAAGAGAATCGCGACTTCTTCGAACAATCATTCGAGTCCATGATCAAAGCGGCATTCAACCAGCTCAGCGCAAGGTAGAGATGGTTGTGTGGGCGCGGACGCCTCGCCCGCGCCTAATCTTTGACCCTCGCGGCCGCCCCGTCCAGCACCTTTTGCAATCGTTTCGCGCGCGAATCGACGTTCCGGTAGTAGAAGACAGCGAGCAGCTGACTGCGGCGTGCCAGCGGCGTCATGCTCTTCCATCCGGTATAAGCTTTGGGATTTTCAGCAAGGGCATTCCTGATCAGTGGCGGCAGCTCGCGTTCGGCTTCCATGGTTTCAAGCAGTTGTTCCGCCACCTGCTCGGCGCGCCGCTCGCGCGAAGCCGGGCTCTTCCGGCTGGCGACCTCGTTCGCAATGTACCGCCGTATGGAGTCGTTGAAGGAACCGTAGAATTTACGAAGCTGTTTCTCCTGCTTCAAGATCTTCTCCATCTCGATAGGAAGAACGATCGGGTGCACCTTCGTGTCCGGCTCGAGCTTGAACTCAGCCTGCTCGTCGGCGCGGACGCCACCGCCTTTCTGCATCTTCTTGTTAATCAGCAGATAATGTCCGCCTCTGCCGTTCGGGAAAAGAGAAGTTCTAAATTCGAATCTATTAATCTCACCCCGCACCCGTAGCGCGCCGCGGCTTCCCCATGACTTGGCAGCATCGAACGGCAAGCGGACAATCGTCCACCCCAGGCGCCCGGGCATGCGCTCCAGCATCGCGGTGAACTTTTTCGCAGCCAGCTTCTTCACGGTTGAGATTCTAAAGCACGCGGCGATTCCGCTTTGCAGAACCCTGACAGTGTCGTACCTTGTCAAACACATGCGAGCCACCGACTGGGAGTTCAAGAACCGCGCTGCGATCTTCGGCTCCATCTTCGGAGTCTCGTTCTTTCTCTCTTCCGTCGATCACGTGAATGTGACGACATGGGCCGCGGCCAAACTCGCGCCGCACATTGGACGGAATGAGGACCACGTCGCCCAGGCTCTGTTCGCACTCGCGGCCGTGTTCGTCATTCTGGCGGCGCTGGTGCGGACGTGGGCGTCGGCATATCTGAAGTCAGAAGTGGTCTATGCCTCCGAGATTAAGACGGCGAAACTCGTGGCCGACGGTCCTTACCGGCACGTGCGCAATCCGCTGTATTTCGGAAACGTGCTCATGGGGCTTGGCATGGGCGCGATGGCGAGCCGCACCGGCTTCGTCGTGCTGCAGGTGCTGATGCTCGCCTTCTGCTACCGGCTGATCTTCCGCGAAGAGGCCGAGATGCAGGCCGTGCAAGGCGAGCAATACGATGCGTTCAAGAAGGCAGTGCCGCGGCTTTGTCCGGCACTCACGCCGCGCATCCCTGCCGCCGGCGGCACGGCGAGTTGGGCAGCTGGATTCAAAGCAGAAGGATGGGTTTGGGGCTTCGCGCTGGCTGTGACGCTGTTCGCAGTGACGTTGAAGATGAAGGTGTTCGGGATCGCGATGGCGGTGAGCTTGTCAGTGTTTTTCTTGGCAATTGCCCTTACTCGTCAGAGGGATTGAGCCGCTCAATCTAACCCAAGATTGGCTCTTTCAGCAGCAGTCAGAAGGGGCCGCATTAGTTCCGGAATTCTTGGAACTTGTTGCAAATTCACATTAACTCTCCGCGCTAAATCAAAAGCACCTCTTCTGAATAAAGCTCGAAATTCTCCCTGGTTTCCCAAGGCGTGAGCCGCTTCATTTACGACTGCTGCGGCAGCACCCGCTACTGGGTTCCCTTGAAGCGCACCAACCGCTGCGCCGCCGACTGCTGCCGAGCCAATCTGCCAAAGGGTACGGACCGGGCAAAGTCCTGGCCATTCGTTAGCCGGATTCATGCGTTCGCCAGCGACAGCAAGCTCTCTTTTCAGCGCATTGAACTCAACAGGTGTTCGGGCATCCCGAAGTGCTGTTAACGTATTCCACAATCGTCTACGCGACTCCCCAAATTCCTCTTTTAAATCCGCAATCACCCTAAGGATTGCGTCTCGTCGCTGGCATCGACTAAGTACTATCGCCAGAAACGGAGGCACCGAAAGTCCCACATTTCCTTGGTCTGCTGCCGCCAACAGCTCTGCCCATGCTCCGTCTAAATTGGCAAACAGGTCATTCGGAATTCTTGAGCCAACGGCCACTACCTCATCGGCAAGCGACTCTTCGCTTACAATGCTGCCTCCTTGTTCTTCCGTTGAAACAAGTCTCTTAATGAACTGCACGTGAGCGTCGAAGTAAGGACCTTCATCGTTGTTTGCCGATTCGCGCGCAAGCTGCAAGAGGTCAGGATTCAGGACCGTGGCGTCTGCATCGTCATGCAGATACTCCAACAATCCCAAGTTCTCGTATTCTTCAATCGTCGGACCAATCGCAACCAGCAGGTTTCTACCACCTGCCGCAATCTCTTCATCCCGCCACTCCGGTTCCTCTCCCGGATCTGGCCACGGATCCATGAGCATCTTCACTTCGTCATGAAGCACGATCGCGCGAATGAACCGTTCGATTTTGGGGAGATCTGCCGCGTTGCGAATTGGTCCCTGAACGAGAGAACGCAACGGGTAAAACGCATTGGGATTGCAGAGTGCGAGGGGCATTCAGTCGACGCTCATGAAGAAAGCAAAAAACCACACATAGGTTTTCCTCTGGTCTGCTATTCAACTAGCCGATGACTTGAGATGAAACCGGATGGCACCAGCGGTCTGAATAAAATCGCACCCCTTTTCTTCTTCGATTGTGAGAAGCGTCGGATGGACGTTTAACCCAACCATCTTCGCCAGATCGCTAAAAAATGGCTCGTGAAGTTCGTAAGCATCAACTGGCGCGCAAACCGTTGGGTCGTAAATAACGAGAACGTCGCAATCGGCGGGCATGCTTGATAACAAATAAGACCCAAATAGATAAACCGTCGATCCGTCAGGCAGACTTGTAGGCATAGGTCGGTTTCCCGCGACTATCCTTCTTATAATATTTTTTTGGATGAGTCCAGTGCAATGCACCCAGAAATTCTCCGAGATTGAACACTCCCAATCCGCTCTCTTTTCCATACTCTTTTGCCTCCCGCGTGTATCCGTTCCAATTCGCGGAGGTCACGATATATTCAAAACTAGGAAATTCCTGCTGTGCCCTATGAATCGCAGCCAGTCCAAGGGTGTACTCATTCACCAATAGGACTTCCAAGTGTTGGCCATTCTCGGTTTCGATTTTGAACAAAATGTCCTTACTACGGCGGAATGATTTGACCTTCGAATGTGCCTTCAGAGCGCCTTCAAAGAACACAATCGCCGCATAAGAGACATTCCAGCTATTTAATTTCGGCATAGTCAGTTATTAACTGCTCGAACGCTGTCGGAAAGCGTGGGACGGCCTCGGTTCGCTCATAGCAGTTCCTCTCAAAAGCCTCCGCGTGCTCAATAAAAGTGCAAGCCATTTTGTAGTCCGTGTTTTCGAAAAGGGCCGCATTCCTTTTTATTAAATTAGCAACCCTTCGGTTATTAGGAACAATAACTGCCAGTTTTCGTAATGTCCAAAGTGCATGCAAATTACTGAGCGGATTTGCCCTTGCCGCAGATGAATCCGGACCGAAAGAATTCCAAACAACATGATTTTGGGTGAGAAGAGGTCTGATCTGCCGACCCAGCTCAGAACGGGAACTGACTTCCAGCCCGGCCAATACCACTTCTACCTGCATTTCTTGCTGCTTCTTCCATTCAAGCAATGTACTGGCGGGATAGATTCCAGCTGGGGCTTTGTCCACTTCCCTGTGATGCGTCGGGCAGAGTAGTACAAGATTCTCGTAGAGGTCTTCTCCTCCGCTGGCTTTTCCCCTCGGACCTTTTGGGCTCTTAGCTATCACGTGGGCCATTTCACCTATCACAGTCGCCTCAGAGCCTAAAAATCTAATGCACTCCACACCACATCCGGGTCGACTACATCGACCTGCTGCCCGTCCCCACAGTATTTTAAGATCTCTATCACTGATGGCCAATCGCGCGCACCCCCTCTTCCCTTAAAGTAAAAAGGCCACATTCATTATCTGAATGTGGCCTTTGATTTTAATCCGGCGACGACCTACTCTCCCACGCAGTTAGCCCGCGCAGTACAATCGGCCCAGCGAGGCTTAACTTCCGTGTTCGGGATGGGAACGGGTGTGACCCTCGCGGTATGATCACCGGAAACTTGAGGCGCTTAGCGGGCGTCCGAGCCCGCTGCCGAAATCCTGAGCCGTAAGGCGAAGGACCTCGGTGCACCTATCCTGGCATCGCGCGGCCCCGTCGGGGAGCAGTTTTTCTCGACCCGGCGACCAGTCTGGTTGGGCTGGGGTCCGTCGCGCGAAGGATCCTCTTCGCTATAGCAAGAGGAACAGAACTTGTTGTAAAAGATCAGTGAGAGCGATGTCTCAAAACTGAATAGCATTGGTTGAAACTAACGCGGCTTGGCGCTGAATAAATTTTATGGTCAAGCCGAACGGGCGATTAGTACTGGTAAGCTACACGCCTTACGGCGCTTCCACCTCCAGCCTATCAAACACGTAGTCTTCGTGTGCCCTTCTTTTCCCTTACGGGTTGGGAGATCTCATCTTGAGGAGTGCTTCCCGCTTATATGCATTCAGCGGTTATCACAACCGAACTTCGCTACCCAGCCATGCCGTTGTAACG
>CAVQGF010000077.1:0-56427 GCA_963711965.1 uncultured Acidobacteriota bacterium | reverse complement strand
GCCGATTCTGGCTCGACGGTCCCAGCGCACCGTCTGGCCCCCGGCCCGGTCTGCAGGACCGCCACCTCGTCGTCGAGTCTCACGATCCGGGCGTGCAGCCCGGCGGTCGTCACGATGTCCTCGACCGACCTCGAGACGCGCCTGCATCTGGTTGAACTGACGCTGTCGCTTGCGCTGGGAGTTGAACATCAGCACGACGAACAGCACCAGGAGGATCGGCAGGAAAAGGGTCTCCATGCGTGCACACTCCCTTCGTCCGGCGTCCGCCGGTTGATGCAGGATGTCGCCCGCGGAGCGGGCGGCTGTCAGCGCAGCCGAGTCGTCACCGTCCGGAGCCGGCGCGCTTGCCGGCACCGTTCGCGCGTGTGGCGGTCGGCTGGTCACTGACGTGGACCGGCCATGGCACGCGCGACGACGGGCCACTGAGCGAGTGTAGGTGCTGTGCAGCCTCACGACCAAAGGCGGTGGCCCCGGGCGTGCCGTGGCCCGGGTCAGCCGAACCGGCCGCCGCCGGTCACCGACCGCCCCGCCGGCTCCCCGTCGTCATCGAGGTCGTCCCGTGCCGGGAAAAGCAGCCCCCTCGAGCAGGGCCAGCTGCCCGGCCGTCGGCGCCCGCCCGGGGCGGCGTCAGCCCCAGGTGCCCCCAGGCCGCGGGCGTGGCGACCCGGCCGCGCGGGGTGCGCGCGAGCAGCCCGCGCGCACGAGGAACGGCTCGGCCACCTCCTCGACCGTCTCGGGCTCCTCCCCCACCGCCACCGCGAGCGTCGACAGGCCGACCGGCCCGCCGCCGAACCGGCGGCAGAGCGCGTCGAGCACCGCCCGGTCGAGCCGGTCGAGCCCGGCTCGTCGACCTCGTACAGCGCGAGCGCGGCCCGCGCGACCTCCTGGTGACGACGCCGTCGGCCGCGACCTCGGCGCAGTCGCGCACCCGGCGCAGCAGCCGGTTGGCGATGCGGGGCGTGCCGCGCGAGCGGCCGGCGATCTCGGCGGCGCCCTCCGTCGTCGAGCGGCGACGCCGAGCAGCCGCGCCGAGCGGTCGCAGCATCTGCTCCAGCTCGGTCGGCCGCGTAGAAGTCCATGTGCGCCGGTGAAGCCGAACCGGTCGCGCAGCGGCGCCGGGCAGCAGCCCGGCCCGGGTGGTGGCGCCGACCAGGGTGAACGGCGGCGATCTCGAGCGGGATCGCGGTGGCGCCCGGCCCCTTGCCGACGACGACGTCGACCCGGAAGTCCTCCATCGCGAGGTAGAGCATCTCCTCGGCGGGCCGGGCCATCCGGTGGATCTCGTCGAGGAACAGCACCTCGCCCTCGGCCAGCGTGGACAGGATCGCGGCCAGGTCGCCGGCGTGCTGGATCGCCGGACCGCTGGTGATGCGCAGCGGCGCGCCCAGCTCGGCCGCGATGATCATCGCCAGGGTGGTCTTGCCCAGCCCGGGCGGCCCGGACAGCAGGACGTGGTCCGGCGGCCGCGCCGCGCCGCATGCGCGCGCTCCAGCACCAGCGACGAGCTGCTCGCGGACCCGCGTCCTGGCCGACGAACTCGTCCAGCCGCTTGGGCCGCAGCGCCGCCTCGACGGCCCGCTCGTCGCCGTCGGCGTCCGGGGAGACCAGCGACGCGTCGAGCGCATCGGGCCGCTCAGTCCTCGCCAGCGTCGGTCATCGCAGGCCCGGCCCAGCGTCCGCAGGGCCGCGCGCAGCAGCGACCGGCGACGGCGGCGCCGGCTCGCCGGCCTCGGCCGCGACCGCCGAGCACGGCCTCGTCGGCCTCCGCGCGCGGATCCAGCCGAGGCCGACCAGCGCCGGCGCGACCTGGTCCCGCCAGGCGCCGCCGGCCGGCCGCCGTCGAGCGCGGCGTCGACGCGCCGTCCGCCGGCGCGCCGAGCCGGTCCTTGAGCTCCAGCACGATGCGCTGGGCGCCCTTCGGCCGATGCCGGGCACCTTGGTGAGCGCCGGAGGTCCTCGGTGGCGACGGCCCGGCGCAGCGCGTCGGGCGCGTGCACGGCGAGCATCGCCAGCGCCAGCCGGGGGCCGACGCCGCTGGCGGTCTGCAGCAGCTCGAACACGGTCGCGCTCGTCGTCGTCGGCGAAGCCGTACAGGGTCAGCGAGTCCTCGCGGACCACCAGGAGGTGGCCAGCCGGGCCTGCTCGCCCACGCCGAGCGGGCGAGGGTGCCGGGGTGCAGTGCACGGCAGGCCGACCCCGCCGACCTCGACGACCGCGCCGTCCGGGCGCGACGCGCGGCCGACCCGGCCGCTCACCGAGCGCGATCACGGCGCGCCTCCGTCGGCGCGCCGCGCGCTGCGCGGCCACGGCGCTCGAGCCGGCGCGTGCGCGCCGCCGCGCCAGACGTGGCAGATGGCCAGCGCCAGCGCGTCGGCGGCGTCGGCGGGCCGGGGCAGCTCGGCGAGCCGCAGCAGCCGGGTCACCATGGCGCCGACCTGCGCCTTGTCGGCGCGGCCGCTGCCGGTGACGGCGGCCTTGACCTCGCTGGGGGTGTGCAGCGCGACCGGCAGGCCGCGCCGGGCGGCCACGACGATGGCGACCGCGCCGGCCTGCGCGGTGCCCATGACCGTGCGGACGTTGTGCTGGCTGAAGACCCGCTCGACCGCGACCGCGTCGGGCCGGTGCTCGTCGAGCCACTCCTCGATGCCGCGCTCGATGGCGCAGCAGCCGGGCGCCGAGCTCCTCGTCGGCCGGCGGTGCGGACCACGCCGACGGCGACCAGGTGCAGCGGGCGCCCGGGCGCGCCGTCGACGACGCCGACGCCGCACCGGGTCAGCCCGGGATCGACGCCCAGCACCCGCACCCTGTCACCTCCTGCTCGGCATCGCGAACACCTGTTCGGTCCCGACCTTACACAGTGCGAGCCCGCGGGGGGCTCAGGCACGCCGCTGGGCCGCTCCCGCACGCTCGCGGGGCCGGCGCCTCAGCCCGTTCGGCGCGCCGAGACCTCCTCCGCGCATGGGTGAGTGCCTGGGTGAGTGCCATGGGTGAGTGCATCCGGTCGCTCATACAGCCGAGACCCGGCACCCACACCTGCACCCACACCTGTCCCCGATGCCCGCCTGGACGGAACCGACCCATCGGGGCATGCTGTGATCATGAAGCGGGTCCGCCGGGGCGCGAAGCGGCGAAGCGCGCACGCTCCGGTGCGACGCCCGACTACCGGCACCTGCCCGAGCGCGTCGACCCGGCCTCGTGGGTCACCGGCGAGGACGTCACCCCGCCGAACGCCGGGCCGCGGCGGTTCGCCATCAACGACGACATGTGGCTGATCGACCGCTCGAAATCTGCTCTACCGGCAGTAGCCGCTGCGCGTGCACCATCTTTAAAAGTCCTAAGCTCAAGATGGAAACGCTGATCTTGCTTGTAGCTTACGTCCCCATGCGTGCGCAGCAGGATGTTCAAAAAGCGCGTTAGGTCTTCTTCGGAAAACATCGCCGCTACACGGCCAACACGGCTGCGCTCGTCGGACGAGATCTGCAAGAGCGGCGAATCATTTCCGGCAACTTTCGCAACCATCGCGTTGCGAATGAAGCGCACCATCTGGCGTGCGAAATGAGTAGGGTTCTGACCTTCCACAAGCAACCGGTCGAGGTGCCGCAAAATCTCTTCGCTGGAGTTTTTCTCGACGGCCACCATCATCTGCTCGAGTGTTTCGGAGGGCACGGCCCCCACCAGGCCGCGCACGATCTCCGCCGTTAGCTTCTCGCCGCAGCAAGCGATGGCCTGGTCCATGATGCTGAGCGCGTCGCGCATGGAGCCGTCGCCGGCTTCGGCGAGCAGCGCAAGCGCGTCGTCATCGGCTTTGATTTTTTCCTTCTTCGCGATGTCACGCAGCTGGCCGACGATGTCGTCGAAGCGCACGGCATGAAAGCTGAAGTGCTGGCAACGTGAGCGAATAGTCTGGGGAATGTCTTCAGGCGCGGTGGTCGCCATCATGAAGACGACGTGACCGGGCGGCTCTTCCAGAGTTTTTAGCAGCGCATTGAACGCCGCGTCCGTGATCTGGTGCGCTTCGTCGAGGATGTAGATCTTGTACCGGTCGCGTGCCGGGCGATATCGCGCCGCGTCACGCAGCTCCCGGATCTCGTCGATGCCGCGGTTTGTGGCGGCGTCGATCTCGATCACGTCCACAGCGCCGCCCGCGCGGATCTCAGTGCAGGAATCGCAAACGCCGCACGGCTCCGGTTGCGGCTTGTCAGCCTTTCCGTCCTTACCGCGGCAATTGAGGGCCATCGCCAGGATGCGCGCGATGGTCGTCTTACCGATCCCGCGGTGACCGCTGAAGATGTATCCGTGCGCGATGCGCTGCTGCTCGATGGCGTTTTGCAGCGTTCGAGTGACGTGTTCCTGCCCGATCACGTCGGAAAATTTTTGCGGACGGTACTTGCGGGCCAGGACCTGATAGCTCATGGAAGAACTCGATTATACGTCAGCAATTCGACGCTGTCCGACAGGGATTTCCTTGGACAAACGCCTCTCCGACGCCTCATCCGCGACGTCAAAATCGGCTCTTGCTTGAATTCGCTTTCCGCTGATATAGGCTGTTGCCTCTCTTAGCGGCTTGGGAGGCTGTGTCTATGAGCAATCTGAAATTGACCACGCGCGATCAAGACGGCATGACCGTTCTCTCCTGCAACGGACGCGTCGTTTTTGGCGACGAATCTTCCGCACTGCGCGATATGGTGAAGGGCCTGATCGCCGAAGGCAAATCGAACATCGTCATCAACCTCGGCGGCGTCAGCTACATCGACAGCGGCGGACTCGGCACTTTGGTTTCGCTCTATACCTCAGCGCGCGCTGCCGGCGGCGACATTAAACTTGCCAACCTGACGCAACGCGTCGGCGATCTCCTGCAGATCACCAAGCTGCTCACGGTGTTTGAAACTTTCGAGGGCGAAGGCAAAGCGGTTGACGCTTTTCAGAAGAAAAAAGCTACCGCCTAAAGATTTTGTAGACGCGCACGTCCTCGTGCGCCCAAAAAATAAGAGCGCGATCTTATCGGTCGCGCTTTTTGTTAGCTGAATGTCTCGCTCGTAGAGACGCGCCATGCCGCGTCTCAGGATCGGCAGTAGCGTCCTAGGCCAGAACCTTCTCCGGAGATTGCTTCTTCACCTTCTCCAGCCGCTCTACCTCTTCCTCCGAGTACATGGTCCCACGGCAACTCTTCGCGCCGCAGTAGCATGGAGCCGGATCATCTTCTTCGCCGTCCCAAAGGCAGTAGTCGTAGCTGAGCTCTTCGCCCGCCTTGATATCGCGCAGGGCGATTATCCAGAGTTTCCCGTCTACCTCGTCGGTCTCGCAATTCGGGTCGCAAGAGTGGTTGATGAAGGCGGCCATGCCGTGGCCGTCGATCACGCGGCCATCGTCCATGCCGAACAGGTAGGTGTATTCGCGCCCTTCGTAGCGCTTATCGCCTTCGTCTTTGGACATGAGGGGGCCGGTGTACTCGATCACCATCGCCCCTTCCTTGATGGGAGTGGTGGTGTAGCAGCCGGCGGCGTGGATGTCTGAGGAGCGGATAATCAGGCCCATGAGGTTAGTGTCGTGCGTCACAAAGTATAGCTGAACAAGTTTATGAATCCCACCCACCTGGGCCACATCCAATCTTAAGTGTTCGTGATAGCATTTATTAGTTGATAATAGTTATCCAATATGTCTCGACCGCAACCTACAACCAGTTTTGCCGCACTTAGCCGGCGCGCCGGCTTGCCCATCACGCATCAGCGGCAGGTGATCTATGGCGTGCTCATGGGAATGCCCGGCCATCCTTCGCCGGAAGAGGTCTATGCCAAGGTGCGGAAACGTATCCCTTCGATCTCGTTGGCAACGGTGTACAAGAACCTGAACCGGTTCCTGAAGGCAGGCTTGGTGCAGGAAACAAGCGTGCACCACGGGTCGCTGCGGGTCGAAGTCAACGACCACCCGCATCACCACCTGGTGTGCAGTTCGTGCAAGAAGATCGAGGACATTGATTCAGAGCAGATCGGTCCGCTGCATGTGCGCGGCCGATTGCCCAAGGGTTTTGCGGTGCAGCGCTTTTCCGTGGACGTCATCGGACTATGCGCGCGCTGTCGTGACAAAAAGAAAGTTTCGCACTAAATCAAATTCATCTTTAAGGAGAAACAATGATCGGAGTAGGAGAGAAGTTCCCAACGTATTCGCTGACTGCCACCGTCAGCCGCGATATCAAGAGCGCTTTTAAAACCATCACTGACCAGGATTACAAAGGCAAGTGGAAGCTGTACTTCTTCTGGCCCAAGGATTTCACCTTCGTGTGCCCCACTGAGATCGCGGCCTTCGGCAAGATGAACCGCGAGTTCGCGGACCGCGACACGCAGATCCTGGGCGGCAGCACCGACTCTGAGTTCGTCCACCACGCATGGCGCACTCATCACGAAGACTTGAAGGATCTTCCTTTCCCCATGCTGGCCGACGTTAAGCGCGATCTCACCACCGAACTTGGCATCCTGGATCCGAAAGAGGGCGTCGCCCAGCGCGCCACCTTTATCGTCGATCCGGAGAACATCATCCGCTTCGTTTACGTGACCGATCTGTCAGTTGGCCGCAGCCCGCAGGAAGTCTTCCGCGTGCTCGACGCTCTGCAGACCGACGAGCTCTGCCCTTGCAACTGGCAGAAGGGCGAAGAGACCCTGGTCGTTGCGTAACAGCGCTCAGCCGCTAGCTTCTAGTTTTCGCCAGGAGCTAGCCGCTACAAGCTTGGAGCTAAACATGACTATCGACCAACTCATCGACAACGTTGCCGATTACGGCAAAGACATCAAGCTGAACTTCTCGACCCACGTCCGCCAGCAGACAGAACTCACTCCTCAGCAGACTTGGGGAACCGTTCTAGCCTCCGCTATGGCCACCGGCAACAGCGAGCTCATCGCCGCCGCCTACGAGCAGGCGCGCGAATTCTTTCGCCGGAAGCTGCGGAAGCCGCCAAGGCCGCCGCTACCATCATGGCGATGAACAATATCTACTATCGCTTCCAGCACCTTGCGTACAACAAGAAGTACGCGACCATCCCGGCCAAGCTGCGTATGAACGCCATTCGCACTCACGGATCGGATCCCGTTGATTTCGAACTGTGGTGCATCGCTGTTTCTGCCATCAACGGCTGCGGCGCTTGTGTGGACTCGCACGAAAGGTTTTGCGCGAGAAGGGTGTAGGAGAAGAGAAGATTCTTGCCGCGGTCCGCATCGCATCGATTGTCCATGCGATTGCCAGCATTGTAGCGACAGAGAAAGCAGTTCCGTCAGCCGAGCCCGCCGTGGCCTAAGCCTTCTTCATCTATGCTGGAAGCGTGTTTTTCAAGATCCGCGCTGTTATTCTGAAGATCCCCAAGGGAAAAGTCGCCACCTACGGACAGGTCGCGGCCGCGGCCGGCTTCCCCGGCGCTGCTCGCCAGGTAGTGTGGGCGTTGCGTTCCGCGCGCGGATTGCCTTGGCACCGCGTGCTCGGCGCCGGCGGCAACGTCCGGCTGCCCGGCGAATCCGGCTTCGAGCAGAAGATGCGACTACAAGGTGAGGGCGTCGCCTTTCGCGGCGAGCGCGTCCGCATGGACCTGCATCAGCACGAGTTCAAAACGAAACGCAGCGCAAAAAAAAATCCCGCTAGCTATTTTCGCAAGGGCGCTATGTGATGCAAGCGCGGCTCCCGCAAATAGATCCCCAGCCAAACGACCACAGCCATGATCAGCGGCGGGAGCGGCGATTCTCCTGCACGAATATGGGTAACCACCGCTCCACCCAGGTATCCCGTCAAAAGAACCGCTCCGAAAACGGGCGGTGTGGGGGATTGCGTAAATAACCCCGCAGACGATTTCTAGCCAGGCGATCAGATACAGATGAGACTCGGTAAAGCCGTAGTGGGCCATTTGCGGCGCGATCTTCGCCGCGTTGAGCAGGGTAAAGATTCCGCCGCCAACAAACACAAGGACGGCAAGAGCGCTGAGCACGCGCCCGGTCCAGAGCGCGCCTTTCGAAACAGGAGCAGGGGATTCCAAGTTAGTTCCTCCGTAGAAAGCTAAATCTTAGTCATGAGTCCTGAACGTCGGGCGAATTCCAAACGATTAAGAAGGGCATGTTGCGGTCGAAGTGGCGGAGTCACGGAGTTTTTAAATCGCCAAATCACTCGATCACAAATCACAAATTTTAATGGTGGAGGCGGTGGGAGTTGAACCCACGTCCGAAAATTCTGACAGCAGAGAGACTACATGCGTGTTCCGTTCATGCTGCGGGAATTACCCCGCAACCTTCGCCGGTTGCGCTAACGAACGGACAAGAAACGCAAACAGCTAGCCTGATGATCTCGTCTTCGCTCCACAGACGGAGCAGCGAAGACCAACCCGCTGTTCGACGTCCTTTCGCGGCCCACGGGTGAAGCCACGAAGAACGGCAACTTAATTAATTAAGCTGCGTATGCCATGTTTTGGTTGGCAATTGTGTTTTTGCACGCGATCACGGGTGTGTGCACCCCGGCATGCCTCTCGGCCTCAAACACTTCCGTCGAAGCCGTGACGCCCCCATCGATTGGGAAAGAACTACCTACGATTATATAGATGCTTGCCAGATCGGCCGGATGCAGCCAGCTACTTCGGCAGCGCCGTCACCGTCACCGACCCTATGCGCCCGCTCAGGTTGTCGCGCACCAGGAATCGCACGGAATGGTCGCTGCCAGGCGGCAGGTCGATTGAACCGTCAAAGCTCATACCTTTAACCCGCACGCCAGCGGCCAACTCGGGCGTAAGGTCGCCGTCTCTGACCATCGAGAACTCGCCCAGAACTTTTCCTTTTGAATCTGTGGCCAGCGCCGCCAATCCCACGCTGATGTGGTTGTTCGGCCCTTCGTTCACGTCAGCAGGAGCAATGTTGTAGCGGAACCGAAAGGTGTCTTTCTCGCCCGCGTTCGCTTTTCCGGTCCATCGCACGGAGAAGGGGAGCTCGGTGTAGTCCATGGGAGCGGTGAGTCCCATCGCGATGTCGGCCTGGGCTTGCTGTTCGGGATCTGTTTTTTCCTTGCGTGGTTCGGCAATAAAATATCCGCCGCGCGCGCGGACCTGGTAGTCACCCTTTAGCACTTTTACTTTGATCTTGTGCCAGCCCGGCTTCATGTGGTTCGAATCGGTGGGATACGCCAGCATGTAGTAGTCACCCGAGTCGTTCGCCGCCTCATGGAAGCACTGTTTGATGTCGCTGGCGTAGGGGCAGTAGCGGCCTCCGGTCATGCTGGCGAAGAGCTCCAGGTTGTCGGTAGTGGCGTTGGTATACAAGGGTCGCCTGCCGCGCAAGACCCGCCTTCCACTGAGTGCACGCGGGTTGTACACCGGACTCGTGAGATGGGTCACTTCCAACGGGTAGACGGCAACATTCGCGTTGTTTAGATCGCGCCATGCGCTCTCGTAGATAGGAAGCAGGTACGCATCCAGGAACCCCAGCCGCGTAGGGTCATCGACGGAAAACGGGATTCCTCCCGTCGCCCAGATCACGGACTTTCGTCCGGGGAATCCCGAGAATGCTTTCGCGAGCTGCCGCATCGACTCCAGAGTCACTCGGATCGAATAACTTTGCTCGATCGAGGTGAATACACCTTCGGTCTCGGTTTCGAGATGACTGAGCCCCCTCGCCTCCTGGCTGACCGCCGAGTTCTCGTCTTCGGGGACTATGTCGTCCGAGAGCGTCGTGCTTCGCCCTTTTGGCCGGGGGCAAGTTTTCAGAAGGATGATCGCCGCCCGCCTTGTCTTTGAATCCGATCTGCCCCTCAACCTGACGAACCGCTGCCGCCAAGACTTTCGGATCCGTAGTGAAGTCGTGGATAACGTGTAGTCCTGACTTGTTCAGGTTGACCACCGCCACCGGTTCGCCGGGATCGACATTGGATAGGAATTTCAAGATCTCGCGCCGCGCCGTCACCTGGTCGAAGAAGGCGGTATTCAAAGTGTCCAGCACGATGATGGTGATCCGCGCCTGCGTGGCAGCAGGTTGACTCGTATTCGTGAAGGCATCCATCGAAGAGGCCAGCTTCATCACTCGCGGCTCGGTGTGGACGGGGTCGAACACCTTGACGTCCTTCGCGATCCCATCTTCGTAAACAACAAAATCTTCCTTACTCAGCCCGTGGACATGTTCCCCCGTTCTTGTCAGTAACGATCACGGGCACCAGTACAAGGTCCGCCTTTGGTCGAAAAGTCGGGATCTCTCCACCCTGCGCCCTTTGCGCGGTCGCACTTTGACCCGAAGCAAGTCCGAGGGAAATGACGATCGCTAACGGGAGTTTGATAAGGCCGCGCATAAGGGTTCCACCATCTACACAGGATTATGAGAGTCTATCGCAGGCGTGTAAATTGTTAGCATCGAAAGTGACATCATCGAATCCAAGTTTCGTGCCCACTCCGCGCCACTCTGGGGCCTCGCGATGAAGGCCGAATGTATTTCATTCGATAAAATTCCGCACACTTCCAAGCTCTTCCGGGATTTCATTGACGGGGCTGCTGCACGTTTTTATCCGCGCTCGATAAAATTTCAGGAATGGGTTGCAGAGGCGGCCCGCCGGATTAATTTCGATCAGCCGCGCCGCGAAGCCGTGGCGCAGATCCTGCGCTCGCAAAATGCGAATTGGGGCGCATCAGCTAAAACGCTCGACAATATTGATCGTTTAAAGAACGGCGCATTTGCGATCGTGACCGGACAGCAGGTGGCGTTATTTGGCGGACCACTGTTTTCCATCCTGAAAGCGATCACTGCTATTAAGCTCGCCGAAGAAGCTCGCCAGAAGGGCGTTGACGCTGTTCCCATCTTCTGGCTTGCCACTGAAGACCACGATTTTGCCGAAGTAAGCCACGTCAACCTCCTGCGAAAGGATGCGCCCTCGCTCCAGAGTGTCGGCGTGACGGCAGGCGGGGTTGAAGGAGCGCCAGTGGGCGCGAGGCCACTGCATGAAGATGTCGTTGCGGCAGTCAACGCCGCGGAGATGCCTTGGGCGACTCCGAGATCAGTGCCCTGCTGAAAAAGTTCTACCGCCCGGGAGAAGACCTTGGGTCGGCGATGGGCAAGTTGTTCGCTCGACTGTTTGCAGAACACGGTTTGATGCTGCTCGACCCTTCCGCTGCTGAACTTCACCGTCTTGCTTCGCCCGTCTTTGCTGATGCCATCCGCCGCTCTGAAGATCTGGACAAGAAGCTTCTTGCGCGCGGCAAAGAGTTGGAATCCGCCGGATATCACCAGCAGGTCAAAGTCACTGATTCTTCCACTCTTTTGTTTTCGTTGGAGACGGGCGCGCGCGTTGCCATCAAGCGCACCAACGGAAAATATGTTATCGGCAAAGATCACGTAAGCGCTGCCGATCTGGAAGCGCGCATAGCGCAGGCTCCGGGAAAGTTCAGCGCCAACGTTCTACTGCGTCCCGTGATGCAGGATTTTCTTCTGCCCACCCTGACTTATGTCGGCGGCCCCGCTGAAGTCGCGTACTTCGCCCAATGTGAAGTGGTTTACAAAACGCTGCTCGGCCGCGTGACGCCGGTCTTGCCGCGATGTAGCGCCACGCTGGTGGAAGAGCATCAACAGAAGATTCTGCAGAAACTATCGCTGACTCTACCCGAAGTATTTCAAGACCCGCAAGAACTCAAGAAGGCCATCGCAACACGCGTGATGCCGGCCGAGCTGAATGAGCGATTCTCCCTCGCTGAGAAGCAGCTTGAAACCACGCTCGCATCCATACTCCAGCCGCTGCAAAAACTTGACCCCAGTCTTGTGGATGCGGCCAACCGTTCCGCTTCGAAAATGCGCTATCAACTAAAGCGCCTGCGGGAACGGGCCGCCGCCGCTGAACTGCGGCGTGACGAAGTCGTCAGCCGCAAGGTCGCAGAACTGTCCACCATCCTGTTTCCAAATAAGAATCTGCAGGAACGCGAGATCGCCGGTGTCAGCTTCCTGGCACGCCACGGCATCGAGCTCATCAACCGGCTGCATGACGTTCTGCAGACGTCTTGCCCCGGACATCAGGTCGTTAATCTTTGATGAAAGCGCCACATTGCGCCTCCAGATTGCTGTATCATTCGGCCTATGGCGAAGCAAACCAGCGAGCCCTTTGACGTCGGCTGCCCCTGCTGCGGAGCGGTCCTGAAGGTGGATTCCGTCACCAAGCAGGTCATCGCGCATACCGCTAAAGCCGCTCCCAAGATGTTTCAGGATTTCGAAGAGGCCACAAGGGCCATGCGCGACCAGGATTCCCGTCGCGAGTCGCTCTTCCAGCAATCGGTACTGGCGGAAAAGAACAAAGCCGAACTGATGGAGAAGAAGTTTCAGGAAGCCGTCAAGCGCGCCAAAGAAGCTCCCGACACCAAGCACGTCCGCGACATCGATCTGGGTTAGCCTTGCCTTCGAACTTCCAGGGCCACTCTGAAAAACACCGAAGACCCATTCTGCTCGGCCACCGCGGCGCAAGCAAATATCTCCCTGAAAATACCTTTGAGGCTTTCGACCTTGCCTTACAGCACGGGTGCGATGGCTTCGAATTCGACGTGCGCCTCACTTCCGACAAAGCCGCCTTGATCTATCACGACCGCGATCGGCAGGGAAAATTGTTAGCCGACTGTCCAGCAGAAAAATTTCCTGGCTTGTTGATATTCGAAGAAGTCGTCGAGCGCTATAGCTCGCGTTGCTTCCTTAATGTAGAGCTGAAAGTTGAAGGCTTACATGAGGCCGCCATTGCCGCCTTCACCAAGTTCGCGCCGCAGCACGGGTTCCTGGTCTCATCATTCAAACCGGAAGCATTGATCGCGCTTTATGAACTGAAACCCCGTTTTCCGCTCGGCCTCATTTGCAAGACCAGCCAGCAGCTCTCGCTTTGGGGACAGACGCCCATCGACGCTGTCTTTGCGCACACATCTTTGATCACAGAGGAATTGCGTTCGCTCACTGCAAAGGCTGGCAAGCAATTGTTCGTTTGGACGGTGAATCGCGATTACGATATGCGCCGCTTCACCGAAATGGGAGTGGATGGCATCATCTCCGACGACACCGCGCTCCTAGCCAAAACACTCGGTCGCGATCGCTCAGCGCCCGCCGCTGCGCTTGGTTAATCTCGGCACGCGAACTCCCTGAGAGGGATGCAGGAACGCGCTTCGCTCCAGTTCAAAATTCTCCAGCTCCTGGTCAATGCGCGCGAGCGGCCACCCCAATGCATATCCGATCTTCTCCGCGGCTTCCTGGCTGCATTCAGCCGTCCAGCAGGCGCCGAGAGCTACCGGCACCCTGCGCAGCAGGATGTCGCCCAGCGAAACTGCTTTCTCGTGCCGTACCGCTTTCGCGACTTCAGCCAGTATGTGCGGCGAATGAGAGCAGATGGATGTACGCCACACCGGATCGCTGGCAGCTAATCTCGTGACGGTCAGTGCGTCCGCACCATGCCATTGCGCGATTGCGAAGGCGGTCTCCTGCGAGATGCCCAACATGCCGCTCACCTGGTAAGCCCACTGCCGCAGCGCAGAGCAGATCCCGTCGGATGTAGGCGCTGCACAAAGATCGACAGCAGGTTCTGGGATTCGGATTCCGATCTTGCGCGCGCAGTCGCGGGCGAGGCGTGCCGCGGTCGTCAGCTTTCCGCCCACCACCGAAATCAATCCTTGCGCGCCATCATCAGCGTGATCAACCAGGTAATGTCCGCGCGGAATATCCGATGCCACCGCACCGGGCGAATAGGGAAGCGGACGGACTCCCGCATATGCATATCGCACGTCGCGTTGATTCGAGCCGTTCTGCGGCAGCAAGCGATGCAGTGCAGCGAAAAGATAGTCGATCTCCGCTGGCGAAGGCTGCGCGTCACCGGGATCGCAATCGTCGAACGCTTCCGTGGTCCCAAGCAGCATCTGCCCATTCCACGGTATTACGAAGATCGGCCTGCCATCCTCTGCTTCCGTATAGACAGGCGTTGTCGGCGCGCCGGGAAAAACCGGCAGCACCACGTGCGACCCGCGCACACCGCCGATCATTCGCTTGGCGCTGACGCCCGCTTGCGCGCAGAACCGGTCTGCCCATGGCCCGGTGGCATTGATCACAGTCTCGCACGCAACAGTGGACTCTTGAGCGGTAAGAGCATCGCGCAGCCGAATGCCGCGCACGGCGCGGTTCGCTACTTCAACTTCCAAGACATCGGTATGATTGCGAACTTCTGCGCCCGCGCGCATCGCTTGACCCAGCCATTCGGCGATCAGACGCTCGGGAAATTCACAAAGCGCATCTTCATAATCAAAGCAGGCCAGTCCTCCGCCCGCGTCCAACTGCTTTTCGAATTCGACCGTCTGCGGCCGCGTGCTCCTGCCGAAGCGCCCGTAAAGCCAAAGCCCTGCCCGAATTGCGAGTGCGCTGCGAAATCCTTGCCCGTCGCGGATCGCGAGCACAAACCTGCGTCGCCGTACCAAGTGCGGATGAGAGCGCAGCAGACGCTCCCGCTCGCGCAGCGATTCACGCACCAGGCCGATCTCGCCGTGCTCCAGGTATCGCAGCCCGCCGTGGATGATGCGACTCGTGCGGCTGGTCGTCCCCGCGCCAAAATCACTCTTCTCCACCAGCAGCGTGCGTTTCCCCGCGGCGGCACACTCCTTCGCAATGGCAACGCCGTTGATGCCGCCACCGACAATGACGACGTCGAAGCGCTTGCCATCCAGCGATGGCCGCGGATTAGGGAACCAGCTACTCACCTTTAGTTGGATGCAGATTTTGGAGAGTCGAAATACTTCACGTAGAGACGCGGCATGCCGCCTCTCAGGATCGAAAAAAAGGAAAAGGCTCTAAACGTAGACCTGCGGGGTGAGGCTGGGGAAGATGGAGTCGCGCTCCTCGATATTTGCGAGCGTCTCCATGCCGCCGGCTGGCAGCTTTTTCTTGGATTCGTAATGCGTGTAGATCGCCAGCAGCGTACGCAACTGCTCCAGATGGTTGATGAAGCGCTCCTCGGCGTAGTCGCGCGCGGCGCCGGTAGTGATCAGGAATTGCCAGTCGCTCGATTCCAGCAGCAACAGCTCGCGGCAGATTTGCTTTACCACCCGCTCAGCTAACCGATCCGTCCGCCACAAACCGCGCTCCACGACCTGCTGCACCGCGAACTCGGATGGATAAATGTTTTTCCACGTCCATTCCGTGTCGTGGTTCAGCCACACCTCGTGGGTGCCGTTTTTCCCCCACGATCCTTCTGGAAGCGACAGGAATCCGGACGGTGGAAATTTGTCGAGATACTCGCCCGCAGTCGTCAGCTGGATCTGCGACTCGGGAGACGAAAGCTGCAACGCAAGATTCTTCAGGAACTCCGGACCTTCGAACCACCAGTGGCCAAAAAGTTCGGCGTCGAATGGCGCGCAAAGGATCGGCGGCTGACCATCGCCAGGCGTCGCGAGATCCAGCAGGACGTGATGTGCTAGTCCAGCAAAGTGCTGCGCATGATGGTGTGTCTGCGCCAGCGCGGCGTACGGGTCGTATTCCTGTTTGCTGCCCAGGTCGGCTTTCGACTGCGTCACGCGCCAGTAGCGATGTCCGCCCGGCCAATGCTTCTTGTGAAATTCCAGATAGTTCGGATCGCCGGGATATCCCGAGTCGCCGCTCCAGACCTGTATGCCGGTCTTGGGATCGCGGGTGAAGAATGCGACTTTATGCTTTTGCGCGCTGCCCGGTGTGTCTGCCCAGTACGGACGGTAAAACGATGCCCGCGCCTCCCCACCTTCATATTCGGTTGCGATAGGGACGTCCCCGGCAAGCAAGCTCGTAAGGAGTGAACATGGCACGGCTTCTCCACCATGTGGGTGTCCACAAAGAAGTATTCGAGCCCGTTCGCGTCCAGGATCTCTTCGATCCCGGCGCGCAGCATCACGGTCTTTTTTGGCGTGCTGCCATTCAGATAAACGGGATAACGCCACTCGCCCCGCGGACGATATGCGCACTCCGGCAGCCATATTCCCCGCGGACGCCGTCCGAAAAAGCGCTCGTGCGTCTCCACTCCCATGCGCACTTGCGCCTGGATAGAAGCGTCTGTGCCCAAGCAGCGCGAAATACCCGTGCGTCGCTCCGCAGGTGATGATCTCGATGGAGCCGAGATCATAAAAATGCTTGAAACCGCCTGCACGATGTCGCGATCGAGCGAGTCGAAATTCCCTTGCGCCTCAGAGAAGAACCGCTGCCAAAATTGCGCGACGCTGGCCTTGTGGACTTCGCCCTTCGCGACGAACTGCTGCTCGTCTTTCTGCGCGGCCTCGATCTTCTGCTGCAGATACTTCGGGAACTCTTCCTTGAACGTTGGGTGCGAGAGCTGCTCCAGCAGCACTGGCGAAAGATTGATGTTCGCCTTCAGAGCGGCGCCTGCCTTTTCCAAATCCGTGAGCACGCGCAGCATAGGGAGATAGGTCTCCGCAGCGGCTTCATGCAGCCAATCGAGCCCGTGCGGCCACGTGCCGTGATGCACCACGTACGGCAGATGGGAATGCAGCGTAAAGGTGATGTACGCGGCCGCATTGGAGGATTGACGTTGCATGGGGGCTTCGTTCAGGGGACGAGATTCTCCAGTCTACTACAAGGCTGAGATGCTCCTGAACGCGTCATGGCCCACACTTTCTTCGCGCTGTGATACAAAAACCTGCATGGCCGATGTGAAAAAAACGACGGGAGAAAAATTCGAGTGGGCGGTCGAGATCATGGCGCGGCTGCGCGGCCCGGGTGGCTGTCCCGTGGGACCGCGAACAGACCTTCGATTCCATCAAGCCGTTCACTCTGGAAGAAACCTACGAGGTCCTCGAAGCCATAGATAATCGCGATTGGGACGAACTCACCGGCGAGCTGGGCGATCTCTCGTTGCAAGTCCTTTTTTATTCCGAGATGGCGCAGGAGGAGAAGCATTTCTCCATTGACGACGTGCTCGACCGCTTGTCGAACAAATTGGTCGGGCGGCATCCACATGTGTTTGGTGACGTGAAGGCGGAGACCTCCGGCGAGGTTCTGCGGAATTGGGAGGTGCTGAAGGCCGAGGAGAAGGAAAAGCGACTGGCAGCCGGTGGCGGGAAAGCTGCGAAGGCTTCCGGCGACCGGATTCCGTGCTGGCGAATGTCTCTGCCGGTGTGCCCGCAATGCTTGAGGCCGCGAAGCTGAGTGCGCGTGCGGCCCACGTCGGCTTCGACTGGCCCACATTGCGCGGCATCTTCGACAAGATGCAAGAAGAGACGCATGAGCTCGAAGTCACACATCAACGCCCTGCCCGGCGGACTCGATCGCACGAAAGGGAAGCATGGCATCGCAGGTTCACGCGGAGAGTGAAGCGCTCTTCCCGAGCAATTGCGAGAAGTCGCAGGCGAGGTCGGCGACTTGATGTTCACGCTGGTGAATTTGGCGCGCTATCTCGCCGTGGATCCCGAATCGTGCGTTGAAGCAGACGAACCGCAAATTCCGTCGCCGCTTTCGATTACGTCGAATCGAAACTGAAAGCAGCGCGGCAGCAAGATTGAAGACGCCTCGCTCGACGAGATGGAAGCACTTTGGCAGCAGGCGAAGGAGACGTGAATGACGGATTCTCACCGATCATCCGCGCCTGCACAGGCATCCGAGGAACTCGAAGCTTGCGTTGCGCTGCAAAAAGAAGTTTGGAATTTCGACGACGTTGACCTCATCCCGCTGCGACTCTTTGTAGTAGCCACAAAGATCGGCGGACAAGTCATCGGCGCCTTCGATGGCGACGAGCTGATCGGCTTCGCAATGTCGATCCCCGGAACACGCGGCGGAAATCCGTATCTTCACTCGCACATGCTGGCGGTTCGCGAATCGTTTCGCAACACTGGCTTGGGAAGGAAGCTAAAGCTCGCGCAGCGTGACGACGCGCTGGGGCGCGGCATCCGGCTCATCGAGTGGACCTTCGATCCGCTGGAGATCAGAAATGCCTGGCTCAATATCGAGCGGCTCGGCGCGATCGCGCGCCGCTACAACCTCAAACCAATACGGCATGTCCTCCTCGCCACTGCAAGGCGGGCTGCCCGACCGACCGCCTTGTGGCCGAATGGTGGCTCGATTCGCAGCGCGTCACTTCAGTTCTCGGTGGCAACGCGCGCGTCGCGAAGATAGAGCAGCACATCGAGGTGCCTGCTTCCATCTACGAGATGAAAAAATCCGGCAACCCGCGCGCCAAAGAAATCCAAAGCTCCAACCGCACGGCGTTTCAGCAGGTCTTCGCGCGAGGGTTGGCCGTGCTTCGCTACGAGCGCGATGCTGAGATGAATGGAAGATTCTTGCTGGGCCGCTGGGATGAAGATCTCAGCTTCGGGACTTCAGAGACTTAGGGCTACCGCTTCGCGGAAACCTTCTGCTGGTTTTCCTTGCGCAGCAACTCGAACCCTTGCGCGAACGAGAGATTTTCCGGGATCCGCGCGGAAATCACTCATCTCCTGGGTCTCTTTGATCTTGAGGTTCTTGAACAGCAACACCTTCCAGTGAAATCGACGTTGCTGTAGGTCACTTCCCAATTCCCGCCGTCCACCGCGCTTTCATGGATCTCGAAATGTCCGCCTTTGTGCAACTTGCCGAAGATCCCCCAGCCAAAGTTCACGTCATCCACCAGGATCCCCTCGAGCTTCGACATGCGGTTGGCGGCAGTATCGATGCACATGTGTCCCGCCATTCCCTTGAGCACCTGTGTCTCGCGATCAGGAGGGTTGAAACTCGGATTCGGACGGAAGCGCAGCTTCACCACGTGGGGTTCATCAGCCGGCCCATCGAATTCATAGATGAACGCATCCGGTAACGCCTTGACGATGCTGTTCGCGCGCCGCTCGTCGTCTTTTTGTTCTTTAAACCGTTTGCGCTGTTCATCCGGGTTGTTGAGTAGTTTCTGGTTCTTCTCATCCTCTATGCGCCGTTGCTCATCCGTCAGCGGCTGATCGTTCATCATCAGCAAATAGGAAACTTGCCCGTCATTAGTCTCTGCGACCTGCTTCACGCTCGAGCCCTCGGGCTTCTGCTTGCGGATGCGATAGGCGTACCGAACCTTCGAATCCGGCTGACTTGAGCTCGTTAGCAACCGCGCGCCTGACCAGCTCGTGCGCTGAGGGAGAGATACTCTCTGCAACTTGCCCCGACGAACTCCTGGTCAGAACCAGAAACACCGCTCCCACCAGTACCAGCGCTCGGCGGTGAAAGCCAGATTCGGTCATATGAAAGTTAGACGGGAGCTACTCCGGTGACGTTGCTTTTACCCTAAACTCGGCCGCTAAAAGAAAACGACCGGCGGTTACCGGTCGTTTTCGATAAATGTCGGCCCTGCTGGAAAGGCAGTCCCATTGGTTTAAAGTCTCGCTGCCAAGCAAAACCGCTGTTCCCCTGGTTTTCGATCTCGCTAGGCGGCGCGACTTACTCCGAAGGGCCGACACTCGGGATTATTGCAATAGTTAGTCCAAAGCTACGGGCGGATAAGTTGATGAGGTTGAATTTAACTCCTTTTGGCAGAGCAAGTTAGAGGAAGCTCTCGGAAAGTCCTATCTGCACCCAAGTACCTGAGTGCCGAGCTGTGTACTAATCAGTTACCTGCGGATTCCACGAAATGGCAGCCGATTACTGCATCCTCTAAGGCCTTGTCACTGAACAGTTTTCATTGCTGGCGCTGGAGAAGCGGATGTATGATGCAACTGCCATTTCCTCCAGCCATTGCAGTTAGCCGGCGGGCGTTTGCCGCAGGCGTTCAGACCAAGGAGAAGTCCTGTATGTGGAAATCTACGCCTGGGAGCGATACCAAACCAATGAGCAACACGAATGCAGCGCCTGCTATGCCAACGCCGGTCCGCCCATCGCTTGACCCGGTGCGGTCCAAGGAATTTCAAAGTGAAATGGCCCACATCGGAAAGTCCGTGATCATCCGCGGCGAACTTTCCGGCAGTGAAGATCTTTATCTTGATGGCGAGGTGGAAGGAAACATCGCGCTGATGGAACACAATCTCATCATCGGCCCTAACGGTCGTGTGCGCGCGAACATCGTTGCGAAGGATGTTGTTGTCCACGGCAAGGTCGACGGAAACGTTCAGGGTCATGAACGCGTCGAACTGAAGAAGTCCGCTGTCCTCAGCGGTGATATTTCCACGCAACGCATCGTCATCGAAGACGGCGCTTTCTTCAAGGGTGCGATCGACATTCGCAAAGAATCCGGCAAAAACGAGTCGAAGCGCGAAATGGCAGCGGCGGCTTCAGCCGGCGCCGGGTACTCCGGTGGATCAGGCGGTGCCGTCAGCGTGCAGCGCTCTTTGGTCGACGCAAAATTCGAGCCTAAGATCTAGATTTGCCTCAAACTATCATCAGGAGCCTCGGCTCCTGATTTTTTTGCTTCCCGTGAAGGCTGCTTTCAAATTCGCTTTTCTTGTAGAGTAACAACGTGGCTCCCGATTTCTTGAAGTTCCTGCGTGGCTCCTCCAAGGCCGAAGCTGCCCCGGCTGCGGGACGCGCCACCATCCGCTCGCAGCGCAGCAGCAGCGGACTGAAGGAATTCAGCAAGCATATTGGACCGGAGCAGCCGCGTGTGATCCTCGATCTCGGTCCCACCTCGCCCACAAACTTAATGCGTCTTACCGGAATGGGACACAAGGTCTATAACGAAGACCTTTTGATGGCTTCAACTGACCCGCGATACTTCATCAAGCGCGAGGACGGGAAAATGGATCTCTCTCCGCAGCATTTTTTCACGGACTCTCTGGTCTTTGACGAGGCTTCTCTAGACGCGGTGCTGGCATGGGATCTGCCGGATTACCTTCCCGAAGCATTGGTGAAGCCCATGGTCGACAGGCTGCACCGCGCCTTGAAACCAGGCGGCGTGTTGCTAGGTTTCTTCCACACCCGCGAGGCCGGCTCGGAGGCTCCCTATCACCGCTACCACATCACTGGTGCCGAGACTCTGGATGTGCAGGTGGTGGAAAGGTTCAAGCTGGCGCGCGTTTTCAACAACCGCCACATCGAGAATTTGTTTCATGACTATAAATCGGTAAAATTTTTCCTTGCCCGCGACCACTTTCGTGAGGTTCTGGTCGTACGTTGAAGCCGGGTTGCGGGATTTCAATTTTCTTATAAAATTTGCGGTCGTCGGTCCCTTGCACACTATGCTGGCACTCGAGATCAAGGATCTTTCGAAGACCTTTAGCGTCGGCTTCTGGAAGAAGAGGCCGCGCTGCGTGCTGAAGCCTCTCAACCTCGCCGTTGACGAGGGTGAAGTCTTCGGCTACCTGGGGCCGAATGGCGCCGGTAAGACCACTACACTCAAGCTGTTGATGGGCCTGGTGTATCCGACCACCGGCACCGCCCACATCTTCGGCGCGGCCCATCGATCGGGTCGAGTCCAAAATGAATGTGGGCTTCTCTCCCGAGCAGCCGTATTTTTACGACTATCTCACCGCGAAGGAATTGTTGGAATATTACGCACAGCTCTCCGGCGTTCCCACCCGAGAGCGCAGCAAGCGCGCGGCGGATTCACTCGCCCGTGTCGGCTTGAAAGATATCGATCGCCTGCAATTGCGCAAATTTTCCAAAGGCATGCTGCAGCGAGTGGCGCTAGCGCAGGCCATCGTGCACGATCCTAAATTTCTTTTCCTCGATGAACCCATGTCGGGGCTCGATCCCATAGGACGCCGCGAAGTCAGAGACCTGATCCAGGAGTTGAAGGAGCACGGCAAGACCATCTTCTTCTCCACTCACATACTTTCGGACGCGGAAGCGCTGTGTGATCGCGTCGCCGTCCTGAATCATGGCGAGTTGAAGGGAGTGGGCGTCGTCAGGGAACTGCTCTCCGGCTCGGAAGGATCGATCGAGGTCCTGTGGCAGGGCAATGCAGGTCGTGCGGAATTGGAAGCGCTCGGTGCAAAGACGTACGCCGCCGGCGCGATGACCCGCGCTGTGCTGCCGCAATCCCGCTTGGACGCCGCGATCGATGCTCTCCGCAAAGCGAATGCGCGCATCCAGTCGGTGAACCCGGTGCGGCACACGCTGGAAGATTTCTTCATCGAGAAGCTGAACCTGCCGCCTCAGGAAAAGACGATGGAGGTCATGCGCTCGATGAGCGTATTTCCCATCGCCTACAACACCTATCGTGAAGCCGTGCGCGATCGCGTGCTCTACAACCTGATCTTCTTCGCGCTTGCTGATCGTGGGCTCGGCCTTGCTGTTTGGACAAATTTCGCTCGGCATCGAGCGCATCGTGCTCATCAATATGGGGCTCACCTCGATCTCGATTTTCGGCATCGTGATCGCGATCTTCGTCGGCATCAGCCTGGTCTGGAAAGAGATCGAGCGTAAGACGCTCTACACCGTGCTTGCGCACCCGGTGCGGCGCTGGGAGTTTATCTTCGGCAAGTTCCTCGGACTTTTCGGCACGCTGACGTTGAACGCTGTGCTGATGTCGGTTGGATTTTTCGCCGCGCTGTTATATCTGTCACACCACTTCGCGCACCCTGATCTCTACATTGTGGCCGCGATCTATTTCATCTTGCTACAGCTCATGATGATGACTGCCCTGGCGATGTTATTTTCCACCTACTCGTCGCCTTTGATGTCGTCCATCTTTGCTTTCGCCACGTTTGCCATCGGGACCTTCTCGGAGGACCTGCACAATTTCGCGGCGACCGCCACCGGCATGGCGAAAGTTGTCATGACAGCGGTCGCTTACCTGGTGCCGAACTTTTCTTCTCTGAACGTGATCTCCCAGGTGGCGCACGGTATTCCTGTCGATCCGGCGCTGATCATTCATAACACCATCTATGCCGTCACTTACACCGCGGTCGCGCTGCTTTGTGCGGCGGCGATCTTTGAGAACCGGAATTTCAAATGAGTTCGCGTACGAAGACGACACTTGGGTTTCTTGCCCTCGCCGCATTGATGATGCTGGGGTCGGTTTCGTCGCTGGTGCGCGTCACCCAGTTGCGCGAACATTCCACCCTGGGTGACGTTTTGTTCATTCCTTCGGCCAAAGCGCTGAAGCGGATGAGCCTGGGTTACAACGGACTGCTGGCCGATATCTACTGGACCCGCGCCGTGCAATATTTCGGCAGCCACCACGTTGCTCAAGCCAAGGAATACGACCTTCTTGACCCGCTTCTCGACATAACCGTGTCTCTTGATCCCAAGCTCGGGCCGGCCTACAAGTTTGGCTCTATTTTTTTAGCGCAGAAGCCGCCGCAAGGTGCCGGACGTCCCGACCTTGCACTCAGCTGGTGGAACGCGGCATCCGCGAATTCCCCGACGACTGGCATCTTTACTTCATCCTCGGCTTCATCCACTACATTGAGCCGCCCGACTACATCGCGGCGGCGGAAGCGTTCGAGCGTGGCTCTGGGGTGCCGGGCGCGCATCCCTGGCTGAAGGTGCTGGCGGCCAACATGCGGCAACATGGCGGTGATCGCGAGACCGCGCGTTTCCTTTGGCAGAATGTCTACGACACCAATACCGACAAGATGATCCGCGACAATGCGCTTGAACATCTTGCCGCCCTTCGTTACGACGAGGCCATCGAGCAGGTACAGCGGCGGGTTCAGCTTGCAGGCCAAAAACTTGGCATACTCCCGCCAATTGGGAGGAAGTAGTCCAGGCTGGCTACCTGCGCGGTGTCCCGGCGATCCCGAGGGCCGGCCGTTGATCTTGATGCCCGACGGCCGTGTGCAATACTTCGCGTCCGGACGGATCTTTCCCCCTTTGTGCAACAAGGACTGCCAAAAAATCGCCCTACCGACCAATTCCAGAAGATGTTTTAGGAGCTTCTCCGCATCCAACTGATCATGCGAGTGCGTTCAGTCGTTTTGGGATTGGCGGCCCTGTTTGCGATGTCGGCGCTGGTCGCTGCCCAACAGGCCGCGCCATCGGTCGATAAGGTCTCCGACGATCTCGATCGCCACTACAACGATCTCCGGTCGCTTCGCTCACAGTTCACCGAAACTTATCGCGGTGCCGGCATCACGCGCAGTGAATCGGGCACGCTGTGGCTGCGTCGGCCGGGCAAGATGCGCTGGGAATACACCGCGCCACGCGAAAAACTCTTTGTGAGTGATGGCAAAACGGCATACTTCTATGTCCCCGGCGAGCGCCAGGCTCGCAAAGCGCCGATCGAAAAGCTCGACGACCTCCGCTCGCCGCTCCGTTACCTGCTGGGCAAGACCAAGCTAAAGAAAGAGTTCGAGAACCTGACCATCAGGACTGGCGAGGCGGCGGGAACGGTGCTGGTGCGTGGCGTTCCGAAGGGAATGGCTGACCGCGTCTCCGAGATGACGCTCGAAGTGAACGCAAAAGGACAGATCGAGCGGATCCTTCTTGAGGAGACAGACGGCTCGCAGACCGAGTTCATCTTCTCGGCTATCGAGGAGATATCCCGTCGAAGACAGCCGCTTCCGCTTCCAGCCTCCGCTGGGAGTGGAGTTGATCGAGAGCGCCTCGGTGACCCCATAATCGTGCAAGAACAGCGGCTTTAGCCGTTCATTGTCAGCTACTTTCGGATGTTAGACTCTAAACAACAGTATGGCTGAATTCCTTGTCAAAATGGCCGACGAGCGCGGCCGGGTCCTCGAGCAGACCGAGAGCGCCAGCTCTGGTCTGACCTCAGGGAGCGCTTTGCCAAGCAGGGCTTCTACGTCTATTCGGTTCGTTCTAAAGGGCTCTTCGGCAATGGCATCATCGGCGTCCAGCGCCGAAAGAAGATCAAGCAAGGCGATTTCGTCATCTTCAATCAGCAGTTTTTCACCCTGATCCATGCCGGATTGCCCATTCCTACCGCCCTGGAGTTGCTGGCGAAGCGGCAGCGCAACCCTTACTTCCGGGCTGTTCTTGAGAATGTCCGTGAGCGCGTGAAGGGCGGCGAGGTGCTTTCGGCGGTGTTCAGGCCCAAGGCATATTCCCTCAGCTCTACCAGACCACTTTGCTCGCCGGCGAGAAGAGCGGCAACCTGGAAGAAGTATTGACCCGCTTCATCTCCTTTCAGCGGGTCTCATGGCGGTTCGCAAGAAGCTGATGGTGTCGCTCATCTACCCGGCACTGTTGATCGTGCTGGTCACGGTGATGATCACTTACCTGATCGCCTTCGTGGTGCCAAAGTTTGCCGACCTTTATCGCGACTGAGACCCATTGCCCACGGTCACCGTCTACCTGATCGCGTTGGGACAGACCGTCCACCATTATTTCCCGTTCATCGTCCTTGGAATCGCTGCCGTCGTGCTCGTGGCCTGGAAGTGGAAAAATAGCGAGAGCGGCGCGGAAAAACTCGATCAGATTCGTCTAAAGCTACCGGTACTCGGCAGCATCTGGCTGAAGTATCAGATCGCCATGTTTGCCCGCATGATGAGTACTCTGTTGCCGGCGGCTTGCCGCTGGTTCCGGCGCTGGAAACGGCGGGGGCTTCCATCCAGAGCCGTTCGGTGGCCACTGCGTCGCTGGCCGCGGCTGAGCGAGTGCGAGAAGGTATGAGTCTTTCGCGCAGCCTGCAGGAAACAAAAATGTTTCCTGAGTTGTCATTAGAGATGATCGAAGTCGGCGAATCTACCGGAGCTATGCGCGAGATGCTGAATTCGGTCGCGGAATTTTACGAAGAAGACGTGGAGAATGCGGTGGCTGCCGCCATGTCGTTGATTGAACCGATACTGCTCATTTTTGTCGCGATATTCATCGGATTCGTGCTGATATCGTTGTACCTGCCGATTTTCAGTATCGGATCGGCATTGCAGCACTAGATAACAAATGGCCAACAACCCCACAGGTTGGAATCAAGAAGACGCCGACGGCGCCCATAGAAAGCACCAATGGGAACGAAGAGTCACGCGCTCGCGATCTTGCGCGTCGCTACCGCTGCGAGTTCGTCGATCTCAAGAACTTCCATATCCAGCACGATCTTTTCCGTCGATCCCGGTTGATCTGATGTTCCGCTACAACTTCGTTCCGCTGGCAAGGAGACGACGGCCGTCTCACCGTCGCCATTGCCGACCCCAGCCGACTGATGATGATCGACGAGCTCGGTCTGCTCCTCGGCCAGCGCATCCTCACCAAGGTCGCCACGCTTTCCCAGATCAACGACATCCTGAAGAAGACCGAGCAATCGCAGCGCGTGCTCGAAGAAGCGGGCGAGGGCTTTGTTCTCGACGTTATCCGCGAAGACGAGAGCGGCGACGAGACTATCTCCATCGAGCGGCTGACCGCCGAGGGCGACAGCGCCCCATCATCAAGCTGGTCGATACCGCCATCTTCACTGCGTTGCAGCGCGCGCCAGTGACATCCATATCGAGACCCGCGACGACGCGGTCGCCATCAAGTACCGCATCGACGGCGTGCTGCCGACGCCATGAAGCCGATCTCGCGCGATCACCAGTCCACCATGATCTCGCGCATCAAGGTCATGAGCGAACTCGATATCGCCGAGCGCCGCGTGCCCCAGGATGGCCGCTTCCGGGTCCGCTACGGGAGGCCGCCTCATCGATTTTCGCGTCTCTATCATGCCCTCCATCCACGGCGAAGACGCCGTGCTGCGCATGCTCGACAAAGAATCGATGAGCGAGAAGTTCCGTAAGCTCACTCTCGACGTTGTGGGTTTTGCCGAGGACGATCTGCGCAAGTTCCGCCGCTACATCGCCGAGCCTTACGGCATGGTGTTGGTCACCGGGCCTACTGGCGCGGGAAGACGACCACGCTTTACGCCGCGCTCAACGAGATCAAGAGCGACGAAGACAAGATGATCACCATCGAAGACCCAGTCGAATACCAGATCCCCGGCGTCACTCAGATTCCGGTCAACGAGAAAAAGGGACTCACCTTCGCTCGCGGTCTGCGTTCCATCCTGCGCCACGATCCTGACAAGATCATGGTCGGCGAGATTCGCGACACTGAGACGGCGCAGATCGCCATCCAATCCGCGCTGACTGGACACCTTGTTTTCACCACCGTCCATGCCAACAATGTGGTCGACGTGCTGGGCCGCTTCCTGAACATGGGCGTCGAGCCTTACAACTTTATTTCCGCGCTGAACTGCATCCTGGCGCAGCGCCTTGTTCGCGTCATCTGCGATTCCTGCAGTAAAGAGGTCCATTACGATAGTGAGGCACTGCTGGATAGCGGTCTCGATCCCGCCGTGTGGGGTTCAGTCGCATTCCGCGAGGGCGAAGGATGCATCGAGTGCTCCGGAACCGGCTTCAAGGGACGCACTGCCATCCATGAATTACTCGACCTGAGTGATGCAGTGCGCGAGATGATCCTGTCCAAGAAGCCCACCTCTGAGATCCGCCGCGCTGCTCGCGACGAGGGCATGCGCTTCCTGCGCGAGTCCGCGCTTGATAAAGTACGGCAGGGCATTACCACCTTAAAAGAGATCAACAAAGTCACATTCATCGAAACCACCCGATAGATGGCGAGTTCATCCAATCCGTCGCGGCCGCGGCTGGCCTGCGAGATCACCGCTGAGAGCGTCATCGCTGCTCGCGCGAACGAGCAGGGCAGCGCTGTCGAGATGCATACCATGCGTATGCTCCCGACCGGCAGTGTGCTTCCCAGCCTTAAGGACACGAACGTTCTTGAGCCGGCAGCACTCGCCAATGCCATCGCAGACGCGCTCCAGAGTGTCGGCGGGCGCTCGCGCGACGTTACCGCCGTGCTCCCGGATGCGGCCATTCGCACCGTGCTGCTCGACTTCGATTCACTCCCTGAAAACCCAAACGACGCTGCCGGAGTGGTGCGCTTCCGCATGCGCAAAGCCCTGCCCTTCGACGTGGACAAGGCGCGCTTGTCGTATCACGTTGTGCATAGAGGCGTGCCCATCAGAGTGGTGGCCGCAGTCGCGCTCGCCAGCGTGATCGAGGAATACGAGGCTGCCATCCGCGACGCAGGCTATGCGCCGGGCGTGATCCTGCCATCAACGTTGGCTTCGCTTTCTGCGGTTGAAAGCACGCGGCCCACGTTAGTGGTCAAAGTGGATCCTGCGGCGGTCACAGTCGCCATTCTTGATAAGGATGATCTGCGTCTGGTTCGCACCCTCGAGAACTCGCGCGGACGGCAGATCACAGGCCAGCAATTGGCGGACGACGTTTTCCCCTCCGTCATTTTCTTTCAGGACACATTCAACTCCAAGATCGAGCGCGTTCTTGTGGCGGAGTGGATTCGTTGCATGAAGTCGCACCCGCCCTCGAGCAAGTAACCGGCAGTTCAGTCGAGCCGCTGGTCGGCGCACGCTATTTGAGCGGCGGCCTCTCGGGAATGCCCGGGGCCATATCGCAGATGGGCGGAGTCGTGGGGGCGCTGATCTAATGCGCTTCGATATCAATCTCGCTTCACGTCCGTTTCAGGATTCGCGCAACTTGTATCTCCGCTGGGGAGCAGCGCTGGGTGGTGTCATCTGCATCACCATCGCTCTCGTTTTCATTTCCATTCAGAACTGGCAAAAAACGCGCGAGATCAACAAGTCCATGGAGCAAGTTCAGCAGCAGATTGAGCAACTCGATCAAACAAAGAGCTCCAATGAAGCTTTGCTGAATCAGCCCGCAAACCGCGAGACCCGCCAGCGCTCGCAATTTCTGAACGGCCTGATCGTTCGCAAATCGTTTTCCTGGACTCGCGCTTTCTCCGATCTGGAAAAGATCATGCCCACGCGCGTGCATCTGTTGAAGATCGAACCTGAGCTTACGTCTGACAATCAACTGAAGATCAAGATGACCGTCGCGGGGAACTCGCGCGACAAGGCTTTGGACCTCGTCCGCAAACTCGAGACTTCGAACGAGTTTAAGCACGCTGCCATTGAAAAAGAGACCACCAAAACCACTGCCGCTGGAGGCGATCCGGAAGGCACGGTAGAGTTCGACATCACTGCGCTCTACGTTCCCACCCCGCCGCGCGCGAAAACCCCTGCCGGCAAGGAACTCGGGGAGGGCGAATAATGGCCCTCAATCAGGTTCGCAATCGATTCATTGTCGCTGTCGTGGTGTTCCTAATCATCGATATTGCTGCGGTCGCTTTCCTGCTCTCACCTTGGGGGCGATCTCCTGATCAACGCGCCGATGAATACAAGCGCGCCCGCGACATCCGCACTCAAAAGGCGCACGACATTCAGCCGCTCACCGGCATGCCGGAGAAGCTGAAGCGAGCCGAAAAAGATTCCGGCACCCTGCTCGACACCAGGCTTCCCCAGCAAAGCTCGCAGATATCGAACGAGATAGGCAAACTGGCAACCGCCAATCACGTCAAGCTGGAGCAGGCACTTACGAGACGCAGGACACGGAACTGCCCGGCGTGCAGCGCTTGTTCGTGAAAGCCAGCTTGACCGCGGATTATCTGAACCTGATGCGCTTCATCAATGCACTCGAGCGCGAGAAGATGCTGATGGTCATTGACAGTGTGAAGCTCAACGAGGCTCAGGGTGGCGATGTGAAAGTCGATCTCGCAATCGAAGCATTCAAGAAAGGGAGCCAATAGGCAGGCATGCAAGTCGGCGCTGAAAACCGGATCAAGTTGTTTGCGATGATCGTGCTGGCTCTACTGGGCGCGTTCATGCTCGTCCGCGCCTTTACCTCCGCCGACAACGTGACTGCTGCTCCTTCCACGCCCAAGCCTGCTCCCGCCGGCCCGGTGCGCTCCGCTGCTCAAGTCAAACGACAAGCGCCCAATGCGCAGGCGCAGTCTCTCGATCCCACCATCCGCCTCGATCTCCTCGCCGCCAGCGAAGGCATCAAGTACGAAGGCAATGGGCGTAACATTTTCAGGGCCGAAGCCGAAGCGCCGCCCATCAAAGATGACCCGAAGTCAGACGCAAGGTCACTCCCGATGCACCCGGGTGCCCCGGATACGATCCCTGCAAGCAGAACCCGACCATCAAGGGCTGTCCGGGTTACAAAGAGCCGATCAATCTCAAGTTTTTCGGTTTTGCCAATCGAGCGGGTGAGCGCAGCGCGTTTCCTATCGCAAGAGCAGCAACGTTTTTATCGCCGGCGAAGGCGAGACCGTGAACCGCAATATAGAGTCATGAAGATCGGCGTCAATTCCGTCGAGTATCCAGGACGATGTTTGAACAACACACGCAAACCATTCCTCTCACGCAGGGCTGAAAAGTGCTTCGCCGCTCTAATCCGCAAAAAGGCTACATACTCCTCGTGGTGTTGTTTATGTTGCGCCTGACGATCTCTTTGCTCGCCGCCAGCCAGGGCATCGCCACCCAGATCAAGCGTGATCGCGAAGAAGAGATGGTGCACCGCGGCCAACAGTGTCCGGGCTATCCGCCGCTACTACCGCAAGTTCGGCCGCTACCCCGGCGAAGATCGAGGACCTGGAAGTTTCCAATAACATCCGCTTCCTGCGCCGTCGCTACAAAAATCCATGGTGCCGAATGGCGAGTGGAAGGTGCTGCACTACGGCGAAGCCAAGAATCCGCCGCTTGGATTGTTTGGTAAGCCCATCGGCATCGGCGGTGGACTCGGTGGCACCACTCCCGGAACCAACACTGTCGGAGGAACGCCTTCGAACGGCCTTGGAGGAATGTCGCCTGCCGGCAGCGTCGGAGGCATGTCACCGGGTGGAGTCTCTACCGGGCAGCCGCAGACTTCAGATAATGGGAATCCAAACACGGGTGTGACCTCCGTCCAAAATGCCGGACCGAACGCCACCGGCGCTGCACCAACTTCTTCATCCACGCCGGTGCAGACTTTCGGTGGCGGAGCGATTATCGGAGTGGAAAGTTTGAGTACGAAAGAATCTCTGAAACAGATTGCGGGGAAAGATCATTACAACGAATGGGAATTCGTTTACGACCCGCGCGTCGAAGCTCTCGCGCAGCAAGGGCAGGCAGGGCAGGTCCAGGTGCAGCAGGGGATCGGTAATCCGATTGGCGGCAATCCCCAACAGCAGCAACCGCAAACACCGCAGAATCCCCCAAATCCTCCATAGGCTCGCGAGCAAAATAAAAGCGCGGCATCAAGCCGCGCTTTCTTGTCCTAAACAAATACTAGGTGCTGAACGACGATCCGCAACCGCAGGTGCTCTTCACGTTCGGGTTTTCAAACTTGAAACCGCGCCTTCCAGGGTCTCAACGTAATCCACCTGGCAGCCATTCAGGTACATCGCCGAGGTCGCGTCCACGAATACTTTTACGCCTTCAAAGTTGAAGGTCTTGTCCATCATGCCGGCAGCATTTTCGAACGACATGGAGTAGGAGAAGCCGGAGCATCCGCCGCCGACTACGCCAACGCGCAAGCCAGCCGGAACCGGGCTCTGCTGCGCCATGATCTCCTTCACCTTGGCGATGGCAGTCGCTGTCAGCACGACCGGGAACTTCTTCGCCGGAGGCGCCTGGGGAGTTTCTACGTTAGGGGTGGCGCTGGTCGACATCTTGTTCTCCTGAAATCAGTTAACGTGGTTTCATTATAGCAAACCCCGCCTGCTGAAGATTAGATGTCGAGTGTGATTCCGGCGGTGCAAAAATGCCGGTTTTAGCGGATTTAGAGAGAATTTACGCCAGCCAGGTGATGACCGACTTCCAGGCCGCAAAGACCAACACAGATCCGCCGCCGACCACGACCGCGCGAGTGAGTTGCGACTTCCAATCGAGCATCCGCCGGCGGGTGAAAAGTACCGCTTCTTCGCGGCAGATCGTAACCACCGAGCTGCGCTCCGGGAACGATATCGCGCGGCCGAAACCAACATTGACAGCGGTGTGTCGTCTAGACGCAGGTAGAGTGGCCATGCCCAATCATGTGCACGAGAGTGGCCGAATCAAGAGCAGTGCATGGAAAGGAGTTAACTTCAAAGTTGCCCAATTCAGCTGTTCCAAAACAAAAATCAAGTTCCGAATCGGAACTGGGTAAAGTCAGCACACCCCCCCCTGATTCTGGGGTCCCCATCCTTTTGCGCGTTTTTGCGAAAGAATGGGAACTGTTTCTCGTCGCGTTCTCAATACCACACGCCTCGCCCGGTACACCCGCCCAAGGTAACCAAAGTTGAGGGTAATTCTCTATTTTCAGCCTTTTAGCATTGTGGTACTCTCCCTAAAACCGTAAAAAATCTCAGTGGCAACCAAGAAACATAGCGAATTCGACATTGCATGGATGACAGTCACGTATCGCAGCGTGATCCTCACTGTCTTTGCTATCGCGGTCGCGTTCACGGCAGCCACCTTCCTGCTTTTCCCTGATATAGGAGTTGTAAAATCAGCCAAAGCCGCATTCAACGGCACCATGGACAAGATGTTCCCGCCGCATCCCACAGATGTCAAAGGCGGTCCTCAGCAGGCCCATTTCACCAATATCGACGGTTCGGTCCGCGTCCGCAAAGCCAACAGCAACAGCTTCGTGCAGGCGAACTACGATCTGCCACTGGAAAAAGGTGACGTGATCAAGACCGACTCGCAGGGCATCGCCAAGATCGCCTTCACCGACGGCTCCAGTTACACCGTGAAAGAAGATTCTCTGATCGTGGTGGAAGAAAACTCCACCAATGCAGCACAACAGACACAGGTCGCCGTGAATGTGACCACCGGCACCGTCGATCTCACCACCGGCACGTTGTCGCAGGGTTCGAAGCAGGAAGTCCGCATGGCGGGGTCGCGCACTGAAGTGAAGTCGGATACTTCACTGCAGGCGAGCAACGATCCGCGCAGCCAGAAACAGGAAGTCGTGGTCAAGAGCGGTGCCGCCGACTTCGTGACCCAGCAGGGTGAGAAAGTTCCTCTCGCACCGTATGAGCGCCTGGCGGTGAACTCCGATACCGGCCAGATCGTGAAGAGCAAAGAGCTCGCGCCTCCGGTGCTGATCACGCCCGCCAACCTGGCGCCGTTTTTCTATTCTCCCGCGAACAAAGTCGTCGAGTTCTCATGGAGCCCGGTCGACAACGCCCATGCCTACCACGTGCGGATTGCGAAGAACCCCTACTTCACCAGCAATGTTTACGACAACAAGAAGTTGGATGGCGAGATGGTCCGCGTCACCGGATTGCCGGAAGGCTCCTACTATTGGGTGGTGCAGTCGGTGGATGAGCGCGGCAAGGAATCAGTGGAAAGCGAGAAGAACAAGTTCACTATCGTGCCGCGCGGCAGCGACGTTAATCTTGCGCTCGACCTGAACCCGATGGTGCAGCACGGCCACGTGATCGAGATCTCGGGAAAGACCGACCCTAACGCTCGCGTCATGGTCAACAGCCAGGAGGTCCCGATCATCGGCACCGACGGCACGTTCCATTTCTTCACTACTCCATTGCCGAATGGCGAGAACCTCATCACCATCACGGCGCAGAATGCAAAGGGTGGAGTTTCCACCCAGACAAAGAAAGTTGTGATCCAGTAATCGATGCAACGCTCAAGACCGTCAGGCCCCCAAAGTTTTGGATGGCGCCACCCTCGCGCTTCCGTCGCACAAAATATCTCCAAATCGGCGTACAAAGGCATTAGGCATGGCAAGTAACGGTTTTCACAAGCAGAACTCGCGCATCCACAATCTGCGGTCGCTCTTCAGCATGTTTTCGAGCGACCTGGCTATCGACTTGGGCACCGCCAACACGTTGGTCTACGCCAAGGGCAAAGGCATCGTCGTCAACGAGCCTTCAATCGTGGCCATTAACAAGACTACGGGCGAAGTGGAAGCCGTCGGCAAAGAGGCCAAAGAGATGCTCGGGCGCACGCCGGGCAATATCGTCGCCATCAAGCCGATGAAGGATGGCGTGATCGCCGACTTCAAAGTTACCGAGAAGATGTTGAACTACTTCATTCAGAAGGCGCACAACCGCAAGATGATGGTGCATCCTCGTATCGTGATCGGCGTGCCTTCCGAAATCACGCAAGTAGAAAAGCGCGCCGTCATGGACTCCGCTTATCGCGCCAAGGCCAGCGAAGTGCACCTGGTCGAGCAGGCCATGGTGGCGGCGATCGGCGCCGGGCTGCCTATTACCGAGCCCAGCGGCAACATGGTGGTCGATATCGGCGGCGGCACCACCGACATCGCCGTCATTTCTCTCAGCGGCATCGTGTACTCGCGTTCGGTTCGCATGGCGGGAAACCAGGCTGACGAAGCCATCATGAATTATCTGAAACGGAAATATAACTTGCTGATCGGCGAACGTACCGCCGAGCAGATCAAGTGCGAGATCGGCTCCGCCTTCCCGCTCGATAAGCCGCTCACCATGGAGATCAAGGGACGCAATTTGATCGAAGGCGTGCCCAAGACCATCACGGTCGACGATAGTGAGATCCGCGAAGCGCTCTCGGAGTGCGTTGGCACCATCATGAACGCGATCCGGGTTGCTCTCGAGCGGACGCCTCCCGAATTATCGGCAGACATCAGCGACCGCGGCATCGTCCTCACCGGTGGCGGAGCGCTGCTCAAGAATCTCGACAAGCGCATCCGCGAAGAAACCGGCTTGCCGGTTTCCATCGCCGATGACCCTCTCGCCAGCGTGGTTCTTGGAACCGGAAAGATGCTGAGCGACTTCAAACTTTTGCGCAAGATCTCGATCGAGTAGCCGGTAGTATTCGCCGGCTACGCAGTTAACAGATTCACCGCTGCGCGTTCGGCCGCGCGGCGGTTCCCAGTGGTTTCATGCCCCCCGAATACGGAAGCTCGACAGAAGGGTTCTTCGCACGTCACCGCAACTCCGTTGTCTTGTCGGCGGCCCTCTTCGTACAGATCGTGGGGCTGGCCGCACAGGTCAAGCGGCCGGTCGATCCCGTGCATCCCGATAGCGGCTCCGTCCGCTTGATCCGCCTCTGGACCGTGTCGGTGCTGAGTCCGATCGAGCGCGGCATCGTCAGCACCGGACATTCGTTGCGCGGATTCTGGGGCGGCTACGTAGACCTGCGCTCGGTGCGCGAAGAAAATCGACGCCTGCGCGACGAGAACCAGGAACTCAAGATCCAGCAGGCCCTTTGGAACCAGGACGCCAGTCAAGCACACCGGCTGCAGGCCTTGCTCGATTTCAAGCAGCATTTCATCCATCAGACTGTTGCTGCCCAGGTCATCGGATCCAGCGGCACTGACAATTCACGGGTGCTTTATCTCGATCGCGGCGCGCGTGATGGCATCAAGCCTGATATGGCGGTCATCACTCCTGATGGCATCGTCGGAAAGATCTCTCGCACCTTCGCCACCACCTCGCAAGTCCTGATGATCACCGACCACACCAGCGGCGTCGGCGGATTGCTGGAATCGAGCCGCTTGCATGGCATTGTGGGGGGGACGCCGCACGGCGATTTGCAACTGCGTTACATCATGCAGGAGGAGACGTTGCAAAAGGGCGAACACGTCATCACCAGCGGTGGCGACCGCATCTTCCCAAAAGGGCTGCAAGTCGGGACCATCACCGAGATCAGCCGCGGGGGGGATGGTTTCTACAGCCTGACGCTCTCGCCCGCAGCGAACCTGAACCGTCTTGAAGAAGTGTTGGTCGTGACAGAGATCGCCAACGACACTCTGGTGGCTGACATTAACGAAACGCCGCAGCGCGCAGCGGATATCCTGGCCAAGCGCCTGCCCACGATCAAGAAGTTGCCGGAAGGCGGACTGAAGGCGGAGCCGCCTGCGCCTGAAATTAAAAGGTCCATTCCGAAAGTAGATGAGGCGAAAAAAATCGCAACTCCAAAGGTTGCGGAGGCAAAGAAGGAAACGACAGAGCAACAGGTGAAGCAGACTGCTCCCGAAAATAAGGAGGAGCAGCCCGTCCGCTAGCCTTGGCCCTATCCATCACATCCCGCGAGCAGTTTGAGGTTTATAAGTTCAATCCAGCAGTGGCGGTCGCTGTACCCCTGCTGGCGATTTTTGTGCAGGCCTATCTGCCGCTGAAGATTTCTTTCTTCAACATCTTCGACCTGCCGCTGCTGGTCACCATTTACTTTGCTGTTGCGAGGCGCAACCCCATCAGTGGACTGCTGACCGGAATGATCATCGGGTTGGTTCAAGACAGCCTGACGCACTCCTATTTGGGTCTCTATGGAATCTCGAAGACCGTCGTGGGGTTTGCGGCCTCCTCACTGGGCGTGAAGATCGATGTGGAGAACCCCGGCTCGCGCCTCCTGATGACTGCCGGCTTCTATCTCGTCCAAAAGCTGGTTTATTACCTGGTCGCCCGCGGCATGACCCGCCTGGACATGCCGCTCGACTTGATGCATGCCCTAGGCGCGGCCGCCGCCAACGGATTTCTGGCCATTGTCCTCTTCTCGCTGCTGGATAAAACGAAGCAGCGCTCGTGAGTCAGTAGCCAGCGGCCAGTAGCCAGCGCCCAGTACCTACTCGCGGTTAACTTAAGGTCTTCATCCCACCTTGCCTCCTTTCGTTCCGGAGTACACTTTAAGAATCAGAGTTTCTGGTCTGGAAGCTGGAAACTGGGAACTGGAAACTGATGCTCGGCCGCGACGAAAAAATCTCTCCATCCAAGCTGACCATCGCGCAGTACGCGATCGTCGTCATCTTTTTGATTCTCTGCGTGGGGCTCTGGCGCTTGCAGGTCAGCGGCAACGAAAAATATTCGGCGCAGGCAGAAGGCAACAGCATTCGCGAGGTGGATGTACTGGCTCCGCGCGGCCAGATCCTCGATCGTGAAGGCCGCAAGATCGTCGATAACTATCCTTCGTTCACTGCCTTCGTCATGCGCGACCGCATCAAGGACATCGAGCCCGACGTCGATGCCATCGCCAGCGGCCTGAATGTTCCAGCCAACCAGTTGCGCGATCGTCTCCGCAAGATCGCCAGTCGTCCCCCTTCAGAACCGCTGATCCTGAAAGAAGACCTCACTCCTGCCGATGTAGCCTTCATCGAATCGCATCGCAACGAATTACCGGAGCTGGAAACCATCACCGCGCATCGCCGCCTCTATCCGGCCAACGGATTCATGGCGCACGTGATCGGATACGTCGGGGAAATATCGGAAGACACGCTGAACAGTGACGCCTGCTTCGATTGCCGCCCCGGCGACATGGTCGGCCAGTCCGGCATCGAGAAGATGTACAACGACTATCTCAAGGGAAAGAACGGCAAACGCCGCGTCGAGGTGAACAACCGCGGCAAGGTGCTGCGCGAACTGGGCGAAGAGCCCTTCACCGCTGGCAAGAACCTAAAGCTGACCATCGATCTCGACCTGCAGATTGCGGCCGAAGAGGCCATGGAAGGGAAGAACGGCGCCATCATCGCGATGAATCCGAACAATGGTGAGATTCTCGCCATGCTGAGCCGGCCCACATTCGATCCCAACAGCTTCGCTGTCCGCATCTCGCGCGACGACTGGAACAAACTTATCACCGATCCCGCCAAGCCACTTTTTAATAAAGCCATCCAGGCTCAACTCGCACCCGGCTCCGTCTTCAAGATCATCATGTCGGTTGCCGGCATGCAGGAAGGCATCGCGCAAACTCTTCACGTAAATTGTCCCGGGGGAAAGGAATTCTACGGCCGCTTCTTCAAATGCTGGATCTCCGCCAAGCACGGTGCACACGGCGAGGTAGGCATTGAGAAGGGTATCTATCAGTCTTGCGACGTATTTTTCTACACTCTCGGCGAAAAGCTCGGCATCGGACGCATCGCAAAATACGCGATGGGCTTCGGCCTCGGCCAGAAGACCGGCATCGATCTTCCTCAGGAAGCTACTGGCGTGATGCCGTCGGAAGAATGGAAGATCAAGAACTTCAAGCAGAAGTGGTATGCCGGTGAGACCATCTCGGTCAGCATCGGGCAAGGCGCAGTAGCCACCACGCCGGTGCAGCTCATGCGCGCCATCTCTGCCATCGCCACCGGCGGCAATCTGCGCCGCCCACACCTGGTCAGCTACGACTCGCTTCCTTCGCCCTACAACGACAAGTATCGCGAAGCACTGGCCCGCTATCCGGAATCCGGTCACTTTGAGGTCGATCCTCAGAACCTCGACGTGATCACCGGCGCAATGGCCAACGTGACTGGACCCTTGGGAACAGCACCCAGCGCCCATCTCGAAGGCATTGAGTTCGCCGGCAAGACCGGCAGCGCGCAGACCGTGAGCAATGAAGCCCGCAAAACGCTCAAGGGTGCTGAGTACAAAGATAATGCCTGGTTCGTGGGATTCACTCCTCGCCGCAATCCTGAGATCGTGGTTGCGGTCTTGTTCGAAGGCGGCGAGCACGGCCAATTCGCGGCGCGTCTTGCGGCACAAGTCATCAAGGCCTACGTTGAGAAAAAACGCCGCACTCCCACTCACGTTGCGCAGGCTCCCAAAATACCGATTGAAGTCTCAGCACTGTGGAACGACGCTGATGCCGATTCCGAATCCGGCGAGCGCCTTGCCGGGGGGCGGTTTGATCTGCAGGCAGACCTGCCGAAGCGGCGCGCCAATTCAGCGCCGGGAGTCAACTGATGCGCCGATACGTCTCCTTCCGCGACTTCGATTGGACGCTGCTGCTTTTCGTTCTGCTCATCTGCGCTGTGGGCGTCGTCCAGATCTACAGTGCAACTCTGAACACCAAGTTTGCGGGCGCGCACATCAAGCAGGTGTACTGGATCCTCGGCGGCCTCGCTGCCATGTTCATCATGAGCCGCGTGAACTATCAGGCGCTGGTGGATAACGTGCACTGGTTTTATGGTGCAGCGTTCATCTCCCTGATGGCCGTGCTGGTCGTGGGTACCAGATATCTGGGCGCCAAGCGCTGGATCAAGCTACCCGGAGGCGTCCACTTTCAACCATCAGAGTGGGTGAAGCTGGTGCTGATCCTGCTGATGGCAAAATTTTTTCACGAGCTTCGCCACCGCGAGACCAACTTTGTCGACATCGCCAAAGCCGGACTCTTGGGCGCAGTCCCCATGCTGCTGGTCTTGCGCCAGCCTGACCTGGGCACGGCCCTTACCTACACCCCGATCATCATCATGGCCCTGTTCCTCGGCGGCCTCCAGTTCAAGCACGCGGTTGTGATTCTTGCCGTCGCAGCAGCCCTGGTGGTCCCAGTCTGGCGCTATGGATTGAAGGATTACCAAAAGCACCGCTTGACCACTTTCATGAACCCTGAAGCCGATTCGCAGGGCAAGGGATACCAGGGCGAGCAGTCCAAAATAGCCGTTGGTGCGGGTGGGATCTGGGGCAAAGGACTAGCGAAGGGGAGCCAGACTCAGAACTCCTTCCTGCCTATCCCGCAGACGGACTTCATCTTCGCTACTCTGGCGGAAGAACAGGGGTTTGTGGGCGCGGTAGGGGTGCTACTGCTATACTTTGTGGTGCTGATGCGCTTGATCGCGAACGCGCAAACGGCTCCTGACCGGGCCGGGGCTTTCGTGATCATGGGTGTGGTTGCGGTACTGACTTTCCACATCCTGGTGAACGTCGGCATGGTGGTTGGCTTTATGCCGGTCACCGGGATTCCGCTGCCGCTTTTGAGCTATGGCGGGTCCTCGATCCTGTTTACCTTCCTGGCGCTGGGGATCGTTATGAACATCCGCATGCGCAGGTTTGTGAATTAGACTTTGTTCGCAGGTCTTTAAACTAGCGGACCAACAAGATTAAAGCAGTGAGCCGCCATAGCATTCCCTAGTGGACTGCGATGGCCAAAAAATACGAGAGCCGGCCGAATTAGGAGGCCGGAGAGCAAAGAAAGCGAAGCGCTCCGAAGCAGGTAACGGCCCCGTCCTCTGGGCAGGGTGGCCACAAACTTCGTTCTAGCGCGCGACAGGTGTTCAGATTCCGATCTCCACACAAAGAATCCCACTGTTGGACTCCGCGGGGCTAACTCCTCCGCTGGGGAACGACCGCGTATTCGCCGGACCCCGCTCCTCCGCCCATCACCTTCTTCGCCCGTAGCTTCTCCTCAATGGAGAGGCCCGGAGAAAACATGTCAAAAGAATTATTCGTCTCTTCCACCCCGCACGAGACTAAAGTTGCGATCGTTGAAGAAGACCAGTTAGCAGAGATTTATTTCGAGCGCGAGAACGAGTACACCCTCGCGGGATCCATCTACAAAGGCAAAGTGACGCGCGTGCTTCCCGGCATGCAATCAGCCTTCGTCGAGATCGGACTGGAGCGCGACGCGTTCCTCTACGTCACCGACTTTGTCGAGCCGCAGGACGAAGACGGCGAGATCGAGACCATTCCTGACAATGGAGAGCAGCAGGCGGCCGAAGAGCCCGCCGCAGATCTCCCCGGCGAAACGCGCCGCGCCGGACGACGAGGCCGCGGCGATCGCGGACGTCGCCCACATCCACCACAACAGCCGGTAAACACCGAGTCGGCAGCGCCCGTACAAGGTGAGGAGAGTGCCCCTTTCGTCATCTCCAACGATTTCGATGAGAACGACCTGGGACACCCAATCGAAGAGGAATCGACTGAAGCAGTAGCTTCCGAAGCTTCCGAAGATTCCGAGCAGCCCGGCAATCAGGCCCAGGCCTCGGGTGACCGCCAACAGGATGGGTCGCGCCGCTGGCGTGGACGCCGTCGCCGTGGTGGACGCCGCGGACGTGGCACCGAGCGTGACGATCAGCGCCCAGCAGCGGCAGCTGCACCAGCCCCTTCGCAGCATACGGAAGCTCCGCGTGGTGAAGCTCCAGCGCATCGCACGGAAGCTCCGCGCAACTACCAACCGATCATCCTGCCTGGCGAGTCGTTATCAAAGTATCGCCGTCAGCAGCAACAGCAGGCATCGCAGCCAGCAAAACCCATCACGGATGCTTTTACTCCCGAAGAACTCGGACACACCGCGCCGAACTTTGGTAACCAGAAATCCGAATCGCGTCGTGAGGCCCACGACGAGTTCGTCGATCCCTCTGGGCGCGTCCTCTTGAACGCGGCTGAGCACGAAGCGCGCATGGCAGCTTCGGCCGGTACTGCACCATACCGCCATCACGAGGAGCGCAGCGAACAGCACCAAGAACAGAAGGCTCAGCCCTTCCACTCGCACGCGTTTGGTTCCGGCGCAATGGAAGAGGAGCAGATCGAGGAAGAAGAAGTTGATTCCAATTCCTTCATGCAGGAGATGGAAGAAGACGGCTTTGAAGAACTGGAAGAAGAAACGCTTGACCGCAACCAAAAGGTTGCCGCTCACGCTCACCATGGTGAGCCGGTTTCGCCGAACGACGAGACTGCGGACGTGACCGAGGTCGCACATGAAGTGGAAAGCGCGGAGGCCAGCGGAAATTATTCTCACGAAGGCAGTGAAGATGAAGACTCCGACGGCGAAGAGCACGAGCAGTTCGAAGAATCCGAAGAAGGTGTGCTAGCTGCATCGGGTGAAGAAGCTGAAGGCGACAACATCGGCAACCAGTCCGAGGAAAACAGTGACGGTCGCGCCGAAGTTCGCGGGCCCAGCGGATATTCTCCGCGTGTCGCCCCCGATCGTGCGCGTCGCGGCGGCCGTAATGACAATCGTCGTGGAGGCCGTGGTCGCTTCCAAAAAGGCGGACCTCGCGGCGGCGGAAAACGTACCTTCCGCATGCCGCTCCCTCAGATCAGCGACCTTCTAAAAGAAGGCCAGGAGATTCTGGTTCAGATCGCCAAGGAACCTATCGGCAAGAAAGGCGCGCGTATCACCAGCCACATCGCGCTGCCCGGACGCTACTTGGTCTACATGCCGACCGTGAACCACAACGGAGTTTCTCGCAAGATAAGCTCCGAGGAAGAACGCCAGCGGCTGAAGCGCATCATCAACAGCGAGCGCGAAAACCAGACCGGCGGATTCATCGTTCGCACCGCTGCCGAGCAAGTCAGCGAAGAGGATTTGCGCAATGACATCCGTTTTCTGCTGAACTTGTGGCACGAGATCAAGGGTCGCGCCGAAAGCAGCAAGGCGCCGGCGCTGATCTATCACGATCTCAACTTAGTCGAGCGCATCCTGCGCGACCAGGTGTCGGGGAGCTTCTCGCACATCTGGGTCGACACGGAAGCCGAGTACGAGCGAGTGCTGCGCTTTGTCAGCCGCTTCCAGCCCACTCTGGTGAAACGCGTCAAGCTCTACACCAAAGAGACGCCGCTGTTCGAGCAGTTCAATATCCAGGACGAGATCAACAAGGCTCTGAAGTCGAAAGTGTGGCTGAAGTCGGGCGGATACATCGTCATTAACCAGACGGAAGCGCTGGTCGCTATCGACATCAACACCGGCAAGTACGTCGGCAAGACGCAGCGTCTCGAAGACACCATCGTCAAGACCAACGTCGATGCTATCAAGGAGATCGTTCGCCAGATCCGTCTGCGCGATCTCGGAGGAATCATCGTCATCGATTTCATCGACATGGACGAGCGCCGCAATCGCCAGAAAGTCATGCAGGAACTGGAACTCGCGCTCAAGGCCGACCGTGCGCCTTCCAAGGTGCTGCAGTTCAATGATTTCGGGTTGGTCGCGATCACGCGAAAACGCGTCAAGCAATCGCTCGAGCGGACACTGGGGGCCCCATGCGTCTACTGCACCGGAACCGGACTGATCAAATCGGTGACCACCGTTGCCAATGAGATCTACGTCGAGATGCGCAAGATGACGAAACATCTAGAAGGTAAAGACGTCATCGTTCGCGTGAATCCCGAGGTCGCGAAGGCGCTGAAGACTAATAACGCGCGCTGGCTATCGGACATGGAAGAGCTGACCGGCCGCAACATCATCGTGAAAAGCGATGTCACGCTGCACCAGGAACAGTTCGACATCCACTAGTCCCTCACCGGAGGTCATCCCGAGCGAAGTCCGCCGTGGCGGACATAGTCGAGGGATCCGCATTTCGAGAAATTGACATTGACCAACGGGGTAGACGAACCGAAAATCCAACTCGTAGAGACGCGGCACGCCGCGTCTCTATAATTTTTTCCCCATCAAAAACGCATCCAGACTATCCAGGTAGTACCGCGGCAGCGTGCGCATCACGCTGTATCCGTGCTTCTTGTAAAAGCGGATAGCCGAGTCGTTATCGACTCCTGTCTCCAGCAAAACAGTCCTGCAGCCTTCTTCCCGTAATTTTTCTTCCGCCTGCGTCAACAACTTGCTGCCGAGCCCATCCCTTCGCCACTTCGACAGCACGTCGATGGTTATGATGTGTCCCACCGATTCGATCGTCGACTCTGTCGCTCCGGCGCCGCGTTTCTTAGCTTTGACCTGCGCGATGGAAACCAGAACGAATCCAACGATCATCCCCTTGCTCTCGCTCACCAGTGCGAAGGCGCGTGGCAGCTTCATGTACCACTGCAACTCCTCGCGGCCGTAAGCGATGCCGGGAGGAAAGCAATTCTGATCGATCTGCCACAGCGTTTCGAAATCTTCCGCAGCAGAGGGACGAACCTTCATGCATGGATTCTAGTGCAAGCGCTCAGCGGGAGAGGGCCTCAGCGTCGGAGGTGCGTCCTGCGAGCCGGTAGGCTTCGGCGAGGTGCTGGCGCAACTCGGCAACAGGCGTGCCCGCCGGATGCTCCGCCTGCTGCAGGTCAAGAGCGCTTTCAAGCGTCTGGATGGCCTCGTTGTACTGCCGGCGGCGCAAGTAAACGAATCCCAGCGTATCCATCACTCCAAGATCGCGCGGCAGCAACTGATGGGCAGTCTTCGCTAACTCGAGCGCACGGTCGAGATTGATGGATTGCTGCGCATAGAGCCATGCAAGGTTGTTGGCAGTCGCACCCGAGTTCTCCCCGTGCTGCAAGGCAGACTCGTAGCGTGCAGTCGCGGTTTTCAGATCAGAGTGCTCGAGCGCCTCGCCGCCTTCCAACATCTCGGCCCACGCTCGGTCAGCGTCCGCTGCGGCACGTCGCGCGTTTGCGGGATCGCCGGCATCGAGATAATTCTTAGCCAATGCCGTCAGTGCTGGCGCGCGTTCGGGATCGATCTTGGCGGCCGCTCGCAAGCAGCGCGTCGCGTCGTCATACCACCGGTGCTGCGCATATAAGCGGCCCGCCGTCTCCATTAGCGTTGCAGAGGCGGGAGGATTGTTCGCCACCCGCTCCATCTTGCGCAGCATGGGGCGGGTCACCTGCCCGAAGCGATATACGTTCACCAAGCCTTGAATGGCTTCATGCGAGTGCGGCGCCAGCATCACGGCTTGTTCGTAATCCACGAGTGCGCCACCCGCATCGTGCGTATCGGTATCGATCTGGCCCATGATGGAATACGCCTCCGACGACTTTGGATCGATCGCCAGTGCGCGCCGGCTCATCAGCATCGCCGGAAGAAAGCGCCTTTGCGCTCGCAGGACGCGTGCGTAGAGAAGCAGCGCGCGAAGGTTCGCAGGCTCGTTGCGTACTACCAGCGCGACGTGCGTCTCTGCCGCATCCGGATTCTTATCAGCCAGTGCTTGTTCCGCGGCCATAAGCCGGGCTGGGGCAAAGCTCGGATCTTTTAAGATCGCCAGATCAGCTTCCGACTTCGCTCGCGCACCATCGCCGTTACGCTGGCTCGCCGACGCGAGCACGAAGTGCGCCGGCGCCGATTCAGGCGACGTTGCTGCCGCCGATTCGGCTTGCGTCATTGCCGTTTGAATATCGCCTTCTACCAAAGCAGTCTCCGCGCCTAGAACCAAGATGGTTGTGGGATCAAAGAACGAAGCGAACTGCTGCAGATGGAGCCTGGCAGGAAAGACGTGCTCGCGTGACCGGTCGGGAGCCGCGGACTGAAGGTCTGCTTCGACGATCCGTGCCGCTAGTGCCGAATATTCCGCTTTGATATCCGCATCGGGTTCCTTCGTGCCCACCGAAAGCGTCAACTTTCCCATCGCCATGCGATATTGCTCGGCCGCTTGTTTTCCCTGGCCAGAGACCAGTTGGTAGTCCGCAACGTGTGAGCCCTTGTTTCCTTCGAGTCCGTCGATGTGCGCCAGCACGGCAGCGGATTCCGATAGCCGCGTTGTTCGCTGCAGAAACTGTGCTAGCCGCAGGTTGGACTCGGGAGAGTCGTCAGCCTGCACCGCTTGCCTGTAGTTTTGCTCCGCCGAGCGGTTATCACCCTCTTCTTCGGCCAATCTGCCAAGCGCGAGCCGCGGTCGGGCGTCTTTAGGATTCTTTTCGGCCGCCTCGGTCAGGATCGCGCGCGCTTCGTCCTTCTCGCCCGTCGCATGATCCATCTCAGCCACGATCACTGCGATGTCGACGCGGTCGGGCCGCTTTGACAGCACTTGCCTCAAGATGGCTTTGCCTTCGGCGGTTCTGCCGCTGGTCAACGCAGCGATCCCCACTACAGACAACGCCTCGGGATTCCCGGGCTCCATCCGCAGCACCAGGTTGGCTTCTTCGCTGGCGCGGTCGCCCGCATTCGCCATTAGCAGGAGGTTCGCAGAGCGAAGATGCGCATCGGCATTTTTTGGGTCAAGGTATGCTGCGTGCTGATAGTCGTCAAATGCTGATTGGGGATCTTTTCCCAGAAGGAGTAGGTCGCCGCGGCGCACTCGCACCTTGGCAAGGAACCGCGGGTCCTGGTTCTTGGAGCGCTCGATGATGCGGGTATAGCTCTTGAGGGCCGTGGCCGGGTCTGTTGCCTCAACCTTGCGGGCACTGTCAAACAGTTTTGCTGGGGTCGCGCATCCTGCAAGAAGCAGGGATGCAAGGGAAAGTAGGATTCCAAGGCGCCGCATCGGCCACTTCGTCGAGGCCCAGATCCTGCAGGCGCTGGGCGTCGACTACATCGACGAGTCCGAAGTGCTCACGCCCGTCGACGAAGAGCACCACGTCTACAAGCACGCCTTCAAGGTGCCGTTCGTGTGCGGCGCGCGCAACCTCGGCGAGGCGCTGCGGCGCATCGGCGAGGGCGCGGCCATGATCCGCTCCAAGGGCGAAGCCGGCACCGGCGACGTGGTCGAGGCCGTGCGCCACATTCGCGCGATCACCTCGCACATCCGCCGCCTGGGCACGCGTCGGCGACGAAGAGCTGATGCACGAGGCCAAGGAGCTCGGCGCGCCGTACGAGCTGGTCAGGCAGGTCGCCCGCGAGGGCCGCCTGCCGGTGGTGCTGTTCACCGCGGGCGGCATCGCCACGCCGGCCGACGCGGCGCTGATGATGCAGCTGGGCTCCGAAGGCGTCTTCGTCGGCTCGGGCATCTTCAAGAGCGGCGATCCCGCGCGTCGCGCGGCGGCGATCGTCAAGGCCACCACGCACTACCAGGACCCGTCGATCCTGGCCGAGGTCTCGCGCGGCCTGGGCGAGCCGATGGTCGGCATCTCGGCCCGCACCCTGCCCGAGGCGAGCCAGCTCGCCACGCGCGGATGGTAGGACGACGCCGCTCACGATCGGCGTGCTGGCTGTTCAGGGCGACTTCGCCGAGCACGCCGCGATGCTGCGGCGCGCCGCGGCGGCGAGCCTCGACCGAGCGCGCGAGCGTGGTGGTCCGCGAAGTGCGCACGCCGCGCGACCTGGTCGACCTGGACGGGCTGATCGTGCCCGGCGGCGAAAGCACGACCATCGGCAAGCTGCTGGTCGCCTACGGGCTCGAGGCAGCCGATCCGCGCCGCCGCGCGCGACGGCCTGCCGGTCTGGGGCACGTGCGCCGGCATGATCCTGCTGGCGCGCGACATCGTCGGCGGCGAGCCCGACGGCCGGATCGGGCTGATGGACCTGACCGTCCAGCGCAACGCGTTCGGCCGCCAGATCGACAGCTTCGAAGTCGACCTGCCGTTCAGCTGGCCTCGACCGGCCGATCCACGCGGTCTTCATCCGCGCGCCGCTGGTCGAGCGGGTCGGCCCCGAGGCCGAGGCGCTGGCCACCCTGCCCGACGGCCGCGTCGTCGCCGCCCGCCAGGGCAATCTGCTCGCCACCGCCTTCCACCCCGAGCTCACCCCCGACACCCGCCTGCACGCGCTGGTTCATCGAGAGCTGTCAGGCCGCGCGCCGCGACGCGCCGAAGCAGCGTCGCATCGTCGACGTCCTGTCGCTCGCAAGCTCGGCCGAGCGTGACGCGCTGACGCCTACTGCAGGCCAGCGGGTGATAGGCACGGACCGCCTCAGCGTGGGCCGCTACACTTGCCGCGTGAGCGGCTTGTTGCTCGCCATCGACATCGGCAATACCAACGTCAAGCTCGGCACGTTCGACGGCGATCAGCTCACGGCCACCTGGCGGCTCGAAACCGACACGCGCCGCATGCCCGACGAGTACGCCGCCCTGCTGGACTGGCTGCTCGCGCGCGCGCGGGCTGACGTTCGCCGACATCCGCGGCGTCAGCCTCTCGAGCACGGTGCCGGCCATGGTGCCGATCTTCAGAGAAGCTGTCGGCAACTATCTGCCGCTCGACTGCCCGCTGGTCGAAGTGCGCGCCACGGGCAACACGGGCATCACCATCGCCATCGACAACCCGCACGAGATGGGCGCCGATCGGATCGTCGACGCGCTGGCCGCCGCCGAGCTGTATCGCCTGCCGGCGATCATCGTCGACTTCGGCACGGCCACCACCTTCGACGCCGTCGACCGCGACGGCCGACTGCTCGGCACCGCGCTGGCGCCCGGGCTTGCGCACCGCCATGGACGGCCTGTTCCAGCGCGCCGCCCGGCTGTCGCGCATCGAGCTCGAGCAGCCGAAGCGAAGTCATCGGCCGCAACACGGTCGCCGCGCTGCGCTCGGGCTGGGTCTACGGCTACGTCGGGCTGGTCGAGGGCCTGGTCACGCGCATCAAGGCCGAGCTCGGCGACGACGCGCTGGTGATCGCCACCGGCGGCCTGGCCGACTACGTCCTGGCCGAAACCGACATCGCCGACGTGCACGACCCGACGCTGACGCTCAAAGGCCTGCGGCTGTACTACGAGCGCAACGCCACGTGCCCGAAGCCGTAGGCCAGGTCCGCGTCCTGGCGGGCAAGCACGTGACGCTGGGCGTCACCGGCAGCATCGCCGCCTACAAGGCCATCGGCCTGGCGAGCGCGCTGCACCAGGCCGGCGCGATCGTCGACGTGGCGATGACGCCCGATGCGCAGCGCTTCCTGCAGCCGCTGTCGTTCCAGGCGATCACCCATCGGCCGGTCTTCGCCGACCTGTGGGCGCCGGGCATGGAGACCGACATCGCCCACGTGACGCTCGGGCCGCCAGAGCGACGTCATCGTCGTCGCGCCGGCGACGGCGCAACATGCTGGCCAAGCTGGCCCACGGCCTGGCCGACGATCCGGTGTCGGTCACGGTCGCTCGCCGCCCGCTGCCCGGTCGTCGTCGCGCCGGCCATGGACGCCGGCATGTATACGCATCCCGGCCACCGCGGCCAACGTCGAGACGTCCTGCGCGCGCGCGGCGTGGCGATCGTCGAGCCCGAAGAGGGCCACCTGGCCAGCGGGCTGGTCGGCCTGGGCCGCCTGGCCGCACCGGAAACTATCTTCGACATCGTCCGCGCCACGCTCGGCGCCCGCGGCGACCTGGCCGGGCGGCGCGTGCTGGTCACCGCCGGCGGCACGCAGGAGGCCATCGATCCGGTGCGCTATATCGCCAATCACTCGTCGGGCAAGATGGGCTACGCCATCGCCGAGGCCGCGCGCGATCGCGGCGCCGAGGTGCGTCCTGGTCACCACGCCCACCGCGCTGCGCGCGCCGGCCGGCCTGCGACGTGGTCCACGTCAACTCGGCGCAGGAGATGCTCGACCGCGCTCGACCGAGCAGTACGCCGAGCCTCGACGCGCTGATCATGGCCGCCGCGGTCGGCCGACTTCAGCGTCGGCGCGCCGGCCGATCACAAGATCAAGCGCGGCGAGCACGAGCTCGACCTGCACCTGGTGCCCAATCCCGATCTGCTGGCCGCCACGCGCGCTGCTGTCGACGCGAGCGGCAGCCCGTCCGCGTCGGCTTCGCCGCCGAGACCCAGGACCTGATCGAGCACGCGGCCGACAAACTCGCCCGCAAGAGCCTGGACCTGATCGTCGCCAACGACGTCAGCGACGACGTCTTCGGCGCCGAGACGAACCAGGTCACGCTGCTGTGGGCGGACGGCCGCCGCGCCGACCTCCCGAGTATGCCGAAAACCGACGTCGCCGAGCATGTGCTCGACGCCGTCGCCGCGCTACTTTCCGCGCGAGTCGTTAGCGGCGGGGGCGGGGCTGGTCGCCCGTGTGATCGGGCCGCCCTGGACGTCGTGGCCGATCGCGACGCTGCGTTCGCCGCTGGCGGTCACGGTCGTCGTGCCGGCCCGCGCCTTGCGCCTCTTTCAGCAGCGCTTCGAGCTCATGCGCCAGCGCGGGCTCCTCGGCGAGCAGCTTTCTGATCTGAACCCGCAGCGCCGCCCGCGCGTCCTCGTCAGTCGGTTGCGCGTGCCAGGTCGGCGGCCGCCTCTTGGGCGGCGGCCTTTTTCGGCGTCCCCACTTTTCGTCCGACTTTTTTCCCAGACCTTCGTGGCAAGGTCCCTGCCCCTGTCCTCCGAGCTGCTGGGCGGCACCTTCGCTACTCCTTCGCCCACTTTGAGCAGGTAGGGCAGGAACGGAGTCAGGATCTGCACGAGCTGACCAGCCAACGGGGCGACTGCATCCATGTCAGTCATGCTAACGTGCGGTGAGCTGCGTTTAATCACGAGTGTCCCGCGCATGAGGCCCAGACACCCTACAGCCACCCACGCCGACCACCACCGCGAGCGGCCAGGGCAGTGTCGCGGTCGGCGGTGACGTTCCGCGACAGCACGGTCATCACCGGCATTCGAACGTCATCTATCATCGGCGGGCGACCGTTCCCTGGCGGCGCATGCTGGCCGGCCTGGTCGTTGTGCTCGCGGTCGGCACGGCGGCGTACGTTCTCTACCCGCGGCCGATTCCGATCATGACCGGCGATCTGAATGTGGCGGTCGCCGAGTTCGGTGCGCTCGACGCCCCGGGCGGCAGCGCTCGGCCGACGCAGAACGCTGGCCGATTCGCTCTACGCGACCCTGGCGACGAACTTCAGCGATCAACGAGGCCCCGCGTCGACTGAGCAACTGTTCGAGGTCCAGCTCTGGGGACCATCCCAGGTCGGGCGGATCGACGGCGAACGCCCGATGCGCGTGCGGACGACGCCGAACAGGTTGCGAGCGCGATCGAAGTCGATCTGCTGGTCTACGGCTACCTCGAACCCGGTGCCGGCGCCACGACGTTCGTCCCGCAGTTCTATCTCAGCAATCTGCAGGCACACGCCCGAGCTGCAGGGCGAGCACGACCTGGGCCGATCGGTGGCCGTGCGATCGTTGGACGATCCGCTCTTGAAGCAGCAGCTGCGGGCCGACCTCACCCGCCGCACGCGCGCCTTCGGCGAATTTGTGATCGGCCTGAGCCAGTTCACGGGCGATAAATTCGCCGAGGCGCGCGTTCACTTCACCAAGCGGCCAACGGACCCGCAGTGGGATGAGGGAAATGGCAAAGAGACGCTGTATCTGTTTCTGGGCTACGCCGAGGGCTGCCTCGACAACCTGGCCGCCGGTCGCGAGGCTTTCCAACGGGCCCTTACGATCAATGCCGAGTTCGCCCGGGCCATCTCGGCCTCGGCGAAGTGAATTTCAGGAGTCGCTCGGCAAGCCCGAGGCGTGTGCGAAGGATTCTGTCAATGTGCGCTGGCATCCAGATCGTGCGACTTTTCAGATTACGACTCGCGCGCGAAGACCAGACCCCCAGCCTGACGGTTCAACCTGCCAGACCTGGACCGCCCTGGAGTGGGCCGAGCGTATGTGTGTCTGAGCCAGGCCGATGCTGGCGATTTCTGGCCGCGCCGAACGCGAGTTGAAACGGTCATCGCTGATTACACCGCTGGCAACGCTCGGCCGATGATATCGCCGCCGAGGCTCACTCCAATCTCGGCTTCGTCTACCTGCCCGCGCGCTGCGACCCGCGCCGGCTGACAAATACCGCCAGGCAGCCGCGGAATACCAGAACGCGGTCGACCTGAGCCTGTTTCATCCCGCCCGCCAGGGCTTTTACTACGAAATGCTCGGGTTCATCAATCCCGATCGGGTGCGCTCGACGACGCCAGGTCGGCCTATCGCAGCGCCGGCCCAGGAGTCAACCCGGCCAACAAAGACCACTATGACCAGCTTCTGCAGAGCGTGCAGCCCACCGGTGGCGGAGGCCTGCATGGTCGCACCCACGGGTATCGGTCGTTTTCTTCGGCACCAGGAAGAGTGAGCAAAGTCGTGAAACTAGCCGTTGTGATGGGCACCGTGATGATGTTGATGTTCGCCGTCGTCATCGGCGGGCCTACCAGCATGGCCCAGGACGATCCGAGACCGCACCCGCAACTGATCAGGAATTGCCGCCGTGCCCGCAGGCACACGACCTGCCACCAGATGAAACAATGGACCCGGAGGCCAGTCCACCCTGCGCGCCAGCCGCAGCGACGGATATACCGCCAGAGTCCGTTGCGCCGACGGATACGCCGATGCCACCGCCGACCGACACGCCTGTGCCGACCGAGATACCCGTTCCAACCGCGACACCCATTCCGACCGACACACCGCAACCCGCTACGCCGACGCCCGTGCCGCCGCTCCCGACCGAAACGCCCACGCCGACTTCGGAGAGTCGGGACGTCCCGGTCGGGACGCTGTCGCGCCAGTTGCCGTTCGCGAATCCAGGCGAAGACGTCTGTGAGATCGACCTCACCACGACCAACCTGGCCTGCAATCCACAGACCTACGGCACCATGTCAAGATTGCGTTCGCGCCGTCCTCGAGTGATGCCAGGGTGGCGGTGCAGGTCGACGACGGCGCAGCCAGGCCAGCCAACCTGGACCGACTCGGCCGATGGGATTTTCTAGCGCGCCTGGCCAGTCCGGCCCGGGCATCCACATGATTACGTTGGCTGAGACACTCAGCGATGGTGGCGCGCTCTCGGGGACGGTGAAGGTCAGCGTGGGGGCGGCGAACAGCCCGCACTTGCTCGTGTACCCGCGGAATATCAGGCCCGGCTCTTCCGCAAAGGTCTTCCTGGCCGGGTTCCCGCGCCGACACGACGTTACCGCTGGGGGTGTACCGCGAACGCCAGGACTGCAACGCGTTCGGACAGGGTAACGAGTGTTACGAGCTCGTCCGCGAGCTGGGGACCATCAAGACAGATGGCGCTGGCACCGCGACTCGAGACTTTTCCGTCGCCGCGAACAAACCCCGGCTACGTATCTGATCGGCACGCCAGGATTGAAGATCGATCCGCGGAACGCGGCTGAGACGCTGAAAACGTTCGGGCGGCCGTGGTTTGTGGTCCCTCAGCTCTGAGCTCGGCTGAGCATCAGGAGTACGCGACCGGGAAACCGCTGGACTTCGCGCGGATCACCCCAGCCCGGGACCGTCGGTGATGCTCCGGGCGCGGCGATGACGAAGACGCCATGCGCCTCGGCCGGCGGCCGGACCAGCGCGTCGATGCGCATGCCTTCGCGCGGGAAGTAGTACTGGAGCTCGGGGAGCGAGGCTGGCAGCGTCGTCACCACCGCGTCGTCGCTCGCCAGGACAGCGCTCAGGCTGTGGGTGACGGCCTGAGCGTCGGGGAACACGCCCGTCTCGGTGGAGCTCAGGATCGATCCGCTGGTCAGCGTCAGAAAGCCCAGTGAGGCGGCCGCCAGCAACCCGCCGACCATGGCCCCGCGAAGCGACGCGCCCCGAGCAGTCTGCCGATGCCGCCGCAGGCGATCGCGAGGTACAGCGGCAGCAGGAACAGCCAGACGCGCTCGAACGGCGCCACGCGCTGGACCAGCACGATGACCAGGCAAATCGCCGGCGGCGAGCAGGCCAATGGGCATACGTCGCCGCTCGAAGACCTCCTCGATGCTGGCGATGGCAAATCCCACCAGCAGCACCAGCGCAGACGACCAGCGGGTACGTCGCGATTCCAGAACGCCCACGTGCGGGCCAGCGAGATCGGCAGCTCGGCGCCAGCTCAGCCAGGTCCAGCGGGACGACAAACCGATTCGAGACCAGCTTGTCGGCACCCGAGACGAGCAGCACCGGCAGATACAGGAGCGTGACCACCAGCCCGAGGAGCAATCCGCTCACCGCCGAGCTGCCCGCGGCTGATCCGGGTCAGCTTCGTGCGGCGCAACTCCAGGCCACACCAGGCGGCAACGATCACCACGCCGTAGAACATCGTCGGCAGGGCGTACGCGCCGAGCGCCGCCACCAGCGTGGCCAGCAGCAGCGCGGTCGGGCTGTCGCGCCGAACCGCGACGCCGGCCAGGCCGAACATGGTGACAAAGCACAGCGCCTGCAGCGTGTAGCCGCGCGAATTCGTCGAGTACTCGACCAGGTACGACGACACGGCCACGAGCACCGCGCCCAGAAACGCGGCGCGGCGCCCGTACAGCAGGCGCGCCAGCGCGTACGTCGCCGGTACCAGCAGCACCCCCGCCACGAAGGCCGGCAGTCTGAGCACCCACGGCTGAGTGCCCAGGCCGGTGGAGGTGACGTGCACGAGCAGCGTGTTCAGCAGGTGATTGTTCGGGTCCGGGTAGAAGCTCAGGCCGTAGTACAGCGGCCGCGAGGCGAACTCGTTGAAGGTGAGCGCTTCGTCGTAGCGCATCGGCTGGTTCAGAAACGCCAGGCGCAGGCCAATCGCCAGCAGCATCGGCGCAACCACGGCAAGGGCATCGAGCCGGTCGATCCAGCGCTGAGCCCAGCCAGGACCGGCTGTGTGCGCTGCCAGGTCAGGTCTTCGAAGAACGACGTCAACAGGTGCCTGAGAAGCGCGCCCGCAAGACGACCAGGCCGAGCGACAACACCAACAGCAAGGCCGCCGCCAGCCGCAGCCGCTGGCCGAGATAGGCCACCAGGTCCTGGGCGTATGTACCCGAGCGCGCCTCACCCGCCGCGCCGAGCAAGCGGCCCGCCAGCGTCGCGCTCGGGAACAGCGAGCCAGCCAGCAGCGCCGACCGCGAGCAGCAGCACCAGACCGAGCACACCGAGCACGAGCGCGCGCGCGGCGGAGTCGGCTGGGCCCGCTGCGTCGGGGCGACAGCTGGGACGGTGCCGTGGCCGCTCACGGTGCAGCGCGCAGACGCGTCGCGCCCGGGCCGACGTCCGCGGCGCCGACCAGTGACACGCCAGAAACCCGCCGCGCTGGCGCGATGCGTACACCAGCAGGTAGTCGCTCTCGCGGCTCGGCGAGCCGGTCAGGTGCAGCCGCACGTCAACTGCGACCCGGCGCTGAGCCGCGCGGGAGCGGCAGCGCCACCTGCTGCAGGCCGCGCCGAAAGGCGCAATCCCAGCCGAGCGATCGATCCGCCGACGTCGCCCGCCAGGCCGAATCGCGGCTGGGCGGCGCCACGGGAAACACCGGCTCGACCAGCAGCATCAGCACCGGTCTGGCTGCGGCGCGGCACCGGCTCGGCACCGACTGCGCGATAGCACCTGGTCGGTGCGATAGAACGCCTCCCGATCGTCGTACTCGGGCTCGTTGCGCGGCGGCAGCGCGGCCAGGTCGAGCAGCGCCACCAGGCCGAGCGTGACCAGAAACGCCGTGCGCGGCGTGCTCAGCAGCAGCGCCGCCACCCAGCCGCCAGCCGACAGCAGCGCGGCCATGACCACCGCCGAACGATCGCCGACCCCGCCGCGCCCAGCGCCAGCCGCACGCCAGTCCGCCGACGCACGCACCGCGGCGGTCGCCACGCTCCAGCTCAGGCGCCGACCGCCGCGCGGGCCGCGTCAGCCCGCCGCGGCGGCGACGCTACGGCGACCACAGGTAGGACCAGTGCGTCGGCTGGAACAGCAGCAGCTCCATCGGCCGCGTGGCACCCAGCACGTCCAGGTTGGCCAGCACGATGCGCCGGCAGCACCACGACCACCGCCAGCGCCGACCTGCAGCTCGGCTGCGCCGCGTCGCGCGCGCATCAGCCAGCGCGCCGATGCGCACCGCCGCGGCCGCCGCCAGGATGTAGACGGCCGGGAAGCCGTACGCGTACCAGCGCGGGATGTGCGGCCAGGTCGACAGCATGAACAGCGCCGGCGCGAAGCCGGCGACGGCCACGGCGACGAACCACGCCGCCTCGGCGCACGGCGCTGGATCAACACCCCGAGCTCGCACAGGCGCCAGCGCGACCGGCCAGAACAGGAACGCCGCGCCGATGTTCAGCACGCCGTGCGCGGCCAGCAGCGCGTACGCCTTGAGCTTCGACACGACCCTGCGCCGAGTGCGGGCCGGGTCGAACCAGGCCGCCAGCGCCTCGGCCGGGTGCTGTCTCGTTGTGCGAGTACGACGCCAGGTGCGCCACCTGCCAGTACACGCTCCAGACCAGCGCGGCAGCGCCATCGCCACCAGCACCAGCACCAGGTTGCGCAGCGGCATGCGGCGCAGCAGCCCGTACGACCACCACGAACGCGGGCAGCATGTACAGGTCGTAGAACACGAAGCCAGCCCGCCGACCAAGCCGCACGCCAGCGCGACGCGTGGCCGGGGTCGACGCGCTCGAACAGCCGCGCCCGATCGAACAGCCAGCAGGCCCAGCACGAACAGGCTGTACGAGGCCACGTACGGCAACGCCTGGCCCGCCAGCGCCTCGAAGGCCGGCGCGGTACTCACCAGCAGCGCCGCCAGCGCGGCGGTCAGGTCGAGCCGGTAAGCCGAGCGCCAGCGCATACGTCGCCAGCGCGGCGGCCACCCAGAACAGCACGTTGACCAGCACGAAGCTGGCGTACGCGCCGACCAGCGGCGCCAGCACCGAGCCGACCAGCGCGTACCCGGCGAAGCGGGTGTAGACGTTGTCCTCGAGCGGCACGGGCACCGCCGGCTCGTCGCGGAAAAAGCCGGCCAGCGACGCGAACTGCACGCTGTCCTTGATTGACCGGCACCCCGCCGACCACGCCCGGTCCAGCCCAGCGGCGTGTCCCAGAAGTAGCCCAGGCTGTACTGCGGCAACGTGAACCGCGTATCCGGCGAGTCCGCCCCCAGCCGCAGCCCCGTCTCCAGCTGCACACAGCACCAGGGCCATCAGCCCCACCACCCAGACCCGACTCGCCGCCCGAGCCCATCGACGTCACCCCGTAGGTAACCCCAACCCGCCCCGCCCGAGTCGCAGACTCCCTGGTCTGTGGACTGCATTTCCCTCCTCCCTACCTCAGCCGAGGGTCCCTCTCCTCTGGAGCCAGGCCGAGTTCAGAGCGTCGCAACGCTCCGACTTGGCGCCAGTCCATGTGTCATGTCAGCCCAGAGAGTTTCCTCGCGCCGTCGTCGTCGGGGTCTTCGTCCGCTTGTGCTCGTCTTCGTCGTCGCTCGTCTCTGCGGCCTCGTCGGCGGCCGCCGTCGGCAGTGCTCCACCTGCGAGTTCGTCCTCGCCACCAGCGCGTTCCTCGCCGTCATCGTTCGGCCCGCCGTCCTCGCCAACGGAGCCGTTGTCGTCGCCATTGCCGTTCGGCTCGGCTCGAGAATCGCGATGGCCGCCAGCCGATCGCCGTCACGCACGTTCATCAGCTGACGCCTGAGGTCAGCCGCCGGTCCGCTCGGAGATCGTTTCGAGCGGCGTGCGAATCACCATGCCGTCGGCCGAGATCATCATCAGCTCTTCGTGGCCCTGGACCACGCGCGCCGCCGCCACCGGGCCCGTCTTGGAGGTGGTCTTGATCGCTCGCACGCCACCGATGCCGCGGCCCTTGACCGGGTACGCGCTCAGTGGCGTGCGCTTCCCGTAGCCGTTGCGAGTC
>CAVQGF010000076.1:0-15980 GCA_963711965.1 uncultured Acidobacteriota bacterium | reverse complement strand
CTTTGGCCTCGATCTGGCCGGTGCGGTCGACCAGCGTGAGCGCCAGATACGGCTCGCCGCTCTTCTTGGCTTTTACCTGCTTCATCGCCACCACGAACGACGTGGTGATGTTCTGGTTCTCGAAGGTGGCGGCGTCGCGTATGTAGAAATCTTTCATGTGCCTCTCAGCTTTGTATCTGATTTCGCTGCCACTCACAATCCCAAAAGAGGCTTAGCGAGTGAAAATAGATGAATCTGGCAATTGGAGTGCCTCTATGCCACACTTTCCCCGCCTGAGAGCGACCTAGCGGAGGAGCATTCGGATGAGAAAGAATTTCACCTGCCTGGCTGTGCTGACCATCGGACTTGCAACCGCCGCACTTCTCGGGGCTTCCCCGGACTCATCGAAAGTCGAAGCCGACAAGGCGCGCGTGCTCGCTCTCGAGAATTCCTGGAATGAAGCCGAAAAGCACAACGATGCGCAGGCCATCAGCGCATTGCTCTCTCCCTCATTCGCCTACACCGATTCCGATGGCACCTTCATGAACAAGCAACAGTTTCTCGCCAGCATCAGCACCTTGACCTATATTCCCGACCAGATCGTGAACGAGAACATGGTGGCCTGGGCGCACGACCGTGCCGTCATCGTGACCGGCTCTTATCGTGAAAAGGGAAGTTCAAAAGGAAAGGCCTACACCCGGCGCGGCCGTTTTACCGACACCTGGGTGGAAGAAAGCGGCAGCTGGCTTTGCGCCGCCAGCCAGGAAACTTTGATCAAGGAATCTGGAAAGTAGAGCTTACGCCGCGAACGGGTCTTCTTCGGAGGGATCAGGCATCGACGACGGCGGATCGCTCGCCGGAAATGAATCCGCGATGGTCTTGTCTTCCATCTTTTCTTTCAATTCGCGGGAATTGCGGACGACTCGATCTTCCGGGTCGCGCGGCACGCGCTGCGGATCATCCTGGACCGGCTTGTTCTTGAAACGCTCCATCATAGTACTGCCTCATGGTATGTGATGCGCGTCCGCAGGCATAAGGCGCATCTGCCCATCAAGACGCGCCTGTTTGCACTTCGTCCTTCACACAATCGTCCTTGGCTAAAACACCACGAACTTCTTCTTTTTCTTTTTTGGCTTCTCACTATCATTCGCGGTTGAAGCGGTGGTCATGATCGGTTTGGTCTGGTTCGGGCTTGCGCCGGTGTCCATAAAACCGGCCTTGACGTCGATGTACGAATCTTCGCGAAGCTTGGTCAGGTAAGCACGCAGCGCCGGCTGCAGCTTTTCCAGGTGATAGCTTCCTGTATCTGTGGCTCCACTTCTTTCATCGGCGGCACTCCAGCAGACTGGTGCTCGATCACCTTCAGGATCACAAATCCCTGTTTGGTGCGGATCACATTCGACGTCTCGCCTGGCTTCATGTTGAAGGTGATGTCCTCAAGGTCCTTGGACAGTGTGCCGCGCTTAAACAATCCCAGGTCGCCCCCTTGCTGCGCCGTCGGCCCGTCCGAGTACTTGATCGCCGCATCGGAGAATTTCGTCCCCTTCTTGATTTCCGCCAGCACCGATTCGGCTTTGGCCTTGGCAGCATCGAGTGAGGTCTGGTCTTCCTTCGGATTGCCTTTTTCGTCTTTCGCCGGCGCGATCAGCAGCTCTGCGATCTGCACCTGCTCCGGGCCTTCGAATTCCTTTTTATTGAGCTCGTAAAATTTCGCGATCTCTTCCGGTGGGATGCTGACGTGCGACCCGACCTCGCGGCTGATCACCTGTTGCGTGATGATGCTGTTGCGGATCCCTTGTTTGAAGTCCTCGAAGTTCATGCCCTGTTGCTGCGCCGCCTGTTCCAGGTCTTCCATGGAATTCAGCTTCATGTCCTGGCGGATCTGGTCGAGCCGCTTCACCACTTCCGCGTCGCCGGTGATGCCAAGGTCTTTGGCTTTCTGGATCAGCAGCTGCTGGTCGATCAAATCGCGCAACAAATCCTTCTCACGCTCCGCCATTTGGGCCTCGGTGAGTGGCGCGCCTTTTTGCTTGGCTTCGTCCAGAAGCTGCTGCTTATTGCGCTGCAGCTCGGCGCGCGTGATGATGTCGTCGTTCACGCGGGCAATGATCTCTTCCACCACGCTGTCGGCGAACAGGGAAGTCGCAAAAATGGCGGTGGCGATAACGGCTACGAGGGATAGAGTTTTTCGCATGCAAAACCTGGGACTTTCTTGGATTTGGCCTTGTAAGCCCTATTTTAGCGCACCCGCAGCATCGATTGCAGGGACTTTGGTTGTGTAGGCGCGCACGTCCTCGTGCGCGCGGCACTTCGAGTCCCTTGTAGGGAGTGGGCGTCCTTGCTCGTGCAGAGGGCATGCCCCTGTGGGAGTCGTCATCCTGAGCGAGGACGCGGTGCACGCCGCGTCCGAGTCGAAGGACCTTGCGTTTGCTTTTGATTTGTCACCTCTCCCTAGCGAGGGACCTGCTTCTGATTCCTACTTCACATGGTCGTCCTTCCTAAGGCATAATCCTGAGATAAATTGCACCGAAACTCGTGCTACTATCCGGGATGTGAGCGCAACTCACCGGCCGCGCAATGATGAATCAGAATTGAAGCTGGAATATTTTTGCAAGTTGCGCGAGGGTAAACGCCGTCCCGTAGCGATCCCACTGAAAGTTAATTTCATCTCTTCCGGACGCACCGCTCACGTCTGCACTCTTGACGTTTCACCCACCGGTGCCCGCATCCATACCGCTGGTCACCACTTCCGCCTCGGCGACGTGATCATGCTGCAACGACGCATCCACCGCACCCACGCTCGCGTGGTTTGGGTGGGCGAAGCATCGCGCCAGGTCGGTATCGAATGCCTGGAAGTCGATAAAGTCTTCTGGCAGGAGCAGCCGAAGACGATCGCCTGCCGCGACTTCACCCCCACCTTCCACTTCCGCCGCTAAGTTACAGAGGTCATCCCGAGCGAGGCTGAGCAGCGCGAGGCCGAGTCGAGGGATCTGCATTTGTTTCTGATTTGTGTGGCACAGCCGTCCTCCGCTGTGCATGGCCGCAATCCCGAAAATGAGTATCCGCGCGGATTCATAGAAAGCGCCCGCCGCGACGAATCTCCAGTGCACATTACATCCCCAACCATCGTCATCCTGAGCGAGGCCGCGGCGAATGCCGCGCCCGAGTCGAAGGACCTTGCGTTTGTTTGTGATTTTGTCATCCCGAGCGCAGTCGAGGGACCATGCCGTCGAGTTTGGGCGGAGCAGGCCTTCAGGCCTGCATTAAAGGTTCCGAGAGAGCGGGCTTTAGGCCCTGAGGTACAAAGCTTTCAATCAATAATCACTTCGTCCTTCACACAATCACACAATCGTCCTTCCTGATATCATTCTTCGTTCTTTTTGGCAGGAGAATCACCTTGCGCCTGAAATTTATTTTTCTGCTCGTTACCGCCTCCGCATTCGCCCAAACTCCCGCACCCCTACTTCCCAAGCCGACTCAGTTCGGCATGGAGCGCTTCCTCAACGTTCGTAACGCCAGCGGCCCTTCCATCTCGCCCAAGGGCGACGAAGTCGTGTATCTAACCAACGTTTCCGGCGTGAATCAGGTTTGGAAGAATCAGATCGTAGGCGGCTATCCCGAGCAGCTCACGTTTTTCGACGACCGAGTGCACGAGGTTCATTGGTCGCCGCGAGGCGACGTCATTCTCTTCACCAAAGACCAGGGCGGCGACGAGCGCACTCAGCTCTACCTAATGGATCCGAACGGCGAAAGTATCGTCGCGCTCACCAGTGATCCCAAGGTTGTCCACAATTTCGGCGACTTCTCCCGCGATGGCTCCAGGATCTGCTATTCGTCCAATCAGCGCATGGAGCGTTACTTCGATCTTTATGTGATGGACCTGGCGTCGAAGCGGGCGAAACGCATCCTCGCCAACGACGCCAACTACTACTGTGTCAGTTTTTCGCCGGACGGTCGCTACCTCCTCGCCAACCGGGAGCGCAACAATTACGACAATGATCTCTTCCTGGTCGACACGCAGAGCGAGAGCGTCACGCACCTCACTCCTCACAAAGGTGACGCACTCTACAACTACGGCGCATGGCTGCCCGATGGCTCCGGCTTCTATCTGGCCTCAAACCAGGACCGCGACAAGATCAACCTTGCGTTTTACGACGTGCGCGCTAAGCAGTTGAAGTTCATCGAAGATTCACCCCAGGAAATCGATGAAGACACCGGCATCAGCATGGACCGCACCGGCAAATATCTTTTCTATGCCTGGAACGATAATGGCTCGTCCTCGGTGCGCATCCGCAATCTGCAAACCAATAAGGTAGATATCTTTCGCGGATTGCCCAAAGGCGTGGTCGATACTGGCTCCTTCAGCGCTGACGGCTCGCATGTCGCCTTCGACTACACCTCGCCTGCCATCAACTGGGACGTTTGGACGCTCGACCTGAAAGGCAATCGCGCCTCGCAGGTCACGCATTCCACTCGCGCCGGAATTCCTGCCGACACTTTCGTCCAGCCGCAGACCATCACCTATCCGACCTTTGATGGCAAACAGATCCCTGCTTTTCTCTATCTTCCCAAAAATGCGGAGAAGAATGGCAAACTCACCGCCATCGTCTCCGTGCACGGCGGTCCTGAGTCGCAAGAGCGCGCCTACTTCAGCTCGGTGCTGCAATATTTCCTCAATCGCGGCTACGCCGTGCTCGCGCCTAACGTTCGCGGCAGCACCGGCTATGGACGCGAGTACACTCACGCCGATGATTACAAGAAGCGCATGGACGCGGTCAAAGACGTCGCCTTCGCGCATGAGTATCTGAAAAATTCCGGCTACGTCGATCCGAAGAAGATCGTCGTCATGGGCGGCAGTTACGGCGGCTTCATGACGCTGGCCGAGGTCACCATGAATCCTGATCTGTGGGCGGCGGGTGTCGACATTGTAGGCATTGCCAACTGGACCACCTTCTTCAAGAACACCGGCGCTTGGCGTCGCGAGAACCGCGCCGCAGAATACGGCGACCCCGACAAAGACCCCGAGTTCATGAAGTCGATCTCGCCTATTAACTTTGTGAACCAGATCAAAGCGCCGCTGTTTGTCATCGCCGGAGCGAATGACCCGCGCGTCCCAAAGCCGGAGGCTGATCAGATCGTCGCCGCGGTGAAGGCTAAGGGCGTGCCGGTCGAGTACGTCAGCTTTCCCGACGAAGGCCACGGCATGGCCAAGCGCGCCAACCGCATCAAAGGGTACGGTGCTATCGCAGATTTTCTAGACAAGTACGTGAAATAGATTCTAAGAGGAATAAACATGAGATTCGCCATCATCATCTGTTTCCTGCTGCTTGCCACTGTGCTTTATGGACAGGAAGAAATTCAGATCACGCTGCACAAAGAGATCCCCGGCCTAGCCGAACTACAGAAGATGCAGGCGCGCTATGCGCCTACCGAACTCAAGGTCGATACCACGCATCTCTCCGCAGGCGACAAGAAGGCGCTGGTGAAGCTGATCGAAGCGGCGCGCGTTCTCGATCCGCTCTTCATGACCCAGCTCTATGCCGGCAACAACGATCTTTACGCCAAGCTAAAAAAGGACGCTTCGCCACTGGGCCGCGCTCGCCTGAAATATTTCTGGCAGAACAAAGGCCCCTGGTCCGACCTTGATGGCCACGACGCCTTCCTGCCCGACGTTCCTGAGCGCAAGCCCCTAGGCTCAAACTTCTATCCTGCGAACATGACCAAGCCCGAGTTTGAACGCTGGTCCGAGGGCCTCTCCAAGGAAGACAAGGAAAAAGCGACAGGTTTTTACAGCGTGATCCAGCGCGACTCGTCCAAAAAACTGACGATTGTCCCGTACAGCCAAGGCTATAAAGCTGCCCTGACCAAAGCCGCCGGCCTGCTGCGCGAAGCCGCCGCGCTCACCGACAACGCGACGCTGAAGAAATTCCTGACCACGCGTGCCGATGCCTTTCTCTCCGACGACTACTACGACTCCGACGTCGCGTGGATGGACCTCGACGCACCGCTCGACATCACCATCGGCCCTTACGAGACCTACAACGACGAACTCTTCGGCTACAAAGCCGCCTTCGAGGCCTACGTTAACCTGCGCGACGACAAAGAGACCCAGAAGCTCGGCTTCTTCTCGCAGCATCTGCAGGAGATCGAGAACAATCTTCCTGTCGACGCCAAGTTCCGCAATCCGAAGCTCGGCGCGCTTTCGCCGATTCGCGTCGTGAATGAAGTCTTCGCCGGCGGCGATGGCCAGCACGGCATCATGACCGCCGCCTACAACCTGCCGAACGACGATCGCGTCGTCGCCGAAAAAGGCAGCAAGCGCGTGATGCTCAAGAACGTGCAGGAAGCAAAGTTCAACAAAGTTCTGATCCCGATCTCAAAGAAGGTCCTTTCGCCGGCTGACCAGAAAGACGTGAGCTTCGACTGGTTCTTCACTCACATCCTGGCGCACGAGCTGACGCACGGACTCGGGCCGCACCAGATCAAGATCGGCGACCGCGACACCAATCCGCGCCTGGAGCTGAAAGAACTATTCAGCGCCATCGAGGAAGCCAAGGCCGACGTCACCGGCCTCTTCGCGCTGCAATACATGATCGATCACGCCGACGCCATGAAGCTGCAGCAAGTTCTCGACGTGAAGGACAAAGCCGCCGCCGAGCGCAAGCTCTACAACACGTATTTAGCGTCCTCGTTCCGAACCTTGCGCTTCGGCATCCACGAGGCGCATGGCAAAGGTATGGCCATCCAGATGAATTGGTTCCTCGATAAAGGCGGCTTCGTCGCGAAGCCTGATGGAACTTTCGCGGTCGACCTCAGCAAGATCAAGGAGGCGGTCAGCTCACTCGACCACGAATTCCTGACTCTGGAAGCCACCGGCGATTACGCCGGTGCCAAAAAGTTGATCACCGAGAAAGCAACTCTGCCTGCATCGGTGAAGAAGGCGATCGATGGATTGACTTCAGTTCCAACAGACATCGCGCCAATCTTCGTAACCGCCGACGCGTTAAGCGCAGGAAAAGCTCCCGCGAAAGCCGCGAAAAAGAAATAAGAACGTGTGAACGCGCCCGCCGCGGCGGGCGCGCCAGTTCTATTTCTTCTGCCCGAATATCCCGCCAAAAATCCCGCCCACACCCTTTGCAGGTGCAGTGATGGTCTGTCCCATCGCATTCGCCACATCGGGCAAGAAGACAGGATTGTTCGTCGTCCCCTGGATCAGGAATGGAAGCTGCCCCTTCGACTGACCCAGCGAAGTGATCTGCGACAATCCGCCGACCAGGCCTCCGCCGTTGTTCAGCTTGGCGAGCATCTTGAAGTTCAGTCCGTTATTCGAGCCAACGGTGCCGTTGCCGGTGATGGTCCCGATCTGCGGAAGAATAAGGTTGAGGTTACTGGCCTGAATCCCTTCCGGTGCGACGCGCAACGTCGAACTGAGCTGCTGGATCATCGTTTCGGATCCGGTGTTGACGCCCGCCAACGCGGTCAGCGCTTTCATCTTCTCGCCCAGATTGAATCCCGTGAGCTTGGTGTTCGCAACGTTGATCGGCCCCGTGGTCACCAGGTGATCGATCGGACCATCGAGCGAAAGGTTCGCGGTCGCGGTTCCTCCGGAAAGAGCCGCGCCGGGCGGCAGCACCACTCCGAACGCCGGCAGCAGGCCCTCGAGCTCCGAGATCGGCATGTTGTTGCCGTTCAACTTCATGTGGACGTTCATCACCTCGCCGCGCCCGTCCATATTTCCCGTGAGCTTTGCCGCGGTCTTGCCGAGAAGGATGTCGCCTTTCGTGATCACGCCGTTCTTGCCAGCAAGATCGTATCCAGCGGCGTAGTCAACGTTCACCGGCTGTCCCGCCGGTTGTCCGCCTTTTACCAGCTTGAGCTTGTCGACTTTCGCCACGCCGGCAGTCTTGGCCTCGTTGCCGTCAGACTTGATATTGCCTTTGAAGTCGAGGATCCCTGCGATTCCAGAAGACGGATCCATGAATCCGGTCGTCGCCAGGTCCATGTGTTCGATCTCGATCGAAGCGTCCAGCGGAGTCTGCGATGCGTCTTCGCGGTTGAGCGGTCCGGCGCGACCATCGAGTTTCAGTTTTCCTTCGCCCGGCGACTTCGCGCTCACCGTGAACGGGACGACAGACGTGGGTGAAATATTTTTCGCCGTCACGTTCACGTCTTCATAGGTGTGTGCCTTGCCGGAGCCACTGCTCACGGTCACGCGACCATTGTTGATCTCGAGTTTTCCGACAGAAAAATCCTGCGCCGCGGCGGGCGTGGATTGTGTGGGTTGCGTCTCAGGTTCGGGCGCGCCTTTGCGATGTCCGCGCTTGTTCGCGGCCGCCGCCGATGCGGCGCTGTTGCCCACGCTGGAGTAATTCCACTTGCTGCCGCGCCGCACCAGGTTGATCTGCGGCTCCTCGAGCGTCAGAGTGTTCACGTGCAGCGCCTTCGAGAAGATGAGCGGCATCAGGTCCACGCCCACATCGAGCGACTTCGCCGTAACGAACGCTTGCTGGCTGAATGCCGGATCGTCGGCGATGGAGATATCTTTCGCGGTCACGCCGCCCGAGAAGACTGCAAGCTTCAACTCGCCAATGGTGACGTTGCGGCCGAGCGCCTTCGAGGCCTGCGCCTGCACTTCCGGACGCAGCTTGTCCACATTGACCAGTAAGGGAAGCAGCAACGCAATAAGAATAAGGACAGCGAAGACGACGCCAACGCCGATCAAGACTTTTTTCTTGTTCATGGAAGAACCTCAAGGCGTGCGGAAGAAAATCGTACCACTGGACAATCCAGCTCTCAACTCGAACAAATCATCTGGCGCCAGCCATCGCGCTCTGCACCGCCGCCGTCCGCATCAGCGCCACGGTGGTCACATCGTTGTCCGGATCGGAATTGTGGGTGTACGTCTCCACGTCTCCCAGCACAGCGGTACACAGCTCCGCGGCGCTGGTGAACTGCGACTCGCGCACCAAACTGGCCAGCCGCTTGAATCCATACTCTTTCTGGAAAGCCTTTTTGCTTTCGATCAGTCCCTTCGACGCGAGCAGCAGCACCGAGCCGGGTTGCAGCACCGATAGCTGAGCGTCGGTCACGGCATGAGAGAACAGGCCGAGCGGAACACCGTTAGCTTTCAACTCAGTGGTACCGTCGGCGTCGCGCAGCAATCCGGATGTGTGTCCGGAATTCACGTAAGTCAGCGTGCCCAGGTTCTCGTCGAACGAGGCGAGGAACGCCGGCGCGCAGCGTACGCCTCCCGCCGACTCGATCACGGTGCGGTTGATGATGATGTTGAGATCGGCTGCCGCCTGCGCCTCGTTCACCTCGGCGCCCGTGAATAGGTCGGGTCCGGCATCGCGGAAGCGGTCCTGCACGGCGGCGGCAATGTGCATGGCTTCGTCGCGCTTGCCGGCAATGTCCATGATCAAAAAGATCAGGCGCGAAGGTCCAGTCTCGATAAAATCGAAAAAATCGCCGCCCATGCGCGCGCCGCGGTATTGCATGGCGACTTGCAGGCTCTCAAGCTTGGGGATAGACGATGGCGCGGGCTTGCGAAGGTCGCGTTGCGCAGTGTGATTGAGAAAGGGCAGTTTCATCTGTCTAGGGCCCAGGGAGTGCATGAAGATATCACAGTTTTGACGGGCAGTCAGCGGTCAGCATTCAGTAGTCAGCTCAGCCCAGTCGACCCACTTTAGGAATTGTCATCCCGAGCGCAGCGAGAACCCTGCTTTAGGACTTTGTTTGCTGCCTCCTACCTTTTGAAATCGTCATCCTGAGCGAGAAGGCCTTCACCACAGAGGCACACAGAGCACGGAGGGAGAGTGGGGCTTCAGCCCCACGTCTCAGCAATTCCCAATCGGGCTTTAGCCCCGGGCCTGAAGGCCATTTTTTCCTATCCATGACGCAGGCTTAAAAGCCTGCTCTCCCTGCAACGACAATTTGTTTTTCACTGACCACCGACCACTGACCACTTGCCCCGGTACTCCTCAAACCGGCCCGGCAGCGTGATCGCCACTCTTCCGCGCACCGCCTTGAGCGGGATCAAGTACCAACTCCGCGACGGGATCACCAATATCGCGATCACGTCCACCTGCCGCGCCGAGTATCCGCGCTTGCGGTTGCGTCCCGCCGCGACGGTCACGTGGAAGCGACCGGGCCGAACAGCCTTCTCTACCGACTTCACCTGCACCCGCGAGATCCGCCCGCCGGCGTCCACCATGCAGTCGTACGGTCCGCTGTCGCCGTACGGACGCGCGATCCGCCATCCTCGCCCCAGCACCTCCGCCGCAAAACACACCTCTGCCCACTCGCCTTTTTGTTTGGCGGGCAATTTTGTGGGCATTTGTGTTTTGTTTTTTGCTTTTTACTTGCGCTGACCACTGGGCACCGGACACTGACCACTGGTTTCTTCTGCTTTCAGACTACCAAACCGCAGCCCCTGCGGTTGCAGCTATGCAAGCTCCGCAACTCGAACAATCAATGGCAGATAAACGGGAGGTTTACCACTTTACTACTTGACGCTGCATTTGGCGTGCGCTTGAAGGAAGGAAATATTTGTGTGACTTTTAAATGGTGACCTGCTGGTAACTGCTTCTCAATCACCAATCACAAATTAAAAATCACAAATTAATTCCCAAACCTCCCCTTCAGATACCCGTTGATCTCGTCTTCCAGATCCCCATACCCGGCGTGGATCGTCGTCCGCAGCGAGGTCTCAGTCGACGACCCGTCGCCGATGCGCGAAAGAATGCGCTGCACGTCGCTCAATCCATACGTATCGCGGACATATTCCACCGCGGCCAGCCCCTCGGCGTAGGCCATCTGCGCGTGCATGCTGTCGAAGCGCGTCCAAGAAGTTTCCAGCATGTTGAGCGGGATCTGCTGATGCGCGGCGTAGATGCGCGCCAGCTGCGAGCCGCCGAAACGCGCGACGGATTTGCCTTCCATGAGCTGGGCCACGCCTTCGTTCAGCCATTGCGGACAGCGTCCGCGAGTGAGCTGGTTGATGAACGAGTGTGAAAGCTCATGCTTCAGCACGCGCGAGAGTTCGGGCGTGACCTCGGTGAGCCCACTGATGGGGATACGCATTTTGCCGTCGTTGAGCGCGGCCGACCATGCGGGCGCCTGGGTCACGTCGAAGTATGTTTCGCTGGAGTAGAGCGAGACGGAGATGGCGCGCGGCGTCACGTTCAGGTTGCGGACCAGGTCGTCGTAATGCGCTTCCAGCACGGTGACGATCTGGTTGCGCAAGTGCTCGGGCGTCTTGCCGCCTTCGTAGTGGAAGGTGAAGTGTCCGGTCTCCTGCAGCGAGAAGTCGGCTTCGGCGGAATCCTCGCGCTGCGCCTTAGCAAGCGCCGCCTCCACCGATGGGTCGGGACGGATGGCCAACGATCTTTTCCACGCTTCGATCGCCTGTGGAGTGTGGTCGGTAAGGAAGTAAGAGTAGCCGAGCATGGACTGCGTCTCGGCATTGCCGGGCGCGATGCGCGCGGCCTGCTCCGCTAACGGCAGCGCTTCGCCGGCACTGCCGCATTTGCAGCAGCAGCGAAACATACAGATTAAGGATAGCGGGATTGTCGGGCATGTAACGCCGCGCCTGCTCCAGATATTCGCGGGCTTTGTTGCGGCTGCCGTGGTCGGCTTCATACTTGCCGGCGGTGAAGTAAGCGGCGGCGGCAAGTTCCGGGCTGCCGATCTTTTCGACAGCTTCAATGGCGTCGGTGTCGACCTTGCCCTCGCGGATGATCTTGCCGAAGACCTGCTCTTCGCCCCGGACGGTCTCGGTCGGGCATGGCGACGGCGACGTCGTCGTGATGGCTGACGCCGGGCACTCCGCCGGAGTCGATACGCTCGACCAGGTTCTTGGAGATGCTATAGGTGTCTTCGCCGACCGGTATTGCACCGTCTTGCCGTCGTCGGTGACACTGTCGGCGTAGATGCTGCGTCCGTTCTTCAGGCGGATGGTGTCGGCCGCGCACACCGACGCCAGCAAAAACATCCCCCAGCAGAAAGTGGTCCGCATGAAAGCAGATAGTATCAGCAACTCTGGCCAGTCAATAGTGACCAAGGTGGGGTGCCCCATCCTTGCGCCGCCTTTGCGCAAGGGTGGGAACTAGCGGGTTTCGATCAACCTCGGTTCCATGGGTATCTTGGATCACCAGAATGGGGTGCCCCATCCTTTCGCCGATTTTGCGAAAAGGGTGGGGAACTATCCGGTTTCGATCAACCTCGGTTCCATGGGTATCTTGGATCACCAGAATGGGGCGCCCCATCCTTGCGCCGCCTTTGCGCAAGGGTGGGAACTATATTTTTGAGTTCACCTTCACGACTCCAATCTCACCATAAAGGTAAAACCGAAAACTACTCCACTCCCACAATTCCGGGGCATCGACCAACCCGCGTTTCACCGGGTTTCGGTGCATGTACTTCAGCTTTTCCCGCTCCTTCTTGGCTGTCCACACATTGAAATCGTAGAAGCGGGTCTGCCAGAAAGCTTTCTGTCCCGGCTCGAGGAGCTTCCTCGACACTCGTTGTTTCAAAACCTGCATCACCGTTGATAGGTCCTTCACCTCAGGCTCGCTTACCAGTAAATGGACGTGCTCCGGCATGATCACATATCCAACGACGGTAAACCGGTAGCGCCGGCGTACTTCTTCGAAAATTTTCAAGAATACATTTCGCGCCCGCGCGCTGCCGAGAAGTTGGGTTCGTCGATAACAGCTGCACGTGATGAAATGGAGATCGTTGGAACCGTATGAACGTTGTAGGCCGCTCGGCACGGATGGATTCTACAGAACGGCTCCCACCCTTTCGCAAAGAGCGCGAAAGGATGGGGCACCCCAGTTCTTGGCATATATACTGTGCCGCGAGAGAAAAGGATGGGGCACCCGCAATGATTAAAAATAAGGATGTAGCGAAGAGTGCTCTGGATTTAATGAACAACGCGCATGGGTTGCTAATGGATGCGCTCCGGCTTGTTGAGGCAAAATGTTCGGACGAAGAGTACAAGGCATTCCAATCAGGAATGGCTCAGGTTTTAGGGCCGCTATTCTTCTTGGGAATCGAGCCAGTCTGTCGAGCACATCCATCCCTAGCGCCACCCGATACCCCGAAAGAATTTCTTGATGCGTGGCGCAAAGTCTGATTCGACAACAACCGTGCGGGTAACGCAGGCTTGGGGTTTCCCATGGAAGCGCGGCCGGGCGACCCACATTTCCGCGCAGCGGAATGTGGGTTTAGAATCCCGCTGTGCGCGGCTTTCACGCTCGACTCCTGAAGACTCTTTTGCGGGTGCCCCACACAAGCTTCGCTTGTGTGGGTATTTTGATTTGCAGCCTTTGCGTCAGCGCTTTCGGACGGGCGGATGATGCCGCCTCCGGCACCGGCAACGCCCTCACGACCTACCGTAAGCTCGCCAGCGTCCACCTCGATCCTGACCGAGTATTCCGTGTGCGCGACATCTCCGTCGAGACCCATGAAATCGACCTCACATTTACCGATGGCCTGATCGCCTTCACCGAGCCGGTCGACGGAGTGATCACCGGCGCCTACTTCCAGGGCGAAGGCGAGGTGCTGGTGCTGCCACCGGAGCGGGTCGAGCGCGAGTCGCTGGCGTTGTTCACCGGAAATGCGGTGCTCGAGGAGAAATTCACCCAGGGATTCTTTCGCTTTCGCGGCGGCGAGATGGAAGCGCTGGCGTCGCGGTTGAAGATGGCAGTCGCGGCCACCGATTTCCTGGCAGCCGGCGACGGCGTCACACAGTCGCTCGCATCGGCGGACGCGCTTGCGCTGTTGAACGATCTGCTGAACCACGCCGGGCAAAACGAAACCACGTTTCTGCACGCACGTTTGCAAGGAGCACATCTTGGGAATTTCGATGTGATCTCCGATCCGGTGCAGAGCGAGCAGATCTCCGTTGGCCGCTCCAGCATCGACGCCGGCCGCTTCTATGATGTGTGGACGCGCTTCGCTTCGCGTCACACTGCATCGACGGTGGATCCGGTCGCACTATTTGACTACCGCATCGTGGCCCACCTCGCTCCGCCCAGCGATTTGAGCGCGCAGGTCACCATGCAGATCACTCCGCAGGTGCAGGGCGTACGCTGCGTCGTCTTTGAGCTCTCCCGGAATTTGAAGATCAAATCGGTCAATCAGATCCCACCTTTTGCTTCGCAAAAAGGTGGGGCACCCGCTCCATTGGAATTTATCCAGAACGAAAGCCTCGAGGGAACCGAACTCGCTCGCCGCGGCAACGATGTTGCGGCCATCATCTTTCCTGCTGCCCTTGATAGAGATAAAAAGACAGAGGTGGTCTTTGATTACGCTGGGCCGGTGATGTCGGATGCCGGCAACGGACTCATCTACGTGGGCGCGCGCGGAACCTGGTACCCAAATCGCGGGCCGGCGATGGCGAACTTCGATATGACCTTCAGCTATCCGCCGGGGTGGACGCTGGTTGCCAGCGGATTCGAGGATCGCCCTACCTCGCTTGCTGAAGGCAGAGATCAACTTTCGCATTGGAAGACAACGCGCCCTGTACCGGTCGCAGGCTTTAACCTTGGCCGCTATCAAAATGCGGTGGTTAAGTCGGGAGCGATCGACGTCAAAGTTTTTGCCGCAAAGGGCATGGAAAATCTTACGGCGCCGGAAGAGCCGGGCGGAGTCGGTAAAAGGAAGCAGCAGCGAGGAGTGGGTCTTGATCCGGCCGGCAACATGAATAATGTTGCGGACGCCGCCGCCAGCGACATCGAATCACTCGAGCGCAGGCTTGGGCCGTTCCCCTTCAGCGCCATCGCCATCACGCAGATGCCCGGGCCGATCAGCCAGGGATGGCCGGGTCTCATCTTCTTATCCAGCTACGCTTTTCTTCCCGAAGACAAGTTTGTACCCTCGCTCGGCGGAAGCTACGCGCAGATGCTCTATAGCCGGCTGATGCTGGCGCATGAGACTGCACATCAGTGGTGGGGAGACCGCGTGATGTGGGCGGGCACGCGCGACGCTTGGTTGGTGGAGGCGCTGGCAAATTATTCCGCCCTCACCGCGCTCGAGGAAAAACATCCCTCTGACATGAAGACCGCGCTCGACTACTACCGCGGGACTCTGCTGCGTCCCGATGCAAAAGGCCGAACCTTGAGCGCCGCCGGTCCGGTGACGCTCGGCTTCCGGCTCTCGTCGACAAAATTTCCTACCGGATACGAAGAAATCGCCTACGGACGCGGCACCTGGCTCCTTCACATGCTGCATGAGATGTTTCGCGACCACGCCGCCCGCTATCCGGACGCGCGCTTCAACGCGGCGCTGCAGGAGCTGATCAGCACCCTCGATGGAAGGACCATGAACAACCAGCAGGTGCAAGCCGCGTTCGAGAAATACATCCCTGCGGATCTGCAGTACGAGAACAAGAGATCGCTCGATTGGTTCTTCGATGGATGGGTGAACGGAAGCGCCGTCCCTAACTTCGCGCTGAAGTCAGTGAAGAGCGTGGCGCGGAAAGGAAAGGTCGCCTTCAATGGAACTATCGTCGAAAGCGACGCGCCTGAGCAGCTGATCTCGTCGCTGCCGATCTACGGCGAATCGCGCGACCCCGATGCCGCCCCTGTTTACCTGGGCCGCGTCTTCGTTGATGAGGCTGAGACCTCCTTCACCATCGTGGCGCCTGTTGGCACCCGCAAGCTGCTACTCGATCCTTATTATTCTGTTCTCAGGAAGTAGGAGCGGCCGGGGCCGCGCGCGCCGGCATCGCCGATTTTCGCCTTCAGCAGCTCTCGTTTTCGGCCATCCTCCCTAGAGCCATTTCCGTCCTACAGTTCAGTATTTGTGCTTTTAGGGGGAACTATGGGAATTCTTTCGTGGATCATCTTCGGCCTGATCGCCGGAGCAATCGCCAAGCTGCTGATGCCGGGACGCGACCCTGGCGGCTGGATTGTCACTATGTTACTGGGCATCGCCGGAGCCTTCATCGGCGGGTTCATAGGGCGCGCCATCTGGGGCAGCCCGGGAGTCAACGG
>CAVQGF010000075.1:0-12476 GCA_963711965.1 uncultured Acidobacteriota bacterium | reverse complement strand
GCCTCCGAGCGGAGCGTGGTCGCCGGTGCGATCGAGCCGGGTGCGCAGGAATGTGCGCCAATCGTATGGTGCAACTTGATTGAGACCGTTGACGACGTCGTCGAAAGTGTAGGGCACCACGGCCGGCGGTCCGCTTTTTCCACCGACGAATAGCTTGGCGAAATCATCGAGCGACTTTGCGCCGTTGGTCTGCTTGCGGATCACAGTATCAGCTTCGAGCCAGACCAGGATCATTTCGTCGTAGTAATCGACGCTGCGACGCCACGATTGCCATGCGTGCGAAGCTCCGTAAAGGATCTGCGCCGCCGTGGCCGTATCTTGCAGCGGTCGCCAGGTGCGTCCCGGCCAGTGGTCAAGGTAAGCCGCTACGTTGGCCAATCCATCTCGGGATTGCTCGGGCGTGAGTTCGCCGCTACGGGCGGTGAGGACTTCGCCAAAATACTGCGTCATGCCTTCGTAGACCCAAAGCAGCTCGCCCTTCATCGGCGTCTGATAATCGGGAGTGGCGAGCCCGGCGGGACGGCGATACTTGCCGTTCCAGGAGTGCGTCATCTCGTGCGGCAGAAGGCCGGAAGAGGAGAGCATCGCATCGGGATCGGTGATCCCGTTCTCGCTGATGCGGTCGTCACTCGATTGGTGATGCTCGAGTCCGAAGTGCGCGGTGTGATCGCTGAGGGTGAGCAGAAAATCGTAGTGGTTGTAATGACGCGCACCATAGAGCGCGCCCGTCTCGGCGACGAGATTCTTGAAGTGCTGGATGGTCTCTGGCTTGGCCTCGAGCGCAGCAGCGCTGTCGGCAGCGACATTCAAGGTGTGCTTCAAGTCGCCGTCAAGATCAAACTTCTTGAAATATTGACCGGTGAGCACGGGTGAATCGATGAGCGTGGTGAGTGAAACAGGTGTGAACTGGAGTGAATCGCCGGTGCCTCCGCCCTCAAGCGCGGTGCCGTATTGCCAGCCGGCAGGAAGCTTCAGGCTAGGCGTGACGGTGATCTGGTCGCTGGTCCATCCCTTGGGATAAAGCAGCACGGTGTTCCAGCTGACGAGCGTGAGTTTCTCCGTTGCCGATGCGCCGCCAGAAAATTGTCCTTCCGTGGGCGAGAGGAAATCGAGTGAAACGTCGAGCGAGTTCACACCCTGGGGAACGTCGACGTAGATGGTGAACATGTCGACCGGATCGCGATGCCAGGTCAAATCCTTGCCGCCAGCCATGAACTTCGTCCCGGCTAATCGGCGATCGGCCCGGTGGGGCCGTGCTCGCCGGGGATCCACTTCGGAAAGTAAAGAGTCGCGGTGCCGGGAGTTACCGGAATCGCTTCTTTAGCGTGGAAAATCTTGCGCGGAGCTTCGGTGGCGTCAACTGCCAAGGTCAACTTGGGGGGAGCTGACTTCAAAATAGATTTTTGCGCGTTGGAAATACAGGAAAACAGGACGAGCGAAGCGGCGAGGGCGAGAGGGCCCGGTGACGTCTGATTGATCTCTCCTGGGGGTTTCAGCATCAAGAATCGCGTAAACAACGAGAAACGCGGAGTTTACCACAAGGGAGCGAAGTGTTATGATTTTTGCGTGAGTCGGCCTAGCGCAGAACACGCGCACGGAGTCTTCATCACCTTCGAGGGCCTCGACGGCTGCGGCAAGAGCACGCAAATGGAGAAGCTTGCGCAGGGGCTGCGCGCGGAAGGCCACGACGTGATCACCACCCGCGAACCCGGCGGGACGCCCACGGGCGAAAAGATCCGCTCGGTGCTGCTGGATTCGGGCACGCGGCAGCTTTCGCCACTGGCAGAATTAGCGCTGATGTTTGCCGCCAGGGCACAGCACATTGAAGAGCTGATCCTGCCGGCTTTAGCTGCGGGGAAAATCGTGCTAAGCGACCGGTTCACTGACTCATCTGAGGCTTACCAAGGTGGCGGACGCGAGTTGGGAAGCGACGCCGTACTGGCGCTGCATGAGGTTTTGTGCGGCGGGCTTCAACCTGATCTAACTATCCTGATGGATTCCGACGTGGCCGCCAGCGTAGCGCGGGCGCGGCGACGCAACGCTGCCGCAAGCGCCAATGGTCGGGATGAGAACCGCTTTGAACGCGAAAGCCACGCCTTCTTTGCAAGGTCCAGGCGGGATATCGTGCGATCGCTGAGCGTGAACCGCAGCGCGTGATGACAGTGAATGCGCGTCGACCGATCCCCACGGTGCATGGTGAAATCGTGAAGGCAGTAACAGAGCTTCTGTCGAAACGTCGAACGGCCGGCAGCAAGAAAGCACCGGCGCGAGCGTGACCTCCAGATGAGCTTTAAAGATTTTCAAGGCAATCACGAAACCGTCACACGACTGCGCGAGATGCTGCAGCGCGACAGGTTTCCGCATGCTGTCATCTTAGTGGCCCGCAGGGTTCGGGCAAATACACGCTGGTGCAGATGCTGACCAAGGCGATGAATTGCCTGGATCCGAAGACGGCGAGCGACGGGCTGCCTGACTATTGCGGCGTTTGCGCGAACTGCACGCGAATCAGCGAAGCAGACGATCTTGAAACGCGATGCGCCGAAGCGGACGAGGCGCGCGAAAATCTGCGCGAAACCGACAAAAAAGAGACCCGCTTGTTTGTGCAGACCCACGCGGACGTGCTGGTGATCCCGCCTGACCCGCCGCAGTTAATGATCAAGGTCGATCAAGTGCGGCGAGTTACGGAGACGATCTACTACCGTCCGGTCGAGGGAAGAAGGCGCGTCTACATCATCACTAGCTCGGCATTCATGAAGGAGGCGGCGAACGCGCTGCTGAAAGTACTGGAAGAGCCGCCGGAGTTCGCGACCATCTTCCTGCTGACGTCGAACCCGGGCGAGCTGTTGCCCACGATCAGGTCCCGGTCAATCACCTTCCACCTGGCGCCGCTTCCTGCGCTCGAGGTTGAGAAGTATCTGGCGACGGAGCGACGAGAGCTGGTACCGGCGCAACGAACGCTGGTGGCGAGACTCTCCGGCGGCGCCCTGGGACGCGCGAAGACGTTCGATCTGGCGGCTTATACGCAAGCGCGAGTGGACGCCCTGACTGTTCTACGGGCGGCCATCGGGTCGGATGACCACTCTTCCCTGTTTAAAACGACAGAGACCTATCGCGCAGGAGCGGACGGGCGCACCAAGACCGATCTGTTGGTCAGGACCCTCTATTCCCTACTGGAGGACATCACGTTTTTGCAGTCGGGCACGCCGGAGCTGGTGGCGAATACGGACATCCAGCCGGAGCTGAAGCGAATGGCGGAGCAGGTTAGTTTCCAATGGATCGAAGCTGCGGCCCGGGAGTTGGCGGCGTTTGAATCGGGTATGCGGCGCAATTTGCTGCGCTCGCTAGCGCTGGATTCGATGGTGACGAGTTTGGAGCGGTAGCCCGCGCCTACACAAGCAAAATCAAAAGCCCTCCGGGATGGAGGGCTTTTTGTGCTGCGAGAAGCAATTACCAGTTGTAGCGCACGGCGAACTGGATCTGGCGTGGGTCGTGGGCGGACTTGATCTTGCCGAAGTCGCCGTTGATGGTGCTGCCGTTCAAGCTGAGGGCGCTGATGGGGTTGTAGTAATTCGGCACGTTGAACAGATTGTAGAACTCGCTGCGAAAGACGAGCATGCGGCCTTCGCCGAATAGGTGAAAGCCTTTCTGCAGAGACATGTTCATGTTGCTGAATTGCGGGCCGGTGAAGGCGTTGCGGCCGCTATTGCCGGCGCAGACGGTGTCGGGAGCAGTCAACAGACGCAGACCGCCAGCAGCAAAGCCCTGGCTGCAGGCAGCGGAGTTCGCGGCCAGTGAGAGGTTCGTCAAGGAAATCGCGTTTCCGGGGTTGTTGTTGTCCTGAGTCACAGTTCCGGAGGTGTTGACGCGCTGCGAGACCTCTCCGAGGATCGGTCCGGCAAAGATGGTGAAGGGCTGGCCGGTCTGGAAGGTGTAGATACCGCTGACCTGCCAGTTGTCCATCCACTTGGGGAAATGCCATGCCTTGGCGAGCGACGGAACGTCGTAGGTGTAGTCGACGACGAAGCGATTGCGGACGTCGAAGTCTGACGCGCCGTGATCGTCCTGCAGGAAGTGGAACGGATCCTGCGGGATGGAGTAGCGGCTGGTGAAGACCTGGCCTTGTCCGGTGGTGGTGACGGCGCCGGTGGTGAAATCGATGGTCGGAGTGACCGCGACGACGTTCGCCGGGCATCCGGCTGCGTCGTAAATGCAGAGCGGGATCAAGCTGCCGTTCTGGAAGAACTGGTGGGGCAGAAGAGTATTCGGCCCGGTCAGCGGCAGTAGCGGGAAGATCGCATTGGACGCGTTGTCGATCGAACGCGAGTAGCTGTAGGTGGCGTTCATCCGCAAGCCGTGGAACTCCGCCGCGCGCAATCGGAACAGGAGCGAGTTATAGGACGATTCGCCGCGGTTCGCCAGCGTGAAGATAGGCGAATAGGCGAAGTTATCAACGAACAGGTTGGAAGTGTCCCATTCCTTGGAGAAATTGCCGTTGTAAACAACGGGAAGATTACGCCCGTAGCCGCCTACGTATCCCAACTCAAAGGCCCAGTTGTTGCCAAGCGACTGCTGGAGCGATCCGCTGATCTGAATGGTGTACGGCGTCGCAGAATGGCTGCGGTCGCGCGCATACACAGCGAAGGGCTGTTGCGCAGCACTGTAGAACGTGTTGGGGTTAGTGCCGTCGAAGGTGGCCGTCTGCACGGCCGGGTCGAAGAGAATGTTGCTGCCGACGGCGCACTGGTCGCCACCAGGGCTGGAAGTCGCACAGAAACCGGTTGTACCGCCTGGATTGAATAGCTGTCCGTAAAAAGCATTGGGTGCAGCGGTGGGCCGGTTGAGCATCAACTGGCTGGTGTAACTCGACGGACTCTGGTCATAGAACATTCCGGCGCCCATACGAAGCACGGTCTTGGAATCGCCGCGAAGGTCCCAGGCAAAGCCGGCACGCGGAGCAAAGTTGTTGTAGTCGTTGTTGGCCACGCTGCCATTGCCGCTGGTGGCGCAATTCCATCCTTGCGGAAGCGCGTTCCCGATGCTGGTGAAGAGGGTGGTAGCGGCTGTGGAAGCGATCGCCCCGGGAAGCGAGGCGTAGGTGTTAGGAACGGTCCCGCAGGCATTGCCATACTGGTCTGCGACGTCATGCGTTCCCTGCTGCACCAAACCGTTCGCGACCGGGTCATAGTTGTAAATGCGGTTCTTGTCTTCGTGCGGAGTCGAGAAATATTCATAGCGCACACCGAAGTTGATGGTGAAGCGCGGCATGATGCGCCATGTGTCCTGCGCGAAGAAAGCGAGAGCGAAAGATTTGAAATCACCTGCGTAGGGCGCCTGCGATTGCGCGAAGTCAAACGACGGACGTGTGAAGGCAGTGTCGGAGCAACCTCCGTTGCAGGTTTCGCTGTCGCTGGTGAACTCGCCGATATTCGACGAATAGATGAATCCGCGAGCGAAGCCGGAATTGGTGACTTCGTTCTGCAGGTGGCGATACTCAGCCCCAGCCTTAAAGCCATGCTTGCCATGGGTCCAGGACATGTTGTCGGCGGCGAAGAAGGTGGTGTCCACGTGTGTGCTGGGGGCGCTCAGCGGGGCTCCCAAGCGGGCGAAGGGAAACAAGTAGTCCATGGTCGGGAAAACGCTGTGGCAGCAATCAGTCCAGTTGGGTCCGATGCCGGAATGGTCCTGTCCGGTGCCGCCCGCGCCGGGGAACGGAGTCTGGCCACTCGACTGCTGGTCGATACCGTTCAGCAGGATGGTGGACATAGTGCCGAAAGGCAGCCCGACGCTAGTGGGATCGAATTTGTAGTCTTCTGGTTTCTCGCCCACGTTGAAGCGGTTGTAACCGCCGCGGATCTCGTTGATGAACTGCGGCGAGAAGCTGTGGCTGACCGTGGTGTTGAGGTTCTGGTTGAAGACGTTGCGATATGCGCCGTTGCCGGGATAGTTCTCCTGGTGAGGCAAGGTGGCGTCATGCAGTTGCTTCAATTTTTGTCCGACGTAGCGGACAGACCAGTTGGTCTTATCGGACTGAACGATGTCGGTCTTGAAAAGGAAATTGTGGACGTCGGTGTAGTTCGGAGCTTGTCCCTGGAAGAACTCGAGGACGCCAGGTACCGCGACGACGTTCGATTTGGGATACAGGAAGAACAGGTTCTGTGCGAAGGTGTAGCTGGTATCGGCGTTGCCGAAGTTAAAAGCGCTGGAGTTGGGAACGCCGCCGGCAAAGAGCGGGTTATAAGTACGATCAAACTGTGACGGCACACGCTCCATCACCTGGTTGGGGTTGTCGATCAGCGTTCCTTCATAGCTGCCGTAGTAGAACCATTTGTCCTTCTTAATGGCCCCGCCGGCGTTGATGCCGAATTGTTCGGATTCAAATGGGTTCAGCTTTTCGTTGTGCGAATTCGCAGCCAGTACGGCACTAGGATCAAAGCGGGTCAATCCGCCGAAGCCGCCGGTGGAACAGGCGACGCCGGTGGCGGTATTGATGGAGTCAGAGCAGTGGGCCGCCAGCGGGATATTCGCGCCGGCAGAGACGTAGTCGTTATAAGTGAGCGGGAAGGCGCCGACGTAATTGGAACTCGGGTTCCCCGCATATTGCGCCGCCTTATCGAAGGTGCCGCCGTTGTAGGAAGAAAGCGGATTCTTGGCGTTGAAGCCGTCCCATCCGAAATATCCAAAGACGCCACCGTGAAATGCGTTGCCGCCACGGCGAGTGACGATGTTGACGACGCCGCCCTGATTGCGTCCGTACTCGGCTGATGCGTTGGAGCTGGTGACGCGAAATTCCTGAATGGCCTCGTTCACCTGGAACGGGACCGCTTGGTTGGTGCTGGAAGCTACGTTGTCGGAGCCGTCGAGCAAGAAGTCATTGGCGCTGGGACGCTGCCCGGCGACGCTGAACGATGCGCCGGAAAGTTCGGAGCCAGCTTCTACATCGTGGGCGCTGGGAGTGAGGCCGCCGAGCGAAAGAAAGTTGCGATTGTAGAGTGGCAATGAGTGCAACTGGTCGCCGGTGATGACGCCGGAGACGGCGCTGCTCACGATCTCGTTATTCACCTTCTGTCCGCCGCCCTTGATCTCTTTGGGCTCAGGTTTTCCAGAAGCGGTGACCGGCTGCTCCTTCAGCGGCGGCAGGATAACGCGCTCATCGCCCACGTTCACGGTGATGCCGGCGCGAATGTCGATCTTGGCAGTGCCCTTCATGGCGGTAATGCGGTAGCCTTCGGCGGGCGGAACTTCCGCGAAGTTGTAGGAGCCGTCGTCGTCACTGGTGGCGGTGCGAGAGATGCCGAGGGAGCTATTCTCCAGCGTGATGGTGATGCCCTGCATGGGCGTTCCAGAGACGTCGTAAACGCTGCCGTACACGACCGCGTTTTGGGAAGCTGCAAATGCGGACGTCGCGAGAAGCAATGCGAGCGAGAGCATCAGAGCGGTTGAAATGAGTTGCCGTTTCATCAAGCGCCTCCTACAGGCGTGGGACTAGAAACCACACAGAACTCATGCAATACGAAACTGCAGCGCGGGACGAATTGCTCCCGATGCGCCGCAAGAACCTGAATTGCAAAAAAAGACTGCTCCGTCTGGGTCCGCCAGCAATCTCTTAATGAGGTAAGTGATTGATACAAATACCACTTTTTCCGGTTTTTAGCTACGAAAAACTTCGCCTAAGGGTGCTCAACAAGCGTAAGAGTTTCAGGGACTTACGGGTAAAAAAGCGGTTCTCGAGGCAGGGAAAAGGCCCTCCGTGGTGAGAGGGCCTTGATTTGCAGCAAGTGGTTCTTACCAGTTAAAGCGAACCGCGAATTGCACCTGGCGAGGATCGTGCGCCGACTTCACCTGGCCGTAGTTAGGATTCGAGGTGAAGCCATCGGTGCTGATCTGGCTGATGGGGTTGTAGTAGTTAGCACGATTGAAAAGGTTGTAGAACTCCGAACGGAAGGTCAAGGTGCGACCTTCGCCGAAGACTTGGAAGCCCTTTTGGATCGCGAAGTTGGTATTCATGTAGGTCGGTCCGACAAAGGCGTTCTTACCGCTATTGCCAGTGCAGGCCTCCCCGGGACGCGGGAGGAAGGGGCTGATGCCGAGGGCAAAGCCGGTTGGCAAGCAGCCGGATGTCGGCAGGCTGACGCCAGTCGTGGGCAGCATTCCGTTTGGATTGTGATCATCCACCACCAGATTGCCGGAGACGTTGGCGCGCTCGTAGACCTGACCAAGGATCGGGCCGGCGAAGATGGTGAAGGGCTGGCCGGATTGCAGAGTGGTGATGCCGCTCATCGACCAGTTGCCCAGCAAGATGCTCTTCTTGTTGAAGGGCAGGTCCCAAGTGTAGTCCATCACGAAACGCTGACGGGTGTCATAGTTGGACGGACCCCAGTCGTTGGTATTGGGGTGGAAGGGATCTTGCGGTAGATCGTATTGACTGGTGATGGCAGGATTCATACCGGTTGTTGTGACGGCGCCGCCCGCGAAATCGATATTCGGGAACGTGGGGACGATGGTACCGAAGAACGACGAGCAAGCGCCTAGATACACGCAGAAGACGACAGGATTATCGCTACCCCGGAACTGATACCCCCACGCGAGATTGTTGCCTGTAACGGGCAGCTGCGGGAACCTACCTGAGGATGCGTTGTCAGCTGCCTTGGAGAATGTATAGGTCCCATTCAGGCGCAGACCATGCATATCCGCCAGGCGGCCGCGTACCAGAAGCGAGTTGTAAGTGGAATTGCCACGATTTGCCATGGTCAGGATGGGAGCATTGGCAAAGCTGTCGGTCGTAAAGTTATTGGGCAGGAGGAAACTCCATTCCCGCTCGAACGAAGAGTCATAAACTTGCGGCAGGTTCCAAGTCTTGGTGCCCACATAGCCGACCTCAAAGGCAAACTTACTTGTGACCTCCTGCTGCCAGGAGAAGTTGATCTGCCGTGAGTAAGGAGTATCGGAGTGCGCTGAGTCGATCGCGTACACCGCGTTAGGCGATTGTGACCTGACGGAATCACTGAGTGTCTCGCCATATGCCTGCTGGAGGTTGAGGAACCGGTTACCGCTGGCGCAGAAGTTACCCGCGCCACCGACGCAGAAGGCGCCATTGGTATCCAAAACCTGACCGTAGATCGCGTTCTGCTGGGCGAGTGTCGTAGGACGATTTTGAAGAAGCTGTGCAATCGTCGACGTAGGCTGCTGATCGTAGAACATGCCAAAGCCGGCACGCAGGACTGATTTGCCGTTTCCAGCTACGTCCCACGCAACACCCAGACGCGGCGCCCAGTTGTTGTTGTCGTCCTTGCGAGTCCGCGGCGAGCCAGTTGATGAACAGTCGGTCCAAGGTCCGCCTACAGTAAAGCTGTTCGGCGTGCCAGGGGCGGGAAGGTCGGTATTGAAGTTGTTGGGGAACATTCCGTACGGCAGCGCGTTACCGCACGTAAAGCCGTACTGATCGGTTGCGGCTGTGGTACCGGACTGGACCAACCCGTTGGCAACAGGATCGTAATTCCAAGTCTGGTGGGTGTCATCGGTGCGGCACCGAGAAATATTCATAGCGAACGCCGAGGGTTAGGGTCCAACGCCGGGATGGATGCGCCAGGTGTCCTGACCGTAGAAAGAATAGGCGTGGGAGCTGAGACCTGCCCCTCATACCCTTGGAACTGCTTCTGGGCAAAGTCGAAGGTCGGCCAATTGAAGGCCTCTGGAGTGCACCCGCCAGCGTTACAGGTGTTGCTATCACTGGTGAATTCGCCGATGTTCGACGAATACACGAATCCGCGCGAGAGACCGTAGTCACCCACTTGGTTGTAAAGGTTGCGATATTCAAAGCCGAACTTGAGGCCGTGCTTGCCATGGGTCCAGCTGAGGTTGTCAGTTATGGACCAGGTGGTGTCGCGGCGGCTGCTTAGGCGCATTCAGTGGAGCTCCCAACCGCGCCATCGGGAAGAGGTAGTCGAGCGTTGGGGCCATGCCGCAGCTTCCATCTGCCCATGCGCATTTGGCGCCGTTGACGCCTGGCTGTGCACCGCTGTAGCGATTATCGATACCATTCAACAGCACGGTGGGCATGTCGCTGGTCGGGTAATTCACCGCGGGCGTTCCACCGCCGAGGGTGGTGGCGTCGAAGCCGCGATCCTGCGCAAGCTCTTTGAAGCCGAACCGAGTCATGCCAAAGCGCAATTCGTCGATCAAGGCGTTGGTGAAGCTGTGGCTCACACTTAACAGGCCGTTCTGGTTAAGAGCGGTACGCAGAGCTCCGTTGCCAGGATATTGCGGCTGTTTAGGTAGCGAGTCGTCATGCAGCTGATCGAGCATTTGTGCCACGTAACGAGCGCCAACCGTCGTCTTAGTGCCCAAGATCCAATCGCCACGAAGCAAGCCGTTGTGAACATTGGTGTAGTTGGGAGCGGTGCCGCGATGAACTCTAATGCGTCAGCCACGCCAACAACGTTGGATTGGGGGAAAAGAGACAGTATGGACTGCCCCATGGTGAAATCGGGGCTGGTGTTGGCAAAGTTCACGGGCGTGTAGCCGGCCCGGCTGGCGAGAATGTCATAGGAGCGATCGAAGTTGCTGGGGACGCGTTCGAAGATGGGATTTGGATTGTTGATCAAAGTTCCTTCGTAGCTTCCGAAGAGGAACAACTTGTTCTTGATAAGCGCGCCGCCGGCGCTTAATCCGAACTGTTTGGAATTGAACGGGCTGGTTCGGCTGTCGTTGCCCGGCCAAAACCGCAGCTGGGTCGAAGAGATCGTTGGCGCCGGTGCCACCCGTGGCGCAAGCATTGGCGGTGGAAATGCCGATGGAATTAGTGCAGAAACCGTTGTTCAGCGCCGTGTTTACGTAGTCGTTGTAGCGCAGCGGAAACGCGTTATTGATGCCCGTGTTGTAGGCCGCAGTGCCGGCATAGGCCGCATTCTTGTCGAAGCCGCCGCCGCGATAAACCGAGATCGGGTTGTCGCCATTCAGCGCGTCATCGCCCAGGTATCCATACACACTTCCGTGGAAGCCGTTGCCACCGCGGCGAGTCACGATGTTGACCGTGCCGCCTAAATTGCGGCCATATTCAGCCGACGCGTTAGACGAAGTGACGCGGAACTCCTGAATGGAATCGTTGACCTGGAACGGGATCGCCTGATTCGAAGACGAAGCGACGTTGTCAGAGCCGTCGAGGAGAAAATTGTTGGTGGAAGGGGCGGTTCCAGCCACGCTGAACGAGGCACCGGCCAGCGGAGATCCTGCGGCCACATCATGCGTATTGGGCGTGAGCAGACCGAGAGCGAGAAAGTTTCTGTTATACAAAGGAAGAGATCGAAGTTGATCGCCGCTGATAACCCCTGAGACCGAAGTGGCCACGGTCTCGTTGTGCACGCCTTGCCCTTCGATCTTGGTCTCTTTCACTTCATGCTTCGGCGTGCCAGCGGAAGCGGTCACCGCTGGCTGCTCTTTCAACGGCGGCAGGTATCACGCGCTCATCACCGACGTTGACGGTGATGCCGGAACGGATGTCGATCTTTGAACCACCGCGGGCGGCGGTGAGGCGATAGCCCTCAGCAGGAGGCACTTCAGCGAAGTTGTAGGAGCCGTCGGAACCGGTGGTGGTGGAACGGGCAAATCCGAGCGACGGATTGTCTAGGGAGACGCTCACTCCTGGCAATGGATTGCCCGTGGCATCATAAACAGTTCCATAGACCACCGCGTTCTGCGTGGCCGCAAATGCCGAGGTCGCTAGCAACAACAAGCCAACGGCAACGAAAATCGAGATCAAAATCCGCTTCATGATCGCCTCCTGCGCGGCTTCCTGAAGCTAGGTTGAATGGTCGTAGGGTCAGGGCCAAAGGGCCGCACGCCGCACAATCCCCTATTCAGGTAAGTGGCTGATACAAATACCACTTTTTGACCACAAAGGCCACGAAAAAACTGCCCTAGTTGTGTCTGATAAGTAACCGCTGAAATCGCGGCGCGTCTATTAACAATCGAAACATTTACGCAAAAAAGCCCTTCCGGTTGGAAGGGCCTTTGGAACCACTTCAATCCTACCAATTGAAACGAACGGCGAACTGCACCTGGCGCGGATCATGCGCTGACTTGATCTTTCCAAAGTCAGGGTTGAAGTTGAAACCATCGACTGAATACTGGCTGATCGGGTTGTAATAATTTGCGCTGTTGAACAAGTTATAGAACTCGCCTCGCAGCGTAAGCATGCGGCCTTCCCCGAAGATCTGGAAGCCTTTCTGGACAGCGAAATTCATGTTCATGAAATGCGGGCCGACGAACTGATTGCGACTGCTGTTACCAGTGCAAGCCGTCCCCGGAGCAGGCAGAAGAATGTTCTCAGTGTGCGAGAGTGGGGTAACAGGGCAATTGGCCAACGATATCCCTGAGTCTCGGATCGCTGAGCCGGGATTATTGTTGTCGAGCTGCACATTGCCCGCAACATTCACGCGCTGCATGACTTCGCCGTAGATGGGGCCACCGAAGACGCTGTC
>CAVQGF010000074.1:0-20040 GCA_963711965.1 uncultured Acidobacteriota bacterium | reverse complement strand
AACTGACGAAGAAAGCGTGGGAGTCCGACGTGCAAGTCATGATCGAAGGCCCCGGGCACGTGCCGCTCGACAAGATCAAGGAGCAGGTCGACAAAGAGATGGAGTGGTGCTTCGAGGCGCCGTTCTACACGCTGGGCCCGCTGGTCACGGACATCGCTCCCGGCTACGACCACATTACTTCCGCTATTGGCGCGGCCATGATCGGATGGCACGGCGCGGCGATGCTCTGCTATGTCACACCGAAGGAGCATCTCGGATTGCCGAACGCGAAGGACGTGAAAGACGGCATCATCGCCTACAAGATCGCGGCCCACGCTGCTGACATCGCGCGGCATCGCCCTGGCGCTCGCGATCGTGATGACGCGCTCAGCTACGCCGCTATACCTTCGATTGGGAGAAGCAGTTCGCGCTTTCGCTTGATCCCGAAACGGCGCGATCCATGCACGACGAGACCCTGCCCGACGACTATTACAAGGAAGCAGCCTTCTGCTCATGTGCGGGCCGAAGTTCTGCTCCATGAATTATTCGTCGAAGGTGGATGAGTACAACAAGCAGGTGCACGGACTGGAGAAGAAGGATCTTTCCAATCTGGTGCAGGTACTCACGTCGAAATGAAGCTCTTAGCAAGGACTAGACGCAAAAACGCCACAGATTGCACTGATCTCATTCATCAGCGTTCATCTGTGGCGTTTTCCAGGCTAGAGGATCATTCCATGTCGGAGATCTGCACTATGCCCTTGTCGTCTCTTTTTGGCCTGAGCCGCGGGCGAGTTGTGCGAATAATTTCGCACCGTAACTTCCTGAAAATCCTCGTCCTCATCCTGCGCTCGTGCGACTCGCTTGCGAGCTACGGGGGGTGCTGCAACCTTCTCGGGAACTTTCGCGGCCACTACCTGCGCGACTGGTTGCGCCTTGGGATGCTCCACGGCACGAGCCGGCACCACAACCGCCGGCTTTGACAATTCTGTCGAGGTGGCCGGGGTCGCATTCGAGTGCTTCCCGCCTGTCGTTAAGAAGAAGATTCCGAGCAGAGCGATGCAAGCCGCTCCAACGAAAGCGCTGGCCACACCGGCCAGGTATCGCGATATTCCGCCTCAGGTTTTTTCACGATGGGCGGAGCGAGAGGCTTCGGTTCAATTTTCCGTTGCGCAGCTTCGGCTGTCCGGCGCGCGGCCTCTTCTTTTCGACGCTGCTCCATCATCACCCGCGCCGCGATCGCGGCGAGTTCGGCTTCGCGATGCGACGAACGCTCACGCTCAGCCCGCGCTTCCGCGTCGATGCGCTGGCATTCCTGGCGTTGAGCATTCCACTTCGCCAGATCCGTCTTCCATTCTGTTGACTTCGCCGCCAGCCGCCGCTGCAGTTCACTGGTTGCCACTTTCGCCTCAAAGCGTCGACGCGCGACCCACGCCGATGCGACTTGAAGGAAGGTCGCGGTTTTCTTGTGGGTGATCTTCAATACGGAAGTGGTGTGCTCGCCCGTGCGTCGCAGCGTCGCTCCGGCGTGCGCAGCCTTGGCGACGGCTGCGTCTCTGATCTTTTGCGCATCGATTCGAGGTGAGTGGACCTCAGGTTCGGGAATCGATTCGGATGGTTTCTCTTGCTCGGCAGCAGAACCAACATTGATCGGACCCTGTTGCATCCGTGACCGTTGGCAGCCCCATCGCGAAGTCGGGGTCTTCTTCTTGCGGCTTCTCGACCGCAAAAACGTTTTCGCTCACGAATATCGATTCAGCCCCCACGTTCTGCGCCAGCTCTTGAGCGCGATCCAAAGCCTGCCCGCGCGGAAGAGTCTCCGCTGAGATCTCGTACTCGAAATTTTCGTCAAACTGGCCGTCCAACTCTGCCAGCTTTCTTTCCAAATCGCGCTTCAACTCAAGCGACGTGCTATGAATGCGGAATGACATGGGAGACGCCCCTAAATACGTCCAGACGCAACTAGACTGTGGCTTTTTGTTAGACGCCAGAGTAGGTCTTGGGGTGGCCAGCCAGAGAAGAAGAAGCTAGTTGACTTCGGCGAAGTCCATGCCGTCGGCGTATTGCAGGCCGGTGATGGTGCGCGCGAAGAACTGCACTTCCAGATAGGCCTTCATGATCTCGATGTGCATCAGCTCGCGCTCTTGCGGGCTGGAGCAGGTTAAACGTGCGTTCTCGAGTGCTAAGTAGCGGTCGTGGGCGAAGAAGATCGGTTCAGGGCGCGTTCCATTTGTCGGCGATTCTCAATCCCGCCTCTCTCAGCGAATATCCAATAAAGACCTTAGGAGAGGGATGAATCGCGCTGTAACTCGTTCGGGCTCGCCCTTAATCACCTTTTTGCGAATTTTCCAGCACCTCGGCCGCTCGCGCAATGGCCGCAGCCAGCGCATTCAGCTGCTCCTGCGCGGTTTTCGCGTCGCCATTATCTACCGCTTCGGTGACGCTTGGGTATGACCACGGCGGCGTATCCGGTGAACTCTCCCGGAGCATAGATGGAATGGCGAAACCAAGGCCGCTCTCGGCAGTCCGCCGCCGAACAAAAGCGCGCGTTCAGCCTCCATCAACCCGCGATTCAGCTTGGCGCGTTTGTCGGCTGCCTCCATGGGCGATCTCTGGGCAGCGATCGCCGACTGGCCGGCTGTCGTCAGGCGATGCGCCGCATCGAGTGATGCTGCAAAATCCGGCGCCTGCTTGCCCAACGCCGCGTTGCAGCGCTTTTGTAGCGCCTCCAGGTACGCGGTGATCTCTTTTCCGTAAGTCTCATAGTCGTCGGGAGCACGTCAGCGTCGGCCATCCGCAATACTTCAATGCCGAACACGCGCGCCATCTGCTGCTCGTAGAGAAAATTCGGATCGCCGAATTTCTTGAACCACTGCAAGTTGTCGAACACCGAGTGGTAAACGCCGTAGGGACCGTTCGAGGTGATGTCGGTGGAGGAAACGCCTGCGTGCTGCAGGAACGGCGTGTAGTCCGATCCACTGCCGAGTTCGCCGACCGGAACATCATTGGTGGGGACATTCGGCTGCTTGCGCTGCGATGCGTCCGCATTGGCCGGGTTCTGCGTTGCTTTCTGCCAAGCATCGTAGACGCTCCCACCGCTCGGGCTGGGCACGGTCTTCGTGGCATCGCGGATGAATTGTTTCAAGCTCGGTACCGCCGACGCGGCGAATCCCGGGCCGCTTACCGCGACATCCATATTGAAATACACGGCGGCATTTCCCAGCCGCTTCTCTTGGTCCTCTACCCATTCCGTGGAACCGATCAATCCCTGTTCCTCGGCATCCCAACTTCCGAAAATGATGGTGCGCTTTGGTTTCCATCCCGTTTTCAGCAGCCCGCCCAATCCGTGCACCGCTTCCAGCATCGCGGCGGTGCCACTGTTCGGATCGACCGTGCCATAGACCCACCCATCGCGATGGTTTCCAGCGATCACCAGCTGCTCGGGAGTCTCACTGCCGGGGATGGTGCCGATCACGTCCCAAATGGTGCGATACGCATAATTCATCTTCAGCCGCATGTGCAAGCGCACCGCTCCCGGACCAACGTGATAGGTGAACGGCAGTCCGCCTTGCCATTCGCGCGGCGACTCCGGCCCACCGACCTCCTGCATGATCAGCTTCGCGTCGCCGTAAGAAATCGGCATCGTGGGAATGGTCGGCATGTCGTCGGATTTCTCCGGCGCGATCCGCTTCGAATCCGGCAAGTCGGGAACCGACGCCATACCCGGAGTCGTAGCATCACCCGGATAGCGGAAGATGTAACTCACCGAGCCGCGCTGAATGCCGCTCTCCGGACGCCACGGACCCTTCGGGTAGACGTCGCCCTTCACGTAACCATCGTCGCTAGGGTCGGAATAGATGATCACTCCCGCCGCGCCGTATTGTTCGGCAACGTGCGATTTCACCCCGCGGTAATTATTTCCGTAGCGCGTGATCACGATCTTGCCGCGCACGTCGACTTTCATGTCCTGCAACCTGCGGAAATCCTCAGGCCTACCATAATTCGCGTAGACCACGTCGCCTTCTACATCGCCCGAAGGCGAGCCAGCGTTGAAGCCGGTCACTACGCGCGGATCGTCCTGATACTTATCCCCATCAACGTGCTCACGCAGCTGGAATGGCTGGCGCGCTATCTTCGGATACACGATCTCGAGCGCGACCTCGTCCGGCTTGCCTGCGAGCCAGACCTTGTATTCCACGACCTTGGTATCGAGGCCGGCTTCTTTGAATTTTTGCGCCACGTACTCGGCCGTCTTACGGTCTTCGGGAGTTGCCGCCATGTGCGGCTCTGAGGTCAATATCCGCAGGTGCTCGCCCGCGCGTTGCGGATCGGGGATGGCGAGGAAGGTCTTCTCGCGCTGCATCTCGGCCTGCGCGTCGCGGAATCCGGTGATCGTGGTTGGTTGCGCGGGCTGATGCGGTTGCGCGGAACGGTTCTGGGCTGCGGCGGGCAGCAGGAACAAGGCGACGATCGAGGCTGCAAGTACTCGTTGCATCTAACGCTCCCAAGTCAAAACATTACAGCTTACACTGAGAGTGCGTGGCAACCGGTCCCACATCCCCACAAGACGTTATCGGCGACGACAGCGACGCTGCGTTACGGACCGCTGCGCTCGAAGAAGCGGAAGGCATTGCCCCACAGATCGAACCCGGTACGCTCGAGATGCCGCGCGTGGTCCGCGCCTTGCGGAACCGCAATTTCCGCTATTTCTGGACCGGAAATTTCCTCAGCAACATCGGGACCTGGATGCAATCGGTCGCCCAAGGCTGGCTGGTGCTGGACCTGGCCGCGAAGGCGCCACCAACGCTCTTCGGCAGTACGGGCCAGCGCTCCGCCTTCTGGCTGGGCCTGGTGGCTTTCGCCGCTTCCGCTCCCATGCTCGGCTTCACGTTGATCGGCGGCGTGATCGCCGACCGCGTCGACAAGCGCCGCCTGCTCATCCGCACCCAGACGGTGATGATGCTTTCTGCGTTCGCCCTGTCGGTGCTCTCGTTCACTCACCGCATCAGCATACCGCTGGTCGTTCTGCTCGCCTTCATCACCGGCACCGCCATGTCTCTCAACATGCCGGGATACCAGGCGCTGGTCCCAAGCCTGGTGCCGCGCGAAGACCTTACCAATGCGATCGCTCTAAATTCGGCACAGTTCAATCTTTCGCGAGTGCTCGGGCCGACCATGGGAGGATTCGTGATGGCGTGGTGGGGGATTCCGGCAAACTTTCTGCTGAATGCTCTCAGCTTTTTGGCGGTGATCTTCTCGCTCACGCTCATCGAGTATCCACCGCGACCGCAACAGCAGGACGATTCCGCCGGATTGTGGCAGCGGCTCGGCGAAGGCTTCCGCTACGTGCTCGATCGTCGCCAGATGTCGTCGCTGCTGCTGCTTGTAGCCCTGGCGAGCATCCTTGGCGTCCCATTCCTTATGTTCGTGCCGCTTTTCGCGAAAGACATTTTGCAGGTCGGCGAGCGCGGTTTAGGACTGCTGATGGCCTGCTCCGGCGTGGGCGCCTTCCTGGCTGCCGCGACCATCGCTTACCTGGGGAAGGTCAAGTCCCGCGGGCGATTCGTCGTAATTTCCGCGTCGGTGTTCTTCGTCGCAATCATTGCATTCACCTTTTCGCGGCGTTTCGCGCTCTCGGGCGCCATGCTGGCGATTGCCGGATACTGCATGATCCTCACCATCGCTACAGTGAATACGTTGTTACAACATTTGGCTGAAGATTTCATGCGTGGCCGGGTCATGAGCATCTACGCGACTGCGTTTCTTGGCTTCGCGCCCGTCGGAAGCCTGATCGCCGGCTCGCTCGCGGGTGCCGTCACGGCGCCGATCGCTATCGCGTCTATGTCGGGACTGGCACTGGTAGGCACATGGGCGCTTTATTTTTCACGCACCGAACTTCGCACCTTGGATTAGGAGATCAGCCGATGAACCGCATACTCCGCAATTCAACTCCGCTGCTGCTTGGCCTCACCGCGGCGCTGGTCTTCTTCGCCATCGACGACTTTCTCGACCACCTCATGCTGCGTCTCACGTCCGCGAATGTCGCACTGGAGATCTCCGACGCGATCACCGCGATCCTGATAGGAGCATTGGTCGCACAGGTCGGGTTGCTGTACCGGCAACGCCAGCAACGTGCGCAGGCGCGCGTGCAGCGCATCGCCGAGATGAACCACCACGTCCGCAATGCTTTACAGGTGATCACTTACTGGTCATTGGCGGAGAAGGAGAAGCGGCAGGTAGAGTTGGTGCAAGATGCTGTCAATCGCATCCAGTGGGCGTTGCGCGAGGTGCTGCCTCGCGATACCGACTTCGAGGAAATTCCTGACAAAGCCGCTTAGGCGGAGTAGGCCCGCAGGTCTCCGTGCGCGCGTTCTTGGGAAAGACTACCTAACCGACGGCTTCCTGCGAAATACTTTCCTCGCTGCAGCGGTGATGTACGGAGCGGTCAAACCGTACTTCTCCATCAACTGCTCGGGCGTGCCCGACTCCGCGTAGGTATTCTGTATGCCCACAAACTCCATGGGCACGGGGCGCGTCTTGCCGACGGCGCGGGCGACCTGGGAACCTAATCCGCCGTCGAGCAAGTGCTCTTCCGCGCAGACGATCGCGCCGCATTCCGTGGCCGCGATCTCGATGGCTTCTTCGTCGATGGGCTTGATGGTATGCATGTCGAGCACGCGGGCATGGATGCCCTCCTGCTCGAGCTGTGCCTGCGCCTGCAGCGCGTATCCGACTTCGAAACCGCACGCGATGATGGCGACGTCCGCAACCTTTGCCATGCACCTTCGCCTGGCCGATCTGAAAATCATCATTCTCGTTGTAGATGATCGGCGCCTTGGCACGTCCGGTGCGCATGAAGACTGGCCCAATGTGCTCGGCCATGCGATGCACCAATGCGCGCGCGCAGAATTCGTCGGATGGGCAGAGCACTACAAATCCAGCCAGACCGCAAGCTAGCGCCAAGTCCTCTACCGACTGCTGGCTCGGTCCGTCTTCGCCGATGGAGATGCCGCTGTGCGAGCCGACAAACTTCGCGTTCGCACCGGTATAGGCCACGGCGACGCGCAGCTGGTCGTAACCCTTATCCATGAGAAAGACCGCGAACGACGAGGCGAACGGGATCTTTCCTGTCATCGCCAGTCCGCCGGCGATGCCGACCATGTTCGCTTCCGCGATGCCGACGGTGAAGAAGCGGTCGGGGAATTTTTCCTGGAACTTGGCGCTAAAGGTGGATTTCGCCAGGTCGGCGTCGAGCGCGATCACGTTTGGGTTCTTCGCGCCCAGCTCGGCCAGCGCCTGTCCGTAGGCTTCGCGGGTGGCCATACCCATCTTCAATTCGAGTGGGTGCAGTGGTTGTGTTTGCCATTAGATCTTCACCGCCTCAAGTTCTTTCACTGCCGCCGCAACCTCGTCGGGCTTCGGCGCCACGCCGTGCCACTTCACTTTGCCCTCCATGAAGGAGACCCCTTTGCCCTTGATGGTGTTGGCGACGATGCACGTCGGATGGTCGGTCGAGTTGTTGCGCGCCTGCTCCAACGCAGGGATCACCTGATCGAAGTCGTGTCCATCGATCTCGATCACGTTCCAGTTGAAGGCGCGGAATTTGTCGCCGAGCGGGATTGATGTCGAGGATCTTCGCCGTGTAAGTCGTCGAGCTGCTGCTTGTTGTTGTCGATGATCAGCGTCAGGTTGTTGAGCTTGTGGTACGGCGCAAACATCGCGGCTTCCCAGTTCTGGCCTTCCTGGATCTCGCCGTCGCCGGTCATGACGAAGGTGTGGAAGTCGGCCTTGTTCAGCTTTCCTGCCAGCGCGACGCCGATGCCGATGGAGAGGCCTTGACCCAGCGATCCGGTCGACGCTTCCAGGATGGGAAGAAATCTTTTATCGGGATGTCCTTGCAGCGGCGAACCCAGCTTGCGAAAGGTCGTCAGCAGCGAGTGATCGATGTAGCCGGTTTCCGCCAACACTGAATACAAAGTCGCGCAGCCGTGACCTTTAGAAAGGATGAAGCGATCGCGCCCATCCCACTTGGGTCCTTGGGATCGTGGTGCATCACTTTGAAGTACAGCGCCACCATCAACTCGACTTCGGAGAGCGAGCCACCTGGATGTCCGCTGCCCGCCGCGCCGATCATCTTGATGATGTCGATGCGCATGTTGCGCGCAATCTCTTTCATTTGTTGGATCGAAATGGAAGGTGAAACGGTGGTTGTCGTCATGCGCGTGATCCCTCTCCTGCTGCGGCGCGCCGCAGATTCGTTTCCGCCGGATTCTTGTCCGATGTCGCACGGTACGGTTTGATCTGATTTTCCCCGGCCGTCGCTGCTGCTTTTTCTCGTGCCTTGCGCACCACGTGCTTTCCATTCGAAGTAAGGAAGCGCGCGATCAAATGCGCCACCTCGTGCACCAGAATGTTGTCGCTCGGCGCGAGGCGGCTGCTTCGGATGTGCAGTACTCCCAACACCCGCGCCACTAGTTTGATGGGCACTGCCAGCTCTGGCTTATCGTCGGCAGCACTCGTCCCGATACCTTTTACTTTTGTGATGCCATTCTGCGCGACCGCGCCCATGTCACCTTCGCCGAAAGCGTAGCTGTCGTTTGCCGACGTATCGCCCACGTGCGAGACCAGTCGCGCTTCCTCTGTAAGCACCAGATAAATGCTGAGCGACTCGTACCCGCGTCCTTCGGCCAGCAATTCCAGCACGCGATCCAGAGGTGAATGTTTGTCACTCGGACGCCACGCGTCGAGCACAATCTTAGCTTCGGCCACCAACACCCGCGGCAAAGGATGCGACTTCTTCAGGGCTTTTTTCATGGGATAGGGAACCAGGGGAACCCCGACATTCTATGGCTCGCTCCGTAGGCGGGTCAACGCCAGAATTGCCAGTCTGTTGGCTGTTGAAATTGAATGAGGAGGCAGAGCTATTTCGCGGTGAGGGGGGTCTGTAGCGGGCCGGCGGCGTTCGTTGCTGGCCGCAGGTTCATGCTGGGAGCAGCCGCGGGTGCCGGCTCTTTCCAACCACTGTTTGATCTGCGGCAACACGTCGCGTGTGGCCTTTTCGCCAACCCGCACTAAGTCGGCGGCGCGAGCGAAATCGTCATAGCCGAAGCAGGCGATGTCGGGCTCGATCACCAGGTCCGCATCCTTGCGCCACGTGAATGACATTTTTTCCGCTGCGATCGAGAAGCATTGGCCGATGACGTCGATAACGTGCCGCGGTCCGGTAGTTGCGTTGCACCAGTGGGCGCTGAGGGAGACAGCCAGAACGCGGTCTGCGCCCATGTCTTTCAATGGTGGCACCGGAACAACGTGCGAGAGCAATCCATCCACCAGCAATCGCCCGTTCACCTTCACCGGCAAGAACATTCCTGGGTAGGCGCAGCTGGCGCGAACGGCATCGATCAGCCCGCCTTCGCGGAAGGTGACGGCCTCGCCGGTCACAAAATCTGTGGCCGCGACCGCCAGCGGCAGGCGCAGCTCTTCGAATGTCTTTACCTTTAGGATCTTGTTCAGCAGGCCGGCCATGCGATCGTTGGAAACGAATCCGAAGCGCGAGAGCGTGTAGCGCCCAATGTCTTTGAAGCGGATGATGGCCGCGATCTCTTCCAGTTCCTTCGCCGAGATGCCGCTGCAATAGCAGGCGCCGATCACGGACCCAACGCTGGTCCCCGCAATGAAATCAACGGGAATGTTCTCTTCTTCGAAAACTTTCAGGACTCCGATGTGGGCGAGTCCACGGGCGAATCCGCCACCGAAGGCGAGCCCGATCTTCGGGCGCTTCCAATCTGGTTTCGGGGATTCAGACTCGGGCGAAATCGGGCGCGTCAGCTCTTTGCTGAACGCCTTCACCGAGCGAACGATCTTGGACAACTGGCTCAAACGGTCCCCTAGAGTGGGTGGGGAATCTGCTTACACCTATGTTCGATGCAAAACCAGAGCTGCCAAGATGCCGCAGGGTGATTGGTGATTGGTGATTTGTGATTGGTGATTGGAATCGCCAGTAAACGCTACTCTGGTTGCAGGAGGTAGAACTGCATGAAATCCTGCATCTTGGCCTTGATTCGTGTAGGGGGGTAGCCCCTGAGTTAAACCGCATTTCCTACTTCCCGCCTCCTGCCTCCTGCATCCTGCCGTACACGGCTGCCGCCTCGTCCAGTACCTTCAGCACATGCTCCCGCTCCGCGGGAGTGTTGTAGTCGGGATGGACTGAAGCGTCCTCGCGGACCCGCTCGATCCACTTGGAGAAGAACTTTGCATCTTCAGGGGAGCGCGGCTTCTCGCCAGCGACCGTCACATAGATTGGCGAAGTGGTGCCGTAAGGGTAGATGTCCATAATGGGCTCCTCGGCGTGATCCGAGTACGCGCGCAGCACGCACCAGCCGGACTTGCTGATTGGTACCATGCCGCTGACATCGAGAGAAGTCGTCGCCGCGTGCCCCTGCGAGTCGTCCATCTGACCACTCTTTTCGCGATTGTCATCCTGAGGGCCTTTCTTTGGCGCGAAGGATCTTGCGTTTGACTTTGCTTGTGTTGCCCCGGACCTCTGGTCCGGGGCAAAGATTGTTTTCACTACCCCGCCATTGCACACCACCTCCACCTTATCCACCGGCACGATCGAACGCAGCGCGGCCGTGAACTGAACCTCGCCAGGTTTCGCGAGCTTCACCTCGCCACCGATCGGCTGGCCTCCCAAGGAAAATCGCAGCAGCGGACCATTGGTGGCGAAGGTCTTACCCGCTTTCAGATTGCGCAACCATTCATCGAGTTTCAACGGGCCGGGTTGAACATTTACGTACACCCGATTCAGCCCCACCGGCCCGCGCAGGGAAGCGAAGTTGGTCATCGCATCGGTTCCCGCGCCCGCGGGCAGATGGAAGCCAAGATTCAGCAGCCGATACCAGATCGCGGCCGATGATTTGTGATCGCTGAAGCCAAGCACCTCGTAGTAATCCACTTTGCCGAGCGCGACATCAATGGGCAGCTCGTTGGTCAGCTTCGCGTCTTTGTAAGGATCAGGCAGCTCGTCGAACGGATGCACCCACCCGACCAGCGCGTCTTTATTCTGCGCATGCGCCATGTCGGCCACGTCGGCATCCATGAAGACAAGCGAGGCGGCAGCGGTGTTGGGATATCCGGCGTACCCGGGGATGATGAGGTGCTTGGTGTTCAGGAGACCGAGGTGGCCCCAGTAAGAGGTGTGGAACTCTTGGCCGTAAGTCAGAGTTGTACCTATGCCCGGATCTGATGCCGGATCAATTTGCCCCAGCAGTGGTGAACTCTCTTCTTCGGGTATGCGTTGTTCTTTATTGACCAGCAGATCGAAGATGACATTCACATCTTCTGCTTCGGCCATCTGAACCAGGGACGAGGGCCAAGTTATGTACGTGCCCGCATAGTTTCTGTGCACGTGCAAATCGCCAGATTGCCAGACTGACGAATCGTTGCTGAATCCCAGCATTTGGAAGTCGAACGTCACCACATTTCTTTTCGGATTGCAGTCTATGGCTGGTGCGCAATGTTCTTGAGAGAGGCTGATGGTCTTCTTATATGGCTCGTAATCAAGACCTCGCGTGACTAAAAGCCGAACTTCGCCCAGAGGGCTGCTAAGCGTTGTTTCTCCAATCTCTGGCCCCATGAATTGGTTCCCGCCGAGCCCGTATCCGGACCCCCGTAAAGAATGGAAATACTTGATCTCCTCGGATGCTTTGCTTCTCTCGAAGCTGTCGTCGGCCGCTGTCCGATATCTGAAATTGGTTAGATATCGGCCGTCTTCTGCTCGGGCAGAAATACGAGAGGGCGCCCAGAGGTGGTACTTGCCAGAAAAATAGTAGGGATCTACTTGGAATGAAACCATGTAATGACTTGGCGTGGCATGGGTTCCAATCTTGAGTTGTTTCTCTTCGTTCTCATCTCTGGACCGAATTACCAGGCTGAGGTCCATGCCTCCGTGATTCGATAAATACGCGACCTTAGCGCCATCGGGCGACCAGCGCGGATTGATGTTGTCGTACTCGCCGTACGTTAGCGGAAAAACATCGCCGCCGTTCGACGGCATCAGCCACAACTGGTGCCACTGCCGGCCGAGATAGCTCGCGTACACGATCCGCTTCCCATCGGGCGAGAACTCCGGACGCGCCTTCCAATTCGTCTCCTCGTAATGAATTTCTTGCGCGTTCGTGGCAGTATCGATCATCCCGGAATCGGGCACGGCCGCGCGCCATATGCCACCGGTGCCGTGGATGTGTCCGTGGTTGGAAATGAAGATGATGTCTTTCCCGTCCGGCGACCACGCCGGCGAGATCTCATGATCGAACTTCGAGTAGTAATAGCGCGGAAGTGTGCTGACGTTCTCTTTGGTTAGTTGAGCGGTTCGCTCTCCGCAGAGGCCGATTCCGCCCCGCCATCCATCTCCATCAGAAAAATATGGAAATGCTTTGTAACCGCCGTCGAGACATACGCGATCCGCTTTCCATCGGGAGACCAGCGCGGTTCCACGTTGACGTCGCCACCTTTCGTCAGTTGCGACGTCTTGCCGCTTGCGATATCCAGCAGCCACAGCTCCAGCGCGTCGTGATCGTACTTCGTGTAGACCACGTACTTTCCGTCGCGAGACCAATCCGGCTGGTAGTCGTAACCGGGGCCATCGGTCAGCTGCACCGCTTCATTGCTATCGATTTTCTGCCGCCACAGCGAGCCCGCCATTGAGTAGATGACGGATTTCGAATCGGGAGACCACGTGACCCAGCTCGGTCCGCTGGTCAGCTGCGGCAGGTACATCTCGCGGTAGTAATAAGGATGCGGCAGGTCGATCTGCTTCAGCACCGGCTCGCGCTGCGCCAAAAGTGTCGTCGGTAGAAGCAGGAGGAAGATCAGTTTGCGCATAAGGCAAACTTTTTACCACAGAGGGCACAAAGGAACACAGAGAGGCGAGCGAAACCCGTTAAATCGAGTCATCCTGAGGAGGGCTCGAGCCCGACGAAGGACCCCGTTGAAGCTTACATCGCGCAGAAGCGCCGAGCATCCTCGCGGAATGAAGTTGCACGGGATTCTTCGCTGCGCTCAGAATGACTCACTGTTATGGGAGTCTCTCTTGGACATATAGCTTTTTGGTGTTCCGAACTATAGAAGCGATCAAAATGATGCTCATCCCAATGATTCCAATAATTCCGCCCACATCGAACAGCAGAAACGTGCGCCCGAACAGATGTCGCACCGGGTTCGCCAGGGCGAAAAGATTTCCGATCGAGAGCGCGATGCGCAGCTCGGTCGGACTCATTTTGAAGAACGAGATCTGGAAGACGCCGATGGTGTACGTCGCGAGACACACCTCGATCATCAGCAGCAGATAAACGATCAGAAGCCCGATCGCGATCGGCGCCATCATGATTCCCGAGAGTGCCATGCCGCCTAGCAGGAAGAAGGTCCCGATCGCGTCCACCACGTGATCAACGTAGAACCCGTACCGCGGACGCTGCCGGTTGCGGCAGCGGGCGAGCGTTCCATCGAGGGAGTCGCCGAACCAATTGAGCGCGAGAAAGAGGATGGCGCCGATCAGCCAGTAACGATTCCATCGTGCCATCCAGTACGTTGCACCGGCCGCGATCAGCGCCAGAAGTCCCAGCAGCGTGAGGTGGTCGCTGTTCACCCATTGCGGCATCCCTGCGGCCAGCCAGAGCAATGTCGATTTTTCCGCGCGCGCCAAAAAACTTTCCTGCACGCGGACGGCATTCTTGAATGTGGGAGGTTTGCGGTGCTCGGTGTCGAGCGGCACCGCCAGTTCAGAGAGCATGCCATCGGGACTGTAGTTGTTCATGCGACCAAGATGCAGCAATCGGGAAAGCTGCGCAATCCACCCCTGCTCGCATACTTCTCAAATGCGGCTCAACGTCCAACCTCATGAAAGCAAAGAGCCCGCCGAAGCGGGCTTTTTGCGCTCGCCTTAGCGAGCCCCTCGGGGGAGGGTAGATCATTGAGGCATGGTAATCCTGTTTCGAGGATCAATCCCGAGTACTACGAAGAAAATACCAGCGTTTTTTGCAAGTCGTATCGCACGCCCGGCTGGCTCCGCTCAGGCGGCATTGCTGGCAGACCGCTTCAGAGAGTCATCGATCAGCCGGTTGGATCGTTCCGCCATCTCCACCATCTCGGCTGCTTGCGTTTGGCCACCGGCGGGCAGGTAATCGACGAAGCGCGTGAGGAATTCGCTGGCTGAGTCGCGCACCTGCCGCAGAAGTTCAGGCAGTTGTTGCGACACCGTTCGCGCAACCGATTCCAGCTGGGCAGACTTCGCCCGCAGGACTTCTTTGTTGCGGGCGATCTCGCCTTCCAGACTGCGGAGGTGAACCCAAAGAATTGCGAACAGGATTCCGCTGAGGAGCAGCAAAATGCCGGTTGACGAGAGAGTCTGCTTCACCGCTCCATCGATTTTTGCGTTCGTCTCCTGCTGGTAGCGCGAAGGTGCTTCGGTTTCCGCGGCCGACAATACCGCCACCCGCGCTCGCGCGTCATCCATCAACTGCTTGCCGCGGTTCGAATCCACGATCCCAAAGGCCCGGTGCCGATAGCCTTGCTGGCGCAGATGGATGGTCTCGGCAGCCTCAGCCAACTTGGACTGGGTGAGCTCTTCCAGTTGCGCCTCCGATGCGCGCTCTTCCGGCGGCCTCTCCGCCAACTCCGTCCGCAATCTTGAAAGATGTGCAGGCAATTGTTCGGTCGCCTGGTTGTAGCGCTCGAGGTAGGAAGAGTCGCCGGTCAACAGGTAGCCACGCTGCCCGGCTTCAACGTCGAGAAGGTTCAACTCGACGGCCGAGATCTCGTCCTGCAGGGCAGCCGACCGTTGCTTGAGCGCTTCATTCGCGCGAATGCCCTGAAAATTTCGCGCCGTGGAGTACGCGTTTGCAATGATCAACACCAGCAGAACAGGAACACCGATCAGTAGAGCACCCTTCCTCATCATCGCAATCACGCAGCTCTCCTATTGGAGCAAAAATTTTGTGACAAGCGGTCACGCTAACATCCTGTTCCGAGTAGCACAACAGTTTGCCGCGAGGAAAAAGCACTTAGGCGGTATTAAGTAAGTTTGCGGGACGCGCTCGGTGCGCGTAGTTGATAATTGGGGCGTGAAGATTTTGAAAGTCTCGCGTGAACTGGCAATCAACTTCGCGGTCGTCTTCCTATGCATGGTTTCAACGTGCACGCAGGCGCAGACCTCTTTGGCTATTACGACCTTGTCGCTCGATTCCTGCGTTGTCGACGATCCTTGCATGTTGCACGTACTCGCCAGCGGAGGAACGCCGGCACTCAAATGGAAGATCACGCGCGGCTCGCTGCCGCCGGGTCTGCAACTCGATCCCGCTCGCGGCACCATCGCCGGTGCTCCTACTGTGGCGGGAGATAACGAGATCACGGTGGAAGTGAGCGACGCCAGTGAAACGCCGGAGAAGGCGTCTCGCGTTTTTAACATCAGGTCGATTCCTGCGTTAGAAGTTGACTGGAAGAAGCCACCCACCTTGAGCGGCACCACCATCTTCGGGTCGGTGAAGGTTTCGAACAATAGTTCGAATGTCGTCGATCTCACAGTGATCGTGGTTGCGGTGAATGAGGTCGGCAAAGCCTTCGCAGTCGGCTATCAGCACTTCAATCTTTCGCCAAAGACCAACGGTCAGGAAATCCCGTTCGAATCGCAACTGCCAGGCGGAAGGTACACAGTTCGTGTGGACGCCATTGGCGAAGTCCCCGCGAAAAACCGTATCTACCGCGCCGCGAAGCAGGCAGGACCCTTTCAAGTTCCAGTTCAGTAAGTCTTATTTTGGTTGAGGCTGAGCCTGCGCGGACTTCCGCGCATTCGGCGTCAGCTTCCGAACCACAAACTCTTGCATCACGTTCATGACCGCATTCGCGCCGGTCCCGATGGCCGCATTCTCGAAGGTCAATCCGACTCCTCGGTCTTTCTCCGGATAGTAGGCGTTCGAGATGCCGGCGGCCGTGATCGTTCCAAGAATGCTCGAGTAGTTCGGTTGCCAGCGCTTGTTGTCACCCCTGGCGATCACCGCACTCGCCACCGCATGCAGAAAGCGCGAGCGCTTGCTGCCGGTACCTCGATAGAAGTAACGCGGATCCTGCTTGAACAGCGAGGGATAGATCGCGCTGCCAAAGAATGTGCTGGTGACCGAGTCGGCATAAGAAGATCCAAAGCGTTTCGCATATCCTTCGGCGCCCTGCCCATAGCCGGGGTAAAGGTCTTGCCATTGCTCCACCCCGGCGAGCGCCCCTACAAGCACGAAGTTGATCGGGTCGATGGTCTGCCTCCACGCCAGTTGAAACTTTTGTTTGGAGTTCATCGGCGCCGGGTCTGGGACATAGGTCACATAAAAGTTTGGGACGAAAGCCAGCACGCGCTGCTTCTCCTGCACTTTGATCTGCTCTTGAGCGATCTCGACTTGGCTCCCGCCCACCTGGACCACCACGTTCGCCTCGCCCACCCCCAAGACGGTTGGTGGCGCCTCGAACGCCTGGCCCGCCTGGAGGATTCCCGCAAACGATTTCGGTTCGAAACTCGGGGCTGTGACGGTCACGTGAAAATTCCCGGGAGCGATGTTCGCGAACGTGTAGCTCCCGCTGCTGCCGGTCACCACTTCCTGCATCGCGGTCTGGTCCGTGCTCGTGAGTGTCACTTTTGCGCCGGAGACTACGGCGCCACTCGCGTCCACTATTGTTCCGTTGATGCTTCCACTGGCTTGCTGCTGAGGGGCTGGGGTTTGAGCGGCTTGCGACGGCAGCTGCGCGAGGGCTGACGTACCGCAGAAGAGGACGCCGAAGCAGAGAGCAAGGCGGCAAGTCATATAGGGACTTGGACGATTTTAGAACAATTGCGATTCTGGTATGGGCTGGAAGAACTTAGCGGCGCTTTCGCAGGCTGGTAGAATCATGGCACGCGCCCGTAGCTCAGCTGGATAGAGCGAACGCCTCCGGAGCGTTAGGTCGGGAGTTCGAATCTCTCCGGGCGCGCCATTTCCCACCTTCCGAAATCAGCTCGTCCCCATCAGCACCATCGGCATGGTGGGCTTTTCACTGCCAGGAGCGTTCTCCACGGTCACCGCGAACGCCTTGGCTTCGGTGCCCGCCGGCATCGGTGGATTCATCATCATGGCGCCGCCTTTTTCGTCAGGCATAAACGTCCCCGCCGGCATAGGGGCCCCGCCGCTCATCGGGATCAGCCACAGCTCATAGACCTTTTGCTCCGGCAGCGCAGGCAGATCGCTCGCCATGAACATGATGTGACCTTTGCTGCGCAGGTACATCGCCTTGCCCACGGGTTGAGGCGCGCTCTTGCCAGTAGTGAGGGTGACTCGTTGCACCTCAGGCCAAGTAAGCATGGCGAGCATCTCACGTGCTTTTTCGGAATCATGCTCCTGCTTCGCCAGCTCCGCCGTGAGCCCCTGCATCTTCTGCTGCGCGCCGGCATTCTCTTCCTTAAGGTTCGAATTCTCCCGCCACATCAGGAACGCGAATGCCGCCAGCACGAGCGACGCGACCACCGGCGCGATCGCCCACCACGGACGCGCGTGATAGAGCACCATGCGCTGGCGCCGCGGCTCTTTTTCTGATCGCGGCCAGCAATTTTTCCCGCGAGCGTGCAGGCGGTGCCGGTCCGGCTGCAGACAGCGCGAGAAGAGAAGCATCTCCACGCAGTTCCACAAGTTCGCGACGGCACGCAGCACAATTTTCCAAGTGCTGTTCCAGCGCGGCCGATTCCGCCGCCGGCAACGAGCCCAGCGCGTACAGCGCCAGGTCTTCGGCGAATTGTTCGTGGGCTGACACCGTTTCTCGTTTCTAGTTGCTCGTTTCTCGTTTACTAGCCAAAGTTGGAACTGCGTAGTTTACCGTTTCGTTTACGGCGTCGCTCTCTCCTGGTTGATTCAACGCGCTACAAGTCAAGAACCAGAAACCAAAAACGAGTAACGCCTTTCAAGCCAAGACTTCTCTCAACGTCTGCAGCGCGGTGCGAATACGCGTCTTCACAGTGCCCAGCGGCTCCCCGGTTTTCGCCGCAACTTCGGAATGGGTGAGCCCTTCGAAGAATGCCAGCTCGATCGCCTTTCGCTGCTCGGGCGGCATTCCCGCCAGTGCGTCGCGAATCTTCTCGATCGTTAGCTTTCGCCCAGCGTCCTCCTCGAGATTAAGGTCGTCAGCGATGACCACTTCGCTAATGTCCGTCTCCGGCTTGCGCTTGCGCAGGGCGTCGATCGCCCGATGTCGCGCGATGACCGCGAGCCAAGCCGCCAGGCTGCCGCGGCTGGCGTCGAACGACTCCGGCTTGCGCCACAGCTGCATGAAGATCTCCTGCAGCACGTCTTCCGCTGCTCCCGTATCGCCGAGCACCCGCAGGGCTACGGAATAGACGATGCCGGAGTACTTGTCGTAGAGCTGCGCCATCGCGGCTTCGCGTCCAGCGCGGACACCCGCGATCAACTCCCGTTCCATCTCCGCCGATTGAGTTCGCGCGCTGGCCAAGCCTCTTCCTTATAAGTACGCCGTGACCGGGGTTCCCGGATTGCCCACCGTTACACGGCGGAACAGGGAACCATATCAGCCCAATGTGGCGAGCGACAAGCATGGGTTGCGATAATGCCGCATACAACAAAGCGAAGCGGCTTCACTTCTAATGTTGTTACGACCAGGAGGCGCGATGGAGAACTGGAAAAAGGCGGTAATCTTTGGAGGCATCGGGGCAGGAGCGGTGCTGTTCGCCAGCGGACGCCGCCCGGCAGGCATGATCCTGGCCGGAATCGGCGCGGCTATGCTCGCCAGCGAGTATCCCGAACGCCTGCAGCAGCTCTGGGAACGTGCCCCCGAATACATGGACCGCGGAAATGAGTTGATGGCCGCCATCTCGCGCATCGCGCAGCAGGGTTTCGGAGATGCCCATCGGCAGCGCGGGTTCACGCTTTCGCGAGATGATGGAAGAACGCTGATTTTGTGTAAAGGCGCACGTCCTCGTGCGCATGCTTTCGGGTGGAGCAGGCCTTCAGGCCGGCATGATCGCCACTTACTCGATAGCAGCTTTCGCTGAGGTAAACAGGCCGAACTTCACGAATAACGCAGCGCTGAACTGGCTTCGTTGGAAGAGCGCTGCTGCGGAACGCCCCAGCCAGGAATCCCTCTGATCGGCTTTTTTTCCATTGCGGAAAACTGCGCCTATAACCCCAACAATTCTGATTCCGACACCGCCGGGTCGACCTGTGGCAGCGCATCGCCTCGGGTGATCAATCCTGCAGCGGAGTTCTCGATCACGCGATGCACGAAAAGACGCCTTCTCGCTGGAATGCAACGATGTCACCGATCTTTATCTGGTTGAGTCGAGTGGATCGCAGTTCCACTTCGTCGGCGGGACGCAGCGCGGGCAGCATGCTGGTCCCTGCACCCGGATTCTGGCCGTTCCGAAGCGATGCACCACTTCGGCGACCAGCTCCGTAGTTCGTGTGCCCTGAGCCCAGTACGATTAGAGTCTTGCTGGATCGAGGCCAGTGTTGTGGTGCCTATCTTCCCGCAGGCGAGCGCCATCGTCTCAGACTTTTTCGTACTGGAAGGCCGGCTTTTTGTAGGCCTCTTTGATGCTTTTCTTGTCGGCTTCTTCCATGTTCTCTCTGATTCACTTCGTTGAAAGATCGTGCACCGAATTAATCCCGTAGTCAATCGGAGCCACACCAGCCGTTCAGTTATTGCAGTGTTGCCTGCGTCAGCTTCACCGCGCAGAAGGCAGGGGTCGGCTGCCACTGTGCATGTTGGCGCATCGGCGGAGCTCCCGTAGTCGCACCGTTGCTGAAATATATGCTCGACGCTGTGCTGCTGTGGAGACATTGTTGATCACCGCGCCGCTCGGAGTTCTGTGCTGCGTGGCGTCATGATCGATCGCGGCAGGAATCGCTCCCGAGGTGATATTAACCGGTAAACACCGCAGCCGTCCTGCACGCCGCCTGCGGTCGTGCAGCCTTGCTTCGGAACGTTGGCTTGGCCGAGAACAGATCAGATTGTCGACTCCGTCACGGTAACACTTCGGTCGAT
>CAVQGF010000073.1:0-37974 GCA_963711965.1 uncultured Acidobacteriota bacterium | reverse complement strand
TGCCCTCAGCGAGCTCTCGCGCACCTTCGCCCTGGCCATCCGCCTGTTCGGCAACATCATGAGCGGGACGTTGATCGTCGCCATCCTGCTGACGATCACGCCCTTCATCTTCCCGATCTTCATGAACCTGCTCGGTCTGCTGACCGGCATGGTGCAGGCCTACATTTTCAGCATCCTCGCCGCCGTTTACATCGCGGCCGCCACGCGAACCCGCAAAGCTGAATCAGGACCATCTGACAACGAAAGGACACCCATGGACAGCATGACACTCATCGCGATCGTTTCGATCATCACCGCCGGCGTCACGATGGGACTGGGAGTATCGCACCGCGCTGGCGAAGGGCGGGCGGTCTCGACGGCCTTGAGCTCCGCTGGCACAGCAGCCCGATGCCGCAGCACCATCACGCGAACCTTGTTCGTGGGCCTGGCGATGATCGAATCCATCGCCATCTACTGTCTCGTGGTCTCGATGATTCTGATCTTCGCCAACCCGTTCTGGAACCATGTCATCGCCAAAAGCACAGGAAGTGAGCCATGCTCATCGATTGGTTCACCGTCGATCGCCCAGGCGATCAACTTCCTCATCCTGGTGTGGTTGTTGAAGCGATTTCTCTACAAACCCATCCTCCACGCCATCGACGAGCGGGAGAAAGGGATCGCCGCCCAGCTCGCGCAGGCCGAGGCGAAGAAGGCGAAGCGCACAAAGGAGCGCGACGACTTTCAGCACAAGAACGAGGCCTTCGACCAGCGAGCGTGAGGCGTTTCCTGAGCAAGGCCACGGACGAGGCCAAGGCCGAACGTCAGCGGCTCCTCGACGAAGCGCGGAAGGATGCCGACGCCTTGATGCACCAAACGCCAGGAGGCTCTGCGAAACGAACAACGGAACCTGGCCAAGAACTCATCCGCTGGACCCAGAAGAGGTCTTTGCCATCACGCAAGACGCTGACGGACCTCGCCGGGACGAGCCTCGAGGAACGCATGGGCGAGGTCTTCGTCCGCCGTCTTCGCGCGTTGACCGCAAGGCAAAGGAGCAGTTGTGCCGACCGCCCTCAAGACCGTCACCACACAGTCCGCGGCACGCTTGCACGGAGCGCATTTCGATCTGCCGCCGGAGCCAGCACGCGGCGCATACAAAAGGCGCTCAACGAAACTTCTCGGCGGATATTCACGTCCAGTTCGAGACCGCGCCGGAGCTGATCAGCGGCATCGAACTCTCCACCAACGGACAGAAGGTGGCCTGGAGCATCGCGGACTATCTCGCGACGCTGGAGAAGGGCGTCGCCGAACTTCTGCAGACGAGGCCTAGAACCGGCAGGCCGAACCAGGCCGAGCTGCAGAAGCCGAAGCATGAAGCCAACCTGGAACCGGCCTCGGCTCAACGGACCGAATAACGCGTGATAGCCTGCATACGTCTTCGACCAGGCGTTCGCGGGTATCAGCCGGACGCTGGAAGCCTTCATCGCCGCAATTGACGCCGCGTGAGGTGGGCACGATCACGAGCGTCTCCACCGGCATCGCCAAGGTCTCGGGCCTTCCGGGCGTGGGCTTTGATGAGCTGGTGAAGTTTCCCGGCGACCTGTTCGGCATCGCGTTCAACGTCGATGAGGACGAAATCGGCGTCGTGCTGCTCGGCGATTGCTGGCACCTGCACGCGGGCGACGAGGTCGAGCGCACGGGTCGTGTGATGGACGTGCCGGTGGGCGATGGACTGATCGGGCGTGTCATCGACCCGCTGGGCGGGCCACTCGATGGCAAGGGGCCGGTCGCCTCCAGCGAGCGTCTGCCCATCGAACGCCCCGCCCCGCCCATCATGGACCGCGCGCCGGTCACCGTGCCGCTGCAGACCGGCCTCATCGTCATCGATGCCCTCATCCCGATCGGCCGCGGCCAGCGCGAACTGATCCTCGGCGACCGGCAAACCGGCAAGTCCGCCATCGCGATCGACACCATTCTGAACCAGCGCGGCCAGAATGTGCTGTGCGTCTACTGCGCCATCGGCCAGCGTGCGTCCGCCGTCGCCAAGGTCGTCGCCAACCTGCGCGAGAAAGGCGCGATGGATTACACCGTCGTCGTCGTGACCGAAGGCAACGACCCGCCCGGGCTCGCCTACATCGCCCCCTACGCCGCGACCAGCATCGCGGAGCATTTCATGGAAGCGGGCCGGGACGTGCTCATCGTTTACGACGACCTCACCCACCACGCGCGCGCCTATCGCGAGCTTTCCTTGCTGCTGCGCCGCCCGCCCGGTCGCGAAGCTTTTCCCGGCGATATCTTTTACATCCACTCGCGGCTGCTGGAGCGTGCCACGCATCTTGCGCGACGACCTCGGCGGCGGCTCGCTCACCGCTCTGCCCATCATCGAGACCGAGGCGCAGAACATCTCCGCCTACATTCCGACGAATCTGATCTCCATCACGGACGGCCAGATCTACCTCTCGCCGACGCTGTTCGAGCTGGGCGTTCTTCCCGCCGTCGATGTCGGCAAGTCCGTTTCGCGCGTCGGCGGCAAGGCGCAACGGGCGGCCTACCGAGCGGTGGCGGGCGATCTCAAGCTCGCCTACGCGCAGTTCAGCGAGCTGGAGACCTTCGCCAAGTTCGGCACCCGGCTCGATGAACACACCCGCAAGATCATCGACCATGGCCAGCGAATCCGCGCCTGCCTCAAACAGCCGGAACTTGAGCCGGCGTCCGTTCCCGAGACAAATCGTCATCCTCCTGGCGTTGACCGCCGGTCTCTTCGACACCGTGCCAATCGACCAAATGCGGATGCCGAGCAAGCCCTGCAGAGAGGCGGCGGCGGACATCCCGGCGACGTTTGGCAGCGCTTCTAGACTCCGAAAATTGAGCGACGAGGACCGCGCAGCCATTTCTGCAGGTCGCGCAGCAATCGCTTCGCGCCTTTCAAGCCCAAGCCGAGCGCTACAGCACGTGTCGACATCAAGCCGCGCCTGCCACCCAAGGAGAAGCCATGAGCGACACCCCGGCGAGTCTGCGGCGCAAGATCGACGGGGCGGGCGATCTGGAATCCGTGGTCCGCACGATGAAGGCCCTGGCAGCCTCGAGCATCGGACAATATGAGAAGTCGGTGCTGGCCCTGGCGGACTATTATCGCACCGTGGAGTTGGGCCTGGCGTCTGCTTCGGGAGAGCGGGCCAGCAGCGCCGCCGAGAATGGAACAAACGAGAGACGTGCAGGTGCCTCGGCGCCATCGTCTTCGGGTCGGATCAGGGACTCGTGGGCCAGTTCAATGATGTGCTGGCGGATTTCGCGATGAAGCGCTCGCGGCTCTGCCCGGCAAAGACGTCTGGGCCGTCGGCGAGCGCGTTCATGCGCGGCTTGGCGGAGGCGGGTCTGCCGCTGACGGGATCTTCGCCGTGCCGACTCCGTCAAGGCCATCACGCCGCTAGTCGGGCAGATTCTCGTCGAAAGCGAGACGCACCACGGCGCGGGCGAGTCACGAACTTTACCTCTTCCACAACCGCCCGATTCCGGGGCGGCTTATGAGCCCGTCAGTCAGCGACTGCTGCCGCTGGACGAGGATTGGCGACGCGGCTGGCCGATCTCCCCTGGCCGACAAAAACCTGCCCGAGGTCGTAGGGGCGGCACCGAACGTTGTGGGCACTCGTTCGGGAATATCTTTTTGTTTCGCTCTTCCAGGCCTGCGCCGAATCGTTGGCCAGCGAAAACGCGAGCCGCCTGGCCGCGATGCAACGCGCCGAGAAAAACATTGACGAACTGCTGGGAGACCTGAATGGGACTTTCCATCGCCTGCGTCAGAGGCATCGACGAGGAATTGTTCGATGTCGTTTCTGGCTTTGAGGCGCTGAGCAAATAAGGTTCACGCGGCGCCTGCCGGACCGGGGAAACCAGAGCGGTAATCCTTATATTAAAATCGCCACCACAGTGCTCACCAGTTTCGTGCGCGTGTAAAAGGATCAATGGCCATGCCAAAAAAGACAAGCGTTCACGCCGACGAGCTTTCGCAAGTCAGCGTACCGGCGTTTTGGCCAATGGCGATGGCCACGAAAATGTTTCAGGAGGGCGCTGCGCTTTATTCCAAGAACCTCAGGTTCATCGATGAAGAAATCAAGATTCATGGAGATCTGCGGCCGATCTCGGCGGGCGGGGGAACCTCGTCGGACTTTGTCAGGGCGGATGGATGGCCCTCATGATTGAGGCACGGTTCCCGCAAAAGATCAATTTGCTAGTGCTTGCCGGCGCTCCCATCGACACCGCTGCTGGTAACGGGCGGATCAAACGCATGGCTTTAAAATCGCCATTTCTTTTACCAAGGGTTGGTAGAGGTGGGCGGCGGTTTAATGAAAGGCGAATTCATGCTGCCGGGGTGGAAGAATATGAATCCCGAGCAGCACTACATCCAAGACCAGATCGATTTGTTCGAGCACGTTGACGATCCGGCGTATATCGCCAAGGAGGAAACGTTCGAGAGCTGGTATGAAAACCCGATTGACTTGCCCGGCCGATGGTATCTGCAGGTGATCACAAATCTCTTCAAGGAAAACCGCTTGGCGAAGGGAGAATTCATCGGGCTCGGGCGCAAGCTCGACCTTCATGACATTACTTGTCCTGCCTACCTGCTGGCTGGCGCGGACGATGACATTACGACGCCCGAGCAGGTTACTTGATGCAGCGAAATATCTGGGAACGCCGCCCGGAAATATCGTTCGAAAGACAGTGCCAGGCGGGCATATCGGGTTGTTTATGGGGGCGCGCACGTTGAAGGAAGATTGGCCGCTGATCGCCCGGTGGATAGTTGCGAACAACTGATCGCGGCCCACCAAAAATCTCGCGTGTCATCGGCCGCGCGTTCAGCGTTACTGCGAGCGCGCACGCAGAAATCCGACACGCTGGCTGGCACTCCCGACCTTGAATCCAATCGACGCGGTGGGCAAGTGACTAGCTCGCCCGGATTTTTCCGGGCTACTCCGGCCAGGCGGTCCCGAAGGCGCCGCCCCAATCACAAGGCAGATCGGCGGCCTGGGGCTCTGCTACGCTGGGTGATATGAGGCGACGATCGCCTCGGCGTGCATTGCCAGCCCCCACTAGCGCTAGTCCTGTTTGCATAGGTTTGCTGAGTAGGGGAGGGGCGGGCGCTCACGCGGGCGGCGCGTGTCGCATAAAACGACATCCTGAGTGGCTCAGGCACAGCGATCCAAATCGTTTTCGAAATCCACTGTATGACGCTGGCGCCTTCGCTTGCGTGGTCTGCAATCCTGTTCATGCAGACTGCCGCACGGCCTTCAACTAAGCGCGTTGCCGCTCGGTGGCACCGCTCAATGCAGATGGGTTTTACGTCTGCGTGATGATGGTCCTGCTGCAGCTGCCTGTTTTTATGTCTTTTTCTAAAAATCTCGCGCATTGAACTTGCGCAATGAACATCTCAAGTGTGGCGCTCAGTTCCGACCAGCCGATGATGTCGCACATGGCCTTCAATGCCCCTGCCTGCACCTCGAGGTACATCGACAGTGTTTCCTCATCCTCTGTTGGCTTCCACCCTGTTTTATCCATCGAGTGAACCCGGTAGCCAGTTGAAGAGTTTGTAGCCTTTACTTGAAAAATCCCGACCATAAATTGATAAATCGCAAACAGGACGATGCTTTAGATGGTCCAAAATATTTTGCCCGCAGATCTGGGACCCAGTTTGAAACGCGGCTTCAATTCAGCCGTTGGCGCTCCGATGAGGTTGGTGCGCGCCAATTTTTTAGGTCACTGGCTCGCAGCAGAACTTGAACTGAAACTACTTGCTTTGAGGTTCTTGCATTTGACCGATCACTTACCGTCAACTTCAATATAGATCTCAACGGGACCGACAACGGTGTCCTTGATTTTTGCTGCTTCGGTTTCTGAGGCGCTGAGAGTGGCTTTCATTTTTTCAAGGTCCACATTCTAGCACACGATCGAGATCCGATTAGCCTCGGTGTGTCTGAGAATTCGATAGCTCGAACAGAACCTCGAAAAGATCGCGCTGCGATTAGCGCCGCCAGCAAGCCAAGTGTCCATGTTGCCCACACCGTGGGTAAAGACGACCGTTGTCATCGACCTTCTCCGAGGTTTTTACTAGTCGGAACATCGTGGCAAACTTCGGGAGGCTGGCGTCTTCGACACGGGGCGTCTCAAACCTTATTGGTGAAGGTTTGGTGCGACAATTACGCCAGCGTTCTGCATGGATTTTTTCAGCTTTCGACGAAGGCTTGCGCCGCTTCGACCGCTGAAAAATTATGGGTCAGTGTTTTTGTTTTGAAGTTTCTAAAAATGCACGCGGCATTGCCGACTACGAATAAATCTACAAGCCTTAGTCGCTAAATAAAACGCAACTCGCCGTGCCGATCCAATCTGGAAGGCTCGCCTCAAGAAGTTCTTCCAAGGATTGGGGCTGTGAGGGCTTTATGAGTTTTGTGTCATCGACAGCGGCTCCGCCGTACAGCACGCGGGCACACAACATAAACATGCGCATGGCAAGTTCCTCCGGTCGACGCCGTGTTGAGCTTGCGCACGGAACTGCTGAGGTGACAAGCTATGTCGAAGGCCGGTGCGGTCCAATACAAAATGACAGGCCCATCGCACGTCGAAAAAGGGCGGAATGAGCGAGACATCCCCCGATAATAAGTGCGGCATCACAGGCTTGGGGTGGCAATTAAATGCACAGATAAAACTCGCCCATCGTCTGACATGAGGCAGCCAAACCTGGCGGACCGGGAAAGAGCCTGGGTCCGACGCGGCTTCCAGATGATGTCGATGTTGATGGCGGAAAGGTCTGCAGTTGCTGCCGGAAGAGTATACGAATAAGCATTCGCCATTTTCAGAGCTGTTCCTGGTCCGCTTTCCCCGCGTTTGAGTAGACGAACCGCGACGACCTTTGATGTAGCGATAGCGACGCGCGGGTTGCGGCGAAGGAATGAACCTAGGCATTGTTGCACCGATGCCTCAACCTGTTTTGGCCCAAGAACAGCCGCCTGGGCCTCGACGTCGCCGAGCAAGATGGAAGAGCATGCCGCAATTAAAAGGAGGCCGGCAATGTGCTGCCACACCAGACCTGCCTTGGATCGTCCCGCGAAAGCGTGTTTTGGCGGGGTCATATCAAACACGCGCATTTTGTTCTCCCTCGCGTTGTGAATGCAGCAGCAGTGCGATGATGTCGTATGCGTCCGATCCGTCGGTGTCCGCGCAAGTAAACCAAAAGCACCAGCGCACAGATAGTTGTCGCTTGACCAGTCACTCACCTTGCCGACCGGTCACTGCATCATGCTGACCGCTCGCGGCGCTGCCGCGCTGGGCGGGGCGGCAGCTGTTGCAGTCGTCCTGCGTTCGTGAAGATCGCGGCAGCTCGTAAGTTTCGTGGCGCGCGCAGAACTATAAGTGCATGATCGAAAAGTCCCCGCGCGAATGTCGCTTTGACTATCCAAAGCGAATTTCTGCTTGCAACTGCGGGCGTCTTGTCGCGTTGGCTCTATGGCCGCTTACAGTCAGCAAGATCGAGAGTCGGGCGTCCTTGGCTATAAGCAAATCGCCTATCTTCGGCTCAATCTAATAGCGTTATACTGTGCGAGCGCTACAAACGGATATCCCCTTGGCTGGAAACCGGCTCCCAAATCCTTTGCCGGAAGCGGGCATCTCGGTCTTCAAGATGCCCGCCGCATTGCTAGATCGTTATGGATTTTGATTGAGCTCTTTCATGCAGGTCGAGTAAATATTCGAGCGTCGTGTGTATTGCGGGTCGTTGGGATCTCGTCGCCTCTCATCGGAACTTCGCGTTGTGCTTTTGCAGCGCACGTCGCAATGGCGTCAATTCGCTGTTGCGTCTGGGCCGACGCAGCGGAGACGCCGGCAAGGACGGCAATCGAAAGGACAATTTGTCTTTCCCGCGAATCCTTGACCGCGCTGCCAAGACCCGCGAAGCGGTGCACCGTTTGGAAGTCGACTACACCACGCCGGCCGGAGAAGCGCGCGTGCTGGGAATCACTATCTCGCCGGTGCAAAGATCGCGGCAGAGCATTGTTGGGCACCGCGTGCCTGGTCAGCGATCTCACCGAGATGAGCAACATGGCGCAGCAGGTACGCCTGCAGGACAACATGGCGTCGCTGGGAGAGATGTCGGCCGGCATCGCGCACGAATTCAAGAATTCTCTGGCCACCATCTCCGGATATTCACAGATGCTGGCTTCCGATCCGAATCAAGAGACGCGTGAGTTCGCGCAGAAGATCGCAGCGGAGACTGGCAATCTGACGCGCATCGTCACCGATTTTCTGAATTTTGCCCGGCCGCGCGGTATGCAACGCGAGCCGCTCGATCTGCGCGCCATGCTGGAGGATTGCGCGCGGGAAAACGGTGTCGCGCTTACGATGGAGAATTTCCCCTCGCCATGCACGGTGGAAGCTGACCCTACCGCGCTGCGGCAGGTCTTCGCCAATCTGATGCGCAACAGCAAGGAAGCAGAGGTAGCGGGAAAGGCGATGGCCATCACGGCGCAAGCCGAAGATAAAGGCAATCAAATCTTCGTGCGGCTCTCAGATAATGGGACAGGGATTCCGGCCGATAAACTTCCTAAGATCTTCATTCCCTTTTTCACCACAAAAGCAGAAGGAACCGGCTTAGGACTCGCCCTGGTGCATCGCATCGTGACCGACCACGGCGGCGCAGTCAGCGTGACCAGCAACACAGCTGGGACTACATTCATGATCTCTCTTCCGCGCACGGGAGCCGCTTCCGCCGAATCGTCGAGCTGAGATTCACATCAAACTCAGGCCACCATCGATCACGAGAGTCTGTCCGGTGATGAATTTTGGCGCGGTGGCGAAGAATAGAACCGCTTCGGATACATCCTCATTCGTACCGTTGCGCTGCATCGGCGTCTTTTCCGCGAAGTGCTTCAATGTCTTCAATCCGGGATTCTCTCCGGTGTCGATCATTTCCGGAGCCACGCAGTTCACGGAAATCTCCGGCGCGAGCGCCTTGGCCATGACTGCCGACAACATGGTGAGCGCGGCTTTCGAGGCACAGTAGTGCGCGTGCGAAGCCCACGGCCGCAGTCCACCGAGCGAGCCCAGGTTAATGATCCTGCCCTGGCGCTTGCGCAGGTCTGGTATGACGGCGCGGGAAACCAGGAATGGTCCGCGCACATTGCTCGCGAACATGCGGTCCCACTGCTGGAGCGTGAGCTCTTCGAACGGAACCGTTTCGTACAGAGCCGCGTTGTTCACGAGCACATCAATGCCGCCCATCTCACGCCGGATCTCTTTCATCGCCTCGGTCACATTGCGCTCGTCGGTAACGTCACAACGTACAGCGAAGGCATGCCGGTCCATGCGACCGATCTCGGCAACCAGCTTCTCAGCCTCAGGCTCCGAATGAAGATAAGTGAATGCCACGTTAGCGCCGGATTCGGCCATCCGCAGAGCGATGGCTCGCCCGATGCGGCGCGCGCCGCCCGTGATCAGGACAGTTTTGCCGGCAAGAGTTGCGTTTTCCGGAGAAACGGCGCGCTTGGCCCATGACGGGATTGTATCGCGCGCCACTATAATGTCCGCGAATGCGCACCCGCCTCTACGCTGATCCCGCCGGCAGATTTCTGCACGAGGCGATCCTTGATTCCTGCAGTCGATTCGGAAACAAGACCGCGTTGGTGGATACGTCGACGCTCGATGCGAGCGGTTCTGCCAAGCTGATCAGTTATGCGGAGCTGGGCGAGATGATCGTTGCAGCTGCGCATGGGTTGGTGGCCGCTGGAATGAAGCCCGGCGAGCGGGCCGGAATATTTCTGCCGAACTCGTGGGAGTTTTGCGTTGCGAGCCACGCGATAACGCTGGCCGGCGGGATACCTAGTCCCCTGAACCCCAGCTACCGCGACCGTGAGGTGCGACGTTTCCAGCTTCGAGATTGCGGCGCTGCGTTTCTTATAAGCAATGGACCGCTGATCTCCGGCATCGAGTTCAGCGACCTGTCGCAGTTACGACGCATTTACACAACGCGCCAGCACGCGGGCGGGATCGACTCCGTTTGCGGAGCTGCTCGGCAAGAATTCCGCTCCGATTCCGGAGCCAGCCGAATCTTCGGTCGAAGCACTCGCTGCGCTTCCCTATTCCAGCGGGACCACGGCATTCCGAAGGATCAGCGTCATTCCAACCTGCTGACGAACGTCTATCAGTTTCTTGCGCCCGGCGAAGCCGCAACGTTCAATAGGATGACGTAGGTGCTTTGTTTTCCTTCCGCTGTATCACATCTATGGACTGAACGTGTTCGCTGAATCCCGGTGCTGGTTACGGGCGGAACTCTGTGTTGATGCCGCGCTTCGATGTGGCCGCAGCTTTTGCAAGCTCGTCGGCGAAGAAGCAGTGACTTTTCTGCCGATGGTGCCGCCAGCGCTGAACGCGCGTCTGTCTTGGCGGCCGAGCGCGGTGAATTTCCGCGAAGCACGTAAAGTTCGCGGAGCAAAATCGGGCCGGCCCCGCTCGCACCCGAATTGGCGTACCGGTTCCGCGACCTGACCGGCATTCCCCTGAAGCAGGGATACGGGATGACGGAAGCCTCTCCGGTGACCCATTGCGGCTTCATCGAGCCGAGCTCTACAAGCCGGAGTCCATCGGAATGGCGATGGCCCAGACCGAGTGTCGCATCATGAGAGAAGATGGCTGGAAGCCGCGACGGGCGAAACCAGGCGAGTTGGTGATGCGCGGCCCGCAGTTCATGCAGCGGCTACTGGCAGTGCTCCGCAAGCGACTGCCGAGGTGCTTCGTGATGGATGGTACTGGTCAGGCGATGTGGCCATTCGGGACGAACGCGGATTTTTCACGATCGTTGACCGTCGCAAAGAGATGATCAAGTACAAAGGATTTGCCATCGCCCCGGCCGAGGTCGAGTCGGTGCTGCTGGAGCATCCGAAGGTGCAGGATTGCGGAGTGATGGGCCGTCCCGATGCGGAGTGTGGCGAAGCTCCGTGCGCCTTTGTTGTTCTCCGTCCGGCAAGAAAGCAGTGCCGCCACTCGAACCGAGCTCTGCGGCTACGTAGCTGAGCGGCTCACCAAGTACAAACAGCCGCGCGAAGTACAGGTTCGTGAGCGGGATCCCGCGCAATCCTTCAGGCAAGATTTTGCGGAAAGAGCTTGCGATCGCAGCTTTAGACTTCGTTCTTGGAAGCGATGGGAAAACGGCGTCCCACGCCGAACGCTTTCTCTGAGATTTTCAATCCGGGAGCGGCCTGCTGCCGCTTGTACTCGCTGCGCTCCACCATCGTGATGATGCGGCGCACCACGTTGATATCAAATTTTCGCTCAGCGGCGATCTGCTCGGCGGTCTTGCTGTCTTCCACGTAGTCCTCCAGGATCGTGTCCAGCATCTCGTATGGGGGCAGCGAATCGCTGTCGCGCTGGTCGTTGCGCAGCTCGGCCGAGGGTGGTTTTTCCATGGTGCTCTTAGGAATCACGGGCCGCTGCGAATTCACGTAGCGGGAGAGTCGATAGACCATGGTTTTGGGAACATCAGAGATGATGGCGAGGCCGCCGACCATGTCGCCGTAAAGTGTGCAATATCCCACGCCGATTTCAGATTTATTTCCCGTGCTCAAGCACCATGTAGCCGAACTTGTTCGACATCGCCATCAAGATGTTTCCGCGAATGCGCGCCTGCAGGTTCTCTTCCGTCACGTCTTCTTCCACACCGGCAAAAACCTGTTTCAAACTGTCACGATAGGTGTCGAAAACAGACGTGATACGCACCATCTCGGTGCGAATACCGAGATTAGTGGCAAGCTCGCGCGCGTCCTCAATGCTGCCGCGGGAAGAATACGGCCCCGGCATCAAGACTCCGATCACATTTTCCGGACCGAGTGCGTCGACCGCGATAGCGGCAGTAAGCGCTGAGTCGATGCCTCCACTCAGGCCAAGTGTGACGCGCTGGAAGCCGCATTTGCGCACGTAATCGCGTGTGCCAAGAACCAGGGCGGAATAGGCGCTCGCCTCCAACCCTTCCGCCTGCTCGTGCACTTCGCCGGTGAGTCCGTTCGGATCAAAGATGACGAGATCTTCCTCGAATGATTTCGCCTGCGCGATGACTTTGCCATCAGGCGCAATGACCATCGAGGAACCGTCGAAGATCAGTTGATCGTTGCCGCCGACCTGGTTGACCATTACGACTGGTACTTTATCTTGCTGCGCGATCGCTTGCAGCATTTTGCGGCGCAGCTCCCGCTTGCCGACGTAAAAAGGTGAGGCAGAGATGTTAAGGACGAAATTCCCACCTTGGCGGATGAGCTCTTCGACAGGGTCGATGCCGTACAGGCGGCGATTCCAGAAGTGCTTATCGTTCCATGCGTCCTCGCAAACGGTGAGCGCCATCTTCTTTCCACAGAATGGCAGGATGGATTGCGATTGGGCGGGCGCGAAATTGCGCGACTCGTCGAAGACGTCGTAGGTGGGCAACAGCATCTTCGACTGCACAAAATCGATCTTGCCATTGCGCAGCAGGGCGGCCGAGTTCATTACCGATTTGCCGGTCTCGGCCTGCGCGGGAGTGACCATACCGACGATCGCAGCAATGTTGTGTTGCTGGATGACTTGCGCGATGCGCTCGGCTGTCTCCTGGTTCTTGGCGACGAATGCCGGCTTTTCGACCAGATCGCGCGGCGGATAGCCGCACACAGAAAGCTCAGGGAAGACGACCAGGCCCGCCCCGGCGGAAGCCGCGCGGCGGCAGAAGTCGACGATTCGAGAGGCATTCCCGCTGAAATCACCAACGGTCGAATTGATCTGCCCCAGCGCGATCTTCACGGTTCTTAGTCTAATCGATGCGCCAGCAGCCACGGGAGACGCACATTTGAGTCAGGGCTGTTGCTGCTGTTGCTGCAGTTCGGGCTCGGGGTCGCCCGGGCGCCGCATGGTGGGTTTGGTGGCGGGTTGAGTCGTGGTAGGTTTGGCGGTAGCGGTGGTCTGGTTCATATCGATCTCGCGCTCGGTGCGCACCACCTTCTCGCCCCCGACTCTCATGATCTTGTCCTGCACGACCTCGTCACCTACGAAACGCACGAACTCTACATCTTGCGGCGGAGCACCGAAGATCCACTCTTCATATTCGGTATCGCCGTCGCGCTCGCGGATCTTCTGGTCAGGGCGCCCCTTCGAGAGCGTGACCAAGTCGCGGTCCATGCCGACCAGTACGCGTTTCTCTTTGAGTGCTTGCTTGACCTTGGGCGGCAGCGACTCGATATAAGCTTCACTTCCAGCGAGCGGCTTGAAGTCAAAGATCGGTTCCAGATATTTCTTGAACTGCTCCACGTTCATATCGGGGATGAACTTATCGAATTGCACGATCAGCACGGAGCCGCGGGCGTTCGCCTCTTCTTCCGATTGCGGAGATACCGGAGCGTCGCCGCCGATCCCCGAGACCGAAACGCGCTGGTACCATTTTTTCTTCTTCCGGGGACCCCCGTTGATCTCAAGAATGATGTTTTTGTCCTTGAATTCGAATCCCGTGATCTGTGATTTGTCGCCGGGGCGAGCTGCAGGCCCGTTCATCGCGATCTGCTTCCGGATCTCCTGATCAGTAGGGTGGACGGCACCGTTCTTGAAGGTGAGTCCTTCCTTCCCTTGCGGGAAAGGCTTTTTCACGTTGATGAATTCCGCCTGGATGCCGCGGATCAATGCCACGCGATTCTCTTCACTGATGGGACGATTGGCCGCAGCTGGTGTTCCGGTAGGAGCCAGGCTGGCGGCAGCGGGCGTCGCTTGCGCCAGCGCAAGTGAAGAACAGACCATGAAGCCGATCAAGAGGGGTAGGGCCTTGGGGACCATGTTGGTGCTCACCCGTATCGTGCACCTTCTCTTACTTGGATGCAAGTTGCACCGCGGCGGCAGTCGAACCAGAAAGTGACAGCCCCTCGGTCGCCACCCGGCAGGGCAAAATGACGCCGCCTGCTTCCCGAAGGGCATTCTCGATGCGCGGCTTGGCCTCGGGCTCGCCCAGGAACACCACGCATCCCCCGCCGCCGGCGCCGCAAACCTTTGCGGCACGCGCTCCACTTTTGGTTGCGACGCGAATCAGCTTCTCGATCAGGGGAGTTGAGATGCGCGGGGCGTTCGTCTTGCGCAGTTTCCACTCCTGACGGAGCAGAGCGGCGACTGCGTTCCAGTCGCCGTTCGAAAGCGCCTCATGCAGGGCGCGCGCGATGGCGGCGATCTGCTCGAAATTTCTGAAGACCTTTTTGTCGCCGTCGATATGCGCCTTGAAGACCTTCCAATTATTGATGCCCGATTGCCGCGGTGCACCGGTATAGGCGAGCACAAAGCGGGAGTCGATCTCTTCGGGAGCCACCGTGATCGCCTGCCGATGGATTCCGTCGGCTTCCAGATGGATCGCGCTGACTCCACCATACAGAGCGGGATAGTAATCCTGGCATCCGGTGGGAACGCGGATGAGTTGCGCCTCAACATTTTGCGCGATGACGCGGATCTCTTCCAACGTTAGCTCGCGTCCGGTAAAGCGGGCGAGAGCGGCCGTGGTGGCGACCATCAATGCGGAGGAGCCGGATATGCCAGCGCCCGCAGGCGATTCAGAGTGGGTCTCGAGCGAAAATCCGCCGCCAGGCGCAAAAAAGCGGACCAACTGAGCGGCTAGAGGATGCGCAAACTTCTTGGCGCTGCATAATTCATCGATGCTGCGGAAATTATCTGACTTGCCGGTGTCGATGGATCGCAGTTCGATGCGATTCCCAGGAAGCGGCGCGATCCGGCAGCGCGTAAGGATGTTCACGGCGAAATTCACCGTCACCGCTCCGGAGTGGAAAAGATAGAGCGGCCAAATGTCGAGCGTGCCGCCCGCCAGATCGACGCGGCAGGGCGCCATCGCGGTGGTGGATTCGCCCGAAGGGTTGTTGGGCTGCATAAGAAATTTGTATCACGACCTCGGCCTGCTCACACCTCATCCGCGGCCGCGAGCACCTCGTCGACGATGAGCTGCACATCAGCAGGCGCGGTGCGATGGTTCACAAAGCAGGCACGCAATGCGAATTCGCCACGAATGGTCGCGTTGGATATGTAAACGCGGCCGCGTTGAATGACGCGCTGCAGGATCTTTGCATTGTCGTTTTCGCGCACCCGAAAGCAGACTGCACTCAGCGGTACCGGAGCCAGCAATTCCATAGCGGGATTCGAGCCTATCTTTTCCGCGAGTAATCGTGCATGGTCCAAATCGCGTCGAATGGCTTCGCGAAATGCTCCCATCCCGTGATAACGAATGGAGACCCAGAGCTTGAGCGCGCGAAAGCGGCGCGAGAGTTCGATGGAATGATCGAAGAACGCAAATCCTTCCACCGGGTCCGTGCTCATGGCTTTTGCGTAATCCCCGGTATCGGAAAAAGCGCGCCGCGCGGCCGCCTCGTCGCGAAAGAGGAGGCAGCCGCAATCGAGTGGCTGATAAAGCCATTTGTGTGCGTCGAGTGAGAGCGAGTCAGCAAGATGGAGTCCGCGGAATTTTTCTGGAGCGGCCAACGCAGCGAGCGCTCCATAGGCTCCGTCGACATGCAGCCAAAGATTTTCTTTCTTCGCGATGGCGGCAATCTCCGGCAGCGGATCGATTGCGCCAGTGTTCACCGTGCCAGCCGTGGCGACGATCGCAATGGGCTGCTTCCCTGCGCGGCGGTCCGCAGCAATCGCACCCTGCAGTTCGTCGGTGCGCATGCGAAAATCAGCGTCAACCGGAATCAGGCGCAGATTGGAGCGTCCCAATCCAAGCAGCGCCACTGCCTTCGGAATCGACATGTGCACTTGCTCGGAGGCGTAGACGATTCCCGGCTTCGCGCCATCGCTGTTGGCCGGCAGTTTGGATTCCCGCGCCATCGCAAGGCCCATCAGGTTGGCGCTGGAGCCTCCTCCGGTAAGGCTGCCGGTGAACCCGCCGCAGCCGATCGCATTCGCTAACCACGAAACGACGATCTTCTCGATCGTCACGGCGGCAGGACTGGAACGCCATGCGGTCACGTTCTGATTCAGAGCACTGGCAAGAAGGTCGGCGATCGCCGCCACGGGCTCACCGGAACCGAGTACATATCCGAAGAAGCACCCGTTGCCGGCGCGGCTGTTGTCGAACACTTTTTGCAAGTCGTTGAATACGTCCGCGCCGAGGCCCGCCTCTGGAAGCTCGGCACTGAATAACTTTTCAAGTTGTCTTGCAGAAGTGTTGGGGTGCACAGGACGGTCAGGCAGAGATTCCCAGTAGCCGGCAGCGGCTGCAGCAGCTTTTTCCAGCAGGTTGCGAAGTTCCTGGGGAGCGATCTCGAGCGGATTCATGCTCGACATTGTAGAACCCACACAAGCACAGCTTGTGTGGGGCACCCGTTATTGAACTTTTACGATCTGCTGGCCGGGGGCGGGTGGTTGAACAGAATTCTGCAGCACCGGCTTCGAGGGCGCGGGCTGATTGGCTTCCTGCTGGGCAGGAGCTTGCGGCGGCTTCTGCGCGTTCTGAACGTTTGCAGGCTGCGTGCCGCGCCGTAGGATCACCAGTTTGGAACGCCCCTCGCGCCCGCCGGCGACGTAGACATAATTCTTCTCGCTATCCACGGCAAACGTGTGTCCGCGCACCTGCGTCGCCTGCTCGACTTGGGTGAATTGATTGTTGTTGCTTTGAATGATGCTGATGGATCCGTCGGAAGCAGAGGCGTAGAGCGTGCGCGCGGTGGCGTCGAACCAAAGTGTGTCTGTGCCCTGCGGGCTGGCGATACGCGCGAGTTCGTTGCCCGTAGCAGGGTCGAGCACCAGCACCGCGGACCGCACCGCAACAAAAAGACGATGCTGGTCCTCGTCAAGAGCCATGCCCGTGGGCTGCGACGCTTTCAAATGAATGGTCTTCACCACCTGACCGCTCGCGTCGATGCCGATCACGTCGGAGTTTTCCTGCACCGTGGCGAACACCAGGTTCTGCTGCGGATCAAAGATCAGCGACTGCGGAGATCCGCCCGCCGGAATCACCGCTCCCGGAGTTCCCTGCGGCAGCAACACGGTCGCGATCGAGAAGGCGCGCGGCTGGGTGGCATAAAGCGTCTTACCGGCGATGAGCAACGAAGCCGGAGCGGCCTGCAGCGGGATATTCCCCTGCACCTGCCAATCTTTAGTGTTGATGATGACGATATTTTTGGCGTCGGAGTTGGCGATGTAGACCTTGCCGGCGGCTTCGTCCACTGCAATGCCGGTCGGGCGCGCGAGTCCGGTCACCTGCGCCACCAGGCGTCGGCGCACCGGATTGAATATGTCCACCGTTCCCGCCGCCGCGTGCGCGATCACCAAGTGATCATTGGCGAAGGCCACGGAGTCGAATCCGGGGCGGCCGGGCAGGTCGATGATGGCGATCTGTTTAAGCTGCGCATGCGCCGTGAGGCTGGCGGCGAGCATAAGGATCGGGAACAGGATTCGCGAGCGCATTGATTCCTTTTGGATGAGATTCGGGCGGGCGTGGCCTGCCTATGCCAGACATGATTGGGATGCTCGAGAGATGCTGGCCGTTGGCTGGGTGGAAGCACTCAGCCGTCAGCAGTCAGCACTCAGCTAAGGCGCTCTTCCCCTTACGGAGGTCATCCCGAGCGAGCCTGAGCGGATGCGACGGAGAGTCGAGGGATCTGCATTTCGAGCGTCTTGATTCGCGGACGCGCCCATCCTTCGCCTCTTTCGCGAAAGGGTGGGATTGAAAACTGAGAATTGCCGGGGTTTCTCCGTGTCCTCTGTGTCTCTATGGTGAAAAAAAGGCCTTCCTTCGCGGTCCTTCGTGTCCTTCGCGGTTAGGCCAAATTCAGCACGCGCCGCGTCGATCCGCGCTCGGCCTGGATCTTTTCCTGCAACAGCGTGATGGCGTAGATCAACTGCTCCGGACGCGGTGGGCAGCCAGGCACGTAGATATCCACCGGGATGACCTGATTCACGCCCTGCACCAGCGCGTAGTTGTTGAAGACGCCGCCCGAGGTCGCGCACGCGCCCATGGAGATCACCCATTTGGGCTCGGGCATCTGCTCCCACAGCTGGCGGATCACCGGCGCCATCTTCTGCGAGACGCGTCCGGCAATGATCATCAGATCGCCTGCCGCGGCGACGGACGAAACACCTCGGCGCCGAAGCGGGCAATATCGAAGCGCGAGGCGCCCATGGCCATCATCTCGATGGCGCAGCAGGCCAGGCCGAAGGTCATCGGCCAAATGGAGTTCTTGCGCATCCAGTTGATCACGTTGTCGAGCGAGGCGAGGATAATGCCCTCAGGCGGCTGCTCGCCAAAGGTGGCGGCGCGGGTCTGCAGGTCGTCGTGCTCGCTGCCGACAAGGTTCTCAAATCGCTCGTGTCCGGAAGGTTGGGGCATGGCTGGGACTATTGTAAAACGCGGGGCCGGAAATCCCAAGGAGCCGGGATTATTCACCATTGAGCCGAGAGTACGGAGGTGATCCCGAGCGGGCGCAGGGAGTCGAGGGACCTGCATTTTCTGCGTCCCGCCTCCTGCATCCTGTCTTGTGTTGTCATCCCGAGCGCAGCGAGGGACCTGCTTTTGTGCTAACCTCGGCACCCCATGAAGGGGTCTGGCTACACAATCCGCATTTTCGTTCCCGATGGGGATCCCGCGGGATTCAAAACCGTCGAACAGTTGAACTGGACCGGCAAGGGGCTCGCCTTCCCGAAACATAAATGGGCGGACATCCGAACCCGCACGGAATTCAAAAACTGTGGCGTCTACATCCTCTCCGGATATGGCGGGGAAGATCAGAACCAGCTTCGCGTGTACATCGGGCAAGGTGATTATGTTTATGACCGACTAGACGAGCACTTCAAATCCAAATCCTTCTGGGATCACGCAGTCGTTTTTGTCTCCACAAGTGGCGGCCTGAACAAGGCCCACAGTGCGTGGCTGGAATATGCACTCGTCAAGCGCGCAAAAGAAGCAAAGCGCTGCATCTTGGATAATTCTCAAACTCCTAACGAGCCAAATCTGGCTGAACCGGAGCGGGCAGACACCGAAGCATTCCTCACTGAAGTGCTGCGAATACTCCCTCTCGTGAACGTCTACGCTTTTGAAACATCTACCGCTCCGGTTCAGCTTGCGAACGTTGTCGCACCGCCGAAGATCGTGAATGAGGTGGACACGGAAGAAATCGACACGATTGTCGTCCCTGCGTACGAAGAAGGATTCGAAAAGGTTTTTTTAGGGCAGCAATGCTGGTACGAAGTCCGAATAGCCGCCGAAAAGATGCCGAGGATCAAGTACGTCGCGGCCTACTTGACCTCTCCAACTTGTGCCATCACGCACTTCGCTCCAGTGGATCACATTGAGCCGTACGGGGACGCCGGCAAATACAAACTCGTCTTTTCTCAGCCCGCAAAACCACTTCCCACTCCGGTCACCTTCGGCGACGCCGCACGTGGTTCGATGCAAGGCATTCGCTATACCACGCTCAAAAAGCTACAAGGAGCCAAGCAACTTCGGGACCTTGGAATTTTTGCGGCGAGTGCGGGAAAGTAGGCAGAGAACTTGCACACTACCGAAAGGAATGCGTGGAGCAACTACTTCCGCTCCGCTTTCTTGCCAGTCAGAGCGCTTTCTATCTCCCTGATTTTCTTCGATTGTCGTCCTTGCACAACATTTGGCAGTTAGACGCATCGGTTTTCCCGCCCTCGTGCCAGGGCTTGATGTGATCGCCTTCCATCTCGCTCAACTCAAAACTGCTTCTTGCATTTCGGGCAGATTTCCTTTTGCTTCTCGTATGCCTCCCTCTTCATATTTTCAGAGAAGGCGCGGATGTTCAGGTGTCTTTCGTCTCCATCCAAGACATATGGGTAGATTCCCGACTTCCTCTCCACATCGTCGTCCTGCATCAGCTTTGCGACGTGCTTCTCCAACTTGTCCGTGTCGAACGATTTGTCCTTGAATTGGTTGTACAGAACTCCCCAATCGACCCCCTTCATTTCTCTGCGATACTTCGGGAACGTTGCTTTTACCCAACCGATGACCTTCTGAAAGTATTGCCACAGCGGAGTCGCGTTCTTGTCGTGCTGATGCTTCGACATGTACTCTTCGATTTTCCCTTGCGAGTGCCAGTCGATCGCCGTTTCCAAATAGTCCTGCCGGATCGCGCCGCCCTGACATAGTCGCTCGCCAGTCCGTATGCCGGGCAGTCGGTCTTGCTGAAATATGGCTTGGCGTCTGGCCGTCCACGGCCCTGCATAGACAGCGTTTCGCAGTTCCTGATCTGTGTGTTCTTCGCCCAGCGATGTTGATGGTTCTGAACCAATCCAGCTTCTCGCTGTCAGTCCCCGAGCAGAAATAAACCATTAACTTGTAAGTAAGAATCTGCTGCTGTTGGTCGTCTTTGAGGTTGTGGAAGGCGAGCCCTTTGATGGAAAAATCGCCGTTGACATACTGGCAGATGGAGAGCGTTCGCTGCTGTCCGTCGATCACTTCGTAATGCCCGTCGTCGCGTACCGCCCAGTACATCACGTTAAGCGGGAAGTCCTTGCGGACGGCTGTCAATCACCGCATCGCGCTGCTTGTCCTTGTAGATGAATTCCCGCTGGTACGGCGGGCGAATGTCGAGCTTGCCGCCGTACGCGACGACTCCCTGCTTCGGCGTTGTCCTCGAAGCCCTTGAACAGCTTTTCTACGGTGATTTCCTTGAGTTCAATTTTCATTTCTTCTTCTTATCAAAAGACGCGCGTATGTCGCCTTGTAGGTTTTTCCGACTTTGATCGCAGCGCGTCGGTTCAAATCGCCGGGGTTGTGAACATCCTTATCCGTATACTCTTTAGTCTTGAGGCCCCAATCATTACCCCGATCTGTAATCCCTAGAATTTCGAATTGTTCAGGATTGTAGTGCTCCAAGAAGGTTACGGGTACCCCCATCGCGGCGTCGTAGTCGCTCGGAATATCAGCGAACTTCGAAACTTCAATCGCATCGTAGTTGTCGTATGTGGGGTAATCACTTCGATTGTACGTCTTGTACAAGATTAGCTCATCGTGCCGCTTTGCAATGTCGAGATTCGTAAACCAACACGCGTTTCCCAGACTGCGCCAGTTCGTGCCGTTCTCGTCACGCCAGCTTCTCACCTCGCGCATCTCGTAATGGTCTGGAACGATGAACGCCACGGGATGCGTGTAGCCAAGCCAAACCTTGTTTGCCTTCATCAAAGCGAAAATCTCTTTGTAGGTGATCGCATTATGATTCGCGATGACTAAGAACTTCTTCTTCATTGCGACCAGCTGAGTCGATGTACTCGCGAAAGAGCGAAAACGGCGGATTAGTGACGACGATGTCGGCTTGCTTGAGCAGCTTGACACATTCCTCACTACGAAAGTCGCCGTCACCTTTTAACCTGCGAATGCCGATTTCGTCCGGGTCAGGTACGCGGTTGTTGTTCTTGTCGCCGTCGTATTCGAGATAGATTCCCCGTTCCTCAGTGTGCTTGCTGAACAGATCAGGCGTCGCAATTTTTGTAGCAGGTGGTGACCAGCTTTTTCAGGTTCAGCTTCTCGAAGTTGTGCGAGAAGTAGTGGAAGAAGTTGCTGACCTTGGGATCGTCGCAGTTGCAAAGAACCGTCTTGTTCTTGAAATGCTTTGTGTAGTGCCGTAGCTCCTTCTCGATGTCTGAAAGCTGGGTGTAAAACTCATCCTGCTTGGTCGCCTTGGCGGCCCGCATGCTTCGATTCAGTGGCTTGCTTTCCTTAACGTAGGTTTCGTTTACCATTGCTCGCCTATTGCCATCCGGATCACCGGGAAGTTTATACCAACTCCGCTACCTCGATGCAAATAAAAGGCGAAACTCCCCGCAACTTTTTTCTTCCCGCTCGCGTCTAATTAAGATAAGAAAAAAATATAACAATATCTGAAAGATATTGAACAATAAGCTCTTTGAAATCAAAGACCACGACCCTAAAGCCTTTGGAATCATAGATACCCTCCAGCAACTCCTTTGTTTTCATAGACCCCCGGGGGGAGGGGGCACAGAGGCAGCCGTCAGCTATCAGCCGTCAGGAAAGGCAACGACAACGGATCACCCCACGGATATCCGTCGGATCTCGACGGATCTGTTCCCGCTATCTCGCTGCAAACAATCAGAGTCGGGCGGACGAGAGAGCAATTTTCACGAGATCCGATGATTTAAAGGACTTAGCAGCGAAATTCCTGGAAAGTCCGTCCTAGTCCGTCGGATTCGAATTCGAATCCGTTGCTCTTTGAAAACTAAAAAAGCTATCAGCTCTCAGCCATCAGCTGTCAGCTTGGAGCATTGGGCGGAGCAGGGATTTATCCCTGCCGTAAGAATTGAAAACAATTCCCTACCGCTCTGCCGAAGGCGGCTTTTCGCTCTCAGGCAGCCGGACTTCGCTGAAGCGCATTCGGTCCAGATTCCCTGCTGCCTCGATCTTCCCTGTCGCAGCAAGGTGCTTGATACGACTTGCAAAGAAAACGTCCGGCAAGCCGAGGAACTCGCTACGCAAGTCCCTCATCGTATAGCCAATCACTCTGGCAACCTTGCTCCACTGGTGCGTGGTCTGTGCGAGAAGCGCCTCATCAATGCGCTGGAGTTGAGCCTCGGTCAGCGCACGCGCCATTGCTTCCTCTTCCGCGTCCATTGCGCGGTCGGGTTGCCGATCAGAGTCCGTCATGCGAACGATAGTACCAGTGTCGGACTTGCTGTCCCGCCAACCACGCGCTCTGCGCGAAGCGCACATGCCTAGCCTGCCCCGAGCGGAGCCGAGGGGGCGAGTCCTAGTGCACCGTCACGTTGATCGCTTTGGTCGCGGTGCCCTTGTAGGCGTCCACGGCGACGACTGCGATGCGATGCGTCCCAGCACTCAGCGTGAACTTCTTCGCGACCTGGTCGTTCCACTTCTGGTACTTCTTCACGCCGTCGATCCAGACCTCGAGACGCTGGATGCCGGCGGGTGAGTTGCCGCTCGCTTTCACCAGCACCGGCGAGGTCACACTGGCGTTCGCCGCGGGACCGCAGACCTTCGCCGCAAGGTTCGCCGACGAAGGCGGCGCGCAGTTGGTGAAGGCGTTGGTGTTGAGGGAGACGAACATAGAGTTGTCGTTGGGACCGCCGTTGGCTTCGACCACGTCATGGCGGGAGTCAAGATTCAGGTCGCGCGCGATCATCTGCGCCGGGTCGGAGATGGGAAGGTTGTTGGACTCGACGCTGAAGGCGAAGTTGCCTGCACCCCGCTCGAACGTGACATAGGGAGACCGGAAGAACTGTAAATATCCCAGCAGGTCGATGTTCTGGTCGCCATTGAGATCGGCGGCGAGCAGTAGCCCTCCGGCGTTGTCTCCGATCTGGAAGTGATTAGCCACAGAGAAGCTGTAGCCGCCATTGTTCTTGTAGACGAAGACGGTGTTGTCGCCGCACGGCTCGTTGCAGCCGTGCGCCTGCAATACGGCGAAGTCGAGCCGCGCGTCGTTGTTGAAGTCGGCCGCGACCACGCTGTCGAGCGTATCGGTGCAGACGTTCGGATCGGTGCAGTGCGCGGGCGGCGTGAACTTGGTGAACGCAGGAAAACGCCCGGTGCCGTCGCCGCCGAAGATCAAGACGCTGTTGGTGCGGATGAGGATGAGGTCGAGGTTGCCATCGCCATTCATGTCCTGCGCGGAGATAGACCGCGCCAGGCCGGCCATCTGGATCTTGTAGCCGGGCGTGAACGTGCCTGTCCCCGTGCCGAGATACGCCCGCATGTCGCAGACGTTGCTGCTGTCGCACTCAATCACGGCCACATCGATCTTGCCGTCGTGGTTGAAGTCGCCCAGGTCGAAGCCCTGGTTGCCGACGCTGTGCGCGGTGGTGAGGTCGGGGCCGGGAGTAAACGTGCCATCTCCGTTCCCGAGCAGGACCGAGATCGTCGGTGTTGGCGGACCGAATGCAATGACGAGATCGAGTTTGCCGTCGTTGTTCACGTCGGCGGTGCGGATCTGGACCGGGGAATCGTGCACCGGGTAGATGGTGCCGGTCGCGGGATAGTGTCCGGCGGTTGTCGCCAGAAAAACGGCGACTTCGGATTGTCCATCGACCACAGCGATGTCGGGCTTACCGTCGCGGTTGAAGTCGCCGCTGACGGCGCCGTTCACCGGGATGATGAAATCGTGGCGTGTGGATGAGAAGCTGACCTGCGCGCTCGCCGCACCCGCAGCACAGAGCGAGAGAAGAAGAATTACGAGGACGTTGCGCATGGAGCTCTCCTATCAGGGGTATGCAGTTGGATTTGCGAGAGCTGCTGCGGTTTGCCCGCGGTCGAAGATATTCACGATCACTGCTTGAAAAAAAATACCTTAACGGATGCTGTTAGGTAAGTAGATGAAGCCGTTAAGGTGCGTGGGTGTGTTCCTCAATTCTTCTCCGCCGGAACCAGCTCCGCGTCTTCCAGCAGGTGGATGACTTTCGCACGGATCGGTTTCATGATGGGCTGAAGCATCGCATTGGATGACATGGTGAAGCCCTGCACCAGCAGGTCGAGGCCGCCATCCACCAGCGCGCGCGTCTTCTTCTGCCCGGCGGATTTGTCGTTGAGGAAATAGAGGATCATCCCCATGTGCGCGGTCCAGAGCAGGCGCGGGGCGAGCATGCGCACGTCTTTGGGAAGCTTCTCGCCGCCGATGGCGGCTTCGAAGATCTCCATGGCCAGCTCGCGCTGCTTCTTTGTCGCGGGGCCGAACCAGGAGAGCGGATGGTCGGGGTCGCCACCGTAACGGAAGAGCGCGACCAGGAGGCGGCGATCGTCTTTGATGATGTCGAGCTTGGTGTGCATGGCCACGCCGAGGCGCGCGCGGAAATCCTTCGCCTTGCGCATGGCGGGAATGGCGAGGGCGGTGTGCTCGGCCTGCACGCGGTCGTAGTAGGCCATCACGATGGCTTCTTTGGTCTTGAAGTAGTAGTAGCTCGCGCCCAGCGACAGGCCGGCGGACTTGGCGATGTCGCGCATGGTCGTCGGCTCGAAGCCTTTCTCGCGAAAGAGCTTGAGGGCGGAGGTCAGGATGTTTTCGCGGGTGGCGTCGCGCTTGGAGAGTTTGGGTTCTTTGGGCATGTTTGAACGTGTTCAAATGTAAGGTGGGCTGCGGCGGAAAGTCAAGGGCAAAAGCTCACCACGAAGGACACGAAGATCGCACGAAGGAAATGCAATCCCTCGACGCGCCGTCGCCTACGCTCCGGCTTGCTTCGGGATGACCTTCGCTAGGGGGGAAACAAGGTCCTTCTTTGCTCGCTGCGCTCGCACTCAGGGCTAAAGCCCTGAGCTACCAAGACGCTCAGGATGACGAAGAGTAATGGCGATCTAGTTTTGGCTGATAGCTGAGAGCTGACGGCTGAGAGCTGCACTTAGTAACTTCCGAGATTCTTGGGCGATTTAGGTATTTCTCCGTGTTTCTTGGGTGTTTTAATGGACGCAAGAAGTACCTGAATCCCCCGATCGAGGAAGGTTGAATGAAGAAATCTTTGCTGCTTGCTGCCCTTCTAGCCACGTCCACTCTTTACGCTCAAGACAAACCCAGCGCGGGGCTCAAGACGCGCGACGAAGCGCCGGTTGCCGCAGCCGCCAATGTGAATTCCACTAACACTGACACCGCGCTCGAGCAGAAGCTGCAGCTTCCTCACCGGCACCGCGGTAAAGATGCGCCTGACCGAGGCGCTCTCCACCGACGGCAACAAAGCAGGTGATAATTTTTCAGGACGCGTCTCTGAGCCGGTAATGCTCGAAGGCAAAACAGTGATCCCGGTCGGCGCGACCATCGAGGGTCACGTGACGCGTGTGAGTTCGCCGCGACGACATCAAGGGGCGTCCCGAGATGAGCCTGCATCCTGAAGCGGTGGCTTTCCCTGACGGCAAGATGCTAAGCATGAGCGCAGTGATCGTAGACAGCCAGATGAACGGAACATCGGTGAATGACGAAGGCCAGATCAAAGGTTCGGGCCACACGCGCGGCGACTTGATCGAGATGGGCGCAGGCACGGCCGGCGGTTTGACCATCGGCGCACTGGCAGGTGGAGCGAAAGGCGCATTCATAGGCGCAGCTATCGGCGGCGGCGCGGCGATGGTGCACTGGCTCACGAAACATCATTCAACGGAATTGCCCGCAGGGACAGAGTTGGTGATGGAGATAGCAGCCCGATGACGCTATCGGCTGGTGGTGGGGCGGGAAGATAAGGCAGTACCCGGTACTCAGTACCCAGTTATGGATGGCCCGCGAAAAACGCGGGCCATTTCTTATTGACTGGAAAAACAAACGCAGGGTCCCTCGACAGCGCTCTCCTTTCAGCTCGCTACGCTGGGGATGACGAGAGTGGATAGAGGTTCTTCGTTAGACCGCGAACTCCAGCTCTTCTTCTTCCACCACCGGAATGCTTACGGTGCCGTTCAGCGGCAATGAGTCGATGGGGAGTTTGTTCTTCCACGCGGCGCAGCGGAAATTGATACGCTGCGATTGCTGGTGGGTGCCGATGCGGACATCCAATAACTTTAACGGCACTTGGAATTCCAGTATCCGCTTACAGCGTACGGAGACTCCGGCCTGCGCTGCATCGATCGGGTATTCCTCTTCTCCTTGCCCATTGCCGGAAGAAGAGGTGATGCCGGCTAGCTTCCACTTGCCAAGCGTCCCCTGGTTGATAGGCACGGTGATCTTGAGTCGCTTCCCTGGCGCCGGTCCTTGGCTGCGTTCCCGGCGGCTGCGGTGGACTCGACATTCACCACGATCTCGAAATCACTCTTCTGAGCCTCCGGAGCTATGTCGACGCGTCCGTAAAAGTGGGTCGCATTGATTCCGGCGTAAAGAGTGGTCAGAACAAAATCCTTGCCGTGCATGGCCGAGGTGCGGCGGTCGGCGGAATACATGGCGGCGCCGACCCAATCGAAGTATCCGGTGATGTCGCTATCGATGCGCGGATGGATGTAGGCCATCTGCGGCGTGAAGGAGACCGTCCTCGCCTTCGGGCCGAGCCAAGATAATGGGGTGGGCGAGATAGTCAGGTGGCGAGCCGCCGAGCGAGATGTAAACATTCGAGAGATGCTTGCGATAGAGCTCGTCGAAGTCGGCGTCGTTCGCGGAGTGATGTTCGGGACCGTACCACCAGTTCCAATCGCTTCCCTCAGCGATAAGAAGCTCCTCATATGCGAGCTTGCGGAGGATTTCTCATGCGCGTGGCGAAGCCTTCTCGTCGTAAAAATCGTGCGCGGCCTTTAGGAAATCCCAGGCTTTATTGTCCTCGGGCGCGCCGATCCAGATGTTGAAGTTGGCATTGATCCAGGAGCCGGGAACGAGTGGCGCGAGCATGCCGAAATCCTTCTGCTTGGCGATAGCTTCGGAGATGGTCGCGGCTTCCATCTGCGGGTCTTTCGCGATGCCATCGTACAGGCGGCGCAAGAATTCCCGGCCGGACTGCGGGTAGAACTCCCAGGCATTCTCACCATCGAGAATGATAGAAACGACAGCATCACGGCCGGAGTCGAGCACCGGCTGGGCGACATGGCGAATGCGACGCAGCATGTCCTCCGCAGCATCCTTGGCCGGAACGCCGGAGTAGACGAACCCGATCAGGTCGGAGAGCGAATGGTCGCGGAAGACCATGTGCATGTGCGTGTCGCCTTTTTGTAGCGATAGATGTTGTAAAGCTTCTCGGCTCCGCCGTTGGTCAGTCGCCCTCGCCATCGCGATGAAAATAAGAGCCGAGAGAACGGCCCAGAACGCCTTCGTCTAGTCGCCAGCCAGTTGATCCCAAGCTGCTGGCGATTCCCGAGACCTCTTCCGAGACGCTGCCTTCCGATGGCCAAGCGCCGCGCGGCCTTGACCGAAGACGCGCTCGTGCAGCGCGATGCTGCGCTGGATCTGTTCGCGCGCATCCTCAGGATGAACGAAGCGCTGGGGCAACGGGAGATTCGGCGTGGAGACGCGCCCTATGTCGGTATCGCACAGTAGCGGCAGGATGGGGTGATAAAAGGCTGTCGTCGAAAGCTCCACTAATCCGCGCTCCTGGGCGGAACGATGCGCAGGAAGCACGCGCCCGATGAGTTCGCGCTGCTTAGTCATGACGAACTTCTGATCGTCTAACGAGTAGGCGCGGCCTTTGGTGATCAGCGCGGCTACATCAGGTTCGTCGAGGAAGAATTCGTCGAACCAGGCGATCTGCGATAGCACTTGTAGATCTGTGATGTCCTGCGCAGTGAAGGCACGCTGCAGAGCCTCCGGATCGTGCTGGTTGCTCTGCATACTTCGGAAGAGCTCGAGATACCGCGGGTAGCGGCCGATAACGTGCTGTTCGTTCGCTTGAAATAGATATTTGAGCGCGAAGGCACGCTCCTCGGCAGACATTTCGGCCGCGGGATGCGCAGCTATGTCGAAGAAAGGGTCGCGGGCATTCCCGGAGACGTAGTCTTCTATCTGCGAGATCAAAGAAGGAACCAGGTTGATGGTCTGGTGGACGGTGGGAAATTCATCCAGCAGCTTCACCATGCCGTAGTAATCCTTGAGCGCGTGCAAACGCACCCACGGCAACCGGTATCTTCCTGTGACCAGATCTTTGTAATACGGTTGGTGCTGGTGCCAGAGGAAGAGAACGCGCAAGGTCGGCATCGGTTTCCGATTCTAAATGACGGGGAAGCCTGCCCCGCCAAATGCTAAACTTGCCGCTCCGATGAAAAAATTTCTGGCAATTGTTGCCTTCATCGCTTTTGTTCGCCACGGTCGCTTTGCCGACGAGACTTCTTCTTTCACCTTCAAGGATCGCCGGTATAAAGCGTTCAATGCCGCATATACGGCGGTCCTGAAGAACTGGAGCTTGCGGCACGCCAGCGCCAAAAGCGACACCATATGGTTCACCCTCTATGGCGGCCGCGACCGCGTCGACTACGACTACGGCGTCGTTATCGAGCCGGAAGACGGCGACTCGAGAGTCACAGTCGTCCTGGCTGCCCGAGCGGCACATTCCGAGACCGCAGGATGCGGAGAAATTTGCGGCTGAGTTGAACAAGCAGATGGAGAAGTTTCGCGACGCGCCCATGGACGCGATGGTCGCCAGCACGGCAATCGCGAAGTGGATGATCCTTATGAGGCGGTCACGCGCGATCATCGCTTATGCTGAAGTTTTTGCCGCAGCGAAGCGGGCGGCCGAAAAAGATTACGAACTGCTCTCGGCGGATGAAGCTGGGCAAACCATTATCTTCAAGCGGCAGGCTGCAAGAACAGATGCCATTCCTCGACCCGGCGCGCCATTAGTCTGCGTGATCAACATCATCGATCAGCGGCACGACGTTTTTCGACTGCGCATCAAGTTTCGTCGCGACGACGGAGGCAAGGTTTATCTCTCCGGAGCGACGGAAGAAGTGGCGCAGCAATATTTCGCTGCGATGCGGCGTGAGTTGGAAAATCCGCCCGGCGGACCGGTGATCAACCCGCGCAATTAACTAGCGCCGGCTTTCCTTATACTCAGACTATGCGCATTCTGCCGCGCTACATCCTGCGCGAGGTGATCGCCAATGCTCTGGTGGGCATGGGCGTGTTCACGTTCGTTATTTTTATGCGGGACGCAGGGCGTTGCTGGAGTTGGTGGTGCGCAACAGCGCTCCCCTTCCCAGCGTGGCCGAGCTCTTCTTCCTTACAGTTCCGGCGGCGTTACAGTGACCATTCCGATGGGAGTGCTGGTCGGATACTGACCGGCCTGAGCCGGCTCGCCGCCGATAGCGAGATCACCGCACTGCGCGCCAGCGGCGTTGGGTCACGATGTTCATCAAGGTGTTGGGTGTGGGCGCGTCGTGGTCACCTTCATCGCAGGTATCAATAACCTATCTGGTAGCTCCGCGTTCGCTGGCTGACTGAACGACCTGCAAAACACTTGAAGAGTGCCCAGGCTTCTTACGAAGTGCAGCCCACGGGTCTTCTACGAAGACTGGAAGAATTACGTCCTTTACGTGCAAGATGCCTCCGCGGCGGACGGGACGGCGGTGTGGAAAGGCATCTTTCTTGCCGACATTACGGACGCCAGCGCGCCAAAGATCACTTTGGCGAAAGAAGGCATAGCGATGCAACGCAGTGAGACGGAGTTGCAACTGCATCTGCTGAATGGCGCGCAGCACGAGACCAATCCGCGCATCCCGGACAAATACTCGATATCACAGCTTTGAGGGCAGTGACATCCCTATCCTGCTGCCGCCGCCGGAAAATTCCAAGGCGAAGAGCCTGTGCCTGCCGCACAGCTCGGCATGCGCGCAGCTCTTTACGCTGCGGCGCATGCGCCCGACAAGCCGGCCATGCGCTGGTACCTGAGCGAGTTCCATCGGCGGATCGCGATGGCGTTCGCCTGCTTCGTTCTGGCGCTGGTGGGAATCCCGCTGGGTGTCTCATCGAAGAAGGGCGGCAAGGCGACGGGATTCGTCCTGACCATTGTGCTGGTCTTCGCCTATTACTTCGCATCGCTTGCGGGAGTGACTTTGGCCAGGACGGGGCGACTGCCTGCGTCGCTGGGAGTGTGGCTGCCGAACATCGCGTTTCTTCATCGTGGCGTTGCTTCTTTTGTGGCGCGTGGACCGGACAGCCTGGGAGATCGGATCATTCCGCGGGCTTATCGAACCGGGCCAAGGGACTACTGAAGGCGGTGATGTACCGGTCTACGTCGTCGCAGGACATCTATGAGCGCTTGCGGCGGCGACGGCTCTTCAATATCAACTTCCCGCAACTGCTCGATGATTACATCCTGCGCGATTTCGGCATCTATCTGGCGCTGATCCTCTCCACCTTCATGGTGCTGATCCTGGTGTTCACGTTCTTCGAGCTCCTGACAGACATTGCCAAGCACCGCGTTCCGCTGTTTACCGTCGGTGAGTACCTGATCCAGGTGGCGCCGTCGATGCTCTACCTGCTGACGCCGCTCAGCGTGATGTTGGCCGTCTTGATCACCTTCGGCCTGCTGCAAAAAGGTAGCGAGATAACCGCCATGAAGGCGACAGGCGTGAGCATCTATCGGCTGACGCTGCCGGTGCTGATCCTGGCGACGCTGCTGTCCGTCGGGTTATTTGTCTTCGATCAGTTCTATCTGCCCGACGCGAATAAGCGACAGGAAGCGCTGCTGCACACTATTAAAGGAAAACCGGCGCAGACCTTTTTGCGGCCCGACCGGAAGTGGATCTTTGGCGAGAGTTCGAATATTTACTACTACGAATTCTTCGACCCTGACCAGAACCACTTCGCGAATATCTCAGTCTTTGAGTTCGACCCGAAGACCTTTGTGATCACGCGCAGGATCTTTGCAGCCGAAGCACACTGGCAGGAGCGTTCGCAAAAATGGATCTTGAGAACGGGTGGGTACGGTCGTTCGACGGAGACGCTATCAAGGAGTTCCGCAAATTCGACGGCCAGACGTTCGCAGAGCTGAGCGAGCCTCCGGTGTATTTCAAGAAAGAGGTCAAACAGTCGCAAGAGATGAATTATGCGGAGCTGAAGAGCTACATCGAAGACCTGCAGCAAAGCGGATTCGATGTAGTGCGCTTGCGGGTGCAACTTCACAAGAAATTCGCATTTCCTTTGATCACCCTCGTGATGGCGGTGCTGGCCGTGCCATTTTCTCTTTCCGCCGGCCGTCGCGGCGCCGTTGCCGGAGTCGCGGTGGCGATCAGCATCGCAGTCGTCTATTGGACGACTTCCAGCTTGTTTGAAGCGATGGGGAACTTGAGCCAGCTGCCGCCTGCACTAGCCGCCTGGTCGCCAGATCTTCGTTTTTGCACTGATCGGCGGATATTTCATTTTGAAGGTACCAACCTAGCTTCCGTCTGGGGCGAAATCCTGCACCTCGTCTTCCATTGATAGAATCGAATCACCCATGCTTCCCAAGTCCCTGCGCCCGCTGCGGCCCTATCTCTGGAAGTACCGCTGGCAGTATCTATTCAGCGCGTTCACGGTGGTGGCGAACAATGCCATCTGGGTGCAGTTCCCGATCGTGATCGGGCGGGCAATCGACGATCTGGATGCAGGAATCACGCAGCACATTGGTTGTACAGCTCTGCTCTTGCTGGCGATCACGTGCGGAAAGGCGTGTTCACGTTCCTGATGCGCTGGAAGATGATCGGCATCTCGCGCGAGATCGAATATGACCTGCGCAACGACCTTTTTCAAGCATCTGGAATCACTTTCGTATTCTTATTACCAGCGCAACCGCACCGGCGACATCATGGCGCGCGCGACGAACGACCTGAATGCGGTCCGCAATCTGCTTGGGCCGGCAATCATGTACTCGGCCAACACGTTCGGATTCATGGTCGGCGCTCTATGGGTGATGTGGCACACCAGCCCGCGGCTGATGCTCTTCGCGTTCCTGCCGCTGCCGCTGGCGAGCATCCTGGTGCAGTACATGGGCCGCAAGATCCACGAGCGCTTTGAGCGGATCCAGGCGATGTTCTCTGACATATCAGCAAAGGCACAGGAGAATTTCAGCGGAGCGCGCGTGATCCGTGCTTACGCGCAAGAAGAAGCCGAGATTCGCTCTTTTGAAACCGCGAATAAGGAATACATCGCGCGCAGCCTGCGGCTGGTCCGCCTGATGGGAATGCTCTGGCCCAGTCTCGAGGCTATGCTGGCGCTTGGGACTGTGCTGGTTTTGTGGCTGGGTGGGCGCGAAGTCATCCTGGGCCACATCTGGCGGGCGGGTTCGTCAAATTTAATGTGCTGCATGGTCCAGCTCACCTGGCCGGTGATCGCGCTGGGATGGGTGATCAATATCTTCCAACGCGGAACCGCTTCCATGATCCGCATCAACGAGATCCTGTGGAGAAGCCCTTGATCCAAGATGCGGAAGGAACAAGCGCCAGCGGAATTCCGCGGTGAGATCGAGTTCCGCAACCTGAATTTCAGTTTCAACGGTACGCAGCGTGCTCAGGGACGTCAATCTGAGCGTGCCTGAGGGTACGAGCCTGGCGATCGTGGGGCCGACCGGTTCCGGGAAAGACCACGCTGGTGAACTTAATCCCTCGCATCTACGACGCAGAAGCGGGCGCGGTGCTCATTGATGGCAAGCCCGTAAGCGATTTCCCGTTGGAGCAACTGCGAAAAAACATCGGATTTGTGCCGCAAGAAACTTTCCTGTTCAGCGACACCATCGGCGAGAACATCGCCTTCGGCGCTGCAGAGATCGATCCGTTGGCGAAGCAGCTTGCCATTGAGCAAGCCGCCGAGGCGTCGAACATCGCCGAAGATGTCGCAGGATTTCCCGCAACGCTACGAGACGGTGGTTGGGGAGCGCGGAATCACACTGAGCGGCGGGCAGAAGCAGCGCACCGCAATAGCGAGGGCTATCATCCGCGCTCCGCGGATATTGATCCTCGATGATGCCCTCTCCAGCGTGGACACCCACACAGAGGAAAAAATCCTGGAACAACTGCGCGAGATCATGCAAGGACGAACCACGATCTTCATCTCGCACCGCGTGAGCACGGTGCGCAATGCCGATAAGATCGCTGTTCTCCACGACGGGAGCATCGTGGAATACGGAACGCACGATGAATTGATCGCGCGCAGCGGTTACTACACCGACCTCTACAACAAGCAGTTGCTGGAAGAAGAGCTGGAGACGGTATAAGTGCGCCGCAATCCGCAAGCGAGGTTGCGCCGATGAAACGCACGGTCGTTCCTGAATTGCTGGACACTGACGCCGGCACTCCTACTGAAGTCGCCGATTCCCTGGCGGACCTCCGTTCCTTTAATCGCTACTTCGGCGGCATCTCGACCATGGCGGCGATGCTGCGAAAGGTCGCGGCCGCGAGCGGTCGCAAAGAACTCTCGTTTCTAGATGTTGCGGGCGCTTCGGGAGACGTGGCAAAAGCATCGCAGCAGCTGCTTGCAGCCGATGGGATCACGCTGCGGCCCATCCTGTTGGATCGGGCGTCGTCGCATCTTGGAGCGGAAGTTGCCGCAGTTTCCGGTGATGCCTTTCAGCTTCCCTTCGCCGATTCGAGCATTGATTGCGTCGGATGTTCGCTGTTTGCTCACCACCTAGAGCCTGAGCAGATCACGCAATTCGCGAATGAGGCACTGCGTGTCGCTCGATCCGCCGTGCTGATCAATGACCTTCGCCGTAACCTAACGCACCTCGCATTGCTCTACGTAGCAGTCCCTTTTGTGCGCAGCCGGCTGACGCGACATGACGCTCCGGTATCGATCCGGCGAGCGTACACGATGGATGAAATGAGGCAGCTTCTCGAAAAAAGTAGAGCCAAGCGGGTGGACATCGCATCTCATTACCTATTCCGTATGGCAGCGATCGCTTGGAAGCATGAATAAGACGTTCGATCTCGTTGTGATCGGCGGGGGGCCGGCAGGTTCGGCAGCCGCGATCACCGCCGCGAGAGGCGGCGCCAGCGTTTTGCAGCTCGAAAAAGGAACACTGCCGCGGCAACGAGTGTGCGGAGAGTTCGTCTCGCCGGAGTCGCTGGCGTTGATCGCTTCTCTGCTCGGCAACCATGATCTACTGGCCGGTTCGCAGCAAATCCCAACCACAAGAATATTTGTGGACGATGAAGTCCTCACCCTGCCCGTTGCTCCTGCGGGAGCGAGCATCACGCGTCACGACTTGGATGATGCATTGTGGCAGGCCTCCATAGCGAGCGGAGTCGAATGTCGGCAGCAAGTTCAAGTGCGAGGGATCAAACCGGGACGGACGTTCCGGGTGGAAACCGAGGACGAGTCGTTGGAAACAAAAGCCGTCATGAATGCCAGTGGGCGCTGGTCGAACCTGAGTACTCATGAACAGGACAAGTCGCAACCGAAACGACTCGGAGCCAAAGCGCATTTCCGTGAGTCTGACCCGCCGGCAACAGTCGATTTATATTTCTTTGACGGCGGTTATTGCGGTGTGCAGCCGGTAGGGAAGGACGTAATCAACGTTTGCGCGATGGTCGAGACCGGCGTGGCCACGTCACTCGACGATTTCTCGCTGCATCCGCAGATCTGTGGCAACGCAGCCGCGGTTGGGAGCAGCTTTTTTCGACGGTCAGCACTTCCCCGCTTATTTTCCGCAAGCCGCAGCCGGTTTTAGGCGGTGTTTTCCAGATCGGGGATGCTGCCGGCTTCATCGACCCGTTCGTAGGCGATGGAATCTCTCTGGCTTTGCAGTCGGGAGTGATGGCGGCGCGGGCATTCATTCCGGTCTTCGAGAAAAAGCTCACGCTGGAAGCCGCGCTGGCCGATTACAGCCGACGCTACATGGCGGGGTTAGTGCCGACGTTCCGCGCGGCTTCGCAAATCCGTAGACTATTCCGAATCCCGCGATTCATGCGCACGGTGACAGCGAGAACGATCCAGTGGAGTGGGGATCGGAATAAGGCTGGTACTCGCGACACGATAGCTAGCAGGCGAGCTGGTCGCGCGAGATCTTCAGCCCATCAAGATTGCCGAGCACGGTGACCGCGATGTTTTCAGTTTGAAAAAATTCGTTAGCCATGGCGAACAATTCATCCTGAGTAACGGCTTCGATGCGATCGATGATCTCGTCCAAACCCAGGAAGCGATCGAAATACATCTCCTGACGCGCGAGGTTCGACATGCGGGCAGACGACGACTCGAGACTCAACATCAGGCTTCCCTTGAACTGGTCCTTGGCGCGGCGCAGTTCATCGTCGGGTGATGGGCTCACTTGATGCCTGCGGAATTCCTTGACTACGATTCGCACGACCTTCGTCGGCGGACTGACGCGAGGTGCCGGCATAGACGGAGAGGCATCCCGTGTCGCGATAAGGATTCAGCTCGCTGTAGATGGCATAGACCAGTCCCTGCCGTTCGCGAATATTCTGGAATAGGCGAGAGCTCATTCCTCCGCCGAGCAAGGTGTTCAACAGATGTAGGACGTGTAACGCTGCTCGTGTGAAATAGGGTGCGACGGAACGCCCACGCAGATCTGAACTTGCTCCAGAGACTTCTTGTTGCGGATGACGATGCGGGAAACGATTTTGGGAGCGGCCTGATGGAAGCCGTTCTTTCATCTGCTTCATATCGCTCGAACCGTTCTGTCACGAAGCTCGACAAATTGCTCGTGATCCAGACTGCCCGCCGGCGGAGATGATCAGATTGTCGGCGAAAAATAGCGCTGCCGCATCCTCGTCTAAGGACGGGCTGCTCGAAGCGGCGCACGGTCTCTTTGGTACCGAAATGGGTTTGCCCAGCGGATGATCTTTCCAGAATTTCTGGGTGAAGATTTCGTGGACGAGATAATCGGGATTGTCCTCGTCCATCTTGATCTCTTCCAGGATCACGCCTTGTTCGCGGATGATGTCCGTGGCATCGAAAACGGGATTCAGGACGAGGTCGCTGAGAACGTCGAGCGCCATGGGCATGTGCTCGTCGAGCACCTTGACGTTGAAGCAGATGCACTCTTTAGCGGTGAAAGCGTCCATGTTGCCGCCGATGGAGTCCATTTGGCGGGCGATTTCCGCGGCGGTGCGGTCCTTGGTCCCTTTGAACACCATGTGCTCAAGGAAATGGGAGATGCCGTTCACCTTCAGCATCTTCATCGCGCGAACCGGTCTTGATCCAATGCCAATGAGACGGAACGGAATGTGCTGCATCCGCTCGTGAGGATGGTGACACTGTTCGGAAGCGACTTCGCTTCTGACTGTTCCTGCTCTCTCGGTCATCGACCAGGCTTCGATTGTACACAGCAATTGGGTTGGATCTGCGCGACCATCCAGATTCACTCATTCAAGACGTTAGTGCGTTGAGGCAAACGGATGCCCCTCTCTTCCCAGATGCTTCCTAATTAGATGCATGAATGGAACAAACGAGAGTTCGAGAGATATTGGCCTTGACTTCCAAGAGCTTAGCTCTGGAAAGAATTGGGCGAGCCGGCGAATCGGCGGAAGCAGTTGTTTGACGCCATCTTAGGCAACGGCTATCTTCGCTCGACGAGATCACTACTTTCCCGATAGAGACCGAGAAGACATCGCCGAAGCCGGGTACCAGATCGGTTTACTCGGAAATGGAGCAGCGATTCGTTTCCGCGATGGCACGGTCTGCGATCGGTTCGGTTTCGCGGACGGACAAAGCGTCGAGACGGTCTGGATGCCGGAGGGCGACGGTGGCGAAGCCGGAGATGGGAGCGAAGCTGGATGGGGAAGAAGGCGCGTCCCACACGCGATTGGCGTCGGGCGACGATCTGCGTCTCCAGCCAGGTTGGTTGCGCGGTGAATTGCCAGTTCTGTTTGACGGCGCTGCTTGGGCAGAAACGGAACCTAAGCCGGGCGAGATCGTCGGGCAAACGACCACCGTCCTGACCGATCACCCGGTTCACCTGGCGACGGAACGGATCAATCTTGTCTTCACGGGGCAAGGCGAGCCATTTATCAACCATGAGAACGTGATGAAAGCAGTGCGGTTGCTGTCGGAAACCGGGGTTGGGGTTCCGGTATCACGAATGACGATCTCTACTTCGGCATCGTGCCGCGCATCTGTGACTTGGGAAAAGAAGAGATCCGGCCGAACTGGCGATCTCGCTCAATGCTCGAAACGATGTCGTCCGCGAGAAAGTGATGCCTATCAACCGGAATGGCAGATTGAGGGTTTCATGATGCGCGGCTTTTTTTCCCGTTTCGGGTAAAATTTTGACCTTCTTTTCCAGTTCCGTTGGTCGGCAAAACCAATGACTTGCTGATGATGGCGTTCACTGTTTAACAGCTTGCGCGGCACCGGCGCCAAGCTTAACCTGATCGCGTGGAACCCGGGACCCAGGTCCCGTACTCCACACCAAGCCACGAAGCCACAGCAGGCGTTCAAGATGATGCTGCGCGAAGCCGGCATCCCGGCGATCGGTACGCGCCCGCCGGGCAGTACCTGCAACCAGGTATGGCGTCCAGCCGACCCGCCGCGACGATCGCGATCGCGCCGCGGTTGCTGGTACATAGCCGTTAAGCGCGGCGACGCCCAGGCGCCGCACGGTCCATCATCAGGTAGCAACAATACGGTACCAGTCAGGCCACGCAAGGCAACATAA
>CAVQGF010000072.1:0-14505 GCA_963711965.1 uncultured Acidobacteriota bacterium | reverse complement strand
ACTACTGCGTTCTCTCGGATCTCAGCCGATGTGATCGCGTCCATCCACTCACAGCAATTCCGAGAAGATGCTGATCACGATCGAGGGCTGAGTGGCCCCGCCATCCTGCAATCTCTTCTTATTGGAAGCCGAAACAGGCAGTCAGTATCGACCTTGCTCCAGAGCGGGAAGTTTTTGCACCTGTTCGGCAGTCGCCGGCTGGCCGAGGTGTCCAATCTGCAACGAACGCCTTGCGGACGGTGCTATCCGCGCGGCTTGCCGAACGCTGGATCCAAGTGCATTCCCGCAAGATTGGACAACCATGGTTTGGCGCAGCTAGAGGAAAAGCTGCACGATTGGAAGATCGTGCCCGACGGGACGGAGGACTATGACAAGGCCGAAGTAACAGCCGGTGGCGTGGATACTAGCGAGCTATCCGCCAAGACGATGGAATCGCGAAGTCCGGGGTTGTTCATCTCGGCGAAGTGGTCGACGTGACACGCCATCTGGAGGATTCAATTTCCAATGGGCATGGGCATCGGGATATTGTGCCGGTCAGGCTGCGTGAGAGGTCATCGTCCGTAGCGGAAGCGCGGCTTTTGGGCAGGGAAAAGCTTCACCAGGACCCCGCCTGCGGCGAAGCCTCCCACATGTGCCCGGGCGATGCCGCCGTTGGTGCGTGCGGTGGTCGAGAGCGCGCCCGCTGTTCCGCTTAGAAACTGCACAACGAACCAATATCCGAGGACCAGCCACGCCGGCAGCCAGGTAAAGAAAACGACGAAGAAGGGAACCAGCGTTAAAACGCGCGCATTGGGATAAAGGAGGAAATAGGCGCCCATCACGCCGGCGATTGCGCGACTTGCTCCTAAGCTCGGTTGGAGCCTAGATTTAAAGCGATATGCATCAGGCCGGCAGCCAGGCCAGCTGTTATGTAGAAAAGCAGAAAGCGGAAATGCCCGAAGTAATCTTCGATGTTGTCGCCGAAAATCCAGAGCACCCACATATTGGCGATCAGGTGCAGCCACCCGCCATGCAGGAACATCGAGGTCAGCAAGGGAAAGAAACCTGTGCCCACGGCACCCGCGGTCAACGCTCCAGTAACATGAACTGGCACGATGCCGAACTGAAAGAAAAAGGCAGTTCGGCTGCTTTCGTCGAGTGAAAGCTCAAAAAGAAACACGGCGATGTTCAGCGCCAGAAGAAAATAGGTGACAAAAGGAGTGGTGAATCGGGGAGTGTCGTCGCGCAGGGGAATCATTCGCTCGGCCGGGATTCAACGATAACAGAAATCTTATGGACGCTGCTTTCGTCATCGACAAGCCCGAGGGGATGACGTCGCATGACGTGGTTGATCGCGTGCGCCGAATCCTGAAGGAACGTTCCATCGGACACCTTGGCACCCTCGACCCAATGGCCACGGGAGTCCTGCCACTTCTTGTGGGGCGCTATACACGGCTGGCGCAGTTCTTCGACAAAGCCGATAAGGCCTACGAAGGCGAGATTCGCCTGGGTTTTTCTACGACACCTACGATGCGACCGGTGAGCGAAGCGGCGAGCCTAAATCGGTCAACGTTTCGCTGGAGCAGGCAGCTGAAGCTGCGAAGCGATTCGTGGGAAAGAACGACCAGATGCCGCCGCCATTTTCTGCTAAGAAGATTGCCGGCGTCCCAGCCTACAAGTTGGCGCGCCAGGGCGAGTCGCCGGAGCTGAAGGCGGTTCCGGTCGAGGTTAAGAACTTTGAGGTGACAAGCGTCGAAGGTGAGCTTGTCAGCTTTAAGGCACACGTCAGCGCGGGGACTTACATGCGAACCCTGGCTTACGAGCTCGGGGAGACCCTGGGAACCGGAGCTCATTTGTCGAAGCTGCGGCGGACAGCGGCAGGGCAGTTTGGGATCAAAGAAGCGGTCAGTCTGGCGGACCTGGACGGGATGAGGACGGAATTGGTCAATATGCAACGTCCGATAACGGATATTATGTCTAATGCGACAGGGAGGCCGCTGTTCCTGCATTCCCGCACGCTGCTGGCCCACTTTCCGTCTGTTTCAGCGAATGATGAGATGCTGCAAAAGATAAGCCACGGCATGGCTCTGAACCTCCCCGACGTTTCCTTAAACAAGTACGTGAAGGTCTTCCGCGGACAGGCTGAGCTGGTTGCAATCTGCTCACGAGTTGCCGGAACGTTGTTCCAGCCGAAGGTGGTTCTAATGCCCTCTCCCGCCGCGGTCTCAAAGCAACTTAGGTAGTCGGAAGCAGGAGTTCCGCAAGGTCTTTGCGGAAGGCTTCGAGAGAACTCGATCGCTCAGAGGTCAGCTCGATCAGCTCAGATTTGGATTGGAAGTATTTACGACCGTTCTTCTCGACGAGCACTCCTATGGACTCGCCGATCTTCCAGCCCGGGGTTCCGACCATCTCCAAACCTGTCGGCGTAGGTCGCAGTAAGACGATTACATCGTCCCGCACTATGGCTGCGGCGCTCGGATATCGTTCGGTTGGGTGATATCAAAGCCGGCCTGGTAGATGCGGGCGAGCTGCTCGGCAGGAATTTGCCATTACATCTTGTAGCGGCCAAGGTCCTCGTCGCTCAGGCCTTCGAGCCACTTGCGCAGTTCGTCGTTGGTGCCGCGTTCGGAGATCAGATTCGCAACCTTAGAAGTCTTCAGAACCTCATCGTCCACAAAAATCGGGCAATCCAGGCGTAAAGCGAGCGCCAAGCGTCTGATGGGCGTGAATCCATGCTTATGATGCGGCCCTCGCGCTCCAGCCATATGACGGCGTAAAAGGTGTCGTCACGCAACTCGGTCACTACGACCTTTTTCACCTGTGCATCGAGACCAGTGAGTACATTCTTGATCAGATCGTGCGTCATGGGCCGCGGAGTGCTCACTTTTTCGATCTCGAGGGCGATCGCGTTGGCCTCGTAGATGCCCACCCATATGGGTAGCACGGCGTCGCCGCCGATGTCTTTCAGGATCACGATGGGCATATTGGTCACCGGGTCCATCATCAAACCCACGAATTTTCATCTCCACTTCCATAGCCCGACCTCCTGACTTTGGCTCTAGACTTACCATTTCTCCCACCAGGCTATTGGGGAAACTGGCCGTTACCTGCACCTGCAGCGTAGCTGCCCGATCTGCCGGTACGTAGCGTTCGCCATCAGCGCGGTGAAGTTCAGCGTCTTGTTCTGCGAGGTGCGGCCGATCCATTGGCCGCGAGCCTCGTTGTAGCCTTCAACCATCACTTCAGCTATCTTGTCCGACGTGCCGCGGTAGCTTACGCTTCTGGATCTCGCGCTGTGCTCCATTCAGGACCGCCAATCGCCGCGACTTCTCGTCTTCCGGAATGCTGTCTGCCATGCCGAGAGCTGGCGTGTTCGGCCGCGGCGAATATTTGAACGCGAAGACGCCGTCGTATTGCGACCTCGTCGAGCAGCGTGAAGGTCTCCTCGAAGTCGTCCTCTGTCTCGCCCGGGAAAGCCGACGATGATATCGGTGGTGATGCTGATGTCGCGCTTCGCAGCTTTCATCCACTCGATGCGCTCGAGATACTGCTCGCGCGTGTACTCAGCGCTACATCGACTTCAAGACGGGGTTGAGCCGCTCTGCACCGGCAGATGCACGTGGTCGCAGAGCGTCGGATCGCTCGATGGCTTCGACGATGTCTCGGGTGAAATCGCGCGGATGCGAAGTAGTGAAGCGCACGCGCCGGATGCCGGGATCTCGCCGACGGCAACTAGCAGTTCGGCGAAAGCTCATCTTGCCGGAGGATCGCGGTAGGAATTCACGTTCTGTCCGAGCAACTGGATGTCCGTGTAGCCGCATCGGCCATCGCGCGCTTCGGCGAGCACCGAGTCGGAGGTGCGGCTGCGCTCCTTGCCGCGCGTGTATGGGACGACGCAGTAGGCGCAGAACTTGTCGCAGCCTTCGATGATGGTGATGTAGCCGCGATGCGGATTGGTGCGAGCGGTGAACTCGGTCTCGAAGGTCTTATCGGTCTGGCGATCGTCGAGTCCGGTGACGCGCTTCCCTGCTTCGAGCTGCACCAGCATCTCGGGCAGGTTGCGATAGGAGGCCGAGCCGGCGACCAGCGAAACATAGGGCGCGCGCTCGAAGATGTTCTCGCCCTCCTGCTGCGCCACGCAGCCCAGGACGCCGAACTTCTTGCCTTCGCCTCTGAGCTTCTTGTACTCGTTCAGACGATGGAAAACTTTCTGTTCGGCCTTGTCGCGGATCGAGCAGGTGTTGTAGAGGATCAGCCCGGCCTCTTCGACCGTCTCGACCTGGCGGTAGCCCTCATGATCAGCGTGCCGATGACTTTTTCCGAGTCATGGGCGTTCATCTGGCAGCCGAAGGTCTCGATGTAAAACGTTTTTCTGCTGTTCGCCGGACATTGGCTCAAGTATAGCGCAATGTTCATGCGGGTTTTTGCCGACCACAGGAGGACAATCCGCTCGCCTTTACGCGCCGGATTCTTGAAGGTTGAATGGCAGCTTGTGAACTTCGGAAATGTTCCTGATCTCATGGTCCGCGCGCTCGTGGTTATCGACAGGATGTTGCGCCGCGAACTCCCCGCGGCGTAGTCGCACAGTGTGCATACCTAGCGTCTTCGCCGCGCGAATCTCGCTCTTGGCCGATCGCCGACTACGAGGATCTGGTCGGGCGGGATCGCAGTATCACTTTGTATCTGGCGGAAAGCCGACTCTTTTGTTACCCGCTTGGCGCGGTCCGCGTAGTAGATTTTTCGATCGCTGGTTCATGGTCGAGGCCGAGTGTCGCCACTTTTGCGTGCTGCGTTTCTACATCGCCGAATGTGGTGATAAAGATTCGAAGGCCCTTCTTGTTCAGGAAGTGAAGCAGCGGAAGCGTTTCGCTGGAAGAGGGTCAGCTTACCTACCGGACAATTGAAATAAGCATCGTGCGCGGCGCGACTCACCGCTTCAGGATCGTCAGCTCGGAAATGTTTGATCACTTCGGCGTCGATGTGGTGCAGCATGGGATCAATATGAAAAGCGCGCAGGCGGGCGTGGTACACGTCGTCTACTGACCCCTTCAACCCCGCCCCAACCATCGCTTCCGCAGCATGACGGTGTGCAGGACGGACTCGTTGGCCCAAACAGTCATAAAGCGTGTCATCGAGATCGAAGATGACGCAGCGAATTAGCGGCCGCGGCTTCGCAGTTCCGACTCGCTTCTTCTTGATCAGCTTAGTTGAACGACTGGATGCCTGGCTCTCATCAGGGAAAAGTTCGAAAAGGTTCAATAGCCCGACGATCTTGAGTGTCTGCAGCGCGAATTTAGATGGGTTGACCAGCTTAAGCGCGCCGCCGTGTTGTTTGGCCTGAGTCAGAGTCCGGACCAGTACGGCGATGCCGCTGGAATCGATCATGGGCACTTCCGACAGGTTCACGACGAGGCGGTTTTCGCCATCGTTCATTCAGGTCGAGACAGGCCTGGCGAAGGCCATCGACGGGGTCGCCGAGTTTAAGGTCACCGCGCAGGTGAATAACATGGACACCATGATCGGAATGTCTCCGGACGTCAATATCCAAGCAAAACCTCCTGATGTCGCGTGTTGCCGTACTTTACACCCTCTCGGGATATTTGGCTAGACGCGCCGACATCGCGCATTTTCTTTGACACCCTCTCCGGCCTTTGTTACAGTTCGCGCTAAATTAAAGACAGTTCGCCACGTTTAAGTTGAATCCCCCCGCACCTGTGGTTGTCTAGAACGATCAAAGGCAGTCAAGGAACCCTCATGGCGACTCAGAGACCAGGATTCGCAGTCCCGCTGACTGAGTTTGCTGCCGCGCTATTAGCGGAGCGCGAACTGGGGCCTCGAGCCAATCTCACGGCCCAGCAAGTCGGCGAAATATTCCCGGCATGGGCGTCGTCGTCTATGCGTTGAAGAAGGCGCAGAGGGAAAGCAATGGACCCCAAAAGCGAAATTTGAGATCAGCCTGGAAATACTTTGCCGTAGCGTTTGACTCCGGCACTCTCGGCGCCATGGCTGAGCGGGAACCAAGCGGTTGTTTTTGCCGTGCTCATCTTGCGTGTGAGACCTGAGATTAGGCAGACTGTCGTTTCCATCGCCACGCTGTTATATTAACGATCAATTGGTCGGCGCTATCTAGATGTGCTCTTTTTTTTTTTTTTTTTTTTTTTTTTTTTTTTTTTTTTTTTTTTTTTTTTTTTTTCTCCCAGGTTGGACCTTGCGCTCGCCTTCGTAGGAGATTGCCGTGGCGATGCCGATGGATGCACACTCTGCGATCTGCGCGAGTGCCCCCAGTGCTTCGTCCGTGATCGGCTCTTGCACGCTCACCATCTCGATAGCGCCGACCAATTGATCGTTGATGCTGAGCGGCACGGTGGCGATGGAAACGACAGTCTGCCTAATATTCAGGTGTGCGTAATCTTCGCGCGCAAATATCTCGCTGGCAAAAACCACCGCTTCGTTCCGCTCAGCCATGGCGCCGAGAGTGCCGGAGTCAAACGCTACGGCAGGATTTTCCAGGCTCATCTTAAATTTCGCTTTTGGGGTCCATTGCTTTCCCTCTGCGCCTTCTTCAAGCGCATAGACGACGACGCCCATGCCGGGAAATATTTCGGCGACTTGCTGGGCCGTGAGATCGGCTCGAGGCCCCAGTTCGCGCTCCGCTAATAGCGCGGCAGCAAACTCAGTCAGCGGGACTGCGAATCCTGGTCTCTGAGTCGCCATGAGGGTTCCTCTACTGCCTTTGATCGTTCTAGACAACCACAGGTGCGGGGGGATTCAACTTGCAAACGTGGCGAACTGTCTTTAATTTAGCGCGAACTGTAACAAAGGCCGGAGAGGGTGTCAATGAAAATGCGCGATGTCGGCGCGTCTAGCCGAATCTCCCGAGAGGGTGTAAAGTACGGCAACACGCGACATCAGGAGGTTTTGCTTGGATATTGACGTCCGGAAACATTCCGATCATGGTGTCCATGTTATTCACCTGCGCGGTGACCTTAAACTCGGCGACCCCGTCGATGGCCTTCGCCAGGCCTGTCTCGACCTCATGAACGACGGCGAAAACCGCCTCGTCGTGAACCTGTCGGAAGTGCCCATGATCGATTCCAGCGGCATCGGCGTACTGGTCCGGACTCTGACTCAGGCCAAACAACACGGCGGCGCGCTTAAGCTGGTCAACCCATCTAAATTCGCGCTGCAGACACTCAAGATCGTCGGGCTATTGAACCTTTTCGAACTTTTCCCTGACTAGAGCCAAGCCATCCAGTTGTTCAACTAAGCTGTATCAAGAAGAAGCGAGTCGGGACTGCGATGCCGCGGCCGCTGATTCGCTGCGTCATCTTCGATCTCGATGACACGCTTTATGACTGTTTGGGCCAACGAGTCCGTCCTGCACACCGTCATGCTGCGGAAGCGATGGTTGGGGCGGGGTTGAAGGGGTCAGTAGACGACGTGTACCACGCCCGCCTGCGCGCTTTTCATATTGATCCCATGCTGCGCCACATCGACGCCGAAGTGATCAAACATTTCCGAGCTGACGATCCTGAAGCGGTGAGTCGCGCCGCGCACGATGCTTATTTCAATTGTCCGGTAGGTAAGCTCACCCTCTTCCGCGGAACGCTTCCGCTGCTTCACTTCCTGAACAAGAAGGGCCTTCGGATCTTTATCACCACATTCGGCGATGTAGAAACGCAGCACGCAAAAGTGGCGGCACTCGGCCTCGACCATGAACCAGCGATCGAAAAATCTACTACGCGGACCGCGCCAAGCGGGTAACAAAAGAGTCGGCTTTCCGCCAGATACAAAGTGATACTGTCAATCCCGCCCGACCAGATCCTCGTAGTCGGCGATCGGCCAATGAGCGAGATTCGCGCGGCGAAGACGCTAGGTATGCACACTGTGCGACTACGCCGCGGGGAGTTCGCGGCGCAACATCCTGTCGATAACCACGAGCGCGCGGACCATGAGATCAGGAACATTTCCAAAGTTCGCAAGCTGCCATTCACCTTCAGATCCGGCGCGTGAAGGCGAGCGATTGTCCTCCTGTGGTCGGCAAAAACCCGCATGAACATTGCGCTATACTTGAGCCAATGTCCGGCGAACAGCAGAAAACTTTTTACATCGAGACCTTCGGCTGCCAGATGAATGTCCATGACTCCGAAAAAGTCATGGGCACGCTCATCTCCAGGGCTACCGCCAGGTCGAGAACGCGAGCAGACGCCGGCCTGATCCTCTACAACACCTGCTCGATCCGCGACAAAGCCGAGCAGAAGGTCTTTCATCGCCTGACCGAGTACAAAAAGCTGCAAAGTGCAGGGGAAGAAGTTTGGCGTCCTGGGATGCGTGGCCCAGCAGGAGGGCGAAAAGATCTTCGAGCGTGCGCCGTATGTTTCGCTGGTCGCGGCTCCGCCTCGTACCGCAACCTGCCGGAGATGCTGGTGCAGCTCGAGGCAGGGACCAGCGCGTCACCGGACTCGATGACCGCGAGACCGACGAGACCTTCGAGACCGAGTTCACCGCTCGCAGCAATCCGCATCGCGGATACATCACCATCATCGAAGGCTGCGACAAGTTCTGCGCCTACTGCGTAGTGCCCTATACCCGCGGCAAAGAACGCAGCCGGACCTCCGAGTCCGTGCTGGCCGAAGCGCGCCAGATGGCCGAGCTGGGATACACCGACGTCCAGTTGCTCGGACAGAACGTGAATTCATATCTGGATCCTTCCGGCAAGATGAGCTTTGCGCGAACTGCTGAATGCCGTCGGCGAGACTCCCGGCGTACAGCCGCGTGCGGTTCACCACTTCGCATCCACGCGATTTTACCAGCGACATCGTGGATGCCATCGAGGCCGTCCCCACGCTTTGCGACCACGTGCATCTGCCGGTGCAGAGCGGCTCGTCCCGCGTGCTGAGACTCCATGCAGCGTCGAGTACACGCGCGAGCAGTACCTGGAGCGGATCGCCTGGATGAAAGGTGCGCAGCGCGAGAATCAGCATCACCACCGACGTGATCGTCGGCTTCCCGGGCGAGACGGAGGCCGACTTTGAGCGAGACCCTCTCGCTGCTGGACGAGGTCGCATTCGACGGCGTCTTCGCCTTCAAATATTCGCCCCGGCCGAACACGCCGGCGCTCAAGTATGATCGACAGCATCCCAGAAGAAGAGAAGTCGCGGCGATTGAGGTGCTGATGGAGCGTCAGCGCGAGATCCAGATGCGTAAGCTACATAGCGACACGTCGGCGCAGATAGTTGAAGTAATGGTTGAAGGCGAGAACGAGGCTCGCGGGCAATGGATCGGACGCACCTCGCAGAACAAGACGCTGAACTTCACCGCGCCGGCGAACGCTAGATCCGCAGATCGGCAGATACGCGCAGGTGCAGGTAACGGCAAGTTTCCCGAATAGCCTGGTGGGAGAAATGGTAGATCTGAGCCACAAGTCAGGAGGTCGGGTATGGAAGTGGAGATGAAAATCCGAGGGCTGATGATGGATCCGGTGACCAATATGCCCATCGTGGTCCTGAAAGATATCGGCGGCGACACCGTGCTGCCGATCTGGGTCGGCATCTACGAGGCCAATGCCATCGCGCTGGAGATCGAGAAAGTCACCACGCCGCGGCCCATGACCCACGATCTGATGAAGAATGTGCTCACCGGGCTCGACGCACAGGTGCACAAAGTCGTGGTGACCGAGTTGCGCGACGACACGTTCTTTGCCGTGATCTGGCTGGAGCGCGAGGGCAGCATCATCAGCATCGACTCGCGCCCTTCCGACGCCCTGGCGCTGGCCCTGCGCGTGGACTGCCCGATCTTCGTGGACGATGAGGTGCTGAAGACTTCCAAGGTTGGCGGCAATCGATCTCCGACCGCGGCCCAGCGACGAGCTGCGCAAGTGGCTGGAGGACCTCGACGACGAGGACTTGGGCCGCTACAAGATGTAATGCCAGCATGAGTGACCCAGCCGAACAGCTCGCCCGCATCTACCAGGCCGGCTTTGATATCACCCAACTCGAACTATATCCGGGCGCCGCAGCCATAGTGCGGGACGATGTAATCGTCTTACTGCGACCTACGCCGACAGGTTTGGAGATGGTCGGAACCCCGGGCTGGAAGATCGGCGAGTCCATAGGAGTGCTCGTCGAGAAGAACGGTCGTAAATACTTCCAGTCCAAATCGAGCCTGATCGAGCGACCTCTGAGCGATCGAGTCTTGGAAGCCTTCCGCAAAGACCTTGCGGAACTCCTGTTCCGACTACCTAAGTTGCTTTGAGACCGCGGCGGGAGAGGGCATTAGAACCACCTTCGGCTGGAACAACGTTCCGGCAACTCGTGAGCAGATTGCAACCAGCTCAGCCTGTCCGCGGAAGACCTTCACGTACTTGTTTAAGGAAACGTCGGGGAGGTTCAGAGCCATGCCGTGGCTTATCTTTTGCAGCATCTCATCATTCGCTGAAACAGACGGAAAGTGGGCCAGCAGCGTGCGGGGATGCAGGAACAGCGGCCTCCCTGTCGTATTAGACATAATATCCGTTATCGGACGTTGCATATTGACCAATTCCGTCCTCATCCCGTCCAGGTCCGCCAGACTGACCGCTTCTTTGATCCCAAACTGCCCTGCCGCTGTCCGCCGCAGCTTCGACAAATGAGCTCCGGCTCCCAGGGTCTCCCCGAGCTCGTAAGCCAGGGTTCGCATGTAAGTCCCGCGCTGACGTGTGCCTTAAAGCTGACAAGTCACCTTCGACGCTTGTCATCTGAAAGTTCTTAACCTCGACCGGAACCCCCTTCAGCTCCGGCGACTGGCCCTTGCGCGCCAACTTTAGGCTGGGACGCCGGCGATCTTCTTGGCAGAAATGGCGGCGGCATCTGGTCGTTCTTTCCCACGAATCGCTTCGCAGCTTCGCTGCCTGCTCCAGTGAAACTTGACCGATTTAGGCTCGCCGCTTCGCTCACCGGTCGCATCGTAGGTGTCGGTAGAAAAACCCAGGCGAACTCGCCTTCATAGGCCTTATCGGCTTTGTCGAAGAACTGCGCCAGCCGTGTATAGCGCCCCACAAGAAGTGGCAGGACTCCCGTGGCCATTGGGTCGAGGGTGCCAAGGTGTCCGACGGAACGTTCCCTCAAGATTCGGCGCACGCGATCAACGACGTCATGCGACGTCATCCCCTCGCGGCTTGTCTATGACGAAAGCAGCGTCCATGAGATTTCTGTTATCGTTGAATCCCGGCCGAACGAATGATTCCCCTGCGCGACGACACTCCCCGATTCACCACTCCGTTTGTCACCTATTTTCTTCTGGCGCTGAACATCGCCGTCTTTCTTTTTGAGCTTGCACTCGACGACAAGCAGCCGAACCGCCTTTTTCTTTCAGTTCGGCGTCGTGCCATTTCATGTTACTGGAGCCTTGACCGCGGGCTGCCGTGGGCACAGGCGTCTTTCCCTTGTGACCTCGATGTTCCTGCATGGCGGGTGGCTGCACCTTATCGCCAATATGTGGGTGCTCTGGATTTTCGGCGACAACATCGAAGACTACTTCGGGCATTTCCGCTTTCTGCTTTTTTACATAAGAACGGGCCTGGCTGCCGGCCTGATGCATATCGCTTTCAATCTAGGCTCCACCGTTCCGAGCTTAGGCGCAAGCGGCGCAATCGCCGGCGTGATGGGCGCCTATTTCCTCCTTTATCCCAATGCGCGCGTTTTGACGCTGGTTCCCTTCTTTGTCGTCTTCTTTACCTGGCTGCCGGCGTGGCTGGTCCTCGGATATTGGTTCGTTGTGCAGTTTCTGAGCGGAACAGCGGGCGTTCTCTCGACCGCCGCACGCACCAACGGCGGCATCGCCTTCTGGGCACATGTGGGAGGATTCGCCGCAGGCGGGGTCCTGGTGAAGCTTTTCCCTGCCCAAAAGTCCGCGCTTTCGCTACGGACGATGACCTCTCACGCAGCCTGACCGGCACAATATCCCGACGCCCACGCCCATTGGAAATTGAATCCTCCCAGATGGCCGGTCACGTCGACCACTTCGCCGATGAAGAACAACCCCGGCACTTTGCGCGATTCCATCGTCTTGGCGGATAGCTCGCTAGTATCCACGCCACCGGCTGTTACTTCGGCCTTGGCATAGCCCTCCGTCCCGTCGGGCACGATCTTCCAATCGTGCAGCTTTTCCTCTAGCTGCGCCAAACCATGGTTGGTCCAATCTTGCGGAGAATGCACTTGGATCCAGCGTTCGGCAAGCCGCGCGGATAGCACCGTCCGCAGGGCGTTCGTTGCAGATTGGACACCTCGGCCAGCCGGCGACTGCCGAACAGGTGCAAAAACTTCCCGCTCTGGAGCAAGGTCGATACTGACTGCCTGCTTCGGCTTCCAATAAGAAGAGATCTGCAGGATGGCGGGGCCACTGAGCCCTCGATGCGTGATCAGCATCTTCTCGCGGAATTGCTGTGAGTCGATGGACGCGATCACATCGGCTGAGATCCCAGAGAGAACGCAGTAGTCCTTCAGATCGCGTTCAGCGAAAGCGAGAGGCACCAACGCTGGACGACACTCCTGACACCGCAATGTCCGAACTGCCGCGCCAGATCGTAGCCAAATGCTGTGGCCCCCATCTTGGGGATAGAAAGACCGCCAGTTGCGACCACCAGCGCCGAGCCCCAGAAATTCTGACGATGCCGTCTGGACTTTGAAGCCGCTATCGCGCTCAACGTGCTCAATCGACTGCTCTACCCGAATCTCCACCCCCGCATCGCGACACTCGCTCTCAAGCATCTCTACAATCTCGCTGGACGAGACATCGCAAAAAAGCTGCCCCAGAGTCTTTTCGTGATACGCGATGCCATGCTTCTCTACCAGCGCGATGAAGTCAGCAGGCGTGTAGCGCGCCAGCGCCGATTGGCAGAAGTGCGGATTATCGGAGAGAAAATTTTCGGGTTGGCAATAAAGATTCGTGAAGTTGCAGCGTCCGCCACCGGAGATAAGGATTTTCTTGCCGATCCGCTCCGCGCGCTCGAGCACAAGCACGCGACGGCCGCGCTTCCCGGCTTCGATGGCGCACATCAGCCCAGCGGCGCCCGCGCCGAGGACAATCACATCAAATTCTTGTCGAGCGGGCAGGCGGCGTCCTACTTTCAGGCGCCGTTGTTGCCATTGCGAGAGCGGATGAGCGAGAGGAATTCCTGCCGCGTGTTCTCTTCATTCCGGAACGCACCGAGCATCGATGAAGTGACAGCAGCAGAATGCTGCTTTTCCACGCCGCGCATCATCATGCAGAGATGGCGCGCCTCGATCACCACGCCGACTCCCTCAGGTGCGATGGCCTGCTGAATGCTCTCGGCGATCTGCATGGTCAAGCGTTCCTGCACCTGCAGGCGCCGCGCGAACACGTCGATCAGCCGAGGGATCTTGCTCAGCCCGATCACCTTGCCGTTGGGAATATAAGCGACGTGAACCTTACCGAAGAATGGCAGCAAGTGGTGCTCACAGAGACTGAACATCTCCACGTCTTTGACGATCACCATCTCGTCGTACTCTTCAGTGAATAGAGCGCCGCGCAGGATCTCCTGCGGATCTTCCTGGTATCCCTTGGTAAGAAATTCCAGTGCCTGCGCCATACGCTCGGGCGTGCGCTGCAGGCCTTCGCGCTGCGGATCCTCGCCCAGGCGCAATAACATCTCGCGCGTCAGTTCAGCCAGGTTCGCCTGCTGGATGGCAACGGGTTCAAGCGTCTTCTTCATCGTCATTTATTATACGAGTGCATGCGAACAGGATTCAGATTCGGGGCATTGGCGCTGATTGCGGCCTTGGGCGCGCTTACTGGCTGCGACCGCGGCTCCAAGCCTGCGCTGGTCAATGCCCAGGCTCCCGACTTCACTGTACAAGATGCCGGAAGAACGGTTTCGTTACATGATTTTCGCGGCAAGGTCGTGGTGTTGAATTTCTGGGCCACGTGGTGCCCACCCTGTGTGGAGGAGATGCCGTCGCTCGTGGCGCTCCAGTCGAAGCCTCAGGTAAAAAACAAGGTGCAGATCTTCGCAGTCAGCCTTGACCAGGACGAAGCAGCTTATAAGAAATTCCTCTCCGACTACCACATCAACATTCTCACCGTGCGTGATCCTTCGCAGGAAAGCACGCAAGCATTACGCAACCACCGGCTTCCCGGAAACGTTCATCATCGACGCTAATGGGGTTCTGCGACGCAAATTTATCGGTCCCGTGGATTGGACCAAGCCTGAGATCATCGCCTATCTGCAATCCATTTAAATCTTCACTCGTCGCAAGCGCAACGAATTCCCGATCACCGAGACCGAACTGAAGCTCATGGCCGCGGCTGCCAACATAGGACTCAATAACAAATTGAAAAACGGATATAGCACCCCGGCGGCAATGGGAACCCCCAGCAGCGTTATAGATGAAGGCGAAAAAAAGGTTCTGACGGATGTTCCGCATCGTCACGCGCTCAGATTGCGAGCGCGCAAGTATTCCCCTCAAGTCGCCTTTCACCAGAGTGACGTCGGCAGATTCCATGGCAATGTCTGTACCTGAACCCATC
>CAVQGF010000071.1:0-41013 GCA_963711965.1 uncultured Acidobacteriota bacterium | reverse complement strand
ACTTAGCGCTGTGACATCTGCGGTATTGGCGTTGTTGCGAAAAGCGAGAGTATCGCTTTTGGCCAATCGCACCGCCCCAGCAGCGGCGACATTCGCAGTCTGTGAGCGCAAACTCGATCCGATCACCCCGCCGTTGAATGTCCCAATGCCGGAGGAGTTGATGGTCGCGACCGACGCAGGAGACGCGCCGCCCGAATAAACAGATAGACCTCCGGTGCCGGAGCTACTGTCACCGTTGATCTGCACGTCGCCGGTGGATTCTGAACTTAAGCGAGTGATTCCGCTGCCCGTAGCTGAGCCGAACAGCGAAAGCCGGCGGGGACCACCATTGCGTTGCACGATCCAAGAACTGCTGTCGCCATTAGTTCCGGCAGTTCCTCCGTCGACGATCCATCCGACGGAGTTGTCATACTTCGTCCAATAGAGCTTCACGTTGCGCGCTGTGCTGGGAATCCCGGCACGAAGATAAATCGTGTGGTCAAGGTCACGGCTGTTCGCCAACATTCCCAGATTCGAGGTGAGGGTGCCGGCCATTCCTCCGCCACCGCTTCCCTGCACGTTCATGAAGCTGGGGATCCAAGTGCTCTGCGTGGAATTACATCCGCCGGTGGAGGAGCCGATGCTGATCACGTAGCTATTCAGCTTGCAAGGCTGTCCACCTTCCACATAGTTATAAAGCACGATCGCAGACGAGGAAGGGCTCTGCGTGGCGATCTTGTGCGCGCCGCTGTCCACGCCCGCAGCGAGAAATGCCTCGTTGAATTTCGACATGCGCGAGGTCCCGCCCGAGCTGGAAGCGTTCGCCGGCGCTCCTGGCTGGATGTACTGGAAGTGAGTGGAGTCGGTGAACGAGGTTACGAAGTAGCACTGCCCCGCGGGAGTGTTGAAGCTCGAGTCGGTCACGCCTGCGATCACGATGCAGGAACCAAGCTTCACTTTGGTGTCGGCCGCGGAGAGTGCCACCGTCACCGTGCTGTCGCCGCCTGATATGGTGCGCGAGATCGAGCTGATCGCCTTCGTCGCCGGAGTCACTCCCCCGGAACCTACCCATGCCGCTCCATTGTTAGAAAAATTGTTGCCGATCCACGTATTGCCGAGCCCGCTATTATCTTCCGCACCCCAAAGCATGTTGTAGTAAATCGAATTTCCCTCGAATAGGCCGACGTTACAATCCGTTCCCTGACAGTAGACGCCGTCGCCCTGGTTGTTGATGAGGATTGAATCTCTGACGATCAAATCATCCGCGAACGGAAAGCTGCAGCCGTGTCCCGACTGAGCGTCCGCGTTGATACCGTGGCGTCCGAAAGCTTTTACGCTGACCCGGTAGATAGTGAAGAAGTTTCCGCACACCCTGATGCCATCTGCGGTGGAAGCTCCTGTGGTTGGCAGACCAGCCGTGCCGACCGCGCCGAATGGACCCGAATCCGCGCCGTTCTGTGCGCAGGTGAATCCCTGCGGATTCTCGCCGAAGCCGTTCTTGTTCGTGAGCGTCGCGATCACACACAAACCGTTCATCGTGGTGTCGCCGGTTACGCCGCTGATCTTCACCGTTGATCCAACCGATTGAAACAGCCCTTCCTGTCCGCCGACCGCGGTAATGGTCACGCTTAAAGTATTTCCTGTCCGCTGTATGGAAGCGATCGAGCGATTGAACTGCAGCAGGCTCGCTCCTGAAGGGAAGTTGATCAGGGTAGAGTCGGTAAGAAAAGTTGTGCCTTCGCTGCCCTGTAACGACAAATCGTGGATCGACGCGCCGGTCGTGTTTGCAAGATCGAGTAGAAAGCCCCCTACAGCGGCAGCAAAGCACAGCATGGTTCCGCCGGTGTTGGTCCCGAAATTTCGAAAACCGGAGCTCGAGCCGAAGACAGCGACGCCGTCTCCTTTGGGAACCAGTCTAGTACCGAAGAAGTACGAGCAGCTCAGGTTGTTCTGCGTTTGCGGAAACATGAAACCAAAGCCGGGATAGGCATCGAAGCAGGCTTGCGCCGCCGCTGAATCGTCGGTGAGGCCGTCGCCCTTTAAGCCACAATCGGTCAGCATGTTGATGAACCCGCGCTGCCGGTTGGGTTTGCCGCGCTGGTCGATGATCTGGACCTTGTTCGGGTTCGAGTCCGTATCCGTTCCTGCGTAGTTTGCGGGAATCAGAACAGAGCCGTTCGTACCTGCGGCTACAACGGCCGCGTGAATGTTGGGGTAGGTGGATCCATCGACAACGAATTGCCCAGGAGTCGAGCCGCCGCCACCGGCATGTGCGTCTACGTAGGATTTCGTCGCCGCTTGCAGCGACGCGCTGGGATCGCCATTCAGCGTGAGCGCGCCCGTCATGGTGTCGCCCGCTTTATGGACGACGGCATTGTCCGTGGCTTTCAACGCCAGGCCGGTGTCCACGTAATTTCGCGAGACTACCTGCACCGCCATAGTGGCGGGAACGACTGTGGACCGAATGGCAGTGATGGTGGTCGGCGAGGTCGCCGGAACCGTCCAATATTCAGTCGAACTCGTTCCATCGTCGAGCTTGAAGGTGACTCGGTAATACGTGCCCGCCGGCGTAGCGCCCGCATTCGGCGCCAGTGCGATGTTCACGGCGCCTCCCGCAGCGATGTTCACACTCAACGTTCCGGCGGCCACCGTCTTATTATCCGAGGTATTGAATTGCGGCCAAACAATCAACAATGTTCCGGAAGCCGTTGAGCCATCGGCACGATAAACAATATCGTTGATCGTGGTCATCGCCGGCGGCACAGCTCGCGCCACCCCAGCGGCCAGCAGCAGCGAGACCAGCAAATAAAAAAGCCGCCCAGCGAGGCGGCATGGATCGAATACAGATTTCATCGAGTGGTTGGTCCCTTCAAATCTCATTCTGTTCCCTGCACCGCAACCTCCGGACGAGAGTTGCGGATGTAGTCCTCAACGCTTTTGACGTAAACGTCGGCCCAGTCAACCACGTACCGTTTCTTTTGGATGGTCTGCATGGCTTTCTTCAACGGCCATCCCATACGCCGCAGCAACGCCAACGTCATCGTAGGCGCGCGATGTACTCCCGCAGCGCAATGAATATAGATCTTGTTCGCCTCATCGGCCTCGAGCGCCTGTAATGCAAACCTGACTCCGCGCTCAAAGATTTCCGCCGGCTTGTGCTGAAAATCGTCGTCGGTGGGGTTCCACAGCACTTCCACGTCGTACGGCTCAGCCAGTGGAGTGTCGTCGAACTCGATCTGCATGTCGATGATGTGCGTCACTCCCAGGCGCACCACTTCGATCATGTTGGCGTCATTCCAGATGCCGCCACCCACTGCGACGCGGTCGGTGATCCAGGTCATGTCCATGCCGTAAGCGAAGGGACTATTCTACCGTGCCTTCGGGCGGCTCTACGAGTTGCAGCTCGCGCTGGATAAGAGTCAACAGCGACTCTCCCTTGCTTTCTTCCGGAGGCGATGGCGCGAGAGCGGCAAAGTCGAACAGGAATTTCGCCTGCACCGCGCCACCTTCGGCCGCTTTCGCCACTAGGCCGCGGATGATCTGCGCCGCGTGCTTGCGGATCTCTTCGGACAAATGCCGCTCCAGCCCCGGTGAAGAATACTCGCGCGGTTCGGCAATCTCGATTTCGTGTTCTTTTTCGGCAGATGTGGCCATAAAAGAAAAGAGCGGCCAGTGGCCGCTCGTGAATTTCTTTACTCTGATAACAGAATATCAAGTGCGAGGGAGCAAACCTGCCATTTTTTAAAATTTATATTTCTCTCGCAATCATGTACTTGCAGTGATTGTTCCATTTTCGCCCTCTTGACACGCGCTAGGCGAAAGCAAGTTTGAAGTGAAGAATAATTCCGTGAGTTGGTCGAGGGCCATCGGAAGCAGCCGATAAACGCTGCGTTCGCCGCATCCCATCAGCTTGGCAGCCTCTTCGTAACTGTAGTCCTGCAGGATCACTCGCGCGATCAGTTGACGCGAGAACGGCTCCAGACGTTCGACGCATCGCTCTACGTCATGCACGAAGATGACGGCATCCTCGAAGGTATGGACCCGATAGGAGGTCACGCGAGCGCGAAACACCTCGCGCCCCAGCACCGAAGGCATGCGCCCGATCTCCAGCGACATCCTGAAGTACCGCCGCAGGAGCGCGATGGTGCGATCGTGATAGGCCGAGAGCTCTTGTTTGGGGGCGGAACATGCATCTGCTTTCATGGCTGTCTCCGTTCTCGGCGTTTCGCGCCGGCCATCTCGCGCAGTACCTTCCAGCAGTTCACGCAGTAGACCCGCTGGCTGCCTTTAGCGCGCAATTGCAGCGCCCCGCATCCTTCGCAGTACTTCAGCTCGAGTTTCGTTTCGTTGGTCTCTTCCATCACTTGCATCTCTCGCTCCTCTCCACCGGCGCAAAAAAAGCCCTGTGCAGAGCTGGACCTTCCAGCACCACACAGGGCTCGCTCCTAGGCGACCGGCCTGTTCTTCTATTTAGTTAGGTTGCGGCTACTCCCGCGACATGCGCCGCCGGAACAGCCCTTCTTCGTATCCCGACCGCAACACGCGGCCGTTCTGCACCACCACGCTCAGCCTGCCGCTGAAGCGCACCTGCCAAAGCAATTTTTCCATGGAAGCTGACAATAGTTCAGAGTCCTTCACCTTGCGCCGGATCTCCAGGAAGTTGACGTTCTCGCTCGCAGCGTCGTCAGTCATCATTCTCACCGCTATATCTAAAAGATATTCACATGACTATGATATTTCTTCGCTTATCCAGTGTCAAGGATTTTATTTCCTTTGGGTGATTACACTTGCGTCAGCTATATCCAATTGATATACTTACGCCATGAAAGTCAAAACCCTGCAAGAGAACCTGCGCAAGGCGCTATGGAAGCGCATCGACGCCGGAGAGATCACCGGACTCAAGCTAGCCGACCTTACCGGCTTCAAGCAGGCGCACATCTCTAACTTCCTGAACCGCAAGCGTTCGCTGAGTATTGAGGGATTCGATAACCTGCTCGGCGTCGCGCGCCTCTCCGTGCTCGATCTGCTCGACCCCAATGAGGTCAACAAGCGCGCCAGCATTCTTCCGCCTTCGGATGACGAATTCGAAAACGTGTTGCTGGTGGAAGGCGAGATCGCGGCCGGCGAGCCGCTGGTCACCAACGAGACGGTGAAGGAGATCCTGAAGTTCAAGAAAACGTTCCTGAAGCGGTTGCGTCCCGACATGGTGGGCGCTCGCGGCGACTGGCGCCGCTTCGTCATGGTGAAGGTGGATGCGCGCGAAGGCATGAGCATGTATCCGCGGCTGCTGCCCGGCGCGACCGTGCTCATCGATCGCCATTACAATTCCCTTGAGCCCTATCGCAAGGGCGAGCAGAACATGTACGCCGTCCGTAAAGAGGGTGGCTGCACCATCAAATATGTGGAGCGGACCGCCGACAATCTGGTCCTCCGTCCACATAACCAGGCGTATCCGGTAGACTTATTGCCGATCGAAGAAGGCAAGACATACGCCGACTTAATCGTGGGCCGCGTTTGCCACGTGGCCATCGAAACGTAACGGTTGAACCCTGATGCACGAGTACGACGAAGTACCATCAATCTCAGTACCATTCAGCGAGGGAACCATGGACGAAGGCACTCATACACTTGCAGGCGGCGCGCGCCGCAACGAAGACATCGCGCTCGACATGATGAAGTTCGTCGCGCTCACCACCGGTTACGGCAAGACCGCGGGAGGTGGCGCCGGCTTTGGCAGCGCTGCAGCCGCCAGCAAGCCTGATGAGTACGCCCAGCATTTGCTTGAGCTGTATGGCAAATGCCTGAACGCCGTCCACGGCAAGAAATAGTTCCTAAAGGTCAAAGGGCCGCGATCGCTCGCGGCCTTTTCCAAATTTTTATCTGCCTACTTCTTTTTCTTGGCTTTGCCTTTTTTGCCGCCTTTTTTCTTTGCACCCTTTTTCTTGCCGCCCTTTTTCTTGCCGCGGCTGGATGAAGCACGGCGCGAGGCCGACTTCTTCGCCTTCTTCTTGGCGGGCTTTTTCTTGGCAGCTTTCTTGGCTTTCTTCTTGGCAGGCTTGCGCGCCGGTCGGCTCGATCCGCCGCCACCTCCACTCGAGCGCGGTGGCTCTTCGGTCATGCCTCCGCCCATTCCGCCGCCGCCCATCGCAGGACGCTCTTCCGCTCCGCCGACACTCTCTTCTTCTTCCTCTTCCTCGTATTCGTTATCGAGGGATTCGTTGTATCCGCCGGTATCACCGAAATCTTCCATGTCGTCGTCATTGTGTGCGAACCACTGGATCTTCTCATCGAACGTCATGCCGTCCTCCTGATTTCCGTCCCGGGCGTGCTCCGCTCTTCAGCGGAGAAACATTGTACGTCTTTTGCAACGGCGCGGATTATAGCAGTCGCCGATTCGCTGTCAACCTGCTAAATCTTGAAGCGTCGGCTAGTCACTCTACCCTTGCGGAGTCTTCTTTTTCTTGGCGGTTGATTTTTTAGCTTCCGATAAGCCATTTGTTTTCTGCTGCTTGGAAGCCGTACTGCCGGCGGTGTGCTTACGGCGCGCTCGATGCTGCACCGGCGCGGCGGCGGCTTCCTTTCCTTCCGCGACCGGACGATAGATGACGATGCTCCGTCCTTTGCGCAGTTCGTTTCCCTTTAACCGGTTCCACCTGCGGAGGCGCTCCGGCGGGACTCCAAAATCATCGGCGACAGAGAGTACCGTATCGCCCTTGCGCACCCGGTAACGCGTGGGATGCTTTGAAAATACTCCGACGTCAGAATCGCGGCTGCCCGTCATCGGGATGATCAGGCGTGTCTCCGCCTGCACGTCATCTTCTTCCAAGCCATTGACATCGGATATTTTCGTCGGAGTGGTGTGATATTTTTTTGCGATGCTCGCCAGCGTTTCGCCGCTCTCCACTTTGTGATAGCGCCATAGAACGCGCTTGTCAGCAGGAATAGCAGCGATCGTGGCCAGGTATTTGTCTTTAGTTCCCGTCGGCAGCACCAATTCGAACGATCCGTCTTTTGGCGTCGTCATGCGCAGCAAACTCGGGTTCAACTCCTGTAATGTCGGCGCCGGAACGTCGATGATCTCCGAGACCAGCCGCAGATCCACCGGATAGTCGATGCTGACGGTGTCCACCTCTGCCGGACGCTCGGGGTAAATGCTTTCCAGTCCGTACTGCGTCGGATTCTTCGCCATGATGGTCATGGCGAAGATGATGGGAACGTAATTCTTGGTTTCGCGCGGCAGCACGTCGCGTTTGTAGAGCTGCCAGAAGTCGGCGTAACCCGTGCGTCGCACCGCGGCCTGCACATTCCCCGGCCCCAGTTGTAGGCCGCCATCGCCAGATACCAGTCTCCGAACTGCGTGTAGAGATCTTTTAAATGTCGCGCCGCCGCATGCGTGGACTTCACCGGATCCTGGCGTTCATCGACCCACCAGTTGCGATTCATGCCGTACTCACTGGCGCGACCTGCCATGAATTGCCACATGCCGCGCGCGCCGGCACGCGATAGAGCCAGCGGCTGGAATCCTGATTCCGCCTGCGCCAGGTAGATGAGATCCTGCGGCACACCTTCTTCGCGAAAAGTCTTTTCGATCATCTCGCGATATTTCCCGGCACGCACGAGAGCGCGCTCCAGCGTTCCGCGCCCGCGAGTGGAATAGAAGTTGATGTAACCGGCGACGGTGTCGTTCATCACCAGCGGCAGGTCGGAGTGCGTATTCGCCAGATCGGCCGCGGCGCGTGCTTTGATGTTCGGATCGACGGGGAAGGTGACCTCGTTGGCTTCGTCGATCGGCGCCGGTTCCGCCTTCTGCTCGGTGAAACCGTCGCCCTTTTTTAGTGCGTCTACTTCAAGGCTGTTGATGCCTTCAACCACTCTGTCGAATTCTTTCTTTAATTTTTCATTCGAGCGGACGGGGACCGGACTTTGCGTCAAGATGTCAAAGGCGTGGTCGAAGCTTTCCTTTGCGGCATCCAGGTGACCAGAGGCGTAATTGGCTTGGCCGGCTTGAAACTCTTTTTCTGCCTGCTCGATAGTGACATCAACAGGGTCCGGAGTGAGCGCTTGCGGCGGCGGCTCGGGCTTCACGGCGATTTGGGACGCTGGTGCGGTTATCGTCGGGGCAATCGCCTCGGCCACGGGCGCGGTATTCGGATGCTTCTGCTCTTCGCAGCCAACCGCAGCGAAAAGAACCCCCGCCAACAATAGGAACGTTTTTATTCTCATGAATCCTGATCGTCCGATGATCGAATACGAATCCAGCTCGCGATTCATTATGCCGTATTTGACGCGGGAAAAACTCAGAATGTCTTTCACAAAAAGAAGCCCCGGCTTTTCCGCCGGGGCTACGGTAGGTTGATCTGCTACCAGCTCAATTTCAATCCGAACTGGATCTGTCGCGGATCGAACGACGCCGTCGGCTGGCCGGCATTGGTCCAGATCACGTTCACATCTGCGACGTTGAGCCGGTTCCACGCGTTGAAGACGTCCATCATGCCATCCAGCTTCATGCGCTCGCCGATGTTGAAACGTTTGCCGATGCGGATGTCGTTGAAGATGGTGTGCGGACGCGTACCGGCGTTGCGCGGCAGGTTGCCGCGAAACTGGCCGGAGGCGACGCCATCGAAAGGATTGCTGTCGATGAAGCACGCCGGCTGGATCCATCCCGTAGGTGAGTAGACCGAGCCGACCGCGGCGTCGCCACACGCGCTTACGCCAGGTCCCGGTACCTCGACCGGACGATCAGTATTCGAACTGAGGTCGAAGTTGTTATCAGAGCCGGTCAAAACATTGAACGGCCGTCCTGAACTCCACTCCAGGATCGGGGCGATCGTCCACCCGCTCAGGATCGCGTGCTTGGCTGAACCTCTGTTCCCGATGTCACCGCTCTGGTAGACACCGCTCAGCACGATGCGATTGCGTTGATCGAACGTCGAGCGAGAACGCTCCTGGCTGGGGAAGCGGCTGTCCTGCGGCGCCAGCAAGGACTGCAGATCGGTTGAGTCGTCGATGGCGTGCGACCACGTGTGCGCCAGCTGGAATTCATACTTGCGGCTGAAGCGCTTTTTGATGGTCGTAGTCAGGCCGTGATAGTTCGAGCTGCCATTCGAGTAGTTGGCGATCATGTCACTGAACGGAACCTGCTCATTCGAGATTCCCAGCAAGGAAGCGATAGGAGCGCATGCTGCCGCCAAGGGCGCGAAGGACGACGGATTAATTCCGCCGGTCGTCCGGAAGAAGCTGACCAGCGAAGCGTTGATCCAGGGCTGTCCCGAGGGGTTCACTCCGCAGGGCGCGAATCCGGAGACGCTGCCCACGGCAAGAGGGTTCGTCGTCAGCGTGCTACCTGAGCTTGGGTCGGTGAGTGAGCGCTCCCAATTCGTGATCAGCCCTTCCGTATCCACGGGATTCGCATTGACCGGCCGGTTCAGGTGGCGGCCCAGGTTCATGTTGTAGTTAAAGCTGACAACAAAGTCCTTGGTCAGCTCATGCTCGAAGCCCAGATTGGCCTGCTGCGAATAGGCATACTGAAAATTCTTCGCCACCGGAAAGCCGAATGGCTGTACCGTAAGCGGCACTCCGTTGGATAGATAATTTTGTTGAATGAAGACCGAATCCGGCTTGAAGGCGTCGAAGCGCTGTTCGTTAGGGAGGAAACCGAACTGCGAATTGCCGCCGGGATAGCAGCTTCCGTCGAAGATTCCCTGGAACAAGTTCGCAGCATTCAAGTTCGATCCGGTTGGAGAACAACCGCTCGGTGCTCCGCCAAAGAACGCGAGCTGCGGCGCCTGCGACCCGTCGGTAATGTCAGAGTTGAAGGCCAGGGCCAGCAGCGGATGATCATAAAAGACACCGTACGAGGCCCGGACCACCGTCTTCTGGTCGTTCCACGGGTCCCATGCAAAGCCTATGCGGGGCGCGATGTTGTTGGTATCACGTGGGATTCCTTGCGTGATTCCCAACTTGTCTTGCGCGGCTGCCGACAAAGCGTTCACCGGCTTGAAGGTAGGCGTGTACTCCACGTCGTAACGCAATCCGTAATTCACAGTGAGATTCGGCCGCAGGCGCCACGAATCTTGAATGTATGCACCCACAGTGTTGTTGGAAAACGAATCGTGCGGGTTGCCGATTCCCTGCACGAACACCTGCGGCAGGCCAAGTCCGTAGGCTTGGATCGGATCGAACGAGGGCGCTCCGGCGAATGCTGGATTGATCGCCGATGCCGAAATGCTGCCAAAATTATAAAGTCCCCCGAAGTTCACGGTGAAGTCTGCTGAAAGCGGCAGGTGGTTCACATCAATGCCAAACTTGATGTTGTGGCTCTTGTGAGTCCACGAAAAGTTGTCCACAAACTGATAGCGGTCTTCGGTGCGATGCACGAAGCTGAATGGCTCGCGGCCGAAGAACGCGGTCCCCGGCATATTGATCGCGATTCCTTGTCCGTCAGGAACGAGGTCCGAATCCCCCGTGGTATCGCCGATACCCGAAGGATTAAATTCCAACCCGCGGTGCGCGTATTGAAAACGGAACTCGTTGATCGTCTTGTCGTTGATCGCCCAGGTATGGCCAATGATCCCGTTCACGTCGCGGAAGTTCTGGCGTGACGTGCGCGAGAATGAGTTTTGTCCAAAGACCTGATTTTGTCCATTGACCTGGATGCCAGTCACGCGGCTCGGCGTGACGCTCGCGCGTAGTACCAAGCTCTGGTTGTTGTTAATGTGGTGATCCAGCCGGATTGAATAGACGTCGGTCTTTTCCGAGATCGGGTAATTACCGACCAAGGAGTTCATTGCTATGTACGACCCTGGGTTCGGCGCTCCGCTGGTCGCAAAATTCGGGCCGGGTGAAAAAAACGGGACAAGCGGGGTGATGTTGTTTCCGGTCAGGGCGTGGGCGCTGGCGGTGCCAACAAATCCTCCGTACGCACATTGCAGCAGGCCGGGCCCGGAGGCCGTGAGGAACGCGGCCTGCTCGGGTGTCACGTCGATGTTAGGCAAGAACCCCGCCGGAGCTCCACAGCTGGGACTGTAGTCGTAGTTCGTGAATCCAAAGTTGTTGCGACCGATGGAAGTGAACCCGGTCTCCTGTCGCCGCGTTCCCTCAAAAGAGAAGAAGTAGAAGGTCTTGTCTTTCTTCAGCGCGCCACCCAAGGTGAAGCCGTACTGCGCGCGCGTGTAGGAGGGATCGTCCACTGTGCTGAACGGATTGGTCGCGTCCAGCGCGTTGTTACGCCAATAGCCGAATGCATTGCCGTGGAAGCCGTTCGTCCCTGACTTCGATACGATGTTGATCACGCCGCCGGCTGCGCGGCCGTACTCAGCGTTGTAATTGCTGGTAAGAACCTGGAACTCCTGTACTGCCTCCTGCGAAACTGTGGAGCGGATTCCGTTCACGGAATTGTCTACCGCGTCCATGCCGTCTACGTTTACTAGGTTGGCGCGCGCGCGCTGGCCTGAGAAGTTCACGCCCGACGTGGGTGCCGCGCCGATGCTAGGCGCGCTATCGCGCTTGGTGCTTGGGTCGAGCAGTGTGAAATTGACGTAATTGCGACCGTTGGTCGGCAGGTTCTCGATCTCCATCCCTTGGATGGTCCGCGCGGTGGTGCTGCTATGCGTGTCGACTGCTTCCACTTGCGCGTTCACATCCACGCTTTCCGTGGCTGAAACCGTGAGATCAAAATTCAAGTTTGCCGATTGTCCCACCGTCAGGTTCACGTTCTTGCGCGTGGCTTTGCCGAAGCCGGGCGCACTGGCGCTGATGGCGTAGTCTCCCGGCGGAAGATTCAAGATCTGATACGCACCGCTGGCGTCCGAAGTTGTCGAGCGCTCGATACCTTTGGCGGCATTGCTCGCAGTCACGGTCGCGCTGACCACCATTGCGCCCTTCGGATCCTTGACCACGCCGCTCAGGTCCGCGGTGGCGGAACCTTGCGCCATCGCCGCGATCGAGAAAAGAACCATCGCACACACAACCACCGTCAGCTTCATCAGCCTCATCGTCATGGCATCCGCCTTCGAACTTGTTTTGGAAATCACGGTATTGAGCGCAGGAATGCGACTTGGGGAACACACGCCAGCGCTGGAAATGAACGGGAGATTTTTACAACATCCTAATAATCAAAGCAACAAGATTCGGGGCTTAGCGCGCTGGAAGGTCAACAAAATCAATAGAAAATGAATGCCGTTCAGATTTTGGACGTTAGGAAATTTCAATGCCGGCGTCGTCGCGCGAGGCCGTTCGCAGGGCCCATGCCATGCGCGGAGTATTGTGCGCGATGCCGTAGCGACCATGCGCATCCACGACGATCATCCCGCCATGCCCGTTCAGTCGTGAATGTAGGTAGGTGATGGCGTCTCGCGAGGACTCATCCGGAGGCACGCCCGCAGCCACACGATCCGCTGTCCACTTCGCCAGCACCAGCTTCATGATGGGCTCTCCCCAGCCAGTGCAGGAGATGGCGGCCGATTCGTTGTCGGCATAGCATCCACATCCGATCAATGAAGAGTCGCCAACCCGGCCCGGCGTTTTGTTCAAGGTCCCACCGGTAGAAGTCGCCGCCGCGATGTTGCCGTTCTTGTCGCAAGCCACTGCGCCAATCGTGTCGTGGGAAGTTGTTGCCGAGAATGTTGGGTCGGGCTCGCCGATCTTTTGCTTGGGCCCGGCCTTCTTCAGCCGTTGGACTTCTCGCGGCAACACCAGCTCCTTGTTGTCGATCAACTCGATGCCATGCTCGACCGCGAATCGCTCCGCCCCTTCGCCAACAAAATAAACGTGCGGGCTCTCTGCCAAAACTTTTCGGGCAGCCCGTATCGGGTTGCGAATGTGTTCCACGCACCCCACGCCACCCGCGCGCAGGGTTGCACCGTCCATCAACAGTGCGTCGAGTTGCACGGTCCCATCGCTGGTGAGAAAACTTCCGCGCCCGGCGTCGAAGACTTCATCTTCTTCCATCGAAGCCACGGTCTCTTCCACCGCATCGAGAGCGCTGCCTCCCTTGTCCAAAATCTTCCAACCGACAGCCTGCGCCTCGCGGACTCCGCGCAGATGGTCTTCCACCACTTCGTCGGGGATCGCCCACGCGCCGCCGTGAACAAGAAGGACTGGGTTTTTATTTTCTTGGCTCAATGATGTTCAGAATGTGACGAAGTTGATGCTAACCGAAAAGCTGCGTCATGGCTTCTCGTACGACACTTCGCCGTTAACCACCACGGCGTCATGTTTGGGCGTTTGCCCGGCGGCGGCCATTTGCGCTTCCATCGCGGTGGATTGCTCGTACGTGTACTTGATGCGATGGATCACGGTGATAGTCGAGATCAAGGCCAATACCCACAGTGCCGGCGCCATTGTTCCCCAGCGCTCAAACAGCGCGCCCAGGATCACGAGCACGATCCGCTCCGGGCGCTCCATGAATCCGACCTTGCAGCTTCCGATCAGCGACTCCGCCCGTGCGCGGGTATAGCTCACCATCAACGACGAGACCATTACGATCGCCACCAGCACTAGATAGAAGAAGCGATTGGCGCGCGCGTAGTAGACAAGAAGACCAAAGAAGATAGCGACATCGCTGTAGCGGTCGATCACGGAATCAAAAAATCCGCCGAACTGTGTCACTTGATTGGTAGCGCGCGCGACGCGCCCGTCCACCATATCGAAAATGCCGGCCCCGATGATCACCAGGCCGCCGTAGAAGAACATGCGCACATGATTGTCGACCCGCGCGGCGCCAAAAAAAATCGCTGCAATAACATTGATGACAAGCCCGATGAAGGTGAGCCAATTCGGTGAGATCTTGGTCAACGCGAGGGCGTCCACGATCATGTACAGCGGCACTTTGCTGCCGCGCCCGAATGCGCTCGTCCAGGTCACAGGACTACTCAGCCTCGTGGATGGTGGTTAGCTTCAGGATCTCGAGCTCTCGATTGCCGTTCGGCGTGACTACAGTCGCAGTGTCGCCAACCTTCTTACCCATCAGGCTTCGACCGATGGGCGAGGTAGTCGAGATCAATCCCTTGGAGACGTCCGACTCTTCGCTGGTCACCAGCTTGTAGGTCAGCTTCTCGTCTTTTTGATTGTCGAATACCACGATGGTCGATCCGAACGCCACCTTATCTTTGGGGATATTAGCCATGTTCACGAGAGAGAGCTCGCCCATCCGTTTCTTGAGCTGCCCCAGTCGCGCGTTTACGAATTCCTGACGCTGCTTCGCCATGTGGTACTCGGCGTTTTCGCTCAAGTCGCCCATAGCAACGGCTTTCTTGATTTCTTGGGGAAGATCCACCGTCAGCTCGCGCTCCAGGGTGGCAATCTCTTCCAACAGCTTCTTTTTTATGGCTTCGGGCATTCCAGGCCTTAAATTCGTCTCGACTAAAAAGATTTGTGCGGCATCGTTAGGAAGCCGCACCGTCAGAATTATACCGCTGCAAACATTTTGTCGGCCTCTTTAGGCGACCTTAGAGACCGCAAACCTGAGAAATATCCACTCGTCCCTCAAAACCATGGGAGATAGCAAGTTCTTAACCCTTGACCCTTCGCCCTGTTTAGTTTATGGTAAAGGCAGTACTTCTTCGGTTCCCCCACTAGGATCACCTCCATGAGCATAACCGAACAAACGCTGCGGATCGGCGACAAAGTTGTCTATCCCAATCATGGCGTTGGGGTTATCGAACAAATCTCCAGCCGGACTATCGGCGCCACCGTCGAGAAATTCTTCACCCTCAAAATCAATTCCAGCAGCCTAAGGGTGTCGATTCCCCTCGGAAATCTGCACAATGTCGGTCTCCGGCGCGTTATTAAGAATGGCGAAGTCCAGAAGATCGTGGACTTCCTGACCACCGGCAAATGCGAGAACCATACCGATTGGAAGTTCCGCTTCAAGGAGAATTCCGAGAAAATGCGGACGGGTTCTCTGCTGGAAGTGGCCTTCGTCCTCAAAAGCCTGCTCATGCTCAACCAGAGCAAGCCGCTTTCGTTCCGGGAAAAGAAGATGCTCGATCGCGCTCGCTACCTACTGGTGAGCGAATTAGCACTTGCGAAGAACCAAGGTGAAGACGAAGTGGAGAGCATCCTCACTAAAGCTCTCATCAAGTCGAACCTCCGCTTCCCAGACGTTACCGCCGACGCCTAAGCTAGGGTCCCGGATTCTAATCTTTGAGCAGTTCAGGGTGGGTTGCCTTAAGCCACTCAGTTACGCGGAGCCTCAACTCAATGACAGTCTTGATCGCTAACTCAAGCTCTTGTTTTGAGACATTGCCGGCCGAATCGTAGCTAGTCGCGTTTCTCTTCTTCGAAAAAGTCTTCAACCTCTGGATTACTTTCGCGTCAGCCTTGATCGTCAGCTGGAGACTCTCAACCGTCTTTATGTGCTGTCCTGCTTGCGCCGAGGTGCGATAGCCCGACGCTCGCAAGGCAATGGTTGCGGAGGTACGAGCCGCGTTGAATGCAGCCTCAAATCGCCTGTCTTCGGAGATCCCGGCGATGTTGGCATCTGCCAAGTCGCGTTCTACGATTGCCAGCAGACCCTTGATCTCATTGCGACTCGTGGGTTCGGTTTTGAGCCAACCGTACTCTACCCACTTTTCTAAGCTCATCTTCATCTCCGATCAGGAAGACCTTGTCGCCACGCACGACGGAATTAAGAAAATGATTCCCGCTCGCAAGCCTTTTCTTGAATTCACTCGGCGAATAGACCGTGGGATTGATGGGGCGTTCCAAAAACGCTTCGGCCTCGGCGAGTTCTACAAGGACAGCCTCCAAGGACACCCTACCAATGATTAACAGATCAATGTCACTCTCTGCTCTCTCTTCTTTCCTCGCCATTGATCCATATATGAATGCGACGGCGATTCGATCTGCTAACGGTGCGAGCCTGGTGCTGAGCACATGAATCACCCCTACCGTCTTTGCTACCAAGGTCTGCAGTTCGGTAAAAATGGAGTGATTGCGATTGGCACGGTAGAACACCCGCTTTCCAGTGGCCAAGCGCTCGATCAAGCCTAAATTCGACAGCGTGTCCAACTCACGTTGCAACGTGCCGGGGCTTAGGTCGTCCAAACGTCGCGTGAGTTCGCGGTAGTAAAACTGCTGGTCGGTACGACCATACAGCAGAGCTAGGATTGCTCCACGGGCTTTCCCAAACAAAACGTCGGCTAGCCTCGTGCTTCCTGCTCTCATATAGAGAGCAATTGTACCTATTTTGAGAGCAGAGTCAAGCAGCTACTCTCCCAGCCACGCCCCATAAGGCCGGGTTGCGTCCACGTTATCGAAGATGATCTTCATCGCCGCGGTGATCGGTACCGCCAGGATCAGACCCATCGCGCCCCACAACCATCCCCAGAAAAGAAGTGAGATCGTCACCGCCAGCGGATTCAGCTGGAGTCTCTTGCCGATCAATTTCGGATAGAGCACGTTCAACGCGAACATATGCAAGCCAAACACCGTGAGCACGATGCCGAACATCACTGCTCCACTTACTTGTCCCATGCCCGCAGCCAGAGGAGGCACCATGGCCAGGATCACTCCCAAATATGGGACCACGCTCAGGAATCCACTGATCACTCCTAGGAAATACCAATAAGGAAGATGAATGAAATAGAAAACGATCATGCTGAACCCTGAAAGGATCAGCGCAATCACCAGGTTACCCACCATGAAACTGCGCACCATTTTCGAGATGCGCCCCAGCGTCACGTAAGCAGTGTTGCGGTTCTCCATGCGAAACAGCATCACTGTCGCTGCCTTGGTATGGTCCTGCCAAGTGAGCATGAAGTAGGCGAGGAACGGGATGAACGAAAGCATGAACAGCAGCTCGGTCACCGTGCCGGCGGTGCTGGTGATGAACTCGCTCCAATTCGTCTGCTGCTCTACTTTGACGGTTTGCTTTTCATCCTTTGTCTCGGGCAGCGCAGACTTCTGGATCGACTGCGCTCGCTCCTTGAACTTCATGACGTGGCCGCGGATCTTCTGCGTGTACTGCGGCAACTGTTGCGAGAAATCGATCGCCTTACTGTAGAACGCATAGGTCATTCCATAGAGCAGCGCACCCACCAGCAGCATCGCGATCAAGGCACCCACCGGCCTTGGGAGCCTGATCCGCAAAAAGAGATTTACGATCGGTTCCAACAGGAACGCAAACAAGATCGCCACCAGTAGAGTGATCAATACAGGCTTGGCGAAATAGCAGATGGTGAGGATGACGGCGGTCGCAATGATGGTCGTCGCAGCCGACGACACCTTATCGCTAGCTCGTCTTTTCTGATGAGCGACCGCGGTTACCGCCTGCGTGATCTGCCCGGCGGGCTGCCGCTCTTTTTCCTCTTCGCAGGTGTCGACCGTCTTTTGTTCCGCCATTCCCGTATCCTACCCCGAATATCTCAACGCCATACTTGGATTCGGCACGCCAGGGCCGGATGTACCAACCTCTATAATCCTTCGTGTGTCTGCTGAAGCACGCATTCTCGCCCTCGATGTCGGCTCTCGGACGATCGGATTGGCCGTCTACTGATCCGCTCGGCATCACCGCCCAAGGGCTCGAGACAATCCGCCGCAAAAACCGCCGTACCGATTTTGCGCTGCTCGATAAAGTCGTTGAACAGTACAAAGTGAAAGAGATTCGTGGTCGGCTATCCGCTGCGGCTTAGCGGAGCAACCGGCGTGCAATCGGAAAAGATGACCGCCTTCGCCGAGCAGCTCCGCGCACGATATGAACGCCCCGTCCACCTCTGGGACGAGCGCCTCACCACCGCAGAAGCGCAGCGCCTGCTGCGCGACGCGCGAAATGTCGACCAAACGTCGCGGCCAAGTAGTGGACCAACTCGCAGCCGTACTGATACTTCAGTCATTCATGGAAAGCCGCCAACACCGCTAGCTCGCTGACGATTCTGTTTAAAATAATCCCTTGTTCAAGGCCCTGCTCAAACTCGCTGTGGTGCTGGCGTTTTGGTCGCAGCATTTCTCGCATACGGCCTGCTGTTCCCTCCGTGCCGTCGAAAAATCTGTCATGCTCCGCCCGGGCTCTTCCGCTCGCACTATCGCGAGCGAGCTGCGCAATGCCGGCGTGATCCGCAGCCGCTATGCTTTTCTCGCGGTCCATTACTTTCGCGTCAAACCGCTGAAGGCCGGCGAATACCTGTTCGATCGTCCCGCGAACGCATTCGAGGTTTACGACCGCCTCGCACGCGGCGATATCGCCACTCATATGGTTGTTGTCCCGGAAGGTTTTAACCTTTGGGATGTCGGCGCCAATTTCGAAGCTTCGGGATTGGCAACGCGGGCCGAGTTCCTTGATGCCGCGCGCAAGAACCACGCGATGATCAATGATCTCGATCCGACTGCGCAGTCGCTTGAGGGATATTTATTTCCAGATACTTATCGTTTCACGCGCACGCAGTCACTGACCGACATGCTGACGGTGATGACCCGTCACTTCCGCCAGGAGGCGAAAGCCATCGGGCTCAACTCTGACTTCCACAAAGTCGTCACCATGGCTTCCATCGTGGAAAAAGAAACAGGAGCTCCGGAAGAGCGGCCGCTGGTAGCGGGTGTTTACTACAACCGTTTGGGAAATGGCATGCTGCTCGGCGCGGACCCCACCGTCGTCTACGCCGCGCTGCTCGCGAATCGATACAACGGCGTCATCCATCAGTCGGATCTCGATTCCACCTCGCCTTACAACACCTATCGCGTGCCCGGGCTGCCGCCGGGCCCGATCGCCAATCCTGGCCGCGCATCGCTCGAAGCCGCTCTGCATCCGCAACAGACGGATTACCTTTATTTCGTGAGCGACGGCAACGGACACCACCGCTTCGCCCGCACGGGAGCTGAACACGACAAGAACGTCGCTCTCTACCGGCGTGCCGCGGGCGGAAGATGAATCTCTATCTCGGCATCGACCATGTTCAGCTTGCCGCGCCGCCGGGCTGCGAAGCCGCTGCCCGCAAGTTTTACGTCGAAACACTCGGCATGGACGAGCTTAAAAAACCTGCCGCATTGCAGCAACGTGGTGGCATCTGGCTGAAGTGCGGCATGCATCAGGTACACATCGGGGTGCAGGTGAATTTCACTCCCGCGACCAAAGCGCATCCCGCTATTCGCGTTCTCGATATGAGAAGTCTCCGCTCTCGCTTGCAACAGCTCAATGTAGAAGTTACAGAAGATGACGCGCTCCCCGGACTCGACCGCTTCTATATTCACGACCCATTCGGCAATCGCCTGGAATTCGTCGAGGCGCAGCTGCTTCCCGCTCCCTGATTTATAATCAATGGTTTGCATCTCACTGTCAGAACCTCATGGGCGTTCGTAAACTCATAAGAATCCAGATATTCCTACTTTGCCTCCTGCCTTTGGGCGGATGCCTGTTCCGTTCGCACTCTGTGGAGCGTAAGGTGAGCACCGCCGTACTGAAAGAAGCGACGAAAGAGGAGCTGATCGAGCGCATTAACGCGGAAGCCGCCAAGATCCAGACCCTGAACGCCACCGTCGACATTTCGCCCGCGGTTGGCGGCAGCAAAAAAGGCAAAGTCACCGAGTACCAGGAGATTCGCGGTTATATCCTGGTGCGCAAACCTGCCATGCTGCGCATGATCGGCCTCTTCCCTATTGTCCGCAACCGCGCCTTCGACATGGTCAGCGACGGCCAGACGTTTAAAGTCTCCATCCCGGTCAAGAATCGTTTCATCATCGGCCGTAATGATGTGATCCATCCCTCTGGTTCGGCGCTGGAAAACATTCGCCCACAACACATTTTTGACGCTTTGCTGTTGCGCGAGATCGATTTGCAGCACGAAGTTGCATTCATGGAAGCCGGCACCGAGCAGGTAGAAGATCCAAAAACCAAAAAGAAAGTGGATGAAGCAACCTACGAGGTTGCAGTGGCAGATCACGATCCTGATCCGAAGATCGGCTGGTATCTTTCGCGACGCGTGATCTTCAGCCGCGAAGATCTTCTGCCGCACCGCCAGATCGTCTATGACAAGTTCGGCAGCATCGCCACGGACGCGAAATATGACGACTTTGCGAATTTTGACGGCGTAAACTTTCCTTCTACCATAGACATCTGGCGCCCGCAGGAGGAATATTCCATCATCTTGAAGATGGTGAAGCTCAAGATCAATGAGCCGCTCGACGACGAGAAGTTCGCTTTAGAACAGCCCGCGGGCTCGCGGAACTTGTCCGCTTGGATCTGCCGCCAGGATCGTCGCCGGAGGCGCCAGCCCTCAACCTGAAGAGTAAGGACAAGGCGCCCGCGGCGCGTCCGGAAAAGAAGCAGGAAAAGAAGGAGTCGAATTCACCGGGGTCAGTAGGTTTATTCTCAGTACTCGGCACTCGCAAATCGGCACTCCTATGAAGAAGATGATCCTCTCGAATCTGGTGCACCGGCCGATGCGGTCATTGATCAGCATCGTTGCCGTCGCCGTGGAAGTCACCCTGATCCTGCTGATTGTGGGCCTGTCTCTCGGGATATTGAATGACAACAAGATCCGCACCGCCGGGACAGGTGCGGACATTCTTCTCAAACCCCCGGGTTCGTCCTTCCTTTCCGGTCTAGGCGGGTCGCCTGTCTCAGTAAAGATCGCGGATGTGCTTCGCCCACTTCCACATGTCGCGGCCGTGTCCGCTGTCGCTGCGCAAACCAGCACCGGCACTAACATTGAAGTTATCTACGGCATCGATCTGAAGAGCTTTGAGGAGTTGCGGCCCCTCCGCTACATCGAAGGCGGGCCGTTCCAAGGTCCAGACGACGCCGTCGTTGACGATATTTATGCCGCTTCGAAGAAAGCCCACGTGGGGGACCAGGTCGAGATTTTCAATCACAACTTCCGCATCGTGGGGATCGTCGAGAATGGCCACGGCGCGCGAAAATTCATCCCAATTGCCACCATGCAGACGCTGACCGGCTCTGAAGGCAAAGCGACCATTTTTTATATTCGGGCAGATGATCCCAAGAATGCTGATTTGATCGTGAGTGAAATAAAGAAAGTTCCTGGCCTCGAAAAATACAGCACCATGTCCATGCGGGAATGGCTCTCGCTCATGACACCCACCAATATTCCCGGCTTCTCGGCATTCATCAAGGTCGTCGTCGGGATCGCGGTTATCATCGGATTCATCGTCATCTTTCAGGCCATGTATACCGCAGTGATGGAGCGCACCCGCGAGATCGGCATCCTTAAATCAATGGGCGCCTCCAAGCTCTACATCGTGAATGTGATCGTGGGTGAGACGATAGTGCTCGCCATCGGCGGCATCATCTGCGGAATTCTGATCAGCATGGCGGCGCGTGGCGGTATTCTCGCCAAATTCCCCACCTTGCGCGTGGAGATGACGACGACCTGGGTGCTCTACGCAACGGTTATCGCCATGATCGGCGCCATTCTCGGTGGGATCTATCCTGCATTTAAAGCTGCTCGAAAAGACCCAATCGACGCACTGGCGTACGAATAGCGCTCCTGATACGTCACCAACGGCACACAATTAATTCCACGTTGACTGGCGCGATGATTTGCCGCTAATATCGCCGAAAGCCCCCAAATCTGTGCTGCTGGAAAGGTGTTTGCGTGAAGTGTGTTTTCCGTCTAGGTCTGTTTTTTTGTCTCGCCGCAGTCACCCTGCCGGCGCAGATGACCAAGCACATCGGCTACTCCACCTTTGCCGGCCTTGAGCCCATGGTGGCGGTCTCGCTCGAGGAGCCGGTGCAGACCTATCAGCAGGCCGAGGCCAAGAACTACATGGCGACTGCGCGCTTTGCAGACGCGCCCGCGGGCGGCCCCAGCGTACCGAATGTCAACGCGTTCCCTCCCATCGCGCCGACGCCGCTCATCCGGAACGAAACTCCGCACCCAGCCAAGTTCCATTGGAAACCGGCGATCGAACAGTCTCTATTTTTCCTTGGATTTCAAAATTCCTTGCGTTTCACCCAGTCAAAGACGCGCCGTAACTTGGGTGGAAACTTCTTCGACGCCTGGGGCGATAGCATTCGCAATGTCGGTCGCGGCTGGGGTGACGGCGACGATATCGTCACCAACTACTTTGGCCACCCCGTCGAAGGTGCGACCGTCGGATACATCCAGATCCAGAACGATCCCAACGGAGCCAAGCAGCAGATCGGTCTGAGCGGTGACTACTGGCGCAGCCGCCTTAAGGCCATGGCATGGGCGGCCGCTTACAGCACCCAGTTTGAGATCGGTCCCATCAGCGAAGCAACCATCGGACACGTTGGACGCGACCGCCGCACGCAAGGCATGGTCGATTTCGTTGTTACGCCGACCGCTGGCTTGGGATTCATCCTCGGCGAGGACTTGGTCGACCGCCATGTCATTCAGCGTTGGGAGCGCACGCACACCAATCCCATTATCGGTGCCATGTTGCGCTCGCTGTTGAATCCCGACCGCACCCTCGCGAACCTTTCCCGGCTGAAAGTGCCCTGGCACCGCGATGATCGGGACGGCCCGCTCGGCGAAGTGCTCGGTCAGGACCTTCGCCAGGACGAGCCGCACGATCCGTCCAGGCAGGCTGCCAGCAAGGGTGACCAGCAGCTAAGCCAGCGTTGACACTCCGCCCTAAACTCAGCTATTCTTAAACCTTGTTTTGTCCTGCGGTTGCCCGCCTGTGACCCCCGAGCGCCCGAGCAGTATCCGCCGTTCGAACTAGGGTCTGAGTAAGCGTGCTTTTCCGAAGGTCTTTCATTGATTCGTCTTATTTTTAGTTTTTAGGGAGATAGTTATGTCCACCCATTTCCCCAAAGCGGGGGAAATTGCGCGCAAGTGGTACGTCGTCGACGCCTCGGGGCAGACCCTCGGCCGTCTGGCTGCTCGTGTGGCCCGCGTCCTTGCCGGCAAAGATAATCCGCAGTACACCCCTTTCATGGATACCGGCGACCACGTCGTTGTGATCAATGCCCGCAAGATCAAAGTCACCGGCATGAAGGGTGAGCAGAAGGTCTATCGCCGCTACACCGGATACCCAGGCGGACTGCGCGAAGAAGATTTCAAGGATCGCATGAAGCGCAAGCCTGAGCTGATCGTGGAAGAAGCCATCACCGGCATGCTTCCCCATTCCAAGCTCGGCCGCGCCATGGCCAGCAAGCTGAAGGTCTATCGCGGACGACAAGCATCCGCACGAGGCCCAGAAGCCGGAAGCGAAGGAATTTCCGCAGCTCGCGTAAAGATTCGCCAGGGCTGCAGATTTTGGTATCAGGGCACGGCTTTAGCCGTGCCGAAAAGGCACTTTAAATTTCGGGGCTTTAGCCCCTGAGGAAAAAATGGCAGATCTAGTTCAGTATTACGGCACCGGACGTCGCAAGTCGAGCGTGGCTCGCGTTTTCCTGCGCCCCGGTAGCGGCGATTTCACCGTCAACGGCCGCAAGTTCGACGAATACTTCGTCACCGAGGCACAGCGATCGCGGCACGTCGTCCGCTGCAGACCTCAGAGACCTCGAGCACTTTTAACGTGATCGCCAGTGTCTCCGGCGGCGGCGTCAATGGCCAGGCCGACGCAGTGAAGATGGGCATTGCCCGCGCGCTGCTCGAGTTCAACGCCGAATTGCGCAAAGCTTTGAAAGCTGAAGGATTCCTTTCCCGCGATGCTCGCGGCAAGGAACGCAAGAAGTACGGCCAGAAAGGTGCAAGAAAGAGATTCCAGTTCAGTAAGCGATAAGTCCGCTGACCGAACCGGGGTCCCCGACGCGCCGATTTTGGCGCGGTGAGGTGGAGTAGGGAGCTCGCAAGCGCTTCCAATTCTCGAAACGATAGTTTTGAGTTAGCAGTTAAATCTTCCCGCTCCGCCTTCATGGTGGGACGGGGCAACGGGAATAAATCCCGAGCGATTCAGGCCGATCAGGGCCCCGCAAGGGATGCAATCCAATTTAAAGGAGATTGTCTTGGCACAGATCACCATGAAAGAGCTGCTCGAAGCTGGCGTTCACTTCGGGCACCAGACCAAACGTTGGAATCCGAAGATGAAGGAGTATATCTTCGGCGAACGCAACGGCATTTACATCATCGACCTGCAGAAGACCTTGAAGATGTTCAAGGACGCGTCCAAGTACGTGCAGGACGCCGCCGCCGATGGCAAGCAAATCATGTTTGTCGGCACCAAGCGCCAGGCACAGGACGCCATTTCAGAAGAAGCCCAGAAGTGCGGCATGCCTTACGTCAACAATCGTTGGCTGGGCGGACTGCTCACCAACTGGGTCACGGTGCAGAAGTCGGTGAAGCGCCTGAAAGAGCTGGACGAGATGTCCACCGACGGCCGCTACGACCTGCTCCCCAAAAAAGAAGTCATCAAGCTCGAGCGCGAGCGCAAGCACCTGCAGGCGAACCTGGCCGGCATCAAGAACATGAACCGTCATCCCGACATCATGTTCGTCATCGACTCCAGCAAGGAAGCCATTGCGGTGAAAGAAGCCCGCAAGCTCGGCATCCCGGTCGTCGCCGTAGTCGACACCAACTGCGACCCCAGCGAAGTCGATTACGTGATCCCCGGCAACGACGACGCTCTGCGCGCCATCCGCCTCTTCACCTCTAAGATCTCGGAATCGATCGTCGAGGGTGTGAATGCGATGAGCGACAAAAATGTCGACATCCAGGCCGCCGCTGAGCCTGCTCCGGAAGCTCCTGCGGAAGGCGGCGTTATCGCCGAGGCAGCCGCCGCCGGCGCCGAATCTGCCGAAGACATCAGCATGGACGACGTTCTTGGCTCCAAGGGCCGCAAAGCCCCGGCGTCAGCCGACGACGAATCCACCGTCGAATCCAAAACCGTCTAGCAGAATCTAATCGCTATACGGACAACACAAGCTTCTTGACCCGCGCGCTGTCCCTGGCGCGGGTCTGATTTTGTCCATCAGGGACAACAAACGAGAAATGAGAGTCGAATGAGCACCGCAACTATGAACATCTCTGCCCAGCAGGTAAAGGAACTTCGCGAAAAGACCAGCGCTCCCATGATGGATTGCCGCAAAGCCCTCGAAGAGGCCAAGGGCAACATCGAAGAGGCCATCATCGTCCTGCGCAAAAAGGGTATCGCTACGGCTGCGAAGAAGGCGTCGCGCGCCACCAGCGAAGGCCTGTCAACAGCTACATTCATGCCGGCGGAAAGATCGGCGTGCTGCTCGAAGTGAACTGCGAGAGCGACTTCGTCGCCCGCAATGAGCACTTCCAGGAGATGGTGAAAGACATCGCCATGCACATCGCCGCGACCGATCCGAAGTTCATCCGCAAGGAAGACGTGACTGCTGAGGCGTTCGAAAAAGAGAAGGACATCTACCGCGCCCAAGCCGCCGCGACCGGCAAGCCGGCCCCCGTGGTGGAGAAGATCGTCGAAGGCAAGATGTCGAAGTTCTACGAAGAGGTCTGCCTGTTTAACCAGCCCTTCGTGAAGGACCCGGCCATCACCATCGAGCAGCTCATCGCGACCACCGTCGGCAAGCTCGGCGAGAACATCGCCGTGCGCCGCTTCGCCCGCTTCAAGGTCGGCGAGATCGCCGAGACCATCGCCTCGACCAAGTACGAGCAGCAGGCGAAGGAAGAGTAATCGTGTAGCACGGCCGCCTCGGCCGTGCGTCAGAAACATGGCGGGCTTCGGCCCGCCATTTTTTTGGCCTTTGCTTTTTTTTTGTGTGGCACAGCCGTCCTGCGGTGCAGCTACCCGCCTCCCGCTCCACCTCCTACCTCCTGCTTTTCTGCTCTATACTGAACCATGCCTCCCGTTTTCAAACGCATCCTGCTGAAGCTCTCCGGCGAAGCGCTCGCCGGCACCAAAGGCTTCGGCGTCGAGACCGAACGCATTCACGCCATCGCCGCTGAATTGGCTGAAGTCCAGCGTTTGGGAGTCCAGATCGCGATCGTCGTTGGGGGCGGCAATTTCTTCCGCGGTGTAGCCGACCAGGCCCGCCACATGGACCGCGTCTCCGCCGACCACATGGGCATGCTCGCCACCGTGATCAACGCGCTCGCTCTACAGGATGCGCTTGAAAAGGCTGGCGTCTACACCCGCGTCATGTCCGCCATCGAGATGAACCAGGTCGCCGAGCCGTTCATCCGCCGCCGCGCCATCCGCCACCTCGAGAAAGAACGCGTCGTCATCTTCGCCGCCGGCACCGGCAACCCGTATTTCTCCACCGACTCCGCCGCCTCGCTTCGCGCCATGGAGATCAAAGCCGACGCCATCCTGAAAGGCACCAAAGTCGATGGCATCTACGACGCCGATCCTGTTCTGGTGAAAGACGCCAAGATGTTCGACCAGATCAGCTACCTCGACATCCTGAAAAAAGGCCTCAAGGTGATGGACTCCACCGCCATCAGCCTCTGTAAGGACAACAACCTTCCCATCGTCGTCTTCAACCTGAACAAGGCCGGCAACATCAAGCGGGTGGTCACAGGCGAGAAGGTCGGCTCCCTCGTAAGCGCCTAGACCACCACCGGAGTCTGCTGAGGAATCCAGCATCTTCACGTAGAGACGCGGCACGCCGCGTCTCAGACCCGCGATCATTCCCGCAGCAGCTTTCGATTTTTTTAGCAGCGACCCCGGACTTGGGTAGAATAAGGCCGTCGGTTCCCCAGCGTTTCAAAACGTTATGGCTGAGAAAGAATTCAAGCCCGGGGAAGTAGTGCCTGAATCCGGCCTCTACTTCGTCCGCCACAACGACCACCGCGGCGAACATGAGGTCACCCTCATCGCAGATGAGCAGTTCCCTCCCTGTTCGGTCTGTCACGCTTCTGTCCGTTTTCGACTTTCAAGGGCCGCCAAGACCATCGGCGAGGATAAGAATTTCAATCCCGCAAGTCAGCCCGCAGACACTGATACATGCGCGATCAGCAAGCGCCGATCTGCCCGTGCCGGTAGTACATCTTTGCAAGTGTCTCAAGCTGTGCTAGTTTCGTAAAAACAAAAGCAAGGGCCCACTCATGCCTCGTCTCGCCTCGTATGATACAACCGGTGCAAGCGCAAGAGAATGGTCGACCCGTTTTCGCTCTGAGCTGAAGGGCGGGCGCTCTGGCGGTCAGCATCAACGCCGGCCTGATGGCCGCATCTTCCGCCCCGGCGCGCCCATCGTCGAATCCGGCATCTACGAGATCCTGCACGAGCGCGACCACCGCACCTCGCACGAGGCCGTCATGATCGCCGGCGACAGCTTTCCCGAGTGCGACACCTGCCGCGACCGCGTCCGCTTCAAGCTCGTCCGCACCGCGCCCTTACATCTTCCAGGACGCCGACTTCGAAGAATCCGAATAGAAGCGTCCTTTGCGAAGGTCATCCCGAGCAAAGCAACCTTGGCGAGCGTCGTCGAGGGATCTGCATTTGATTGTTGCTGACCGCTGAAACCTGACTGCTCCCGCTTCCTTTATAATCTTCAGTTCTTCTCAGAGAGGTATTCGCACATGGCAGTCCGGCCCCCTCAAAGACACTTTTACCCAGCTCAAGAGCCGTATGGACAAGGCCGTCGAAGATTTTCGCAAAGAGATGGGCGCCACCCGCACCGGCCGCGCCAATCGTCCACATGCTCGACACGGTCAAAGTTGAGCCTACGGCTCGGCAATGCCGCTCAACCAAGTCGCCACCGTGCACGCGCCCGACGCGCAGCTCATCACCATTCAGCCGTATGATCCCACCATCATGCACGAGATCGAGAAAGCCATCTTGGGCGCGGACCTCGGCATGAATCCACAGAACGACGGCAAGATGATCCGCATTCCCGTTCCGCCGCTCACCGAAGAGCGACGCAAAGAGATGGTGAAGCATCTGCACAAAGTCCTGGAAGAGCACCGCACTGCGGTACGCAACATTCGCCGCGACGGCAACGACGCCATCAAGAAGGCGATGAAAGACAAGAAGATCTCCGAAGACGACGAGCGCCGCGCCCTGGAAGAGATACAGAAGCTAACCGACGACGAGATCAAGAAGATGGAAGAGATGTCGAAAGTGAAAGAAAAAGAAGTTATGCAAGTCTGATCTTTGGGTGCCACAGGCGCCTCGCCTGTGCACGAAGGGGGAGGTCATCCCGAGCGAAGCGAGCTGCAGGCGAGCGCAGTCGAGGGATCCGCATTTCCCGACGCCCTAAGTATCCTCTACAATCTAACCATCCATGCCACGCACTGTCCACGCCGCCTGCCCACACGATTGCCCCGACGCATGCAGTGTGCTCATCACCGTTGACGACCTCGGCAAAGCCACCAAGATCCAGGGCGATCCTGATCACCCCGCGACGCGGGGCTTTCTGTGCGGCAAAGTCGCTAAGTATCTGGACCGTGTCTATTCTCCCGATCGCGTCCTCTATCCGCTTCGCCGCAAGAAAAATGCTCCGAAGGGCGGCGGGCACAAAAATTTCGACGACTTCGAGCGCATCTCCTGGGACGCAGCTCTCGATGAGATTGCGGCCAAGTTCGCGAGCATCAGCAAACAGTTCGGATCGGAGTCGATCCTTCCCTATTCCTACGGCGGCACACTAGGCGTCCTTGGCAACGCCTCGATGGACCACCGCTTCTTTCATCGGCTCGGCGCCTCGCAGCTCAATCGCACCATCTGCGCCACCGCCGGCGGCGACGCGCTCATTACCGTTCTCGGTCGCAAACTTGGCACCGATATGGAGGCCTTCCGCCACGCGAAGTACATCATCGCCTGGGGCGCGAACATCCACGGCACCAATATTCACCTGTGGCCTTTCATCGAACAGGCACGCCGCAATGGCGCGAAGCTCGTTGTCATCGATCCTTACAAGACGCGCACCGCAGCACTTGCCGACTGGTACCTGCCCATCAATCCCGGCACGGATGTCGCGCTGGCGCTCGCGATGATGCACGTCATCATCAACGAAAATCTTTACGACGCAGACTACGTCGCCAAGTACACGCTCGGCTTCGACGAGCTGAAGAAAAAGGTTCAGGAGTATCCGCCAGAAAAGGTCGCCGGTTTCACCGGGATCTCACGCCGCCGACATTGTGAAGCTGGCGCGCGAGTACGCCACCACGCATCCGGCTGCGATCCGCGTCAACTATGGCATCCAGCGGTCTGAGAATGGTGGCATGGCAGTGCGCGCTGTCACCATGCTTCCCTGCATCACCGGAGCATGGAAGCATCTCGGCGGCGGCATCCAGCTCTCGACCAGCGGCGCGCCCAAGATCAACGAGGACGCGCTCACCCGGCCCGACCTGATGAAGAAGAGCCCTGCCGGCCGCGCGACACGCGTAGTCAATATGTCGTCGCTCGCGACTGCGCTGAACCAACTCAATGACCCGCCGGTGAAGGCCGTCTTCGTCTACAACTCGAATCCCGCTGCAGTCGCGCCCGATCACAACCAAGTCATCCGCGGATTCAAGCGCGATGATTTGTTCACCGTCGTGCACGAACAATTCCTTACCGACACGACCGACTACGCCGACATCGTTCTGCCTGCAACCACGTTCTTTGAGCAGAAAGAACTCGTCAAGTCTTACGGTCATTACTACATCCAGATGTCGCACCAGGCGATCGCGCCGCTGGGCGAAGCGCGCACCAACGTCGAGACTTTCCGCGCGCTCGCGCTGCGCATGGGTTTCGATGATCCCTGCTTCAAGGATTCCGCCGAAGACATGATGGACGCCGCACTCAACAACCCCGGCAATAAGTATCTGACCGGGATCGATCGCGAGCGCTTGGAGCGCGAAAATTCCGTGCGGCTCAATTTCTCCGCATCATCCAACGGAGGTCATCCCGAGCGGAGCGAGCCGCAGGCGAGCGCAGTCGAGGGATCTGCATTTTTGCCCTTCGCCCACGGCGGTTTCGAAACCGCATCCGGCAAAGCCGAACTGTACAGTGAGCCTTTGAAGAACCAGGGCCTCGACCCGGTTGCCACTTTCATTCCGCCATCGGAGTCCCGCCACTCCAAGGCGGCGAAGAAATACCCGCTCGAGATCCTTACCCGCAAGTCCGACAATCACCTCAACTCCAGCTTCTGCAATCTTCCCGCTCACCAGAAGATGGAAGAACCGCGCTTGCTCGAGATCAGCACTCACGACGCTGCTGCGCGCAATATTCGCGAAGGAGACGAGGTCCGCGTCTTCAACGACCGCGGCAGTGTGCAGTTGAAAGCCCGCGTGAATGGTGCGACGCAGAATGGTGTTGTAGCGGCGCGCCTTGACTGGGCGAAGCTCAATCCAAAGGGTGTGAACGTGAACGTCCTCACCTCAGAAAAGCTTACCGAGATCGGCGCCGGCGCGACCTTTTATTCTTGCCTGGTGGAAGTGGAAAAAGCCTGAGTTTTGTGTAGGCGTGCACGTCCTCGTGCGCGCGGTCTTTCACGCCGTCCTACGCTGGTGAAACTTTCTTGCCTTCTCCCGGTTGCCACAGATCCTCATGTCACACCAGCGCCTTTTTTGGTTCCGACTGGTGTCCACGAACAACCATCGGCACCGCTCGGCCGCACAAGCGCGCACGCTAAATACCAGGTCGGAGGTGAGCAATTCCGCTCCTGCCTTTGCCACCTGCCACAAGACCAGATCCAGGTCGTCGCCATCGGTGCGCCACTGCCAACCGTAGCCGCCGTGCGGCTCACGCCCGATGCGGCGATGCGCCATGGCCTGTTTGTCGAACGAATCCAGCAGCGCGACGTCCGCTGCCGACGGCTGCCGCTCCTCCGCGATCGCGCCGAATATCCGGTAGAGCGCCTCACGCAGTGTCTTGGCGCGGCGCAGGGCGGCACGCGCCTGCCCTGGGGACTTCGAGGCTCGCGTTCTCAATCGCTCCGCTTCGGCTTGCGAGAGCAGCTCAGCTTCCAATGCCCAGGAGAGCAGATCGAAGTAGGTATTGAGCAGCTCCTTGCGCCTCTCTGGGTCGTCACGGTTATCCACAGTGTTGACGAAATCCAAGGCTGGATCGTCGCTGATCAATTCGAATGGTGATTTATGCGGCACGCGTTGATTCATTATAACCTATCTATGCAACTTGACAGGTTACATAATAATCCAATAGCATTAACCATTGTTTCAAGTTAAGCAGGTTATATGCGCGATCACATGGTTTCGGCAACATCCCGGGAAAGATCCCAGTTTTTACAGGTGTTCGTCGCCTTCGTTGCCATCTACCTCATCTGGGGTTCCACATTTCTCGCCATCCGCTTTGCAGACGAAACTATTCCCCCGCTGATCAACGCCGGCCTGCGCCAATTGATTGCCGGGGCGATCCTGTTCGCCTGGTGCTGGATAAAGGGCGCTCGCCCTGAGAAGCAGCATCTTTTCCCCGCGATTGTCTTGGGCGGACTTTTCTTTCTGGGTGGTCACGGGACCCTGTACTGGGCAGAAAAGCGCGTTCCATCGGGACTGGCGGCGCTATTTATGTCCACCGAGGCGATCATCATCGCGCTGCTCGGCGCCTTGGTCCCGCCCAAGGTAAAACCGACTGGCAAATCCTGGCTCGGACTCGCTATCGGCACGCTTGGCGTGGCGCTCTTGATGGGCTCGGATGTATTCCGCACTAGCTTGGCAGGGCTGCTCGCAGGCCTCGCGCTCTTGTTCAGTTCTGCATCCTGGTCAGTGGGCGTGGTGTATTCGCGACGTGCTGCCCTGCCCCGCGATCCCTACCTCAACGCGTCCCTCACCATGCTCGCCGGTGGTGTTCTTCTTTTTCTCACCGCGGGGATTGCCGGCGAGTTCTCCGGATTTCATCCCAACAAAATCTCACTCCGTTCCGGGCTGGCGCTCGGATATCTCATCTTCTTCGGCTCGGTCATTGCATACAGCGCCTACATGTGGCTGCTCGAGCATCGTTCGCCTACCCTGGTCGCCACTCACACCTTTGTGAACCCGGTGGTCGCCGTCATGCTGGGATGGCTGCTTGCTTCCGAAGCCACTTGGACTGCGCACGATCGTCGCCGGCACCCTCATCATCGCGGCCATCATGTTTGTCGGCCGCGGCACAAAGGACGAAGTGGTTCAGGAAAAACCTAGTGTGGAAGGTCATGACGCTAGCTCCGTGCCGCTCGAGTCTGCAACATTTACACGGTCGCGAGAATTGGTGTGAAATAGGCAGCTCATAAGCAGCCATACTGTCCAAAAAAACGTCTATCCCTTATAATCTTCGTTTTCCCATACGACGCTACTAATTTGAGGTAGTCATCATTCCTGGTTTGGATCAGACCCTCCATCGCGTCAAGCGATATGCGCCGCAGGCTGCCTTTTTGCTGGCGTTTTTTGCCATTTTTCTACTCCGCCTTTAGGGCGCGCAGGAAAACGTCGTGCAGGAGATCGTGATCCACGGCAATCGCCGTATCCCTGCCGACACCATCCGCGCCCGTATTTTCACCAAGCCCGGTGATGTTTATGACGAAGCCGGCCTGCAACGTGACTTCAACTCCCTTTGGAATACCGGCTATTTCGACGACCTCCGCATCGAGCGCGAAGAGAGCTCCGAAGGGTTATCGCATTCACGTTTATGTGAAAGAAAAACCCACCATCCGCAGCATCGAGTACAAGGGCCTCTCTTCCGTCTCGCAGTCCGACGTTCTCGATCGCTTCAAGAACAACAAGGTCGGACTCGCGCGTCGAGAACCAATACGACCCCACCAAGGTCAAAAAGGCGGAGGTCGCGCTAAAGGAACTGCTGGCCGAGCACGGCCGCCAATTCGCCACCGTCCGCACCGAGGTCCGCCCCATCCCTCCGGCGGCTGTGGCCGTCACGTTTCGTCATCCGCGAAGGCCCGAAGGTGAAAGTCGGCAAGATCAAGTTTGAGGGTAACAAGCGGCTCAGCAGCCGCGAATTGCGTCGCGCGATGAAGAACCTGCGGCCGATCGGCATCCCGCATTCCATCTTCCTGGAGAACCTGTTCGCCAAGACCTACGACGCCTCCAAGCTCAACGAAGACTCCGAGCGCATCCGCGACGAATACCAGCAGAAGGGCTACTTCAAGGTCCTCGTGCAGGACCCGAAAACGCAAGATCCGCGATACCGGCGGCCTGACTGATTCCCGTTCGTCCAGAAGGCGGCGGCAAAGCTGTGGACATCACCATCCCGGTCGAGGAAGGCGACAAGTACAAGCTGAAGGCCATCACGTTCAAGAACAACAAGGCGGTGACCAACAGCCAGGTCCTCCGCAACCTCTTCCCCATGGAGGACGGCGAACCTTTGATACGCTCGCTCGTCCGCAAGGGGCTTGAGAATCTGCGCAAAGCTTACGGCGAGCTCGGATACATCAACTTCACTGCCGTCCCCGACACCCAGATCGACGACGAGAAGAAGCTCATCACGCTGAGTCATCGACGTTGACGAAGGCAAGCCCTTCCTCATCCGCCGCATCGAATTTAGCGGCAACACCACCACGCGCGACAAGGTCATCCGCCGCGAACTGGCTGTGGAAGAAGGCGGCGTTTACAACAGTCGGCTTTGGGAACTCAGTCTGCTTCGATTGAACCAGCTGCAGTATTTCGAGCCGCTGAAGCCGGAGACCGGACTCCGAGACCAAGCAGGACCCGAGTCAACAACACCGTCGACCTCACGCTGAAGGTGAGGGAGAAAGGCAAGAACAGCATCGGGCTGACTGGCGGATTCAGCGGACTTGGCCGGTGGATTCATCGGCATCAACTATCAGACCAACAACTTCCTCGGCTTCGGCGAGACGCTGACCCTGGAAGCGAACGTTGGTAATCGCGAGCGCAACTTCACCTTTGGCTTCACCGAGCCTTATTTCCGCGACCGTCCCATTACCCTTGGCTTTACCGTTTTCACGCGCTACTTCAATTACAACCAGGCCCAGCAAACGCAGCAGGCGCTCGGCATTTCGCAACCTCAACGTCTCGCAGAGTTTCTTGAACGGGCTGCAGAACTATAGCCAGAACACTACGGGCTTCACTGTCTCAACCAGCTACCCGTTGCGCCGTTCGTTCAAGCGGGTGTCGCGTTGACCTATTCGCTCGATCGATCCAACATCTCAGGTTTCAGCGATGCTTCGTCGGCCTATTTCCAGGCCCTTGCCTTCCGTGGCTTTGCCGGACCGAATGCGTTGGAACGGCGTGTTACACCAGCAAGATCCTCCCCAGCATCTCCTGGAGCACTATCGACAATCCGCAGCGCCCGCACACCGGGCAGCAGCATGTTCCTCGGCGGCGAAATCGCCGGACTCGGCGGTAACGTGCGCTCGGTCTCGTCCTATCGTCGAATGGAAGCAATTCATTCCGGTGAACAAGCAGCGCAACGCTCTGGGATATCGGATCCAGGCTTCGTATCCTTACCGGCTTTGGCGGGATCGTTGCGCCGCCGTTTGAGCGCTTTTACATGGGCGGCGACAACGACATTCGCGGATTCGACATACGCTCGCTCTCGCCTTATGGTTTCCTGCTGAGTGACGCAGCTTCCGCTGGAGAATCCTGATGGCACGCCTGTTCCTGTCGATTCCCGGCAAACCACCCGCACGCGCATTCGAACGGTGCCGGTGCCGCTGCGGACCTTGATCGCGACTGGTGGTGACACCAACGTGGTTGACCAACGTGGAATACCGCATCCCGTTCTTCGGACCAGTGACGCTCGCTCCATTCCTCGATGCGGGAATCAATGGCATCCTGCGCACATCGCAATTGCGTATTACCGACCAGGACGCTCAATTCGCTCAATACCACCCCTTTCGGCTGCGCGACCATCAATTTCAGTTTGCAGTGTGTCGGTTACGAGAATTTCCTGTTCGATATAGACATTCGCCCCATCCCGGGTACCAACTGGCAGCCGCGCGCTTCCACCGGCCTGGAGCTGCAAGTCATCCTGCCCATCGTCAATGCTCCTTTTCGCATTTACTATGCCTACAATCCGCTTCGCCTGAACAAGATCATCACTACACCCAATAATTGCTTCACCGGCTCAGGTTCGGCTTCCAATTGCATCGGCCGCAGCCAATTCCCGCTTGGTGGCGCAGGCGACTTCACGTTCGATCAAGTACAAGCCTTGTCGAAGCAATCCTTCTTGCTGCGTGAGCCCAAGAGTTCATTCCGCTTTACCATCAGCACTACCTTCTAGCCCTTACGTAGATGAATTGACGCTATTTTGGCTGCACCCTATAATGAAGGCTCCAACCACCTTGTAATTTCGGAGTCTCCGGCCAAGGTTGTTGTAGGCGCCGTGGCTCCCTGCCCGTTTATCGGGCCGCAAGAGACTTCCCGGCGACATCAAAATCTTGCAATAGCTTCAAGGAGTCGAAGCATCAATGACACGCAAGTCCATTTACACCACGTTCGTACTCGCGCTTTTCTGCAGCATGAGCGCTTTCGCGCAAGCAGCCGCAGCCGCACCCGCACCCACCACCGGTAGCGGCACAAAGATCGGCATCATCAATGTTGAAGAAGCTATTGTGAGCTCGAATGAAGGTCAGCGCGACTTCGCCGCCATGATGTCGAAGTACAAAGCTCCGAACGATCAGCTCCAGGCCATGAGCAAGGAACTTGATGACCTGCGCAGCCAGCTGAAAACCCAGGGCAACGTGATGAGCGACGAAAAGCGCGCCGAAGTCGCCGGCAGCATTCAAGAAAAGGAAAAGAACGCGCAGCGCTTCTTCGACGATAATCAGGCGAAGGTCCAGAAGGAGCAGGGCGAGATCGCGAACCGCATCGGCCAGAAGATGCTGAAGGTCATCGATACCTACGCCAAGAACAACGGATACGGTTTGATCCTCGACGTCTCTGCTCCGCAGAGTCCAGTACTTTGGGCGAACGCTCAGGGTGGCGTAGTGATCACCAAAGAGATCGTGGACGCCTACAACGTTCAATCCGGCGTACCGGCACAGCCGAAAGCCGCTGGCCCGGCTGCTGGAGCTGGCGCCGTACCGCGACCGGGTGGAGCCGCAACCAAACCCGCCGGTGCTATTGCTCCCAAGCCGGCAACTACGACCCCGAAATAACTTTTCACCTTCGTAGCAAAATGGCCGCCTTTTTGGCGGCCATTTTTTCTATGTAGGCGCGCACGTCCGCGGACGCGCGTCTTTCGATTTGCAAGGAACCCTTCGCGCCTTAAAATCCGCGACACCGTCCCAGCCACCTTCGTTCCCTATTTCCGAAAGATAAACCCGGCACAATCTGCCCGTCCTCCGTGTCAATTGTTTGAACGGAGGAAACATCATGTTCGAACAAGCTCTGCTGGAATCCGCGCGCCACTTCCCCGGCGCACGCCGCACTTACTCCACAGCAGCATCTCTGGTGCTGCAAACCGGTTTTCTCGCCGCTTTCGTGCTCGTCCCGCTGCTGGCCAGTCGCGCCGTTCCCGACTTCGTTCCGCTGCCCGCGCCGATTTGGATGCCGCATCTCGACAATCCCGCGCCAGAGATCGAGCGCACCGCAAGCGGTGGAGGAGGCACAAGCGTTTTCGTAGTTTCTGGCACCCTGGCGCCGCCCTCGCGTATACCGCGTTTGGACCGGCGTATATCTGCCGAAGAGGTTGCTCCCGTGCAGATCGGCGACACCCGCAGCATCGGCAGCAATAGCGGAATCCCCAACGTGCTCGGCAACGGTCCTGGGCCTGCCCTTCCCGATGATCCCGCCGCCAAACATCCGCCCGCTTCCGTTCTCGAACAGGGCGTCGTACTCTCGCGCGTACAGCCCATCTATCCGCAACTTGCGATCATGAGCCGCATACAGGGAACTGTTCATTTGAACGCGGTGATCACGTCGCGCGGCACACTGGAGGCGCTGCGCGTCCTCAGCGGGCCTCCCATGCTCGCGCGCGCTGCGCGTGACGCGGTGGAGCAGTGGAAATTCCTCCCTTACATTTTGAATGGCAAGCCGATTGAAGTGCAGACCGAGGTTATTGTTAACTTTTCGTTAAACTAGCGTCGAAATCGCCGGTATTTGGGGACCTGTTGGCTGTGGAAATCTTTGTGAATTACGCGCCGAAGGTCAGCAATCGACATCTGGCTTTGGATCGATAAGATCTCAGACCTTACCTTTGGGAAGAGATAACTGCCAATCGATTCAGCAGCATAGCTGGGCCGATTCCGCACATGCCCAGCTTAAACACTGCACCAGAAGCGCACGACTCGAAAACCTCGATTTGCACAAAAATCGGGTAAGTTAACCGCCCGTTAAGAGCCCTCGCCGACTTTGAGAACGGCCAGAAATGCTTCCTGCGGAATGTCCACTTTGCCCACGCGTTTCATGCGCCGCTTGCCTTCTTTTTGCTTTTCAAGCAGCTTACGCTTGCGCGTGATGTCCCCGCCGTAGCATTTTGCCAGAACGTTCTTGCGGATCGCCGCCACCGTCTCGCGCGCGATGATCTTCGCTCCGATCGCCGCCTGGATGGCGACCTCGAACATCTGCCGTGGGATCAGCTCGCGCATCTTGTGCACCAATGCGCGACCGCGTTCGTAAGCAAAGTCTTTGTGCACGATGAGCGAGAGCGCGTCTACAGGTTCCCCCGCTACCAAAATCTCCAACTTCACCATGGGCGACTCCCACGATCCGGATATGTGATAGTCGAGCGATGCGTACCCGCGTGAAACAGATTTCAACCGGTCATAGAAGTCGAGCACGATCTCATTCAGCGGAAGCTCATAGGTGAGCATCACGCGCCCGGAGCTCACGTACTCAAAACCTTTTTGCTTGCCGCGCTTCTCTTCCACCAGCTTCAGGATCGCGCCCACATATTCTTCCGCCGTCAGGATGGTCGCCATGATCACCGGCTCGTAGATTTTTTCGATCTCGACCACGTCGGGCCACTTCGACGGATTGTCGACTTCAATCTCGGAGCCGTCAGTTTTCACGATCCGGTAACGCACGCCCGGAGCGGTCGTGATCAGGGCTAAATTGAACTCCCGCTCCAAGCGCTCCTGGATGATCTCCATGTGAAGCAGTCCGAGGAAGCCGCAGCGGAAACCAAACCCAAGCGCCACCGAACTCTCCGGCTCAAAGAAGAACGAGGCATCGTTCAGCCGCAATTTTTCCAGCGCTTCGCGTAGCAGCGTGTGTTCATGGGCTTCGATGGTGTAGAGCCCGGCAAAGACCATCGCCTTGATCTCTTCGAATCCGGGCAGCGCCTCGATGGCGGGTCGTTCGTCGTCAGTGATGGTGTCGCCGATCTTGGTGTCGGATACGGTCTTCAGGTTCGCCATTAGGAATCCGACTTCGCCGGCGAACAGCTCGTCCACTTCCACCGGTTTCGGCGTGAGCACGCCCAGCGTCTCTATTTGAGAGACTTTTCCGTTCCACCACAGCCGGATCTTCTGCCCCTTTTTCATCGTGCCCTGGAAGATCCGCGTCAGCACGATCACACCCTTGTAGGGGTCAAACCAGGAATCGAAGATCAGCGCCTGCAGCGGCACTGCGGGAGATCCTTTAGGCGGCGGCAACCGCTTCACGATTGCTTCCAGCACGTCAGGAACGCCCTGGCCGGTCTTAGCGGAGATCAAAACCGCCTCGCTCGCGTCCAGCCCCACCGCCGACTCGATCATCTCCTTCGCGCGCGCCACATCCGCGCTAGGCAGGTCGATCTTGTTGATCACTGGGATAATGTCGAGGCCGTTGTTGATCGCCAGGTACGCGTTCGCCAGCGTCTGCGCTTCCACACCTTGCGACGCGTCGACCACGAGCAACGCGCCTTCGCACGACGCCAGCGATCGCGAGACTTCGTAGGAAAAATCCACGTGCCCGGGCGTGTCGATCAAGTTGAGCTGGTACTCTTCGCCATCCTGCGCGATGTATTTCATCCGCACCGCATGCGCCTTGATGGTGATCCCGCGCTCGCGCTCAAGATCCATTGCGTCAAGCACTTGTTCCTGCATTTCGCGCGCAGTCAACGACCCCGTCAGCTCCAGCAGGCGGTCTGAGAGCGTGGATTTCCCATGGTCGATATGGGCGATGATGGCGAAATTGCGGATGTGTTTGCGGTCCATCTGGTGTGAAGACGTGCCCCACCTTTTCGCGCAGCGAAAAGTGGATTTAAGAACGAAACGAACTTCCATTCTAACAGGCGCTCTGTGCTGCCTTTCCGCTCATCACAGATCGCTTCTCTCTGCATTCGTTTGCATTTATCCTGTTTTCCTTCAGCGACAGAGTTCGGATCCTGAAAATCGGGGCGCCCCATCCTTTCGCTGGGTGCCCCACATTTCCGCGAAGCGGAATGTGGGTGTAGGAGGTTTCCATGCGACGTGTTGCCGTCACTCTCTTGCTGTCCTGCTGCTGTCTGGCGCAGAGCAATCTGTCTCCTACCCTGAAAGAATTCGTCAAAGTGGACTCGCCCACCATCGCGCTCACGCACATTCGTGTCGTCGACGGAACCGGCGCTGCCGCCCGCGACGACCAGACCATCGTCATCTCCGGCGGAAAAATTTCAGCCATCGGCGCTAGCGCAAGCACACCCGCACCCAAAGATGCGCAAGTGGTCGACGGAACCGGGCGAACCGCCATTCCCGGTCTGGTCGGAATGCACGACCATCTGTTCTATCCCATGGGCGGCCCGGTGTACGGTGAGATGGCTTTCAGCTTTCCGCGTCTCTATCTCGCCAATGGGATCACGACCATCCGCACCACCGGCAGCATCGAGCCTTACACCGATCTTGAATTGAAAAAATGGATCGATGCCGGCAAGTGGATCGGCCCCAAGCTATGGGTGACCGGCCCTTATCTCGAAGGCAAAGACGCATTCATCCCCCAGCTTCATCAGATCGGCAGCCCGCAAGAGGCACGCGATATGGTCGATTTCTGGGTCGCGCAGGGCGTCACCTCGTTCAAGGCGTACAACACACTCACGCGCGAGGAACTGGGCGCCGCCATCCAGCAGGCGCATAAACACCACATCAAACTTACGGGACACCTATGCTCGGTAACATTCCCCGAAGCCATCGCCCTCGGCATCGATGACCTCGAGCACGGCATTCAAGTGGACACCGAATTCGTCCCCGACAAGAAACCCGACCTCTGCCCCGATGCCGCCTTCTCAGACCAGACGCTCGGCAACGTTGAGATCAACGATCCGCGGATTCAGGCGCTGATCAAGAATCTCGTCGCGCATCACGTCGCCGTGACGTCAACGCTCCCCGTCTTCGAGCCCGATGCCTGCGGCCGCCCGCCGCTTGAGCCGCGCGTGCTGGATGCAATGAGTCCCGAGGCCAAAAACGGATATCTCGCCACTCGGGTTCGCATCTGCACGCCGAAATCGGGCACCCCGCCCTCGAAGGGGGCGCACAATCTCAAACTGGAGCAAGACTTCGAATATCAATTCGCTAAAGCCGGCGGACTGCTTCTCGCCGGCGAAGATCCTACTGGCATTGGCGGCATCCTGGCTGGCTTCGCCGACCAGCGCGAAGTCGAACTGCTGGTCGAAGCCGGATTCACTCCCATCGAGGCGCTCCATATCGCTAGCGCGAATGGTGCGGAATTCCTCGGCGAGTCCGAACGCATCGGGACGCTTGCCGCCGGCAAACAAGCCGATATCGTTGTAATCAAGGGCGACCCGTCGAAAAATATTTCCGATATCGAAAACGTCGAACTCGTCTTCAAAGACGGCATCGGTTTCGATTCGCCCAAGCTCATCGAATCAGTCCATGGCCTCGTGGGCATCCGGTGATCTACATCGTTTGGCGCTTCACCGCCAAGCCCGAACGCGTTGCCGATTTTGAGCAGCATTACGGCAGCGACGGCTCCTGGGCGCAGCTCTTCCGCCGCTCGCCCGGATATCACGGCACAACCCTGCTGCGCGATTCCGCCGCGAAGAACAGATATTTGTTGTGGGATTGCTGGGACTCGCTCGCCAGCTTCGACAACTTCAAACGTGACCACGGCCCCGACTACGCCGCTCTCGACAAACAGTGCGAAGCCCTGACTGAAGAAGAAACGAAGGTTGAATCTTCGAATGCTTGTGAACGTCATTCTGAGCGAAGGTCGCCGAGGCGACCGAAGTCGAAGAATCCCTTTGTTACGAAGATGGTCGGGTCTCCACCACCACCATGCTCCCATCCTCGTTACTCACCAGTTCCAACTTCCACCCGCCCGTCGCCAGTACGTCACCCGCAAAATTCACCGAAACCCGCAGCACCGGGTTCTCGGCCGGCACCTGCATCACGATCACTCATCGCTCAACCCCGCCTTGCACGTCCGCTCGGAAGCCACC
>CAVQGF010000070.1:0-25889 GCA_963711965.1 uncultured Acidobacteriota bacterium | reverse complement strand
ACCTACGTGCGTGGCCACGACGACATCGGGTGGGCGGTCAGCGACGAGGATGCCTGGGCGACCGGCACGAACCCCGCCGACCATCGACGGTTTCTCGCGAACTTCTATGCGGGCGAGCATCCGGGCTCGTTCGCCCGCGGCATCAAGTTCCAGAGCAACCCGGCGACCGGCGACGCGCGCAGCTCCGGCACGGCGGCCTACGCCTTGACCGGACTGCAGGCAGCGCTCGAGGCGGCGACCCGGGCCACGCACGTACGAAGTGAAGGTCAGCGGACGCGTGCCGCCCGAGGCGATCGCCAAGCTGCGCGCCGGGAGTCTTTCTTCCTCCCGAGCCGGGCAAGGCGGCCAAAGGTGTGAAGACTTCGCCGGCGAGATCCGGCTGCTGCGCGAGGCCGAGAACCCGTGGTACGAGATCACGCTGGTGGAAGGACGCAACCGGCAGATACGCCGCATGTTCGAGCAGGTTGGACACCACGTGGAGAAGATCAAGCGCGTGCGCTTCGGTCCTTTGGTTCTGAACGTCGAGACAGGCGAGTATCGCGAGCTCTCGCCGAAAGAATTGGGATGTTGAAATCGCCGCAGGTGCGCAGCTATCTCCGCGGCGCAAGCCGGAGCGGCCGAAACATTTCAGCGTGAAGCGCGCGGAACGGCAGCACGCGGCGTGGCAGAAGAACAAGAGCCGTAGCCACGGAGGACGCGGAGGAACACAGAGCGCCCTTTGGGAAATGCGAATGCACGGTCCCTTGGTAGTCGCCCACAGCGACCTTCGCTCGGGATGACCTCCGGGAAGAGAGAGAGTTTCGCGGGTCTGAGACGCGGCATGCCGCGTCTCTACGCGAGGGAGCCTCGGGACAAGCGGCCATTTTCGCGGGGGAAGCGCAACGGGTCTTGAGTCGCGTAGTCCGCCGAGCGTCTCGCCCGGGGGGCAATCGCTCCGCAAGAATACCAAGTTTTCGCGATCAAAGCAGCGCACGGGCGAGACGCCCGTGCCTACCAGTCAAAAGCAGCTCGCAAGGAGTTTGGCAGGAAACCTGGAAGAAGTTTGCCTGGTCGAAGTTTGGGAGTAGGAATCGGGGCGGAAGGCGCATGAACTTCCTTGTGTGGTCTCTGCGTCTCTGTGGTGAGGGTTGCGTCTCGGTAGTGAAGGGCGTTTGGGCGCAGCGCCCCCACCTGGACGGCAGTCCTCACAGAAAAAATATGCGTTCGTCCCGCTAACGGCTGCTGGATGGCGTCGTCTATCTGCGCAGGGCAAGTAAACGAGGCGTAGATATGAAGCGACAAGTACAGATGCTCCTATTCGTTGTTTTCGCCATGATGCTGCTGGCCAGCGCGGTGAGCGCGGCCCACCAGAAATACCATCAAATCATGACAGCAACATTTCGATGGACGACAACGACGAGGCGCCCCGCGACGATTGCGCCACCCACTTCAAGATTTCGAGCGACGATCGGGCGATCGCGCGCGGCGAAGAAGAGCACACGCTGGATCCTGCGAAGTTCGCCACTTTGACGCTCGACCCCGGACACAACGGCGGCGTGTTGCTGCGCGGCTGGGACCAGCCGAACGTGAAAGTCAAAGTCTGCAAAGCGGGCTTGGGATTCGGACAGCCCGATGCCGACCAGGCGCTGAAGACGATCCGGGTGGAATTGGGGACAGGGTCGGTACGCGCGATCGAACCCGAGCGCAATAACGACAACGATAATGACCAACGTACATGGGTGCAGCTGATCGTGCAGGTGCCGGCGAATATCTCCACCGACATGATTTCGTGGAACGGGCCGCTTTCGATCCTCAATGTGAAAGGCTCGGTGAGCGCACGCACGCAGAATGGCCCCATCAGCTTCAAACATTCCTCCGGCACGCTGACCGCCAACGCGCACAATGGTCCGATCGAGATCAAGGACTCGAGCGGCAAGCTGACGTTGAGCGCGCAGAATGGTCCGCTGGACATCGAGCTGGCGAACCAGAACTGGCAGGGCGCGGGGCTCGACGCACGGACGCACAACGGTCCGATCGATTTGAAAGTGCCGGCGAATTATCAATCGGGGATCGATGTGCAGACGAGCGGTCGCGCGCCGGTGAGCTGCGACCTGAAGACTTGCGAGCAGAACAAAGGTACCTGGAACAACGACGACGAAGGCGAGAAACACATACGGCTGGGCGCGAGCGATCAGCCGGTGCTGATCAAGATGTCGACCGAGAATGGACCGGTGAGCATCTCGTCGACGATGTATTGAGAAACAGCCGCTAGCTTCTAGCTTTTAGCTAAACAGAAATGCCCGCGAACTTGCGGGCATTTTCATCTGCGCACACGCGAGGCGCCTGTGCTATCAAGTCATGCAGGTCTGGCTTCCTTAGCGATTGCTTCGGGAGCGAGCAGTGGCAGACGCGCGGCGCCGAACAGTCCGGCATCGGTACCGAGAAGCGCGCGCGTAATGATGGTGCGGTGCTTGGCGTGTTCGTCCGAGTTTGTGGCGGCGTAGACGAAAGAGCGTGCCTGCACTTCGCGCAGCATCGCCGGTGAGAACGCCTCCCATGCGCTGGAGACACCGCCGCCGATCACGTACATAGGAAGATTCAGCAAGTTCACAAGTCCGGCGAGGACGATGCCGAGCCTGCGTCCGGCTTGTTCGAAGATCTGACGCGCGGGTTCGTCGCCCTGCACCGCAAGATTGTAGATAGCCTTGGCGCTGAACTCGGGGTCCGACTTCATCGCCTGCGCGAGTTGCGGCGCGCGTCCGAGCGTCGACCGCTTCCATGGCAGCGCGCTTGATGGCCGTCGCGAGAGGCGTACTGCTCGATGCATCCGTGAGAGCCGCATCCGCAAGGATGACCGTCGGGTTCGACGTTGATGTGTCCCGCTTCGCCAGCCATGCCGGTCATGCCGTGCCAGATCTTGTTGTCGAGCACGATGCCGCCGCCGACGCCGGTGCCGAGCGTGATCATGCAGAGACTGTCGACAGCTTGTCCGGCGCCGAGCCAGTGCTCTCCGAAGGCGGCCGCGTTGGCATCGTTCTCGAGCGTAATGCTGGTGCCGAGACGGCGCTCGATCTCCTGCTGCACGGGATAATTATCCCAGCCGGGAAGATTGGGCGACTCGCGAAGCATGCCGGATTCCATGTCGATGATACCGGGCACGCCGATGCCGACACCCGCGAGCGGACCATGAGTATTGAAGCGCGTGGCCAGCGACTGGATGAGGCGACACATCTCGTCGAGGACTTCGCTGCGTCCGGCGGAGACGCGCGTGCTGGTGGAGATCTTCTCCATCAATGTGCCGCTCTCGTCGACCGTGGCAACTCGCAGGTTCGTGCCGCCAAGGTCGACGCCAATGGAAAATCGTGACATGCGAAGTTAGAGTAACAGGCGGAAGCGAGTGCTGCCTCGAAAGACGCTGTCTCAGCTGTGAGCTCTCAGCACACTAAAATCTTTTACTTCTGGCAGTGTGGGCAGTAGTGAGAACTGCGGCCGCCGATCACGACCCGCTTGATCGGGCGTTTGCATTTGTAGCAAGGCTCGCCGGTGCGCATGTAGACGCGATGCTGGAGTTGGAAGAAACCTTCTTCGCCGTCGGCATCGACGTAGTCAGAGACAGACGAGCCTCCGGCTTTAATGGCTTCGTTCAAGACTTCGCGCATGGCTTTGTAAAGTTTGCGAAGCTGATAGCGCGTGATGGTATTGGCGCGGCGGCGCGGGCGGATGCCGGCGCGGAAGAGCGACTCGTCAGCGTAAATGTTCCCAACTCCGCTCAGCAGCTTTTGATTGAGCAGCGCGCTCTTGATAAGAATTTTGCGTCCCTTAAAAATGTTTATGAACTCTTCTTCGCTCACGCCCAGCGGTTCTGCACCCCGCGCGGCAAAAGCGTTCTCCGGTTTGTGAACGGACAGACGGCCGAAGCGGCGCGGATCGACGAAGCGCAGCTCGCGTCCGGAGCTGAGCTTGGCGACCAGATGGGTGTGCTTGGCGAGATCGCTTTCTGGAGTCGATACGAGCATTTGCCCCGTCATGCCGAGGTGCACGATCCATTGGCCTTTCGCCAGGTCAACGACGATGTGCTTGCCGACCCGCTTCACCTTGTTGATGCGCGCGCCCTCGAGAACTTTCGCAATTTCTTTCGCAGACGATTTCAGCGGCTCGGGCTTGGAGCCGATCCAGACGGATTCGATCACGTCTCCGGCGACGCGCTTGTCTAAACCGCGGGCGATGGTTTCGACTTCGGGTAGTTCAGGCATTTGGAGGCGGCAATTTCGTATCCAGTGTAAATAATTGGAAGATTGGACGTGCTGGTTTATCATTGACTGTTCACGCGCCCGCCTGGACTTTTCCCGTATTTCCCAGTTTTATGATCATCGCGGCGGGCCTGTGTGCGTGTGAGATCCCGCCAGATGCCTGGCTTTAGGAACTGAATGAGCAGAGGAAAGACAGCGGTCATCGTTGGCGCGCAGTGGGGCGACGAGGGCAAGGGCAAGATCGTGGACGTGCTCTCCGAGCACTTCACGATGGTGGCGCGCTACGCGGGCGGACACAACGCCGGCCACACTGTCGTGATCGACGGGAAGAAGTACGTCTTACAGCTCGTGCCGTGTGGAGTCTTGCGCAGGGGCACGCGCGGCGTCATCGGCAACGGCGTGGTGCTGGATCCGATTCACTTTCTGAAGGAAGTCGAGACGCTGCGAAAAGGCGGAATCAAGGTGGAGGGGAACCTCTTCATCTCCAACCGCGCGCAGGTGATTCTTCCCTATCACCGCATGATCGAGTTGGCGGCGGAGAACGCTCCGGGCCGCGTGAAGATCGGAACCACATCGCGCGGCATCGGCCCGTCGTACGAAGACAAAATGGGCCGGCGGGGACTGCGCGTAGTCGATCTGCTAGACAAAGACCTGCTACGGAAACACATTGAGAATGCGTGCGCGGAGAAGAACATGATCGCGCATGCCCTGTTCAACTCCGAGCCCATCGACGCGGATTCGATGTACCGGGAATATGCGGCGGCGGCGGAGAAGATCAAACCGTTTGTGGCGGACACGGCGGTGATGCTGAACAAGGCGATAGCCGAGGGCGAGTCGGTGATGTTCGAGGGCGCACAGGCGACGATGCTCGATATCGACCACGGCACCTATCCGTTCGTAACGTCGTCGAGTACAACATCGGGCGGCGCGGTCATCGGCACCGGCGTTCCGCCCACATGGATCGACACGGTGATCGGAGTCACCAAAGCCTATTGCACGCGTGTGGGCGGTGGGCCGTTCCCAACGGAGCTTGAAGGATCGGTCGCGGAAGAGCTGCGGAAGCGGGGCAATGAGTTCGGAGCAGTGACCGGACGCCCGCGGCGCGTAGGCTGCATCGATCTACCGCTGCTGCGTTACGCGCAGATGATCAACGGGATCACGTGGTGGGTGGTGACGAAGCTGGACGTTCTGGACGAATTAGCCGAAGTGCCGGTCTGCGTCGCGTACAAGATCAACGGAAAGAAAACCGCGGAGATCCCGGCGGACATCAGCCGCTACGACAAGATCGAATGCGTGTACGAAAAGATGCCGGGATGGAAGAAGTCCACGGAGGGCATCACTGACTTCGACAAGTTGCCGAAGAAAGCGCAGGAGTATCTGCGGTTCCTGGAACGCGAGAGCGGCGCGAAGATCGGAATGGTCTCAACCGGCCCTGATCGCGAGCAGACCATGTTCATGGATGAGTTCGCGAAAGAGCTGAAGAAGATCAAAAAGCACTCAGCGGGAAAAGGCTAAAACCTACCACAGAGACACAGAAGCACAGAGAAAACCAAATCTTTTCTTTCTTATCAATGTCCTTCGTCCGTGCTCCAAGCGGGTTGACGATTGACGCCTGCCCACACTTTGGCGGCGTATAATCTGGCTCCTTAATCTTATACAAGGAGCACTGACATGGCTAACGTAAAGCCTATTCCTCAAGGCATGGAGTCCCTGACTCCTCACATCACAGTTAAAAACGCAAAACAAGCGATCGAGTTCTACAAGCAAGCCTTCGGCGCGCAGGAGCTTGGACGGCACTTGATGCCGGATGGACGCATCATGCACGCCGCCCTGAAGATCGGTGGCGGACATCTGTTCTTGAACGACGAATTTCCCGAGATGAAGGGCTGCAATGCTCCGGTGGTTGGCGACGCGGCACCGTTCGTCATCAACGTGTACGTCGAAAATGCTGATAGGACGTACGACGGTGCGGTGAAGGCGGGAGCGAAGGCGAAGATGCCGCTTACGAACATGTTCTGGGGTGACCGCTACGGACAAGTAATTGATCCGTTCGGCTATCACTGGTCGATCGCGCAACATATCGAAGATATGACGCCGGAGCAGATGAAAAAGCGCAGCGAAGAAATGTTCGCGCAACCGGCACACAAGTGATCGTCCTCGCGGTCCTATGGAAGGCAAAGGCTGGTCAGGAGGCGGAGGCGGAAAGAATCCTCTGCGCTCTGACGGCTGAAGCCCGCAAAGAGCCCGGATGCCTGATGTTCCAGGTGAATCGCCATAAGGAACGAAAAGGCGAGCTCTTCATCTACGAACAATATAAGGATGAGTTGGCACTGGAGTTCCATCGCAAGACGCCGCACTTCCTGCAATATGCGCGGACGGAGTTGCCGAAAGTTGCAGAGCGCGTGAGTGGGGAGTTGTATGAGCCGGTGTAGCTACTTTTTGTCTAGCATCAGCTCGCCGCCGCGCGCGTAGCTGTCCTTCTCGACATCGACAAAGGTGACAACCACGCCCTCTTTGGCGGTCTTAGCCTCTTCGACTAGAACGTCAGTCATGCGCTGGGCGATCCTGCGCTTTTGCTCTGTGGTCCGGCCCTTCAAGAGTGTTATTTGGATGAGAGGCATTTTCGAGTTTCCAGTTTCCGGTTTCCAGTTTCCAGAAAACCCTATTCCAGTTCGTATCCAGCAAAAAAGTAGGTCAGCTCGAAGCGGGCGGTATCTTCGGCGTCGGAGCCGTGGACAGAATTGTGCTCGATGCTCGAAGCCCACTTCTTACGGATGGTTCCCTCTTCCGCGTTCGCGGGATTGGTGGCACCCATAAGCTTGCGCCAAGCTGCAATCGCATCGCCTTCTTTCTCCATCGCAAGGACAACGATCGGGCCGCTCGACATGAAGGTGGTCAGCGAGTCGAAAAATGGACGGCTGGCGTGGACGGCATAAAAACCCTGCGCCTGCGACTTAGTGATGTGCAACTGCTTCATGCCGATGATGCGAAAGCCGTGGGCGTTGATGGTAGAGATGATGTCGCCGGTGCCGTTCTTGGCGACGGCGTCGGGCTTGATAATTGCGAAGGTGCGTTGAAGGGTTTTCATTCTTCTTCTTTCAAATATTTTTTACCACGGAGGCACGAAGACACTGAGAAGAGCGGTCAGATTACTTTGCCAGCGCCCCCATTACTTGGACCAATGTTTCACCGATCACGGCAGGAGACTTCGCCACGCGGATGCCGGCGGCCTCGAGGGCCTTGATCTTTTCGGCAGCAGTGCCGTGTCCGCCGGAGATGATGGCGCCGGCGTGTCCCATGCGGCGGCCGGGAGGAGCGGTTTGTCCGGCGATGAACGCAACCACCGGCTTTTTGACATGCTGCTTCACGTACTCGGCAGCGGTCTCTTCGGCGTTGCCGCCGATCTCGCCGATCATGATGATGGCTTCGGTCTCGGGATCGTCATTGAACAGACTGCAGCGCGTCAATGAAGTTGCGTGCCGATGATGGGATCTCCGCCGATGCCGATGGCAGGTGGACTGGCCGATGCCGCGCTGCGTCAGTTGACACACGGCTTCGTACGTCAGCGTGCCGGAGCGCGAGACGATGCCGACGTTTCCTTCTTTGTGAATGTGTCCGGGCATGATGCCGATCTTGCACTTGCCGGGAGAGATGATGCCGGGGCAATTTGGGCCGATCAGGCGAGACTTGGCGGTCTTGCAGAAATTCGCCAGGCCTTGACCATGTCGAGCGTCGGGATGCCTTCGGTGATGCAGACGATGAGCTCGATGCCTGCGTCGGCCGCTTCCATGATGGCGTCGGCGGCGAATGGCGGCGGGACGAAGATCACGGTCGCGTTGGCGCCGGTCTTTTCCACCGCTTCGGCGACGGTATTGAAGACCGGCGAGCCTTCGTGGCGTGGTGCCGCCTTTGCCGGGCGTGACGCCACCGACGACCTTGGTGCCGTACTCGGCATAGCCTGTGGCGTGGAATGTTCCTTCGCGGCCGGTGATGCCCTGCACAATCAGGCGCGTGTTTTTGTCGACGAGTACGCTCATTTAAGTTCCGTTCGGGCCTGTTTCAGCTACGCGCCTTGTGCGCTGCGGCGACGACTTTTTCGGCGGCGTCCTTCATGTCCTGTCAGCCACGATGAAGTTGCAAGTCCGGATTCTCGGCAGGATCTCGCGGCCCTGCTTCGACGTTCGTGCCTTCCAGGCGGACCACGACCGGGACCTTGATTTGAGATTGCTTGCGCGGCCTCCACCACGCCGGAGGCGACGTGTCGCACGCGCATGATTCCGCCGAAGATATTGATCAGCACGGCCTTCACGTTCTTGTCCGCGAGCAGGATCTCGGAAGGCGTTCTTGACCTGCTCGGCGTTGGCGCCGCCGCCGACGTCGAGGAAATTAGCCGGGCTGCCGCCGGCGTACTTGATGATGTCCATGGTGGCCATGGCGAGGCCGGCGCCGTTGACCATGCAGGCGATGTTGCCATCCAGCTTGATGTAGTTGAGGCCGTACTTCGTGGCCTCGACTTCGAGCGGATCTTCTTCGTTGATGTCGCGCAGCTCGTGCAGGTCCTTGTGGCGGTACAGCGCGTTGTCGTCGAAGTTCATCTTGGCGTCGAGCGCGAAGACGCGGTCGTCCTTGGTGAGTGATGAACGGATTGATTTCCAGCAGCGAGGCGTCGGTCTCGTCGAACGCCTTGTAGAGCGCCGATCATGAACTTCGACGGCATCATTGATCTTCGCCGGCCTGATCCCGAGCCGAAAGCCAGCTTGCGCGCCTGGAACGGCTTCAGTCCGAGGCCGGGATCGATATTTCCTTGAGGATGGTTCGGGAGTCTTTGGCGGCGACTTCTTCGATCTCCATGCCGCCGGCTGCGGACGCCATGAAGACCGGCTTGCCGTCAGCGCGGTCGATCACGATGCCGAGATACAGTTCGCGTTCGATATCCAGCGTCTCTTCGATCAGCAGGCGCTGCACCTTTCGGCCTTCGGGGCCGGTCTGGTGCGTGACCAGCTCATGCCGAGCATCTTGCGGCAATCTCGCCGGCTTCGTCGACAGTACTTGGCCACCTTTACGCCGCCGCCTTTGCCGCGGCCTCCGGCGTGAATCTGTGCCTTGACGACGACGCCAGTGGCGCCATTTCAATAGGTTGTTCGCGCGCGTTCGGCTTCTTCGAGCGTGGTCGCCATCTCGCCGCGTGGCACGGCCACGCCGTACTTCGCCAGGATGGCTTTCGCCTGATACTCGTGGATTTTCATTTATCGGAGCAGGGTGTTACAGAGTGCGTCAGCACTCGATTGCGAAACATCGATTGTATCAGGCGATGGTTATTGGCGGCCAGACTCGTCCGGGGGCATTCTGAAGGCTCGGATGATGCTGTACACTCCGTAGACGATCAGGAGATAGAAAACGAAGTTGGCGGCGAAACCGACTGCGGTGAAAGCATCGAGATCTTGCGGCCCTGGGTGGCCCAGCCCAGGCGGAAGCCAGGCGAGAAAACATAACAAGCTGGCGGGGAAAGACGAAGCCAAACGGAGTGTCGGGGCGATCAGAGCCAGACGGCACTGCTATCGCCACCGATTTGCCGATCTTTGTTTTGAGCATTATTTTGCTGCTTGCGTGTTCTTGGCCGCTTCCGCGGTGGGCACGAGATTCATATTTTGCTTGAAGCGGGCTCGAGCGTTTGTCCGCCGGAGTTTCCGGCGGTTTGCTTGTGACTTCGCGATTCGATCAGGAAACGGCGGATGCGAGCGTCCGTTGAACATGTTGGTGCTGCGTTGCATGTCTGAGTCACCGGACAGATCGGAAAGAGTCTGTAAGAAATCGCGTAAACCCGTAGCCTGATAGCCTGCTTTGCCCGCAAGTTCAGTTCCCTTCTTTGTTTCAGCCTCAGCTTCCTTTGCGGGGCTTAGCCCTGCGTGAAGAGCATTGGTGCACGAGCCTTGGTCAACATCCCGTCGACGTTTGCCCACGAGCCATAAGGAACGCGCGATGTCCCTTGTTCGACCCCAGTCTCAACCGCAATACCGGTGAATTTTTTGTCGCGGATCTCGCGCTCAAGATGGCGGCCATCAACGTGCGAAACTTCGTGCGCGAGAACGCCGGCGAGTTCGGATTCGTTCTTCATGTTGCGCAGAGCGCCGCGAGTGACGAAGACATATCCGCCCGGCATGGCAAACGCATTGGCGATGTCGGTATCGAGAATGGCGAAATGATAGGCCACATCGCCGCGCTGGCCGAACTGCGCGACCGTGCTGCCGACCATCTGCACATACTTATTCATGTCGGGATTGTTGTAGACGCCGAAGACGTGGATGAGTTTCGCAGCGGCGCGATCGCCGATCATCTGCTCTTCCTCGGGAGTCCAAGGACGTGAAGCCTCGGCGACTTTCGAACCCTTGTTCATCACCGTGCCCGCCCATCCACCGAACTGAGCGCTGGCGGAGGCGGCGAGAAGAACGAGAGTGAGCGTGGTGGTCACAAGTTTTTTCATTTTCGTTCTCCTTTATCTGGATTTCAGTTTGCCGTCGTCGATGAATGTTTTAGCTTCTTCCGTATTTGTCTTAACGCCGGTCATGAGCTGCGCAACGCGCAAGTCGTCGCCGTTCGGATCCTCTTTCAACTTGTCGGGATCGACGTAGCCGTTCCCGTCGACACCCTTGAAGCCGAGGGTGGCGGTGTCGGTGGTCTTCTTGGCGGACTTAGTGTCGTAACTGCCGGCAAGCACGGACTGATTGTTCTTATCCTTTTTGTCCTTGCCCTTGTCGGAGCTTTTCTCCTTATCTGATTTGGTCTGCTTTTTATCGTTATCCGTCTGGGCCTGTTGCGAGAAGCCAACGGCGCTGGCCAACGCCAGGGCGAGCAGAAAAACTGGTAATCGTGTATTCGAAATCCGCATTTGCCTCTCCTACACCCGGGGAATCGCGGCTGACGCTGCCTTACCCGCCAGCGCCTGTAATTCGTATATCTGGGTCTCGACCGTCTTGCCTTTGACTCTAACTCCACCCAAAGGCTCGACAACGGCTGCAGTGCCCAGCATAGCCAAAGTGAACTCGCTGATGATAATCGAAGTCCGGTATTCTTTGTTCAAACTTTCTAATCGGGCAGCTAAATTGACGGCGTCGCCAATTACGGTGAATTCGACCTTCTTGCCGGCACCCACGTTGCCGAAGATCACCTCTCCGCTGTTCAATCCGATTCCGATGGCCAACTGCTTACGACCTTCGGAAGCCCACTTCTCGTTGAGCTGTTTCAATCGGTCGAGCATTTCCAGAGAAGCTTGTGAGGCAAGGAGTGCGTGATTCTTGCCTGGAGTAAACGCCCCCCAATAGGCCAATATTCCATCTCCGATGAACTTGTCCACAATACCTTCATACTTGAAGACGATCTCAGTCATGGCGGCGAGATATTCATTGAGCAGCGCAATCAGCTCGGTTGGAGGCGTCCCTTCGGTGAGAGTGGTGAAGTTGCGCACATCGCTGAAAAAAATCGTGAGTTCACGCTTCTCGCCGGCAAAATTAATATGATCGATCTGGCTGAGTACGTAGTCGACCAGTTGCGGTGCAACATATCGATCGAGGGTTCCTCGTGTCCGGCGAAGTTCGCGACCAGTAGTTGCGAATCGCACTGCTCCTGTCGCCACGAATGAGGAAGCGAATGCGCCCAGGGGCCCGACCAACGGCACCCACCAGTGCCATGCGCGAAAACCCAATACCGCAAATCCCGTATAAAGGAGTAAGCCAATCACTGCAAAAATAGTCGCCCGCATCGGCTCGGAAATTCTTATCAGCAAGAATGACCCGAACGAGGCAAACGAACCGATCAAGAGAATTCTGATCCATCCTGGCGTCGGTCGAACCGCTTCACCGTGCAACAGATTATCGATAAGAGTTGCGTGAGCGAGAAATCCGGGAGCAACACCGCGGAATGGAATAGGATGAGCGTCGTAGCTGCCAGCTGCGCTCGCGCCTATGATGACAATCTTGTCCTTGAAAATGTCGGGGCTGATGCGCCCAACCTCGGCCGGGCAATTGACTCCCGAAATCGAACAAATGAGACGGAAGATCGATATACGGTCGTAGGAGCAAAGCCCCTCGGCACAATCTTTCTCGGAGGAAATATTGCGATGCCACACCGCGATGAGATTGCCATGGTCATCGACCGGTATCGCAGGGTGATCCTCGCGAAAAAGAAATTGGCCCGGCTGTAAGCGACCATCCTGGTTGGGATTTCCGACCGCGAGATCTGCGGCACGCAGTCCGAGCGACCGATAGGCGCGGTCCCCGGCAACCACATTGAGAGCGAGTCGGCGTACCGTGCCGTCTGGATCGAATTCGCCCGTTATGTTTCCCAATCCGGCCGCCGACTGCGCCAAGATGGGGAGCGGCGCGTCAAGAACGAAGCGATATGGGTCGACCCTCTGGCCGATATGGTGGGGAGTAAACGACGACTCCGCCTGAAGAACCTTCCAGCGCTCCTCTATGGAAACGTTGGATTCGATCTCCTGCCGGGAGAACGAATATGCAAGCACGACGTTTCCCGCCTTTTGAATCGCGCCCGCAAAGCTTTGATCGGCACCCTCATCTTCGCTTCCCCCAAAGGATGCGTCGAAAACGATAACGCGAGGCCCGCCGGGCTGGATGAACCGGATAGTTTCCGCCCAGGCACGTCGCGTCCATGGCCACCGCCAGCCCTTCTTCTTCATCATGTCAAAGCTGGCGTCATCTACATCGACGATGACAATATTCGGATCGCCCGTCGTCGCCGTCCAGCGAACGCGAGCGTCATAGGTCAAGGCCTCAAGATGATCGTGTGCTGCAGTTCTTTGGAAGAACAGAAAGAAAACCGCCATAACGCCGGCTGCAACAATGGAGCCGCGGACAAATGCTTTACGGGTTTGATCGAGATAGCTCACGATTCAGGGGGCAGGGCGCTGGCGGTAGCAACTAGCCGGCCGCCGCGTCGCAAAGAGATTACAACGGTTCGTGGTCACACGCGAGGCAAGAAAATACAGCGTCGTGTAATCTGAAATCTCCAGCCATGATCACCGAAGCGCTACACAAACTCGCTAACCATCGCCAGGCGCTCAGCCGCGAGGAGGCACGCGCCGTGATGGCGGAGATCCTCTCCGGGCAGACGACGGATGCGCAGATCGCGGCACTGTTGGTCGCCATGCACATGAAGGGCGAGACGGTAGAGGAGATCGTCGGATTCGCGGAGGCGATCCGCGCGGCGGCTGCCCCGCTGGGTCGCGCTGAGCTGAATGGGGATTCGGCGCTCGATGTCTCCGGCACCGAGCGCGATGCATTGGTCGACACCTGCGGAACCGGCGGAGACGCCAGCGGGACCTTTAATATCTCGACGGCGACCGCGCTGACCGTAGCAGGAGCAGGCGTACGCGTTGCCAAGCACGGCAATCGCAGCGTGACCTCGAAGTGCGGCTCGGCGGATGTGGTGGAGGCGCTGGGAGTGAACATCAGTCTTCCTCCAGCGCGGATGGCGGCTGCCTGAAAGAAGTTGGGATCGCGTTCTTGTTCGCACCCTCGATGCACTCGGCGATGAAGTACGTGCAGCCGGCGCGACGCGAACTACGGTTGCGAACCGTGTTCAATCTGCTTGGGCCGCTGACGAATCCGGCGGGCGCATCGGCGCAGGTGGTTGGAGTTTATTCGGAGTCGCTGGTCGAAAAATTGGCGTCGGCTTTGTTGATGCTGGGATTGAAGCGTGCGCTGGTGGTTCATGGACGCGATGGCCTGGATGAAATATCAATCTCGGGTCCGACGAAAGTCGCTGAAGTGCGGGATGGCTGGATGACGGCGTATGAGATCTCGCCGGAACAGTTCGGATTCACTCCGGCGCCGCTGGAGAGCATCTCGGGTGGAGACGCGAAGGCGAATGCGGAGATCATCCGCGAAATATTGGATGGGAAGAAATCGCCGCGGCGCGATGTGGTTCTCTTGAATGCGGCAGCGGCGCTGGTGGCGGCGGGCAAATCGGATTCGATCAAAGATGCGGTGCCGCTGGCGGCGAAGTCTCTGGATTCAGGGGCGGCGAAGCAGAAGTTGGCGGGGCTGGTGGAGTTTACGAACCAACATCATCGCGCTTAAATTAGCGCGGACGAGGCGTCCGCGCCCACACTCATTTCAACGGTTGAGACGGCGCACGGGCGAGACGCCCGTGCCTACACAGTCAAAGTCTTTATTTCACTTCTACTTTCTGCATCCACTGGGCGGCTTCGACTTTCCAGCCCAGCGCCGCTCGTCATTGCCAGGCGCAACTGCGAGGACGCGGCGGGTTCGCCGTGGACGAGATAAGTTACTTGCGGCGCTTTCTTGAAGGTTCGCAGCCATTCCAGCAATTCGGGAGTATCGGCGTGGTCGCTGAACTGCTCGATAGCGGCGATCTGCGCGCGAATGGGAACGTCCTGATTGAAGATCTTGACCGTCTTAGCGCCGCTCTTGATGATGGCGCCGCGCGTCCCTGGAGCCTGGAATCCGATGAAGATGATCTGGTTCTTCGGGTCGGGCAGGCGCTGGATCAGGTGATGCAGGATGCGTCCGCCGGTAACCATGCCGCTGGAGGAGATGATGATCTGCGGGAAATGCGAATCGTTGATCTTCTTTGAGTCCTGCTGGTTGGTGTCGAAGAAGAAGCCGTCCCATTTGAGCGGTGACCCGTACTTCTGGATCAGCACCTTCGCTTCTTCGGAATATTCTTCGGAGTGCTTGATGTAGATCTCGATGGCCTTGATGGCCATTGGACTGTCGCAGTGAACAGGCACGCGCGGGATCTGACCCGTCTCCATCAGGTCCTTGATCATGAAGAGGAATTTCTGCGTGCGCTCCACGGCGAAGGCGGGCACAACGATCGTCCCACCGCGCGCGACAGTGTCTTTGATCGTCTTGATCAGCTCGGGGCGCGGATCGGTTGTGGGATGCAGCCGGTTGCCGTACGTGGACTCCATGACCAGAATGTCCACGGCTTCGCCTTCTTGCGGGCCCGCGTAGACGACTTTCCCGGGAGCCACTTGCGAATCGCGCACGCGGCCGATGTCGCCGGTGAACAGGAGCTTGCGTGGTAGTGGGCAATCGGTGCAGGTGATACTCCGCCATTCCAGAACCCATGATGTGCGCGGCGCGAACGAATCGGAATGAGAGCTTCGGCGAGATCTGCACCACCTGCTCCATGTTCACCGGCTTGAACAGTTGCAGGCAGTCGATCGCGTCCTGCTCGGTGTAGAGCGGCAGAGCGGGATTGTGCTTCGAGCTGCGCGTCTTGTTGTAATACGCCGCATCTTCTTCCTGCAGGTGGCCGGAATCCTGCAGCACGACCGCGGCGAAATCGATGGTCGCCGGGGTGGCGTAAATCGGCTCCCTTGAAACCTTGCTTCACCAGACGCGGAATGTAGCCGCAATGGTCGAGGTGCGCGTGCGTCAGGATGACGGCTTCGATCTGGTTGGGGGAATGGGCGAGGGTTCCCAGTTGCGCTGGCGCCATTCTTTTTGCCCCTGGAAAAGACCGCAGTCGATCAGGACCTGCATTCCGGCGCCGCCCTGGTCGCCGGAGACGTTGAGCAAATGTTTGGAGCCGGTGACGGTTCCGGCTGCGCCGAGGAATTGGATGTAGGCCATGGTCCGTTTTTAGTTGCTAGTTGCTAGTTGTTAGTTGCAAGTTGTTTGCGCTGGAACACTAACAGCAAGGTGGAGAGTTGTCACTCGTGCGTCGGAAAGCAGATCCCTCGCTCCGCTCGGGATGACAAATCAAAATAAAGGCTTAAGGTGATGGCGCGGGCGGGACGGTGTAGCTGTTGTTGCTGGTGTCGGATTCGGGGACGCTGCCGTCATTCACGGTGACCTCGAGCGGCGGAGTAGCGACTTCGACCCGAGCGCTGGCCTTTTCATGAGCTTTTACGATCAGGCGCTGGCGAATGTCGCCATGCTCGAAGTGGACCATGAATGGAACTTCCGCGGCGGCACCGCCGAGGTTTTCAATGGTCACAGTGGCCAGAAAGCCGCCGTGCAGGATCTGGCGCGTGTAGACCGAGTCCACTTTGAAATCGGGCAGGCCGCGATCGCGGTAGACCCAATCGTCGAAGAACCATTCCAAATCTTTTTTCGACTCTGCCTCGAGCAGCTTCTGAAAATACGAGGGCTCTTTGTCTTGTGCTGGATCGTATTTCTTGAGCGCGGTTCGGAGAGGAGCGTCGCCGAGCATGTCGCGCAACATCCAGAAAACGGCAAGGCCCTTGGCGCGGAAGAGAAGCTCGTCGTAGGTAGTGACGAGGGAACCACTTCGGTCGGGATCTCTATCCACCTGCGTCGAGCGCAGGAAATTGTTGCTGCATGGAATCGATCGCCGATTGGCGGCTTCCGCTTGCTGCTCGCGCTCGAGCGCCTGGGCGAAATGCGCAGCGCCTTCATAGATCCACAAACGATTGGAATTGAAGGCGGCGTGAGTGAGCGGGTGCACCATGACTGTCTGCAACTCGTTGCGGAGGCGGAGCTGCAGGCCGGTGAAGAGCATGGCGCCGCTTTCGAATGGAGACCATGCCGGCGCGGGAAGCTCTATGAGCGTCGGTGAAAGCGCGGCGCGCCGAACCACTCGGTGACCAGATCGCGAGCCGTTGCGGCAGCTTCGACGTAATTTTTCGCGGCTCAAGGTGCCTCGGATGGTGCCAGATCTGTACGCTGTCGCTGTCGAACCTGACGAGTGGAGCGAGGACGATGGTGGGGACCTGCGCGCCGAGCGGAGCGAAGGTGAAGTCCTGGCAGTGGCTCGGTGGTGGATGGTGGGCGGTGCGCGTGTCTCCGTTGGTCAGCAGCTTGAAGTTTCGAATTGCCCGGCCGGGCGCACAAGCGCGTAGCCAAAATTTGTGGCTGCGTGGCGAGACTTGAAGCGCGAGAAAGTCTCGCCGTAGGCCGCCTGGTCGGAGATGGAAGCAGCCTCAGTGGCAACCGGATACCAGGCGACGTAACCGAAACCGCGGATGGCGGTGAAATCGGCGGAGATGTGGTCCCAGTCGTTGCGTTGCGACTGTTCTTTCGGCATCCCAACGCGGTCCCAACGCGCCGGTGCTCGGCTCGATGACGCCGGAGTACGCGATCTTCGCAGTTCGACGCGCCGCGCGGCGGAACATCGGCGGGCAAAGTGACGATGGCTTCAGAGAGCTCGCCGGTGTGATCGATGTCTGAGGTGTAGGGCTGGACGAGATACTGCAGCAGCTTTCCGCTGGATTTTTCTTTTTCGGTCTGCGGCAGGCGGTGTGGGCTCCGTTCGAGACTGTCGGACAGCAGGCGGATCGATTCCCAACGCAACGATGAAGAGATTGCAGTACGGCGATGTGCTGCGGCTTGTCGGAGTCGTTGCGAAGAATGACGGTTCCGAACGAACGCAGGACGTGAAAGCCGGGATCGATCTTGCGCGGTGAGGTTGTAGTCGGTGAAGGTGAAGGCTTCTCTGTCGATCGCAGCAGCATAGGAATGAAAACCGCAAAGAGAGCTACCCAGTACCCAGTACACGAGTACCCAGAAAAATGGCGCGGAAGAGACTGCGGGAGGATTCTCAGATACTTCGTTCTTCGTCTTCGTGCTTCGTCCTGCGTTGGCGGGCGAGTTCGTACATCACGATGCCACCCGCGACGGAGACATTCAAGCGATGGCACCTTGCCGAGCATAGGGATTGAGACGACGAAATCGCACTTGCGGCGGACGAGATCGTGCAGCCCCTTCCCCTTCCGCGCCGAGGACGATGGCGCAGTCCATGTTGTAATCGACTTCGTCGTAGGACTGTGCGCCGCGCTCATCGAGGCCGACCGTCCAGATGTTGCGGTCTTTCAACTCCTCGATGGTGCGCGCGATGTTGGTGACGCGAGCGATGGGAACGTGCTCGGAGGCGCCGGCGGAAGACTTCGCGACCGTGCCTGTGACTCCGGCGGCACGGCGCTCGGGGATGATGACGCCGTCAGAACCGGCGGCGTCGGCGGTGCGGAGTAGCGCGCCGAGATTGTGTGGGTCTTCCACGCCGTCGAGAACGACTAAGAAAGATCTTTCGGCGCGTTTGTTCTCGATGAGGTCTTCGAACGTCAGGTATTGCTTCGATTGCGTAACGGCGACCACTCCCTGATGCGCGCCGGTGTTGGCCAGGCGTTCGAGTTCCTTCTTCTCGACGAAGCGCACTTGAATGCCGTTGGAGCGGCACTCCTCGAGGATGCGCTTCAGCTTGATGTCGTTGCGCTCGCGCGCCATGGCAACGTAGTGCACGCCCTTAGGGCGCGATTTGAGCGTCTCTTCGACGGAGTGGATGCCGTAAACGGTGTTCATGCGAGCGTTCAGTGTAAATGAAAGCGGTCTTCACCACGGAGACACAGAGACACGGAGATAAATCCTCAATCAAAATTCAAATCCGAGAATCAAATCGGTTGGCTGATAAACTCTAGGGTTCGAAGCATGGTCGGGGAGAGATAAGTGAGAGACGTCTTTATTCTTTCGGGCGCGCGCACGCCGATCGGGAAATTCGGTGGCACGCTGGCCGGGATGACAGCGGCCGACATGGGCGTGGTCGCGGCAAAAGCTGCGATGGAGCGCGCCGGAGATCGACCCCGCGCAGGTGGAAGAGACCATCTTCGGCAATGGCCGGCAGGCGGGTGGCGGTCCGAATGTTGCGCGGCAGATATCGATCCGCAGCGGCGTGCCGAAAGAAGTTGCCGCTTACACGGTGAACCAGGCGTGCGCGTCGGGAATGAAGTCCATCGCGCTGGGATATCAGGAGATCCTGAACGGCAACCTGGAATGCGTGCTGGCGGGCGGGACGGAGTCGATGTCGCGGCTTCCTTATTATCTCGATGGCGCGCGCTGGGGTCTGCGCATGGGCAACCAGGAGCTGGTGGATGGAATGTATCGCGACGGATTTTTTTGTCCGCTGGCGAAGATGGTGATGGGCGAGACCGCCGAAGTTCTCGCCGAGCAATACAAGATCACGCGCGAGGAGCAGGACCAGTTCGCATTGAGTTCGCAGCAGAAGGGCGAGAAGGCCATCCACTCCGGGCGATTCGACGATGAGATCGTGCCGGTGACCATCGAGAGCAAGAAAGGGCGCGACCACCTTCGCGCGCGACGAACATCCGTTCCTGGGTGCGAGCATGGAGAAGCTGGCGAAATTGGCGCCGGTGTTTTCGAAGACCGGAACGGTGACGGCGGGAAATTCTTCTGGCATCACTGACGGCGCGGCGGCGGTGGTTCTCGCGAGCGGAGACTTCGTGAAGAAACACAGTCTGAAGCCGCTGGTGCGGATCGTGGGTTCGACGTCGCGGGAGTGGATCCGCAGACGATGGGGATCGGTCCGGTGCCGGCGATGAAGAAGATGGAGGAGAAGCACGGCCTCAAGCTCTCCGACTTCGATCTGATCGAGCTGAACGAAGCCTTCGCCGCGCAGGTGATCGCCTGCGACCGCGAGATGCACTTCGATCCGGCAAAGCTGAATGTGAATGGCGGCGCGATCGCGCTGGGGCATCCGATCGGCTGCACCGGGACGCGCATCACGGTCACGCTGATGCACGAGATGCTGAAGCGCAAGGCTAAACGCGGCGTGGCGACGCTGTGCGTGAGCGGCGGGATGGGCATGGCGCTGGCGCTGGAGAACGCGAGCTAGAGCAGGCTTCAGCTATCAGCCTTCAGCAGTCAGTTACATCTAGATCTCTCGACTCCGCTTCGTTGCGCTCGGGATGACAACTCAAAGGAATATACTTCTTCTCTGCTATGGCACTGAGCACCCTCATCGTTGACGACGAGCAACTCGCGCGCGACGAGCTGGCCTTCCTGCTGAAGTCACGTGGAGGACGTGGACATCGTCGCGCAGGGCAAGAACGGCGTGGAAGCCGTGAACCTGATCCAGGAGCACGAGCCTGACCTGGTCTTCCTTGACGTGCAGATGCCGGGGCTGGACGGCTTTGGCGTGATCAAGAAGCTGGTCGACAAGAAAGTCGCCGATGCCCCAGATCGTCTTTGCCACTGCATTCGACCAATACGCGGTGAAGGCGTTCGAGGTGAATGCGGTCGACTACCTGCTGAAGCCGTTCGACAAGAAGCGCATGGCGCAGACGGTGCAGAAGGCCACAAGAACACAAAGCGCAGGAAGAGAAGAGGCGCAGCCGGATACGGCGAAGCCGGCTTGGATCGCTGGTCAAGCTGCTGGAATCGCAAGCAGCCGCAGCCGAGCGCACAGAAGTTCATGATCCGCGCCGCGGGACGATGATCCTGGTGGACCAGCGCGACATCTGCTATGCGTCGATCGAGGACGGCGTGATCAGGTGTACACCAGTCCGGATGGAAGGCCAATCGAATTGCCGCACGCTGGAAGAGCTGCTCGGATTCGCTTGATCCGGCAATCTGTTTTGGCGGGCGCACCGCTCGTATCTGGTGAACATCAACCGCATCAAGGAAGTGGTGCCGTGGTTCAAGACAGCTATCAGCTGCGCATGGACGACAAGAAGCAGACAGAAGTCCCGGTGAGCCGCGCGCAGACCAAGAGACTGCGGGAGTTGTTCAGGCTATGAACCCACCACAGAGACACAGAGGCGCAGAGGTTCACAGAGCCACCCTGGATTTATAATCAAACCATCCATGAAAGCCTACGTTTACGTCACCTTGAAGAAGACTGTCCTCGATCCGCAGGGCAAGACCATCCACGGCGCGCTCAACAAAATGGGTTACAAGGGCGTGGGCGACGTGCGCCAGGGTAAGTACTTCGAGATCGCGCTCAACGGCGGGCTGGACAAGGCCGCGGCGAAGGCTGAGGTCGAGCGCATGGCGAAAGAAGTACTCTGCAATCCGGTGATCGAAGAGTTCAAGTACTCGATCGAAGACTGATTTCACTCATTTTTCACCACGGAGACACGGAGGCACTGAGGTTTTTGTTCATTCTTGTGTCCTGGGACGGCTAGTCAGAATCAATATCTTGTTAACCGGGAACTGGGAACCGATAACTGAGAACTTAAGCATATGTGCGGAATCGTTGGATACGTCGGGAACAAGCGAGTCGTGCCGGTCATTATTGACGGGCTGAAGCGGCTGGAATACCGCGGCTACGACTCGGCTGGGATCGCTGTCGCCGGCAATGGCGACGGGCTGCAGGTGCGACGCGCCGAGGGAAAGCTGCGCAACCTGGAAGAAGCGATCCGGCTGAAGCCGCTCGACGGGACGTACGGGATCGGCCACACGCGCTGGGCCACGCACGGACGCCCGACGGAAGAAAACGCTCATCCGCATCGTGATTGCACTGGCAACATCGTGGTGGTGCACAACGGCATCATCGAGAACTACGTCGCGCTGAAAAAGAAGCTGGCGGACGAAGGCCACAAGTTCACCACTGAGACCGACACGGAAGTCATCGCGCACCTGGTAGAGAAGTATCGTTTCGGCAAGGGCAACGGTCCCGCGAACATTCACTGGAAGAGGCCGTCCGCAAGACGGTGAATGAGCTGGCTGGTGTCTTCGCCATCGCGGTGATCTGCACGACGGAGCCGAACAAGATCGTGGCGGCGCGCAATGGACCGCCCGCAGTCATTGGGCTTGGCAAAGACGAATACTTCGTCGCCTCCGATATTCCTGCCGTCCTTTATCACACGCGCGACGTCTTCTTTCTCGCAGATGGTGACCTTGCGGTGATCACAAGAGCTGGCGTTAAGCTGAGCGATTTTTCCGGCAAGCCAATCGAGCGCCAAGTGCAGCACATCACCTGGGACCCCATCATGGCGGAAAAGGGCGGCTTCAAGCATTTCATGCTGAAAGAGATCTACGAGCAGCCGCGCGCGGTGCGTGAGACTGCCATGGGACGCATGTCGCTCGATTCGGGAAAGATCTTCCTCGACGAGATGGAGATCAGCGAGGCCGAATTCAAGAATGTAAAGAAAATCAATATCGCCGCCTGCGGCACCAGCTGGCATGCCGGGCTCGCAGGAAAATTCATGATCGAGCGGCTGGCGCGGGTACCCGTGGAGGTGGATTACGCGAGCGAATACCGCTATCGCGACCCTATCACAGCGCCGGATTCGATCACGGTGCTGATCACGCAGTCTGGCGAGACGGCCGACACGATCGCGGCGCAGCGCGAGTCCAAAGCCAAAGGCTGCAAAGACACTGGCCATCTGCAACGTGGTCGGCTCGATGATCGCGCGCGAGGCCAATGGGACGATCTACACGCACGCCGGGCCGGAGATCGGCGTTGCTTCGACCAAGGCATTTACTGCCCAGTTGACGGCGCTGTTCCTGTTGGCGGTTTACCTCGCGGAGAAGCGCGGCGCGATCACTTACGAGAAGGCGAAGGAACTCATCTCCGAGCTGACCAAGATTCCCGGCAAACTGGAGGCGTTACTTTCGCGCGACGAAGAATGTGAAGACCTGGCGAAGCAGTTCCAGCGCTCGCAGGACTTTCTGTTCCTGGGCCGCGGCATCCACTATCCGATCGCTCTTGAAGGCGCACTGAAGCTGAAAGAGATCTCCTACATTCACGCCGAAGGCTACCCTGCCGGCGAGATGAAGCACGGGCCGAACGCGCTGATCGACGAGAACCTGCCGGTGGTGATCATCGCCACATGCGACCGGAACGATCCTGAATCGGTGCTGCGGTATGAGAAGACGATGTCGAACGTGACCGAAGTAAAGGCGCGTTCGGGCAAGGTGATCGCTATCGCCACCGAGGGCGACGAAGAGATCGCGCACACCGCAGACCACGTCATCTACGTTCCGCCGGCCCCGGAGCTTCTGTTGCCGATCCTGGAGATCGTGCCGTTGCAGTTGCTGGCGTACCATATTGGCGTCCGCCGCGGATGCGATGTGGACCAGCCGCGCAATCTGGCAAAATCCGTAACCGTGGAATGAAAAGCAGTACCCGGTACTCAGTACCCAGCTGTGGTGGCCGCCTGAAGGGCGGCTTCTTTATTTTCCGATAGCGTTTACAATGACCTTTCGCCCAGACCACCATGGTTGAACGGAAGCTCTACACCTCGAAGCTGCTGCGGACGTCGCACCTGTCCGAGAAGACGAAACACTTCGAATTCACCATCCCGGAGATGGAGAAGTTCGACTTTGCAGCTGGCCAGTTCATCTCCATGGTGGCGCCGAACTCTGAAAACAAGCAGATTACGCGGGCGTATTCGGTTGCTTCGGGGCCGCGCGGCAATCCTCTCTTTGACCTGTGCTTGAATCGCGTAGAAGGCGGCTTCTTCTCCAACTTCCTTTGCGACCTGCAAGACGGCGCCGAGGTGAAGTTCCACGGGCCTCATGGCTTGTTCGTCTTGCGCAAGCCGCTGCGCGACTGCATCTTCATCGCGACCGGGACCGGCGTTGCGCCCATGCGTTCGTTCGTCGAGTGGCTGTTCTGGGACAAGGCGAATCCGCGGCACGAAGGCCGCGATATCTATCTGGTGTACGGCACGCGCTACATCGAGGACATGTATTACCAGGAAGAGTTCGAACGCACCGCTGCCGAGTTTCCTAACTTTCACTACACGATGACCTTGAGCCGCCCTCCGGAAACCTGGAAGGGCGAGAAGGGTTACGTGCAGGACAAAGTGCGTGATCTGCTGCTCAAGCGTCCCGCGGACCAGCGCGCGAATTTGGATGCGTACATCTGCGGATTGAACGATATGGTCAGCGCCAACCGCGACATGCTGAAGAATGAGTTCGGCTGGGACAAGAAGCAGATCGTGTTCGAGAGATACGACTAGACAGTTCTGCCAACAAGATTCTTTCTTCGGGCTGGAAGCCCTCCTCAGAATGACATGGGCTGCGTACGCGTTCGCTAGTCGAAGCGAAACGCAAGGTCCTTCGCTGCGCTCAGGATGACGCCACACTTTAGGCACCAGCGCCCACACAATCAACCCACAAACGCCTCAAATCTCTGCATCCCCAGACGTTCCTGGACCATCTATCAGGCCATTCCGCCCGAGGACGCGGCCGACGCCTACGCTGCTGCTCAGGTGATGCAGGCGGCGGTGAAGGCGGTGGGCAGCATCGACGACCAGCTGAAGCTCGCGGACTGGCTGCGCGGTCACACGGTCGACACCATCCTCGGGCCCCTGTCGTGTGGACGACACGGGTGCCCCGCAGAGTGACTTCCTGATCGGCCAGTGGCAGAAGGGCAAGGCGGAGGTCGTACTACCCGCCGAGGTCGCGACCGCCAAGGCCGAGGTGGGCTGCACCCGGGGTCGTGACCGAGCTCGTCCAGACCCTCGTCCTCAGCCTGTTGGTCGGTGGCATCTACGCCCTGGTCGCCAGCGGCCTCACCCTGATCTTCGGGGTGATGCGGGTGATCAACATCGCGCACGGTGCCTTCATGATCCTTGGCGCGTTCATCACCTACACCTTGTGGAACCAGCTCGGGCTGGATCCCCTGCTGGGGGTGCTGATCACGACGCCGGTGGTCTTCGGCCTCGGCTGGGTGACCTACCGGCTGCTGGTCCGCCCGATCCGGCACGCACCGATGTCGTCGACGGTGCTGCTGACCTTCGGGTTGGCGTTGGTGGTCGAGGGGGCCATGGGCGAGATCTGGGGCAACGACTCGACGTCGATCCGCCCGTCGTACGTCGACCGGGCGTTCCATGTCGGAAACGTGTTCCTTCCCGAGGCCCAGGTGTACGGCGGAGTGCTGGCGGTCGTCGTCCTGTCGGCCCTGTGGCTGATCCTCACCAAGACCTGGCTCGGCCGGGCCATCCGGGCGGCGGCCGCCAACCCCTCCTCGGCCGAGCTGGTCGGGATCAAGGTGACCTCGGTAGCGGCGCTGGTCTTCGGGCTCGGGCTGGCCGCGGCCGGAGCCGGTGGCGCGATCACCGGCGTGCTCTACCCGTTCGTGCCCGGCTCCCACTACCTCTGGATCGCGCGGCTCCTGGCGATCGTGGTGCTCGGCGGCCTCGGCAGCCTCGAGGGCGCCGTGGTCTCGGCGCTGATCTTCGGTATCGCCGAGACCGTGACCGCGGTCTACATCTCGCCGGCGTGGGCGACCGCCGTCCCCTACGCGATCGTGTTCTTCGTGCTGCTGATCCGCCCGCAGGGTCTGCTCGGCACCCGCCTGCGTGACGACGCGGTGACCGCATGAACACCCCACGAAACCGCTCGCAGAGCTCGCACTTTCGCGGGGACCCCGCATGAGCAGTGCCGCTGAGTCCGCCCCGCCGAAGCCGCCGTCGTTCGACCTGATCTGGCTCGGTCGCCTGATCGCGCTGGTCGCCGGCGTCCTGCTGGTGCTCTACCCGATCCTCAGCGACAACCTCTACTACCAGAACATGATCATCCTCTCGCTGGTCTTCGCGATCGCGGCGAGCGGGCTGAGCATCATCACCGGTCTGGCGGGCTACGTCTCGCTCGGCCAGGGCGCGTTCGTCGGTCTGGGTGGCTACACCGTCGGCGTCCTGGCCACCCACCACCCGGACACCAACGTCTGGTTGTGGATGCCGCTGGCCGGCGTGACCGCCGGGTTGGTCGCGCTCGTGCTCGGCCTCGTCGCACTGCCGGCGAGCGGCCGTCCTTCGTGATCATCACCGTGGCGTTCCTGTTCCTGGTCCAGGTGATCGCGATCAACTGGCGGTCGCTGAGTGGTGGCACCGAAGGGCTCAGCCTGCCACTCCCGACCTGGAACCCAGACATCATGAACTGGCCGTTCTACTACGCGTTGGTAGGAATC
>CAVQGF010000069.1:0-5473 GCA_963711965.1 uncultured Acidobacteriota bacterium | reverse complement strand
GATTCGGGGTCTATGATCCGCCTGAAGCGATGACGACGCACGCGGTGGCGTCGCTAGACCATCTAAAGTCGCCTTCGCTCACGCGCCCGTCGATGGAGGCTTCGAAGGCGTCGAGCAGGTCGCTTTCAAGTCGCATCAGGATGGGCTGCGTCTCAGGATCGCCGAAGCGGCAGTTGAATTCGAGCACCATGGGACCGCGAGCGGTCATCATGAGACCGCAATAGAGGATGCCGCGATACTCCATCTCTTCCTGTTTCATGCCGGCGACCACGGGCTTCGCCATGTGCGTGATCAGCCATTCGCGCATCTGTGCGTCGAGTAGTGAATCGGTGGAGTAAGCGCCCATGCCGCCGGTGTTGGCGCCGGTGTCACCTTCGCCGATGCGCTTGTGGTCTTGCGCCGCGACGAGCGGTGCAACGCGCTCGCCATCGGAGAGGACAAGGAACGAAACTTCTTCACCTTGCAGGAATTCTTCCAGCACCACGCGGCTGCCGGCGCCCGCGAGGACTTTGCCGCTCAGCATCTCTTCGGCGGTGTGGGCGGCTTCTTCTTTCGTTTGTGCGATGACGACGCCTTTGCCGGCGGCGAGTCCATCCGCTTTGACGACGAGCGGGGTTTTGAAGAGCGGTAATGCCGCCTTCACGTCTTCCATGTTGAGGCAGACGGCGTAATGAGGCGTGGGAACATTGTGCCGCTGCATGAATTCCTTGGCGAAGCTCTTGCTGCTTTCGAGCTGCGCTGCTGCTTTGTGGGGCCGAAGATGCGGAGCCCGCGCTTTTGGAATTCGTCGACGATGCCAAGATTGAGCGGTACTTCGGGGCCAACCACTGTGAGGTCGACACCTAGTTTCTGCGCGAGAGCGACGACAGAGGGAATGTCTTTCACATCGCCGGGGAGACATTCGGCCTCGTCTGCGATGCCGCCATTGCCGGGGGTGCAGATGAGCTGGGTAATGCGCGGGGACTGGCGCAGCTTCCACGCGATCGCATGCTCTCTTCCGCCACCGCCGATGATCAGGACTTTCATGGAGGTATGAGTATAAAGGACAGCAGTCGGGGTATGCTCGTTAGTCGCGCAGCCGAAGTAAACTGGAAGGCCATCGCAAAAGGAATGAAACCTGAACCCAGCCCGTGGCGTCTGGAAGCGCTGACGCCAAGCCTGCCGGAAGTGCACCGCTCGCTTGCGGTGCCGAAAACGGCGAGCTTCTGGCGGAAGATGATCGCCTTCGCGGGCCCGGGCTTCCTGGTCGCCGTGGGTTATATGGATCCAGGGAACTGGGCTACCGACCTGGCTGCTGGATCGAAATACAACTATTCACTGCTTAGCGTGATCATGCTGTCGAACCTGATGGCGATCCTTCTACAGAGCCTTTCGGTGAAGCTGGGAGTGGTAACCGAGCGCGACCTGGCGCAGGCCTGCCGCGACCACTACAGCAAGCCAGTTTCGTTCTTGTTGTGGGTAGGTTGCGAGATCGCGATCGCCGCCTGCGACTTGGCGGAAGTGATCGGCACGGCGATCGCGTTGCAGCTGCTGTTCCACATCCCGCTGCTGATCGGCGTCTGCCTGACGGCGCTGGATGTGTTGATCATCCTTTTCCTGCAGAACCGCGGCTTCCGCTACATTGAGGCGCTTGGTCATCTCGCTGATCGGCGTGATCGCGTTCTGCTTCACGCTGGAGATCATCTTCTCGCGGCCGGAGTTTGCCGGGATCGCACGCGGATTCTTTGTTCCCTCAACGGACATTCTTCGTGATCCGGGAATGCTGTACATCGCGATCGGCATTCTGGGCGCTACGGTGATGCCGCACAACCTTTATCTACATTCCTCGGTGGTGCAGACGCGAAATTATGAAGCGCACGCTCGAGGGCAAGCGCGAGGCCATCAAGTTCAGCGACATCGATACCGCCGTCGCGCTGACGCTGGCGCTGTTCGTGAACGCCGCAATCCTGATCGTCTCGGCGGCGACCTTCTATCGCAGCGGGCACAGCGAAGTGGCCGAGATCGGTGACGCGTACAAGCTGCTCACACCTCTACTTGGGGTGACCGGGGCGAGCACGCTGTTCGCGCTGGCGTTGCTGGCCTCCGGCCAAAATTCTACGCTGACCGGAACGCTCGCGGGGCAGATCGTAATGGAAGGCTTCCTCAATATCCGCCTGAAACCTTGGCTGCGACGGCTGATCACGCGGCTGATCGCCATCGTTCCCGCTGTCATCGTGACTGCGTATTGGGGCTCGCGCGGAACGGCGCAATTGCTTATCCTGAGCCAGGTAATCCTCTCCATGCAGCTGAGTTTCGCTGTATTCCCCCTCGTTTTATTCACCAGCGACAAGCGCAAGATGGGTGAATTCGTGAATGCGGCGTGGGTGAAAACGCTGGCGTGGACAACGGCAATCTTCATCGCGGCGCTCAATGGATGGTTGCTGGTGCAGATTTTTCGGCAGTGGACGGCGTAAAATAGAAGGTTTCGCGAGGAGCCTTCATAATGAACAGTTTCAGCAGCCGTTCCACTTTGCGGGTTGGGCAGAAGGAATACGAGATCTACCGGCTGGACGCGATCGAAAAGGCCGGGCTGCCGGTTGGGCATTTGCCGTTCTCGCTGCGTATCCTGCTGGAGAACCTGCTGCGCAATGAAGGCAAGTCGGTGACCGCCGACGACATCCGCGCGCTGGCGAATTGGGATGCGAAAGCCGCTCCTTCCAAAGAAATCGCTTTCATGCCGGCGCGCGTGCTGATGCAGGACTTCACCGGCGTTCCGGCGGTGGTCGATCTGGCCGCGATGCGCGACGCGATGAAAGCGCTGGGCGGCGACCCGAAGAAGATCAATCCACTGCTGCCGGCGGAGCTGGTGATCGACCACTCGGTGCAGGTGGACGAGTTCGGCACACAGCATTCTTTGCAGATCAACGCCGACCTGGAATTTTCCCGCAACCGCGAACGCTACGAGTTCCTGCGTTGGGGGCAGAGCGCGTTTCGGAATCTCGCAATCGTTCCGCCGGACATGGGCATCGTGCACCAGATCAACTTGGAATACCTCGCTCGCGTAGTTTTTATTGCACCCGCAGAAGGCGGCAAGCCCGCGCGTGCGTATCCGGACACGCTGGTCGGCACCGACTCGCACACCACCATGGTCAACGGACTCGGAGTGCTGGGGTGGGGTGTGGGCGGGATCGAAGCCGAGGCCGCCATGCTAGGGCAGCCGGTCTCGATGCTGATCCCGCAGGTGGTGGGATTCAAGCTGACCGGAAATCTGCGCGAAGGCTCGACGGCTACCGATCTTGTACTCACCGTGACGGAGATGTTGCGCAAAGTCGGGGTGGTAGGAAAATTTGTCGAGTATTACGGGCCAGGGTTGAAACATCTGCCATTGGCGGACCGCGCGACGATCGCAAATATGTCTCCCGAGTACGGAGCGACGTGCGGAATCTTCCCGGTAGATGCGGAGACGCTGCGTTACCTGCGATTGAGTGGACGCAGCGAAGAGCAGATCGCGCTGGTGGAGGCCTACTGCCGCGCGCAAGGAATGTTCCACGACGAGAAGACGAAAGAAGCGACATACTCGGAGCTGGTGGAGTTAGATCTTGCGACAGTTGAGCCGAGCATTGCCGGCCCGAAGCGTCCGCAGGACCGCGTGCCACTCTCGGACGCGCCGAAATCTTTCGCGCAGGCGCTGCCGAGCCTGATCAAGCCAGGAAAGATGCCCGACAAGCAGGTCGATCGCCTCAAGAGCGAAGGTGGCGGCGGAGTCGCCGTGGGAAGCGACGATGTGGAAAACGCGCCCGCTGCGGCCAAGCAGGTGGTCGCGCAGATGGAAGAAGATTTGAAGCATGGAGACGTCGTGATCGCCGCGATCACCAGCTGCACGAATACTTCGAATCCGTCGGTGATGATCGCCGCAGGATTGCTGGCGAAAAAAGCGGTCGAAAAAGGATTGACGGTGCCGCCGCACGTGAAGACATCGCTTGCACCGGGATCACGCGTGGTGACGGACTACTATCGCGAGTCCGGGCTCGACAAATATCTGGATAAGCTGAAGTTCAATACCGTGGGATACGGATGCACGACGTGCATCGGAAATTCCGGTCCGCTGCCGGCCGAGATCACCCAGGAGGTCGCTGAACACGATCTAGTGGTCGTATCGGTGCTTTCGGGCAATCGCAACTTCGAAGGACGCATCAACTCGGATGTGCGCGCGAACTATTTGATGTCGCCGCCGCTGGTGGTCGCGTATGCGCTGGCAGGGACGATCGAAAAAGATCTGCTGAATGATCCGCTGGGTGAAGGCTCGAACGGCAAGCCGGTCTACCTGCGCGATATCTGGCCGACGCAAAAGGAAGTCGACGACACGCTGAAGAAGGCCATCAACTCCGGCATGTACACGAAGAATTACGCGACCATCTTTGAAGGCGACGCGCACTGGAAGGGAATGAAGGTCGCCGGCGGCGAGACGTTCGCGTGGAGCGACCAGTCCACCTACATCCGGCGCGCACCATACTTCGACAATATGCCGAAATCGCCGCAACCGGCGACCGACATCAAGGGCGCGCGCCTACTGGCGAAGCTGGGGCACAGCGTAACCACCGACCACATCTCGCCGGCGGGATCGATCAAGTCGGATGGGCCAGCAGGAAAGCTTTTGCTCGAGCTCGGCGTGACCAAGGCGGACTTCAACTCTTACGGCTCGCGCCGCGGTAATCATGAGGTCATGATGCGCGGAACGTTTGCCAACGTACGGCTGAAGAACAAGCTCGCTCCGGGGACGGAAGGCGGCGTGACGCGTCACCTGCCCGATGGCGAGTTGATGTCGATCTTCGATGCGTCGGAAAAATATCGAGCAAAGAATGTGCCGACGGTGATCCTGGCGGGGAAAGAGTATGGATCGGGATCGTCGCGTGACTGGGCGGGCAAAGGCCCGGCGCTGCTCGGCGTGCGCGCGGTGATCGCCGAGAGCTACGAGCGAATCCATCGCTCGAATCTGGTCGGCATGGGCGTGCTGCCGCTGCAATTCCTTCACGACGAAGATCCGGACACGCTCGGACTGACGGGCGAAGAGACCTACGATATCAGCGGCATCGCGGAGATCATCAACTCGCCGGCTTTCAAATCGGGGCAGCAGGTGAAAGTGACCGCCCGCGGGGCGAACGACGAAACAGTCGAGTTCCATGCTTTGGTACGGATCGATACGCCGCAGGAAGCGGTGTACTACAAGCACGGCGGCATCCTGCAATTCGTGCTGCGGCAACTGCTGAGCGGCAAGGATGCTAGCGCGAGCAACGGCGGCGGCGGTGTGAGCACGGTTGCGGACGCGCGAACGGGAAGCACAGTCACGTAAGAAGTTCGATTGTGTGATTGTGTGAAGTACGAAGTAGAAGCAAACCTTCACCTTTGCGAACTCTGCGTGCGATTGACCGCGGAGTGCGCCAAGGTTCTGCAGAGCACGCAGAGAAGGAGCAAACTTCGCACAATCGTCCTTCAC
>CAVQGF010000068.1:0-32640 GCA_963711965.1 uncultured Acidobacteriota bacterium | reverse complement strand
ATCTTGGGATTCGCTGCCATTATTTATTTCCTAGCGGCTCGGTCGGAGGCGCGGGTTTGGTACGAATCTGGTCGGCGCTTTCGTCAGCGGGAACGCGTGGGTGAACGAAGAACGAGCGCAGGCTCATGATTCCGACTCCGCTCATGACGAAGAAGAACAGCATGCAAATGACTAGGAACTTTTGCCGCGCCTTCGCCGACGGTAATGCCCTTCAGCGCAGAATCGCCAGATGCCGTAAGCGAGATGCCACGAGGCCGCGACCAATCCAATCAGGTATGCGGGGCCGCCCCACCAGGTTGAGCAGCTCAGACTGAACTTTCCCGAACGATGCACCGGGATGCGCGTGCAAGTCGATCCCGCGAAGCGCAGGTGCCAGGTGCGTGCCAGGCAATATAGGCGAAAGCAATGATGCCCGTCCAACGCTGCGGCAGCGTGTACATCCAGTTGCCGGTCCAAGGATAGTCGCTAACGTTGCTCTCACCGCGCCACCAAATCACTAGCCCATATCCGCCGTGGAAGAGAATGGGCAGCCAGATCCCAATGCCTCCAAGAAGAGGACCATGGGCAGGCTCCCAAGAAATTTCACCTGGTTGGCATAGGCCTCTGGACCATTGATAGCGGTGGCGTTGGAGATCAGGATGTGTTCGATCAGGAATGCGCCGACTGGAACGATGCCGGTGAGCGAATGTAGCCGGCGTAGAAGAAAAGAATGACCTTGCCCCGCCCTTAGAGGAGGTACGCCGCCTGGAATAACCGCTTGGCTTGAGTTCTGCGGGGCGGTGGTGGCGGGCGTTGGTGCCATTAGAAAGGTGACTCTCCCCAGAGCGAGCAAATTACAAAGGCCAACTTTTCATTATCGAGTCGCGCGATTGGTTAAGTCAAGATTCGCGAAGGTCCAGATTGGCTCTTGTACCTGCGCGGAACCTCGATATAATGACCCGCGTTCCTCCACAGGAGAGACTCTATGGCCACCCCGGCAGCAGCGTTCGCGCAGATCGCGACGGATTGTGAAGCAGAAGGACTACGCCCAAGAATGGCGAAAAGATCGGAACCGAGATCGCCAAGGCGTTCAACGTGCAGCCCGACGAGGTTGGGATCATGCGTATTGATAAGGCGAACCTGGTGTTCGTTTATCCGTCGAAGTTGCATAACGTCGGCTCCATCCCATTGAATACCACGGGTTCGGTGGCAGCGCGCTGTGCACAATCGAAACGCGCGGAGATCCTCAACAATTTTGCCCAGGCCAAGCACACCAGCATCTTCGAATCGGTAGACCTTAAAGGGAAGCAGCACGTCGTCGGTGAAAAGGCCGAGCATCAGCTGATCCAAAAATTGATCTGCGTTCCGGTGGTGGGGCCAAACGGAGTTATGGGAGTCATCGAGGTTTGCCGCAAGGGCATGTCAGCACCGACGTCTGGTGCCGATTTCATGCCGGCTGACATGCAGAAGCTGGTGATGATCGCGGGCTCGCTGCTGAAATGTTTTGCTAAATGACTCTCGCTTCGATCTGACAGGGAGACCCGCTCGCTGTGGCGGGTCTTTTTATTGCGATAATCCTAAGCGGCCAGGGTTGAAGAAACGGATGATCCAGAAAACTACGGCGGCGACCAGCGCCGAGGCTGGAATGGTAAGGATCCATGCCCATACGATCTTACCGGCGACTCCCCAACGCACAGCTGAGACCCGATGAGTGGAGCCCACACCGACGATCGCTCCTGTGATCGTATGTGTGGTGCTCACCGGAATGCCAAGATGGGAGGCCAAAAACAGCGTGATCGCTCCAGCGGTTTCAGCGCAGAACCCTCCCACGGGTTTGAGTTTGGTGATCTTTGCGCCCATGGTGTGAACGATCCGCCATCCCCCGAAATACGTGCCTAAAGCGATGGCCCCATTGGCTACTAGAACGATGTACCACTTGTACGGTCCCCAACCATGCGCGAATTGCTCCGGGCTCAGAAGACCGCCTGCGAGCAGCGCACCAGCAATGATGCCCATCGTCTTCTGTGCGTCGTTGCCGCCGTGACCCAGGCTGTACGCAGCTGCGGATAACAGCTGCAATTTTCGAAACCACTTATCGACTGAGCGCGGCGCACGGCGCTGAAGGATCCATGACATCGCAACCATCAGTGCCAATCCCAGGACCATTCCCATCAACGGCGCCAACACGATAAAGATCAGGGTCAGCATCCATTTATCGCCCAACCCTGGAATGACGCCTATGACCGGGAGTGTTAATTTCGGCGCCCGAACCAACACTCCGAAGCCGGCCCGGGCGATGCCGGCGCCGGCGAGACCGCCCATTAAAGCGTGCGACGACGAACTGGGAAGGCCCAGCCACCAGGTGATCAAGTTCCAGGTGATAGCACCGATGAGCGCGGCAAGGATCACATAAGCGGATGCCTGCTTTGGATCGATGATGCCGCTGGCGATCGCCTTAGCTACCGCTGTTCCGAAGATAAATGCGGCCGCGAAGTTGAAGAACGCGGCCCAGACCACCGCTAATTTTGGCGACAGCACGCGGGTGGAGACTACAGTGGCGATGCTGTTGGCAGCATCGTGAAAGCCGTTGATGAAATCGAAGACAAGTGCGACCGCAATGGTGATGACCACTAACCAAAGGCTGCTACTCACGGAAATGGCGTCCTTTCGGGCGGAGAATTATCATGAATTTTTCAAAACTACGCTTTCCAGAACGTTGCCCGCATCTTCGGCTTTGTCGGTGGCAGTCTCCAGAAATTCGAATAGTTCCTTCATCTTTATCAAAGTGACCGGGTCCTTTTCCTGTTTGAACAAGGTCGCAACTGCTCCGCGAAAGATCCGGTCGGCCTCCTTCTCCAAGCGATTTAATTCGCGGCAAGATTGGAGAACGTATTCGTGGTCGTCCAGCGAGTCCAGCGCTTTGCCGATCTCTTGGCATTGCCGCTGGATTATATCTGCCAGTTGCACCGAGGGCTGCGAATGGGAATGAATATCGAACATGACGACGCGCTCGCCGGCCGCGTAGATAAAGTCCAGAACATCATCGAGTGCCGAGGCGAGCCGGTGGATGTCTTCTCGATCCAGCGGAGTGATAAACGTTTTGTTGACCTTAATCAAGAGGGCGTGAGTGATTTCGTCCCCCTTGTGTTCAATGTCCTTGAGCCGCTGCACCTCGACCTCAACTTGGATCGATTCAATGTCCTGAAGCATGGTGTGGAGACGGCCGGCTCCTTCTTCAAGGCAGGCCGCCAATTCTTTAAAGAGGTCGAAGAATCCCTTGTCTTGTGGAATCAGTCGCATAATTTGCTCTCACCTTGGTTATTAATGAAGGTTTCTAACACTCTCGCCCTAGAACTTGTAGATCAAGTCGAGCTGCAATCTGTTCAGGTACGGATCTTTCATCGTCAAAGGATCAAAGGCCCCCAATCCTTTCGTCGGGAAGTTCGAGTTGATGGGGACGTTATTCTGCAGCAACGCTGTATTGGGCAGGGTAAGGTCCTGCGCACGGCCAAGCCACCAGGTGAACATCGCCTGCGTGTTCTTGGCCACCATCCAGCCCCCGTAAAGGCGATGCTGGATCACGTTCGTAGGAGCGCGCTCGTCGCTTTCCGCAAAGCTGGAGATGATGGCGTCCTGATCAGTGCGGTTGAAGCTATAACCCAAGATCCAATCGTGCATTTCGGTGGCGCGCCCGATCTCAGCCATGCCCACGTACATCGCGTTACGATTGGTCGCCGCACGCAGGTTCTTCTCGTATTCACCCACCACATGGATCGGCAGGCGCTTGTTCCACCATGGTGTGGTGAAAACGCTATCCACGATCAGGTCGGCGTTCGTGAAGCGCGAAAGATAGCCGCGCGTCTGCTTAGAACCGGTGCCGTGGATCAGAGTAGCGTTGGTCACGCCATTCGCGAGAGTGACCGGCGCGAGCGTGACAGGAGCATTGACGGGCGTCCCCACTGGCGTGGTGACTGCTTGCGGTATGCAGCCAACAACAGCCGCACCTGAACAGACAGCCACCGGGAAGGCCGCATTGGCGATCGCGTCTTCATTGCTCCACTCGAGGAGCGTGAACGATGGCGTAACTGTCCAGAAGCTGAGCGGCTTGGCCTTTACGAGGAACTGGCCGCCCAGGGCTTTGCCGTCACGCCCCTTGCTTGCTTCGTTGAATATGAGCTGCATTCCCTGCAGGGTCACATTCTTCAGCATGCCCCGGTGCTCCAGGTCGAAGGAGAACTTTTCCGAGAAGCCTTCCGGATTCACATCCGGGTCGAACATGAGGTTGGTGCGTTGCCAAGTGTAAGCGAACTTACCACCTGTCAGACTCAACCACTTGTGCGCTACCGGGTTATAGGTGATCCAGCCCCGGTCGAGGCCGATGGTCTTCTTTTCAAAGAAACCGGTGGCCGTCTCGTTCGTCGAGATCGGGTCGGTGAACGAGGGTGAGCCGTTAGTCCATAGTCCAGTCGCGAGATAGATGCCGCCCGTGAAGTCCTCATTCAGCTTGCCATCCAACCCTAACCGTAGACGCAGGCGGACGCGGTGCCGGTCTTCGCACGAGCCGGTCGGGCAACCGGCATAGCTTTGAAAGAAGCTTTCGCCGCGGATGCGGGCATCACCGCTGAAGCGAAAGCGGTTGACCACGTTCTCGAGCGCTGTCATGCGCTTCTGGTCCTCCTGCGTTCCGGCTGCGGCATTCGTAGTGTTCAGTTTGATGTCGGCGACGTCAGATTTGAGATTGCTGATGGTCGAAGTGGATTCATTGGAAGCGTCTGCCGCCGATTCCGCTCTGTTCTGCGCCTCGACAGTCGCGCGCTGCAGGTTAGCGAGCTGCTGCTGTGTTTGCTGGATCACAGAATCCTTCTGCTGCAGCTCGTTCCTCAGCTCCTGGATTTGTTGCTGTTGTTCTTGCAACATCTGGCGGATGGCCGCCAGATCCCGCTGCACGTCTGCTGGATCGCCCCTAAGTCCCTTCGCTCCTGACCTAGGTCTTGCATTCTGTTGCGGAGCTATTTGGGCCGCGGAGCCAATGCCTGTCATCAACATCCCCAACGTTATCGAGAGTGCGATGGTGCTTTTTACGCTCATCTTCTGCAGACTCCTTTTCCCGTCTGTTGCGGTCGATTACACCCGATGATTGTTAAAGGAATATGAAAGAGAGGTGAATAAGCGGTTAATTCAGACGGCGGTAGGGAGTGTGAACGCAAAAACGGAGCCGCTGCCGGGCTGACTTTCCATACGGACGGTGCCGCCGTGCTGCAGCACGACGTGCTTCACGATCGCCAGCCCCAGGCCTGTCCCACCCAGTTCGATCGAGCGCCCCTTGTCCACGCGATAGAACCGCTCAAATAGGCGGTCATGATGCTCGGCTGGGATTCCGGCTCCGAAGTCGCGCACGTAGAATTCGATCCCAGACTCGACCTCTTTTGCCCCGATCATGATGCGGCTGCCACTTCCGCTTGAATATTTGATCGCATTTTCGATCAGGTTAGAAAAAACGCGATAAATGGCATCCGGATCGGCATTTACTGCGCGTGGGACGATTGCCTCTACGTGCAGCTCGATCTTCTTGCTCCCTGCAGCGCCTTCCAATCCACGAAAGGCTTCATGAAGCAACTCCGTGGCGGGTACTTGAATGAAGTGAAGTTGCGGATTCGAAGATTCGAAGCGTGCCAGCGTCAGCAAGTCTGCCGTCAGTCGCGACATACGCCTTACATTCTCCTGCAACACCGCGAGGAATTCCCGGCTCTGGACCGTCAAATGTTGATCATCGGCAAGAGTCTCCGCGTACCCCTGGATCGCCGTCAGAGGCGTCCGCAATTCGTGCGAAACATTCGCAATAAACTCTCGACGTCGCTGATCTGCGCTCTCTAATGTTTCTGCTGTCTGCGTTAGAGTACGGGCACCTTGTTCGAGCGCGCTGTCGATTCGGCCTAGATCCGACTGATCAGCGATTTTCTCCCCGACGGAGTCCAGTATGGCGTCAGCTTTGGCGCTAAGGCTACTGACCACCTTGTCTGCTTGACGCGCCACTGCGCCCGCCGCCAAAAGAGCAACCGCCAGCGCGACTGAAGTTGCAATGGCTATTCCGTGCGGAAGCAGGAAATACAAAATCGACAATGAAAGCGCCACAATCCCAAAAGAAGCGAGAAATAGTCGACCGAATACGGTGCTCACCTCGGGACCTCAAAGCGATACCCGATCCCGCGGACTGTTTTCAAGTACGAGGGACGTTCGGGATCGTGCTCGAGCTTTTCCCGGATGCGCCGAACGTATACGTCAACCGAGCGAGGTGTCACAAACCTGGTGTCGCCCCACACAGCGTCCAGCAACTGGTCGCGCGTGAAAACACGCTTGGGATGGCGCGCCAGGTATTCCAGGAGGCGGAACTCCGTCCCAGTGGTTTCGATCGACCGGTCGCCGATCGTGATTTCCATTGATGCAGGATCGATCTTGAGCGGTCCGATCTCGATCGGATCGTTATTTGCTAGCTTTTCATACCTCCGCAAGACCGCTTTGATTCGGGCCACCAGTTCGCGTGGGCTGAAAGGCTTCGTGATGTAGTCATCAGCCCCCAGCTCCAACCCCAGCACACGGTCGCCTTCCTCAGATTTCGCCGTCAAAAACAACAACGGAACGGAATGCAATACGGCAGATTTTCGGATCGCGAGACATAAATCCAGCCCATTTCCCCCTGGCAGCATTATGTCGAGGACGAACAACGCTGGGGGATCTTTTTGGGTGGTTTCCAGTACTGCAGAAGCAGTAAAGAAGGTCTGGACGGTAAACTGGTTCGCTTCTAGGTGATGCTCAATAAGGCGCGCAATGTCGCGATCATCTTCTACTAGAACGATGGTTGAGCGGGTTGTTCCAATGCTATGCACTCTTCAGCAGGACGGTTTCAAGCACGTTGGCTGCGTCTTCCGCTTTGTCGGTGGCAGTTTCAAGGACCTCATAAAGCTCCTTGAGCTTGATCAGGTGGATGGGATCCTTTTCCTCTTCGAATAACTTTGCGATAGCCTCGCGCGCGATCTTGTCCGCCATGTTCTCCAAGCGGTTCACTTCGACGCAGTGCGTCATGATGTCGCCACTCTTCTCGAGCAGTTGCACACCTTTGGTGAGGGCATTGCCTTGCTGCACCACTAGTGCGGCCAGCTCGGCTGCCGCTTTGGGCGGGTGCGAGATCTTGTAGATCACCAACCGCTCACCTGCGGCGTAGACGAAATCGAGAACATCATCGAGGGAGCTGGCGAGGCGGTGGATGTCTTCGCGATCAAAGGGAGTGATAAAGGTCTGATTGAGCTTGGTGAGGATGGCGTGTGTCATGTCGTCACCCTTGTGCTCAAAATCATGAAGCTGATGGACCCGCGCTTCGACGTCCGTGTTCTCGCGCAAGGTGGTCTCAAGCAGCTTGGCGCCTTCAACAATGTTGCCGCACATCTCGGCGAACATGTCGAAGAACTTCTGACTCTTGGGGATCAAACGCACCATGCACAGCTCCTTCAAGCTTCACAGTCATCGCCAGGGGCGCGATGCGAACCGTCTAATATCTCACACGCCCTTGCGTGCCGCCTAGTCACTGCTGATCAACCCCTGCAACTGCAATTTGTGCCACTGAGCTTTAGCGCCACGAAATAAAGCACGCAAAGATTTCGAGATCATACGCACCACGATCACCAGCAAGACGAGCAAAATAGCTACCACCACAGCGGCAGCGTAGGGGTGTTGCGTAGCGAACCAGACCAGGCCGATAGCGAGTGCATCTTCAGTAAGGCTCAGTCCAATATTTGAAAGCGGCTCAGGAGAAGGCGTAACAGCCGCGCGAATGGCGGTCTTCCCGCCGTGGGCGGCGAAGGCGATTGCTGAAGCGACGACCGCGCTCGCCAGCTGCGCCCCGGGCGTGAGCTGCGCGGTTGCGCCGTAGGCCAACAGTCCCGCAACGGGCACTCGGACAAAAGTCTGCAGAGCGTTCCAGATCAGGTCGAAGGCAGGGATCTTGTCGGCAAAGAACTCGATAACGAATAGGACGACAGCGGCGGCTATCGTCGGCCAAGCTTCAAGAACATGGAGCGAGGGCGGCAGCGAGAACAGATGCGCCCGCACCAGCAGCCCCAAAACCGCAACCGTCGCATAGACGTTCAATCCGGCGGCAAAGCTGGCGCCTACAACAATCGCCAGCATCTCTTGGGGCGTGAAGGGCAGGGACATCCGTCGCGACTCTCCCGGTCGATTCTATTTGGATGCAGGCCCCGGGTGAGCGGAAACGCGCGCCGCCCTGCGCGTCGTGTCCGCGAGGGCGGAGCAGCTTCACCGCGAAGCCCTGGTATAAAAGAAAAGACCGCCGAAGCCGGCGGCCTTTGTCACTCAAAACCGATTACAGCGTGGACTCGATCTCGAATCCCCAAGCCTGGAGCAGGGGCTCAGGAATGTACTTGGAATTTTTGTTCCGGCGCGCCCACTCACGTAGACGGGTAGAGCGCTGGTATTGCTCGGGCTCGAGCTTGAACTCCTTCACTGCCTGCTCGAAGGAGGTCACGATAGGGATTACCGGGCCGATAGGCTCGGGCTTGCCCCAGTTAGGATTTCCGCGACGCTTTGCCATGATTAAGTAAGTTCCTGTCTGTATGGATAATTGCTCTAAGCCTTTGATTCCTAAAAAGCGAACGGGATTCAGGCGGATTCACCTGAATTCCGGATTAGTGTCACCGTTACGGCTGCACTGCTGATCGAGGGGCCGATTTGATGCTTGAAGCGGGGTCTCTCTTGCAGAAGTCCTGGGGCCGTTCGAAAACGTTGTAGTATATGCGTTTCCCGCCATTCGCGCAAGATAAAACGGAAGCATGTGGCAATTTGTGGCGCTGATTGACGCACGGTAAGTAGTTATTATTCAATAGCTTAATTAAAATAACTAAACAGTTAATAGAAGAATAGGCACTCTGTAAATTCCGGTTCTTCGAAGCACAGGCTGAGGGCAGTCGGCGGAGTAATTAGATGCTGGTCGTGAAAGCAGTCAAATGGTGCCCGGGGCCGGAATTGAACCGGCACGCCCCTTTCGAGGGCCCGGGATTTTAAGTCCCGTGCGTCTGCCAGTTTCGCCACCCGGGCACGCAACTCATTGTCACACAGCCATTCAGGAGCGGGCAACGGATCGTCGCGCCTCACTCTATAATTGAGCAGAGGGAATCATCTTGGCTTCGCACGCGACATTCGCACGGAATTCCGCAGTCGCCCCAACCTCTTCCGGGGATCCAGAACATCATTGCTATCGGCTCGGGTAAGGGCGGAGTAGGGAAGACCACCGTCGCGGTGAACCTGGCGGTGGCGCTCTCCAAACTTGGACATCGCGTGGGACTGCTCGATGGCGACATCTACGGGCCGAACGTTCCTCTCATGATGGGCGCACTCGAGGCGCAGCCGAAGGCGCTTGAAGGAAATCGCATCCAGCCCATCGAGCAGTACGGCATCAAGATGATCTCAGTCGGACTCTTGAATCCAGGCGACAAGCCAGTGATCTGGCGCGGACCCATGCTTCACTCCATCATCCGGCAATTCCTGCAGCAGGTGGAGTGGGGTGAACTCGATTACCTGATCATCGACCTGCCGCCGGGAACAGGTGATGTCGCAATCTCGCTGATTCAAACCGTTCCCGTCAGCGGCGCGGTGGTCGTCTCCACTCCGTCGGACGTTGCTCTGCAGGACGCTCGCAAAGCCATCGAGATGTTCAAGCAGCTCAAAGTTGATATTTACGGACTGGTTGAGAACATGAGTCACTTCACCTGTCCGCATTGCAAATACGAGATCGACATTTTCTCCAAAGAGGGCGGAAGCCGCACCGCCAAGCAGTATGATCTGCCATTGCTGGCTGAGATCGAACTCGACCCCGAGCTTCGCCGCGCGGGCGACGCCGGCCAGCCCCTCGCTCTCGCTGGCCCGGACGCTTCGCACGCGCGCGTTCTCTATGACATGGCACGCGCGGTAGTCGCAAAAGCCAAGGAAGTCGGCAGCAGCGAGAGCGTTATCCATGTGAAGTGAGTTTGCTGCGAATGAAAGGCTCCGGTAGAGTGCCTTCTTATGTTCGCTCGCCGTACTGATTGGAATCTCGCGCCCAATCGTTTCAGCTTGGCGCTTGAGCAGGCAAAGAAATCGGGCCGACGGCTGCTCGATTTATCTGTTTCGAATCCCACAGAAGTAGGGCTCACCTACGACGAATCAGCGATCCTCGCTGCCCTGAACAAGCCTGTTGCGCTTCGTTACGAACCGGATCCTCGGGGATTGGTTTCAGCTCGCGAGGCAGTTGCTGCTTACTATGCTGAGCGCGGATCGAGCGCCCCTCCTGAGCAAATCATTCTGACGACCAGTACGAGTGAGGCGTACTCATTCTTGTTTCGCCTGCTCTGCGATCCCGGCGACGAAATCCTGACCGCCGCTCCCAGTTACCCCTTATTCGATTTTTTGGCGGGCATTCAGGACGTGAAGCTCACGTCGTATCCACTCTTCTACGATCATGGCTGGCACATTGATCTGCACGCGCTGGAAGCGGCCATCACCGCGCGGATGCGCGCAATCTTAGTCGTTCATCCCAATAATCCGACCGGGTCGTTGGTCAGCGAAACCGAACGGCTCGCCCTTTTGAAGATATGTGCCGCGCGCCAGATCGCGCTGATCGCAGACGAAGTGTTTCTGGATTTTCTCCAGCCCGGCGTTGTTGCGGAATCTTTCAGCCGCGAACAGAACCTTGCGCTGACTTTCACCCTGAGCGGCATCTCGAAGATTGCTGCACTTCCGCAGATGAAGCTTGCCTGGCTGGTCGCGAGCGGGCCGAAAGAGATTTGCGAAAACGCGCTCTCGCGGCTCGAAGTGATCGCCGACACCTATCTATCGGTGAACGCACCCATCCAGCACGCGCTTCCAGAATTACTTCGGCAGGGAATCGGGTTGCGGAAGCAATTGCAGGAACGAGTAAACGAAAATTTGGCCGAGCTCGACCGCCAGTTGCCGGCACAGAAGAGCTGCCAGCGTCTGGAACTGCAGGCGGGCTGGTATGCGATATTGCGGGTTCCTGCGGTGCGATCAGACGAGGATCGCGCCGTCACGCTGCTGGAAAGACATGGAGTTGTGGTCCACCCGGGTCATTTTTTTGATTTTCCAGCGGATGGTTACTTAGTAGTTAGCCTCATCACGCCCACCCGCCCGTTTGCCGAAGGAATCGCAATTTTATTGCAGTCCCTTTAGGCGGCTGTCATTCACACCCCCAGAGCATCCCGGTATTGACTCCTTTTTCGTACCCGAAATCCGGCGCTTCCAGCAGGAAAACTGCTTCTAATTGAATGATTTCCGTGGTAAGTTAGCTCACACCTCGACGTGCGTTCTGGCGACCCCCAAGCCGAGCCGCTCGAGGATAGTTCTGAACGGACAAAGTGGCTTTAAAAGCGCGTCCGTGTACTGCGTCGTTCACCCCAGGGCAATTGAATAGCTTCAACAGGGCACCCGAGCGGACATGTCTTCAAACCCGAATAGCGTCACCCAGATCATGCAGTCGTCCAAAGGCCAGAATGAGCTTTTGGCCGAGCTGGAGAAGTTCCGGAAGACTGTCGTCGTGATGTTCACCGATATCAAGGGCTCCACGGCATATTTTGAAAAATATGGCGACGTCGCTGGACTCATGATGGTGCACCAGTGCAACGACGCGTTGCAGAAGATCGTGGAAGCGCACACCGGGCGGGTGATCAAGTTCATCGGAGACGCCATCATGGCGACCTTCGATAGTCCTAGCGAATCGTGCATCGCGGCCATGGAGATGCAGAAGCAGCTGATCAAATTCAACGCTCCGCGTCCGGAACAAGATCACGTTTTCATCCGCATCGGGCTGAACTACGGCTCAGGCATCGTGAAATCGAACGACGTTTTTGGCGACGTGGTGAACGTGGCCTCGCGCGTAGAGAGTGCCGCGCAACCCGAGCAGATCGTGATCTCAGACACGCTCTACGAGCAGGTGAAGAACACGAGTGGCTTAAGACTGTCGGGCATCGGCCGCTTCGCCCTGAAGGGCAAAGAAGGTGACCGCGATCTGTACGAAGTCATCTGGCAGGAAGGTGGCGCGAAGAAGCCGGTTGTCTCGCACACCAAGGTGCAGTCAAGCGCCAAAGCGGCGCAGGTGTTTCCAAATTTCAAGTTGCAACACATCCGCAAGGATGGAAGCGTGGGCGGGGAACATTCGCTAAAAAACAACAAGCTGACGATCGGAAAAAGTCAGGGCGACCTGCAATTTGCCGGCGATTCGCAACTCGCACCGTTGCACGCAAAATTTTATGCGGAAGGCTCGCAGTTACTCGTCGAGGACCTGAGTGAAGGGCGTGGCGTTTACGTCCGCTTGATCGCGACTTACACGCTGCAAGATGGCGATGTGATCATGATGGGCAAAGAGGTCATGAAGTTTCGCGAGAAAGCAGACGCTCTGTCCGCAGCAGCCAGCACCGGCACCACCGTGCTCGATATGTCAGAGATGCTGGCCGAGCCGGTCGCGCAGTTCGTCAAGCTCACGGCCGAAGGCAAAGAGGACGACGTGAAGTATCCGTTGCTCGAGTCAGAGATCACCTGGGGACGCAATAAGGGCACTTATATTTTTCCCGAAGACGGATTCATGAGCCGCTCCCACGCCAAGGTCTATCAGCGCGGCGATAGTTATTTTCTTGAAGATGTAGGCAGTCGCAATGGCACGTTCATCAAAGTCCGCGGCGCCGCGCCGGTTCCGCAAGGCGCAATGGTGTTAGCGGGTGGGCAATTGTTAAAGGTCACGATCTAAGGGTGCAATAACGTATGGCGTCGAACACGTTAACGAAAATCGGGAAATACGATGTCGTCGAAGTCCTCGGCAAGGGCGGCATGGGTATCGTCTACAAGGCCACCGACAGCCGCATCGGCCGCATGGTCGCCATCAAGATGATGACCGGTGGATTCGCCGAGAATCCCGACCTGCTCAAGCGCTTCTACCGTGAAGCCCAGTCGACGGGCATGTTGCAGCACCCCAACATCGTTATCGTTTATGACCTCGGCGACCAGGACGGCAACCCTTATCTCGTGATGGAGTACCTGGAAGGCGAGCCGCTGGACAAGATGATCGCCACCAAACGCGAGCTTTCCATGGTGGAAAAACTCGGCTTCATCATCCAGTGTTGTACGGGATTGAATTACGCGCACCAGCGCGGCATCGTTCACCGCGACATCAAGCCTGCCAACCTGATGGTGCTCAAGAGCGGCGATTGCAAGATCGTGGACTTCGGTATCGCGCGCGTTGGCGACAACTCGCTCACTCGCACTGGCCAGGTGGTCGGCACCATCACCTATATGTCGCCCGAGCAGATCAACGCTCAGGTGGTCGATGGACGCACCGACATCTTCTCCGCCGGCGTCATGCTCTACGAGCTGCTGACCGGCGTGCTGCCCTTCGATGGCAAAGACACAGCGTCCACGCTGCTCAAGATCATTCACGAGCCGCCACCGCCACTTAGTAATTATCTCGATAGCTTTCCCCAGACCTCGAAGAAGTCATCAAGAAGGCGCTCGCCAAAGATCGTGAAGAGCGCTACGCGACAGCCGAAGACTTCGCCTTCGACCTCGGCCGCGTGCAAGAGCAGATCAAGAAGACCATGGTCTCGGACTACGTAAACCGGGCCAAGGTCGCCGTCGAAAAATCCGACCTGCCGAAAGCCAAAGAGATCCTGCAGATCGTGTTGAAGGTCGACACGCAGCACTCCGTCGCCAAAGAACTGATGATGGAAGTGCAGCAGCGCATGCAGCGCCAGCAGCGCGGCGAGCAGATCAAGCAACTGCGCTCGCACGCTGAAGAAGCAATGTCCCAGAAAAGCTACGAGGACGCGCTCGCATATGCAGAACAGGCGCTCACGCTCGACAAGACGAATCCCGAGCTGATCAATCTTCGTGAGATCGTGGCTGCGGCCAAAGCCAGGAAGGACAAAGTCGAAGCCGCGCTCCGCAAAGCCGAGAATTCGCAGCAAAATGGCGATCTTGAAGCTGCGGTCAAGGCACTCGACGAAGCGTTAGTCGCCGATCCCGAGAATACGAAAGCGCGCACCATGCACGCTGCCGTTTCCAAGGACCTCTCCGAGCGGTCGAAGCAGAGAGAACTGCAAACCTTCATCGACGAAGCCCGCAAAGATATTTCTTCCCGTAAGTTCACCGCGGCTTTCGAAGTATTGAAGCGCGCCGAGGCCATCGACTCATCCAGCCCCGAAGTCATGTCGCTGCTGAACCTGGCATCGTCTGGTCGCGAGCAGGAGACGAAACGGAAAGACCTCGAGCGGTTCACGGGCGAGATTGAGGAAGCTTTGGCGAAGGATGATGCCAAGGCCGCCTCAGCCAAAGCTGACGAGGCACTTAAAAGATTTGCTAATGATCCGGGTCTGCTGAAGCTGAAGGCCCTTGCCGATAGGCAGCGCGAGTCAGGCGAGAAGAAGAAGTTCGTTGAAGAGCAGATGGCGGTTGCGCGCAAGTTACTTGACGGTGGCAAAGCTGCTGATGCCCTCGAGGTCTTGCAGAAGGCAGCGATCAAGGTTCCCGGCGATACCAAGTTGAAGTCCTTCATCAACATGGTCCGGGAGGCGGCGGAGAGCGAGAAGGCCGAGGAGATCAAAGAAGGCTACATCCAGAAGGCGAAAGAGGCCATCGGTAAGAAAGATTACGCTGCCGCGGTCAAGGTGCTGGAGATCGCGCAGACAGAGATTGAAGGTTCGGCTGAGATCCAGGACCTTCTGCAGTTTGCAAAAGAAGAAGCCGCGAGCGTCTCCAAGCGCAAGAAGATCGATTCCGCGGCTGAAGAAGCACAAAGGCTGATGGCTGATCACGAATACGATCAGGCCGTCTCGCTGCTCGACAGCACGCTCAAGCAGACTCCAGACGAAGAATTGAAGGTTGTGCTGACCGAAGCGCGCCGCGCACTCGACGAATACAACAAGCGTGTCGAAGCCACGGTGAGTAAAGGTCAGAAGCTCCTCGAGCAGCGCAACATCAACGAAGCTGTCACCTTCCTCGAAAGTCAGGCCAAGCAATTTGCACGGGCCACTTCTTTCACGGCGTTGCTGGAAAAGGCGCGTACCGAGCAGGACCAGGCCAAGGGCGTCAGCGGGGCACTCGACAAGGCCAGGGAAGCGCTCGAGAAGAACGATTTTGCCGGCGCTCTGAAGATCATGGAGGCTTGCAAAAAGACTTACGGCGAGACGCCGGAAGTCAAAACTGCCTTCGCTAACTTTGAGACCAAAAAAACAACGATGGCGAAATCGGCCGTCGACAAAGCGCTGCGCGATGCGCGCGCATACTTGCTAGCGCGCCAATACACCGCAGCGTTGACCAGCTTGGAAGCGGTGACGCCGTTGGTCTCCAGCGCCCCACCCGAACTCCAGAAGCAATACGAGACTGCGAAAAAAGATGCTGCTGCAGGCGCAAGCCGCCAGCAGAAGGAGATGGACCTCAGCAAGACGATTGTGGCTGGCTCGCAGGACATGAACGCAACCATCGTTGCCGGATCCAACGACTATTCGTCTTCTTCGATGAAGATCGCTGCTGCTGCCCCCGCACCGGCAAGGCACGCCGCTGCGGCTGCCGCTACCGCACACGCACCGGCTCATCGGCCGGTAGCGGTTGCGCCCCCGCCGCCGAAGAAATCACCCATGGTTCCGATTCTGATCGCAGTCGTCTTGGTTGTGGCGATCGGCGGCTATTTTGGTTACAAGAAGATGACCACTGCTCCGGCGGCCAGCACCTATATCGAGATCAATGCAGTGCCCTACGCGACAGTAAAGTCCATCACTTCTACGGACGGTAAAGTTAAGCTCACGCCCGACGACATCACTCCGGCACGCATCGCCGTTCCGCCTGGAGAATACGAGGTAGTCCTGACCGGTCGCGACGGAACCGACAAGACTGAGAAAGTCAGCGCCACCAATGAAGCTCCCGGAACAGTGAAGTCCGTCTTTGAGCCGATCGACGTAGAGAAGCAGATCATGGGGACGAACTAATATGAAAAGGACGATCATCAATCGACTCTTCACCTCTGTCCTTATCCTTGCCGCGATCCCCGCCTTCGCCGGCAAGAAAGAAGATCTCTACAAGGCCGCGCAAGCCGCAGCCGGACAGGGAAACGTCTCGGAGGCCGCGCGTCTCTACTGCGCCGCCGCGCAGGAAGACGCAACCTACAAAGACGCGCAGCAGAACTGCAACATCATGGCGCAGGAAGTGGCACGCGAGAACCGGCGCAATGACGATCGATTCGCCGACGGCGTGAAAGCATTCAACTCGGGTGACTATGAAACGGCCACGCAAAAATTCAACAACATCAAGAGTGGCTCTCACGTGGCTGACGCGCAGGCTTACATCAGTACCAAGATCCCGCAGGCGAAGTCTGCCGCCGCCAACGCTTCGAACGACAGCGCCATGGCCGCAAAATATGAGCAAGGCGTAGCGGCCTACCAGCGCAATGACTTCAGCGCGGCTAAATCCGCACTCAACGGCATTTCCGGCAAACATCAGGGAGACGCCGCAGACCTATTTGCAGAAGATCCGCTCCTACGAACAGGCCTATGCCGAAGGCGACAGCCTGGCCAACGCCAGGAACTACAAAGGCGCCGCAAATTCCTACAACGATGCTGCCTCCGTAAAGGGTGATGGCCCGGGCGACCCGCGCGGACGCGTGAACCAAATGAACCAATTGGCGCAGTCGGGCGGTACGCCGGTAGTTGTCGCCAACAACAATCCTCCGCCAGTCACGAACAATCCTCCGCCCGTAAGTCGCCCGGTGGCTGCCGTCGTGGATACTCGCCCCAAGGTCGACGTGAATGCCACATTGCGTGAGGCAGAGGCGGCGCGCCGGAAGGGCGACGACTCCAAGGCCATGGGTCTCTACCAAAAGGTGCTTTCAGCCGATTCCTCGAACGCGCAGGCTCGCAACGGTATCGCTGACCTGAAGAAGGAAGCCGAAGCCAGCAATAAGACGATCGTCGCTGGCTCAGAAGCGGATTTCATGCTGGCTAAGGGCATCAACGAGTTTTACAAGCAGGAGTTCGAGAGCGCCGAAACCCACATCCGCGATTATCTGGATGGCGCGGGCTCCAAATCTGGACTGGCTAACTTCTACCTTGGTGCCAGTAAGTTGACGCGCTACATCTTGGGGGGCGAACAGCAGAACGACCACAAGCTGCTGGTGCAGGCTGAAGATAATTTCCGCAACGCGAAAAAGGTTTCTGGATTTGCGCCGCCGGAGAAATTCGTCTCGCCCAAGATCGTGAAGAAATTCCAGGAAACCAGCTTAGAAGACATTTTGAAGGACAAACAAGGGGGGCGAGGCTTCCCCTTTTCTATTTCTGCAAGAATGGATTCGTCGCGCGCTCTTCGCCGATCGTGGTCAGCTCGCCATGACCGGGGACCACCAGTGTCTCATCCGGCAGCGCGAGCACCTCGTGATGTAACGAGCGCATGATGGTCTCGAAATACCACCGGGGAGATCGGTTCTTCCGATGCTTCCGGCGAACAATGTCTCCCCGGCGATCAGTTTCTGCTCACCGGAAAATAAAGGCAGACGCTTCCTTCCGTGTGCCCCGGCGTGTGGATCACATTTGCGCTGATGTTTCCCGACGTTGATCTTGTGCCTCCGCTCAGGCTGGAGTCGATGGCCACCGCGCCTGGAGCCTTCATTCCTACCCACGTTGCCTGAACGTCCAGCATCTTAATAGCGCTGTGTCGTTCTCGTTCAGCAGTATGGGAGCTCCGGTAAGCTTCTTCAGCTTCATGGCACCGCCTACATGGTCGATGTGAGCGTGCGTGATCACGATCTGCTTCACGGTGAGTTTGTGTTTGTCGAGTGCAGCGATCACTGTTTCGATTCGTCTCCGGGATCGATCACAATGGCTTCGCGCGTAGCGCGTCGCCGATCACAGAGCAATTGCACTGCAATGGCCCAACAGGGAAGAATCTCGTGGATCATGGGACTGATTGTATCTAGCCAGAAAGTTAAAGGCCTCCCTGAGGAGGCCTTGTCGAAATACCTTATTTTTTGACTGGAGCAGGTGCATCGTTTGCGCCGGTGCCGGAATTGCGGCTCTGCCGGAAAGGACCGAGGACGATCCAGTGGTCTGGCGCGAATAGTGGATCGAGAGCGTGATCGACGTCACCATAAAGATGATGGCCGACCAAGTCGTTAGCTTGGTGAATAGGGTCGCACCGGCGGCCGGACCGAAAGCGGTCTGGCTGCCACCAGCAGGTGAACATGGAAAGGTCTCCGCCTTTGCCGCTCTGCACCAGAACCACCAGGATCAGGAACAGGGAAACCAATATGTGAAGAATGTAGATAACAAAATCATTCTAGATTCCTTGGATAAACTATGGTGCGGAAGGCGGGACTTGAACCCGCATGCCTTTCGGCGCCACCCCCTCAAGATGGTGTGTCTGCCAATTCCACCACTTCCGCAGGGATCGTTCGACCACAGCGCTAGGAAACGCCGGGCGCGCCGTTCAAAGGTCCTCAGAAGATTATAACAAACCGGTGTCGTGGCCCTTTTCGCGCTGGCTTCGCCGTCCAGACGATGACGAGCGATATCGGACGGCGAAGATCGAAATACCGCCAAATAGGATGACCGATGGGATCGCCAGCATCAGGATGCCGCGATTCAGCGACTTTTGCTGCTCAGCTGCCGTCGCTTCTGCAGAGGTCTTACACATTGCGCATCCCTGAGCGACGGCTGTTCCCAGGGGAGCAAGCAGCATCAAAACGAGCGCGAAATTTCTAAAAGCTCTCATTGAGCGAAGTGGAGCAGCAGGAAGATGTAGATCCGGTAGCAGGCCCATGAAGTGCCAATACCAACTGGTCACGTCTACCACCACCACCTCGCGCTCCAAATTGCGCGAAGTGATCGCCAGCCCGGCAGCATAAAGCAACGCACACATACCGCCTAATAGATGGGCCGCGTGAGCGGCGGTCAGAATATAGAAGAAGGAGCTACTCGGGTTTGTAGCGATAAAGACACCGGCGGAGCGCAATTGCTCCCAGGCCATGAATTGGCCTGCCAGGAAGCCGCCGCCCAAAATGACTGTCAGCGCCAACCACGGAGCGCTCCACTTCCTTTCCTGGGCCACGCCCGGTACCGCAACCGCCGGAGCCAGCACGAGCTGCTTCAACAGGTTTCTGCGGGCAAATTCCAAAGTGCAACTGCTCAGGACCAGAAGCAGCGTGTTCACCCAAAGGATCTGGGGCATCACAAGAGGCTGCCAATCGCGGATGAAGGCGCCGGACTGCCAGTCCACATGTCCGTTGCCGCGACGGATGATGTAAGCGCTGCTCAGCGCGGTGAAGAAGATAAAGACGCCGATGAAGATCAAAAACACAAACAGCCGATACCGTCGAAGGTTCTGATAATAGTCAGGGGAGTGATCGCCGGAATCACTGTCGCCGTTTCCGCCGCCGTAATGCGGAATGCCACTGCCGCCGTGGTCGATGCGGCCTGGTACTTCGAGTTCGTTCGAGCGGGATCGCGGGGACATATTGATTACGATGCGCCCTCCTCGCCTGACTGTTTCAGAAAATCTGCCTTAGCTCCAGGAACATTGAAGTCATACGGCCCCCTGACCACCTCGATGGGTTCTCTTTGCGCACCCCACTCCAACGTGGTCGCTTCCCAGGGATTGGCGTCTTCCACCTTGCCCTTGCGCATGCTCACGAATAGGTTAACCAGAAAAATGGCCTGCGCCGCGATGGTGACGAAAGCCGCCAAGGTAATGAATCGCTGCAGTGGCAACAACGGCTGCAGATAATGCACTTCCGTAAGTTGCGAGTAGCGGCGTGGGTGTCCGGCCATGCCGAGAAAATGCATAGGCAGGAAGATAGCGTAGGCGCCGACGAAGGTCATCCAGAAATGCGCGTATCCCAGCTTGGGGTTCATTTGCCGGCCGAACATCTTGGGAAACCAGAAATATGTTCCGGCAAAAATACCCATGACCGCCGCCACCCCCATGATCAGGTGAAAGTGCGCGACCACAAAGTACGTGTCGTGCAGATACATATCGAGAGCAGGCTGCGCGAGTATCGGTCCCGAGAGGCCGCCGGTGACAAAGACGGAAACGAACCCGATCGCAAACATCATGGGAACAGTGAGACGGATGGACCCTCTCCACAACGTTGCCAGCCAATTGAATGTCTTGATCGCAGAGGGCACACCGATCACCATGGTCATCAGGCTGAAAGCGAAACCGGCGAATGGATTCATTCCGCTCACGAACATGTGATGCCCCCAAACCATGAATCCGAGAGCTCCGATCGCCAGCATGGCGTAGACCATGGCGCGATATCCGAAGACCGGCTTGCGTGCGAAGGTGGAGAGCAGATGGGACGTCAGCCCCATACCCGGGAAGGTGGCGATGTAAACCTCGGGATGTCCGAAAAACCAGAACAGGTGCTGCCACAGCAGCGGGGAACCGCCGGCATGCTGCAACACGTTTCCGTTGACGATCACGCCTTCTGGAATGAAAAAACTGGTGCCTGCGTGACGATCCATGAATAGAAGAAGAATGGCCGCGTGGAGCACGGTGAATGCCAGCAGCGAAAGTATTGCGGTGATGAACCAGGCCCAAACCGTGAGTGGCAATCGCATCATGGTCATGCCCGGGGCGCGGCGGTCAAGCACCGTAACGATGAAATTGATGGAGGCGAGCACGGAAGCGAAGCAGAATAAGCCGATGCTGGCGATCCAGAGATCCATGCCCAGGCCTTGTCCGGGTCCCGCGCTTGGGACGGCGCTCAGTGGCGGGTAGTGCGTCCAGCCGGAAATCGGAGCGCCGCCGCTCACAAAAAATGCGGAGAGCAGGACCAGGAACGCGAGCAACGTGAACCAGAACGACAACATATTAAGTCGTGGAAACGCCATCTCTCGCGCGCCGATCTGCAGCGGCAGAAAATAGTTTCCGAATGCTCCCTGCGGGGCCGTGGTCAGCACAAAGAAGATCATCAGCGTGCCATGCATGGTCAGCATTGCGAGGTACTGCTCGCGGCTTGATGGAGCCGAAGAAGGGAAGCGCGGCGTCTGGCCAGACCAGATGGAAGCGCATCAATGCGGAGAGTGCGACCCCGACCAATGCGGCCGCGAGCGACAGAAAAAAATATTGCAGGCCAATGACCTTGTGGTCACGGCTGAAGATGCGGCCTAGCAATCCTGGCGCGATGCTGCGGTCGGTGCGGGATTGGTCGCTCAACGCGTGGCCCCCTCCTGCTGCCGCTGCCATCGTTGGAAGTCGTCTTCCGAAACGACGCGTAAGACTGCGTGCATGCGGTAATGGCCAAGCCCGCAAAGCTCTGCGCAGACGATCTCGTAGTCGCCCAGCTTGTTGGCTTGGAAGTGAGCTTGAACGTTCAAACCGGGCACAGCGTCTTGTTTTAATCGAAGCTCCGGGACAAAGAAGCTGTGGATCACATCCTGCGCGTGCAGTTGCAGTCGTACCTCGCGATTCACCGGCACAACCAGCGCTGACGTCACTTGGTCATCTTTCGCACTGGGATCGCTGGTATCGAGTCCGATCGCCGCGCTGCCCCAGTGAAGCATCCACGTTCTTGGGGCTGGTGGCGCCGAACTTCCCATCCGGCCCGGGATAGCGAAAGTACCAGGCGAATTGCGTACCCGTGACTTCAACCTGCAGATCTTGGGTTGAAGCCGGTTGGGGGTTGCGGAATTCTGCCCAGGTGCGCTGACCCGCGAGCGAAAGCGTAATAAAGATGATGGCGGTGATGGCGGTCCACGCGAACTCAGCGCCTCGATGTCCAGTGGAGTGACTGACTGGCTTGGTGTTGCGATATTTCCAAACGAATAACCCGAGCGCGATTTGCGCAAGCACGAACACAAAGCCAAGGATCAGCAGCGTGCTTGAAAATTCCCGATCCACCGCGGCGCCCGACAACGAGATCAGCGCAGGCATCCACCAGGTTTTCGCGATGAATAAATAAACAGTCCCGCAGGTGAGAAGAACTAGCGCGACAAGGAGCGCCCTGGCCATTCCGGTCCTATTTTGCTCCATTCAACATCTTCAGGAACTCGCTATGAACGCGGGTGTCGTCCGAGAGTTCGGGATGGAAGGTGGCGGCCATGGTCTTACCCTGGCGAACAAGAACCGGATCGTCACCTTCACGCGCCAGGACTTCAACACCCGTTGCCGACTCTCTCGATCTTCGGCGCACGGATGAACACCATCTCAAGCGGATCGCGGCCAAGAGAAGTGGAACCCTGATGGATGGCGCTTTCCGATTGACGCCCGTACGCATTGCGCCGAATTCGGATATCGAGCACACCCAGACTTTCCTGCGGGGGATTGGAGACTTCCTTTGCCAGCAAGATTGCGCCGGCGCAGGTTCCGAAGGTCGGCTTGGTGCGGACAAAGTCGCGTAGCCTCTCGAGAAAGCCGCCTTGCTCAAGGAACTTGAGGAACGTCGAAGACTCGCCGCCGGGAATCACCAACGCATCGACTGAGTCGAGCTGCTCTGGTTTTCTGATCAGCGAAACGGACGCTCCTAACCGCTCCAGCATGCGCCGGTGCGCGTCGTAGTCGCCTTGCAGGGCCAACACTCCGATTCTCATGTGAGCTTAAGTTGCGAGTCGAGCTTACCAGCCACGCTTTTGCAAAAGGTCGGCATCGGGGATCGCACTCACCGCCAGGCCTTTCATCGCTCCCACCAGGTCGGCGCTGACTTCGAGCAGGACTTTTGGGTCGTCGAAATGGGTCGTCGCTTTCACAATGGCGCGCGCGCGCGCTTCGGCGATCTCAGGCTTGGCGAATTCGCTGGAGCTCTCCATGAAGATGCCCGAGCCCACGAATACCGCTTCGGCACCCAATTGTCGGACCAGTGACGCGTCCGCCGGAGTAGCGATACCGCCGGCGGAGAAATTAGGAACAGGAAGCTTGCCCGTTTTCGCCACCATGCGAACGACCTCGAGCGGCGCCTGCAGATCTTTAGCGCGGGCGTAGAGTTCGTCTTCGCCGAGCACGGTCAAAACTCGCATCTCCTGCACGATAGCGCGCATGTGTTTCACGGCGTGGATCACGTCGCCCGTACCGGCCTCGCCTTTCGTGCGGATCATTGCCGCACCTTCCACGATGCGCCGCAGCGCCTCGCCCAGATTGCGGGCTCCGCAAACGAATGGGACTTTGAAAGCGTGCTTGTCAACGTGATGGGCTTCGTCCGCCGGGGTAAGTACTTCAGACTCGTCGATGTAATCGACGCCGAGTTCCTGCAGGATCTGCGCCTCGGCAAAATGTCCGATGCGGCACTTGGCCATCACCGGGATCGAGACCGTATCCATGATCTCGCGGATCTTCTTGGGCGACGCCATGCGCGCCACGCCGCCTTCGGCGCGGATCTGTGCGGGCACGCGCTCCAGCGCCATCACGGCGCACGCACCTGAGCGCTCGGCGATCTCTGCCTGGCGAGCGTCGGTGACGTCCATGATGACACCGCCTTTTAGCATCTCTGCCAATCCGGTCTTCAGCCGCAGGTTGCCGGCTCCATTGGATGATCCGTTGTTTGTGGCCATGACGGAAACTCGTTTCTACTCCAGCCATTCGCGGTGCTGAACTTTTCGCTGGAACTATCTATTTTACTACTCTGGCAGTGCCTTCCGGGGTTTCGCCCTCACCGGTGAAGCATTCGCCACAGGCCCAGTGCGCTCACCCCGTCGCAGATGCTTGGCAAACATCTTCGCCGGATCAATAGCAATGAACAATCCGCGGCTCTGCGCCAGCACCTCACCCTTTTCATTCAGGATGCGCGCCACATTCACGTGCTTGCGTCCACGGACTGAGCGCTCGCGGCCCTCCACTATGAGACTCTTGCGCAGGGGCACCAGCTTCAAATATTCCACTTCCATCGTCTTGGTCACGGCGACGACCGAGCGAAGCTTGTTCACCTTGCCCATGGCCTCATCGAGAATGGTGGCAATAATGCCTCCGTGGGCGTGCCCTGGGGGTCCCTGAAAGCGCAGCGGCAGGCGAAAGCGGCACCAGGCGCGGCCGCCGTCTGCATCGAACTTGAACTTCATGCGCATGCCGTCCGGATTGTCGGGACCGCAGGCAAAACAGTGATTCTTGGCTATGCGGACGTGTTGGGTATCGTGCCCTGAGGCGCTGTGTTTGGACATGGATTCGGGTAAGTTTCCTTCGATTTTACGTTGCCAGGCCGCTTCAGCCTAAGCTTTCAGGGCTGATGAATTTTTCGTCAGATTATTGAAAAACTGACCTATAATCGGCTGCCCTGATTCTAAGGCGTTCCTATGAGAGCCGCCACTGCCACCGCTGGTGACGTCCGCCGCGTCGCCATCGTCACTAAAGAAGAAGCCGCACTGCCGGACGTGAAGCAGTTCCTGGCTGCTGCCTTCCACACCACATTCCTCAATTCAGCCGACCAGATCCTGCCTCTCCTTTCGCAAGTCCCGCTGGACGCCATCATTCTGGACATTGACACGGTGGCCGAAACAACCAACCACGGACTGGACGTTTTAAGCGAGCTGCGGCGCATCAGTGAGGACTTCGTGTTGGTGGCGCTCACGCGTTCGAAGAACCGCTCCGTACGGGTGAAAGCTGGTGATTTGGGAGCCGATGAATTTTTCGTGGCTCCTGTGGATTTTCATGAATTGCAGATAGTGCTTGAACGCGCGCTCGACAAACGCGTCATCGAGATCGAGGACCGCAGGCTGCGTGAGCAATTGGTAAGTAAGTACTCGTTCTGTGACTTGATCGGCGGCAGCGAGCCGATGCGGCGCGTCTACGACGCGATTGTTCGCGTGGCGGATAGTCCCACGACGATCCTGATCCGCGGAGAAAGCGGGACTGGCAAGGAACTCGTGGCGCGCGCCATCGTCACCATGAGTCCCCGCGCCGAGCAGCCATTCATCAGCGTGAATTGCGCAGCACTGCCGGATAACCTCATCGAAGCCGAGTTGTTCGGCCACGAAAAAGGCGCATTCACCGGAGCAGTAGCCGCTCGCCCCGGGCATATCGAGCAGGCACACAACGGAACGCTGTTTCTCGACGAGATCGCAACCCTCGACCTTCCGCTGCAAAGCAAACTGCTGCGCGTCCTGGAAGAGCACACCGTTCAGCGTTTGGGCAGCAAGAGTTCCAAGAAGATCGACTTCCGTCTGATCACCGCCACGAATGATGACCTTGAAGACGCGGTACGGGAAGGGAAGTTCCGCGAAGACCTCTATTACCGCATCAATGTGATCCCCATCTTCCTTCCGCCCCTGCGCGAGCGGGATGGCGATGTCGCGCTGCTGATCGAACACTTCCTGCGGATTTATTGTGCCGCCAATCGCCTTCCGCTGAAGAAGATCGATTCCGAGGCAATGGACATTCTGGAAGAAAACCAATGGCAGGGAAACGTGCGCGAATTGGAAAACTTGATGCAACGCCTGGTGCTGATGACAGAGGGTCACGTCATCACGGCCAAGCATTTGCCGCAGCAGATCCTTTACAGCAGCGCCGCCAAGCAGGAATCGCTGCTGATCCCCGAAGGCGGCATCGACTTCGACGAAGAGATGGAGCGCATCGAGGCTGCGTACCTGCAAGCTGCGCTTCGCCGGACCGGCGGAAAGAAGGCCGCCGCAGCCGATCTGCTGCAGATCGACCGCCAGCGTATCCACTACCTCTGCCGGAAGCACAAGCTGAAAACTGATTGATTTTTAACTGCCTACTTTTAAATTTTAATCATCCCCCTGTTTCCGGCCGGTACACGCGGTTCCAGTTTGCGGCCCACACGCCCCTAATCTGCTGTTAATCAGCTACTTACAGTTTTGGGTGGTTGGATCTACGGTTTGGTCACAAGCTTGCATTATCACAGGGCGTAACGTCGCCCTGGGGGCGCTAGAGTTTAGATTCAAAATTCAACCAGCAGTTAAGGAGAGACAGTCATGGCGATCGAAAAGAAGTCGTTGATCAGCAGCAGGGCGGCGGTAAAGAAGGCAATCATTGCGAGCAAAGGCACTCCGCTCAGCAAGGCCACCCACGGAATCGGCCTTAACAAGGCTGGCGTCGGACTCAACAAAGCAGGCGTCGGAATGAACAAGGCTGGCGTCGGGCTCAACAAAGCAGGCGTTGGCTTGAACAAGGCCGGCGTGGGACTCAACAAGGCCGGCGTCGGGCTCAACAAGGCTGGCGTTGGTTTGAACAAGGCTGGCGTGGGGCTCAACAAGGCTGGCGTTGGCTTGAACAAGGCCGGCGTGGGACTCAACAAGGCTGGCGTGGGACTCAACAAGGCTGGCGTTGGCTTGAACAAGGCCGGCGTGGGACTCAACAAGGCTGGCGTGGGGCTCAACAAGGCTGGCGTTGGCTTGAACAAGGCCGGCGTGGGACTCAACAAGGCTGGCGTTGGTCTGAACAAAGCCACTTTCTAAGACAGGCGGGATCACAACAAAGGGCTGCGAACTTCGCAGCCCTTTTGTCTTGCCAAAAATTGCCCTACCAGAGTTTGCGGCGAGCGAAATCACGTACTATCAGCCACCCGGAGTACGCCAGGGAGCGCCTGCCCACATCGATCTTCGCCGATCCGGTCATACCTTCGCGCAACTCATCATTGGGATTCTGGACCGAAAGGGTGGCGGCGAAATAACGTGGTGCTGCCAGACCTGCGTAGTTCTGGACGTGCGCCAAACCAGCTTCCAGCTCCGAGGACACTGGCGCAAGTGATGTCACCCTGGCGTTTCGGCTGGTGAACATCCCATCGAGATGCATTTCAGCAGATGCTTCTCCGCTCTCGGTTTTCAGCTCGCCCATATCGAACTCCGGCACATACACGCGTGCCTGCAGCGAAGAGGTGTCTGACACAGTGATCAGCTCATCCCCCTCTTTGGCATAAGCGGAAACCTTATCGCCAGGACGCGGCGTGACGATTACTCCGTCGATAGGCGAACGCAAGATCAAAGCCGCCACTTTATCGGTCATCAGCTGGGCACGCTGTTGCAGCTGCTGGCGCTCAGCATCGGCAGACCCAAACCCGGCGTAGCGGAGTTGAGCGTTAACGGCCCGCGCTTGTGCCAAGCGGTAGTCGGCCATCACCCTTTCAGCCTCAGATTCGATGGAAAGATTGGTCAAACGGCCCAGAAGCTGGCCCGTCTTTACTCCCTGGCTTCTTCACGAAAACTTCCGCGACAGTGCCCGGAACCATGGCGCGTATGGTCGCCCGCTTGGCGGGCTCGAGAATGAAGCGCCCTTGAATGTTCACATGTCGCCACGGGATGATGACGAGCAACAGCAGCGCGGCGGACGCGATGCCGATCCGCTGCGGAGTCACCCAGGCACGCAGCAACTCTTTCTTGTCTACATAGATAGTCTTCATAAACCGTCCAAAAGTATGGATCCTGGATTTGTAGATCTTATATCCGACCAGAGCCGCGGGGACGAAGGCCCATTCCGGGGAATAGTGCAGGAAGACGTGGTAGAGAAACTTAACCACGATGAACAGCAATCCGTAGCTGTAGATCCCGGAGAGGATGCAGTAGGGAACGTATAGGAATCGGCGACGCAACGGAACGTGTTCGACCTCTACTGCCAGGTGAAAAATGTTTTTCTTGATCCAGCCAGTCACAAAGGCGGTGGATTTTTCTTTCAGGTCAACGATGCACAGCAGCTCGGAGAAGAAATAGTAGCCATCGAGTTTGATCAGCGGATTCATATTCACCAGCACGACCGCTACGCCGGTGATCAGCATGATCTTGTAGGCGAGCTCGTGCGCGAAGGTTCCCGCGCCGTCCCCCACCAGACGACCGTGCCGAGGCCGCAGAAGATCATCTCTACCCAGATCCCCGCAATGATGGTCACTAGCCGCTGCAAGCGGTTGGCATAGACCCAGGCTTCGGTCACATCCACGTAAAACGCAGGCGTGAGCCAGATCAGGTGGAAGCCCATTTGATGGACCTGTCCGCCATAGTGCTTGCAGGTCAGCCCATGTGACGATTCATGGAAGAATGCCATGATGAAGAACAGGATCCAGAATTCGACAAGGTCAGAAAAATTCTTCTCCCCGAAGTCGTAGTAGAGCAGGGTATCGCGCCCGATCTCGCTCCAGCGATCGATGAAGATGTACACCATGAAGGTGAACAGGCAGACAGTCAGGAACGTGAACCACCCGCTGTAAACGAAGCTTAGGGGCCCAGTGATCTTGTTGAAGTACTCGTCGGGATCCCAGTGTGAGACGTGGATACGCGAGACGTCTCCCACTTTCGATTTCTTCTGCACATGCTGGTGGCGTTGTTCGCTGAGTTTCTGCATCAGCGCGATGTTGCGCTCCTGCGGAGTGCGGTACCAGAATTCGCCGTCGTCCAGGGCGTCGGCAAAATCGCGCGCGTCTTGCTCGCCGATTTCGCCCCCGGTTTTTTGTGTGAACAGTTGCGCAACCTCAGCATAGGAGCGTTCCCCGTCGAACATCTGGATGAGTTCCCACTGTTCCGGAGAGAACCGATAGAGGTAAGTCGTGCCGCGCATGTTGGCGACGACCACTGGTTTGCCCTCTTCAGTCTGGAGTTTCCCAATGAGTTTTGGGTCCATCTTGGGCAGGCGCTTGATGCGCGCCTTATTGACGGGAAGTTCCGGGAGTGCCGAGTTGAGGGCTTCCGCCAGATTCATGGGAGACCTAGCGCAGCGTGTCTAGATGAATGTTGGCAGTCATCCCGGGTCGTAGCTCGCCCGCTGCGCCCAGCAGCTCGGCGCTGACCTCGATGGTGCCGCTCGATGGATCGACCACCGGGCTCACCATGGCGATGCGAGCCGTGTGCTTGCGCCGGGCATGCTGATGGAGGTCACGGTGATCTTGGACCGGTCTTCACCTTCCCGGCGAATTTCTCGGGAAGAGCGAACTTTACTTTCATCGGTGCAACAGCAGTGACCCAGAACAGTTTGTCATCTTTCGAAACTTTCTGTCCGGCGCGGACGTAGCGGCGCGCGACCACACCGTCAAACGGTGCGACGATGCGCATCTTCTCCTGCTCGAGTTGCAAAGCCCGCAGGGAAGCTTCGGCATTCTGTTGGTTTTGTTTTTCGCGCTCAACTTCGAATTGCGAGGCGGTCAATTTGTATTGCGCGTGATCAAGCTCCTGTTTGGTGATCAGGTCGGCTTTCATCATGCCTTGGGCGCGAGCCAGGTCCGTTTCTTGCACCTTGGCCTCCGCCTCCCAATTCTTCACGTCGGCTGCAATGGACTTGGCTTTGGCATCGGCGGCGTCGCGCTCGGCAGACAGTTGACGGTCGTCCATCTCCGCCAACAATTGCCCTTTGTGGACCATGGTGCCTGTATCAGCGATGATGCGCGCCACCACGCCATCGCGCTGCGCCGCCAGATCCACTTGGTTTTCGACCACAATAGGACCGCTGATCTGTAACTCTTGATCAGAGTCGGCCGGTTTTTGTGCCGGGGTAGCAATAACCGGCGTGGAGCCAACGGTAGTCTTGTTATCGCTGCAGCCGAGAATGCCCGCAAGCGCGGCCAGGCCGACAAAAAGAAATGTGCGGTTCAACTTCATTGCGACGAAGTCCTTCCTAAACTCCAAACCAATTCCACAACAGTGACCAGATCCACATCGCCGGCTTGCGAAGCAAAACGTAACCCAGCGGACGACATCCACTATTGATCTTGCCGCGTCCCTGCATCCCGGGCCTCATGTCTCCGTCGGGATTCGGTACCGTGACGCGGGCGTAATAAATGCGGTGGTCGCCGGATGCTTCGCTCTTTGGGCTAACAACGTCGACCGTGCCTTTAAAGGTTGCGGAAGGGAAGCCATCCAGCTTCACCGACGCCCCCATCGGATTCTTCGGATGATTGAGCAGCGCGACATCGCTTTCGTCCACTGCTACGTCGACAGTCGCTTGAGAAGTGTCGGCAATCTCGCCGAAGGGATCGCCGACCGCCAGATGCCGTCCGGTAAGGCTCTGTATGTGCGGCGTAGAAACCACACCGCTGATGGGAGCGCGAAGGTGCGTCTTGTCCAGCCGCTCACGCGCGCGATCAACCTCCGAGCGCCAATACTCAACCTGCACTCTTTGCACTCCAGCCTCAGAGCCGTCGTTGCCGGCCAGCGCCTGGTTCATCGCGGAGTTAGCAGCGTTCAATTTGGCCTGAGCAGCGGCCAGGCCCGCACGATAATCCCAATCTTCCATATCGGCCAGCACGTCGCCCTGCTTCACCAGCTGACCTTCCTTGGCATAGACCTGCTTTACTGTGCCTTCCACCTGCGCCTGTACTTGCGCCAGGTGCGCAGGAGCGACTGTCGCCGTGCCATCCACTCGCATGGGGATCTGGATCAATACCAGCAGCAATGCCCCGATCGCGGTGCCGATCGCATAGGTCGTGCGCTTGGTCTTTTCCATGCGCATGAACTTGTCTTTCTTGCGCATCACCGGCTCAAGGATGCCGATGAACGGAACCTCCTTGTACATATCGGCATTGCGAAGAGCGACCGTGACTTGTCCGGCGATGATCTTGATCAACTCAAATTGCGCTTCGTTGAGGAAGTCGGGATCGCTGCTCTCCATCGCGTAAATGCCGACGCGTCCCTGATCGTCGCTCAGCGGGAGGGCGTAAAAGCTGCGCATGCCGGTATCGGCAAAATATTTTTTGAACTTTGCGCGCGTCTCTTCGCGTTCTTCATCGATCTCGCCATCACGTTCTGTGACGTAGACCTCGTCGTCGGAACCCGCCACCCACTGAAAGATATCTTGCAAAAGCGAGACGCTAGCTTCACCAGGAACAAAATGTTCAACGCCGGAGATGGCTTTGAGTGTCAGCTTGCCGTGCTTCTCCAAAGCGATAGCTGCACGCTCGTAGGGAATCACCGCCTGTGGTTGGTTGACAACCGTTTGCACGACCCGTTCCAAATTTAACGTGCCGGTGATCTCCTGGCTTACCTTGACCAGGGTCTCCAGATATTCCACTTTGCGTTCGGCTTCCAGCAGGCTGGCATTGTGCAACGCTCCCGCAGCAGCCTCGGCAATGGTGATCAGAAAGAAAAGATCGTCATCATCGAATACCGTGGAATCCAGCTTGTTAATCAGCTCGAGGACGCCGATCTCTTTACCTTGTTCAACCAGCGGCACGGCGATGAGCGAATAGATTGCGCCCGCCTCCGGACGCGGATCAGCCAGGAAGGAATTGCGCTCCTTCAGCCGGGGATCTTCGGGATCGTCGATCAGCAGCGGCTCGCCTTTTTCAGATACGTTGAAGGCGATGCCTTTATCTTTTTGCGTGGAGCCGACCTCGAGAGTTTCGTCGACACCCTGCCGTTGCACCAACAGCAACTTCGTCACCCTGCAGCATCCATAGATTGACTGCCTGAACGTTGGTCAACTCCTGTGTCTTGGAGGCCACCAGCGGGATCAGCTGGTCGATCTCCATCAACGAGTTAACAACTTTCTCAAAGTCATAAAGTTGGGTGAGGCGTGTAATGGCTTCCAGGTTGGCGTTGCGCTCGCCTTCGTAGGAGATTGCCGTGGCGATGCCGATGGATGCACACTCTGCGATCTGCGCGAGTGCCCCCAGTGCTTCGTCCGTGATCGGCTCTTGCACGCTCACCATCTCGATAGCGCCGACCAATTGATCGTTGATGCTGAGCGGCACGGTGGCGATGGAAACGACAGTCTGCCTAATATTCAGGTGTGCGTAATCTTCGCGCGCAAGATCGGCGCCGGCAAAAACGACCGCTTCGTTCCGCTCAGCCATGGCGCCGAGAGTGCCGGAGTCAAACGCTACGGCAGGATCTTCCAGGCTGATCTCAAATTTCGCTTTTGGGGTCCATTGCTTTCCCTCTGCGCCTTCTTCAAGCGCATAGACGACGACGCCCATGCCGGGAAATATTTCGGCGACTTGCTGGGCCGTGAGATTGGCTCGAGGCCCCAGTTCGCGCTCCGCTAATAGCGCGGCAGCAAACTCAGTCAGCGGGACTGCGAATCCTGGTCTCTGAGTCGCCATGAGGGTTCCTTGACTGCCTTTGATCGTTCTAGACAACCACAGGTGCGGGGGGATTCAACTTGCAAACGTGGCGAACTGTCTTTAATTTAGCGCGAACTGTAACAAAGGCCGGAGAGGGTGTCAAAAAAATGCGCGATGTCGGCGCGTCTAGCCGAATCTCCCGAGAGGGTGTAAAGTACGGCAACACGCGACATCAGGAGGTTTTGCTTGGATATTGACGTCCGGAAACATTCCGATCATGGTGTCCATGTTATTCACCTGCGCGGTGACCTTAAACTCGGCGACCCCGTCGATGGCCTTCGCCAGGCCTGTCTCGACCTGATGAACGACGGCGAAAACCGCCTCGTCGTGAACCTGTCGGAAGTGCCCATGATCGATTCCAGCGGCATCGGCGTACTGGTCCGGACTCTGACTCAGGCCAAACAACACGGCGGCGCGCTTAAGCTGTCAACCCATCTAAATTCGCGCTGCAGACACTCAAGATCGTCGGGCTATTGAACCTTTTCGAACTTTTCCCTGATGAGAGCCAAGCCATCCAGTCGTTCAACTAAGCTGATCAAGAAGAAGCGAGTCGGGACTGCGAAGCCGCGGCCGCTGATTCGCTGCGTCATCTTCGATCTCGATGACACGCTTTATGACAGCAATACGATGAGTTCAGGCCAGACATA
>CAVQGF010000067.1:0-27637 GCA_963711965.1 uncultured Acidobacteriota bacterium | reverse complement strand
ATGTTTCGCTAAGACTTCGAGCGATTTGGCGCCCTGGTACGTGATCCCCGCCGACCACAAATGGTTCAGCCGGGCGGCGGTGGCAGACATCATCGTAAAGAAACTCGAGTCGCTGAAGCTGCGCTATCCCGAACTTTCTCCGCAGAAAAAGCGAACTGGCAGATCGAAAAAAATATTGGAGAAGGAATAAGTACTATTGCGGCTTTTGGATCACCGCGAGATGAAACTGGTACGCTGCTTGAATCCCAAGCGTTCATAGATGGGAATGGCGCGGGCGTTGTTTCCCCTGACGTGCAGAAAGGGTGTTTCGCCGCGCTGCCGGATGCGGTCCATCACCGCCAACGTCAATTCAGCGGCGTAGCCTCTTCCGGTGTGGTCGGGATGAGTGCATACGGCGCTGACCTCGGTGAATCCGGGAATGTGTACCAACCTCATCGCGACCAGCTTTCCTGCATCGCGCATTTCGAGGAACGTACCGAGTTCGCGCGTGCGCGTGCCGAATGGCCCCGGTTGGTGAGCTTGGCTAGCGCCAGCATCTCGGCTTTCGTCCGGCGCTCCCAGTTCGATCCATCGACGCTTCGCATTCTGCCGGACATTCGAATTGCCGTTGCTTTGCTGATGGACCATCTGCAGAAGCGGTAGACATCACTAACTTCCAACCTGCAGGGAGATTCGGCGGATCGTTCAGGAACAGGGCGGTTATCTCCGGTACAGCGCTTTTGAAGTACCGCGAAATGTTGAAAGCCCTGCTCGTCGATGGTACCGAGGGCGCCCAGCGTGGTGACAGCGGGCGGGAATCGTCGGGCCGAACCGGAGATCTCCGCGAAATTCGCCTACGGTCCGGTGAGCGCATTCAAGATAGGTCGATCCAGCGGGTGCATGGAGCTTAGATTCTAAGTGAGGCTTCCGGCTGCAAAATATCCAGACTTCTCTCTCTCCAGTCGAAGACAAAAGCGAGGCGTCGAGCACGTTAGGGGGTACCCACCGAAGGGGATGCGGTTCCAGTTAGGGAATGCGGCCAACGCTGCTCATTGAAAAACCAAGCCCTGTGCTCTAGTGCGAGTACTGTGCTCGTGAACACCATGTTAAGCCGCCACTTTCTCCAAAGACCAAGAGGACTCGTAGACCAGCGAACGGCTGAGTTGACAGCCAACGGTAGGCTCCGTCGTGAAGTTGAGGAGCACGCGCGTATTCGGATCGAACTGCAGCGAGCAAAGGACGCCGCGCTGAGACTGCAGTCGGCGAAGAATGAGTTTCTGGCGAAACATGGAAGCGACGAATTCCGCACCCGATGAACGGGATCATCGGCATGACCGAGTTGGCGCTCGCCACCGAGTTGACGCGAGAGCAGCGCGAGTACCTGCAACTGTCGCGTTCGTCGGCGGAGTCGTTGCTGCAGGTGATCAACAGCATCCTCGACTCGAAGATCGAAGCCGGACAAATGGAACTCGAGGCGATCACTTTTGACGTCCGCACGTCGATCGGAGACACCGTCGGGCCTTCGGCGCGCGAGCTGCCGACAAAGGGCTGGAACTGGCGCTGGATATTGCTCCCGATGTTCCCAAACAGTCATCGGCGACGCGGGACGATCGAGGCAGGTATTGGTCAATCTGATCGGGAACGCGGTGGAAATTCACGCATCAAGGCGAAGTCGGTGCGTGTCGCGGCGCAATCCAGCAACGCAGAGATCGCATGCCTGCTGTTTGAAGTTTCTGACACCGGAATGGTATCGCTCCGGAAACACAACACGATCTTCGAATCGTTCCAGCAGGCTGACGGCTCGACCACTCGCGAGTTCGGAGGTTCGGGATTAGGGCCTCGCTATCCGCACCCAGTTGGTCCGGTTGATGGGAGGAGAACTTTGGCTGGAAAGCGCTCCGGGACCCCAGGCAGCCGGTTTCTCTTTACGGCACGCTTAGGGCAAGTTGCGGAGCTTCGGACGCGCCCGAACCCCGCACCGTGGCTGAATTGGCCGATGTTGCTGTGCTGGTGGTGGATGACAACACCACCAACAGCGGCCGATCCTGGAATGCCTGCTGAGCTCATGGGGCATGCTGCCGGCTGCGGCGTGGAGCGGGCCCAGGCCCTGCGGATGATGGAAGAGGCGCACCAGAGCGGCACCGCGTTTCCGCTCGTGTTGCTGGACTTCCAGATGCCGCAGATGGATGGATTTGCGGTGGTCGAGCGCATCAAGAAGACCGACATTCTTGCAGCCGCCACCATCATGATGCTGACGTCGGGCGGAAAGCGCGGTGATGCTGCCCGATGCCGCGAGTTGGGCGTTGCTGCGTATCTCACCAAGCCGATCCGCCAGGCTGAGCTGTTCGATGCGATCTGCCTCGCCTTAGGGAAAAAATCTGCTGAAAACGAAGCAGCGCCACTGATCACAAGGCATAGCATCCGCCGAGAGCGGCGGCGTCCGCTGCAGGTGCTGGTGGACGCGGAAAACAACCTGGTCAACCAGATGCTGGTAGTCACGCTGCTGATGAAGGCGGGGCATGAAGTCGCGCTCGTGGGTAATGGTGTCGAGGCGCTGAAAGTGTGGAAGACCCAATCGTTCGACGTGAATCATGATGGACATGCAAATGCCCGAGATGGATGGCTTTGAGACGGTCGCGCACATCGGTAGGCCAGGAAAAAGAGAATGGCGGTCATATTCCGATCGTCGCTATGACTGCGCACGCTCTGGTGGGCGATCGCGATCTGTGTCGCAGCCGGATGGATGGATACGTCTCAAAACCATTGGACAGCCAAAAGCTCATGGACTGCATTGACCTCGCGGTAAGCCGAAAGCCAGGCGAAATTCCAGCGCGCACCGCGCGGCCAACCATGCCCGCACCGCTGCTTGATTCGGCGACTACGAACGTGATTGACGAGGTAATGCTCGATAAGTTAGTGGGCGGCGACACCGCGCTCTTGCGCGAGCTGACCGTATTTACTTTTGAAGACCAGCCCCAAGTTGATCGAGGAGATGAATCTGGCCATCTTAATAGCGACGCGAAGAAGTTGCGATATGCAGCGCACGCGTTGAAAGGCGCGGTCAGTAACTTTGCCGCAATCCCCGCATTGCAAGCATGCGCGGCGCTAGAGCACATTGGCGGTAATGGAAAGCTTTCAGATGCCGGTTTTTCGGCACGGGTCGAACTTTCGAACATATGGATGCATTTCATGCGAAGCTCTCGACCTTGGTTGCCGCCGAAGCGGCGCGAGCATAGAAACCAGCTTCAGCAGATCGCGATCACGCGCAAGGGGCTGCCGGAGCCTTCACGATCTTGAGCGGAGCGGCGATGACGATGGCGCCCGTTGGGGGGAGTTGATCCAGGTTGGTCAGGCTGGCGAGGCCGAACTTCCGCTGCCGTACATAAAAAGTGGTTCGAGAATGGCGGGTCGAATTCACTGCTTTCCCGGCGTCGGTGCCGACCGTCTCAACCCCAACGCCGAGGATGTCGCGCTCCTGCGCGAGGAACTGCGAGCATTCCTTGTCCAGCCGGGGATGTGAGAGTCCGTCTTCCTTGAGATTGATGTAATCGCTTCCTTTGCGCTTTGACCATCCTGTGCGCAGCAGCACCCAGGCGCCTGTGGGAATCTTGCCGTGCTGGCTTTCCCAGTCTTTTACGGCTTGCGGTGTGAGCAGAAAATCCGGATCTGTTTGCGACTTTCGCGGCTACATCGATCACGCAAGCAGGACCGATGAACTTTCTAGGCGGGATGCGGTCGACGCTGTTGTCAGGCAGGTCCTTGCCGCTGACCCAATGGATGGGCGCGTCGAAATGCGTGCCGGTATGCTCGCCGGTGGAGAATGCGTTCCAATACCAGGCGGGGCCGCGCTCGTCGTAACGCGAGAGCTCGCGCAGCTCGAATCCGGGAGTGTTGGTAAATTGCGGCGGCAACGGAAGGATGGGCGTCTCGGAGCTGAGCGGCTGGGTGAGATCGATGACGCGCAGCTTGCCGGCTGCGAAGTTCATCCATCAACTGCTGCAGCACCTTGGACACTACTTTCTCCTACTTCCTAACGATTGAATATAGCGGCGGAACTGGAACCTGTTCTCCAGCAACGGCAGATCCGGTGACAAATTTGCTTGGACCAGTGGCTTCGACTTTGGCGACGATGCAGGCGACTCATTTCCGGCAATCGCTTTTTTTACCTGCTTGGTGAACTCTTCGCACGTCCGTGCGGTTGCAACTGATTCGATACCGCAGGCTCGACGACGTTTTCCAAATCCGTACCGGTTGCGGTTGCGGTAGGGAAGCCACCGACTGAGAGCAAACTTTCATTGTCGAAGATGACGTGCACCAGGTTCTTCGGCTTGTAGCGCGCCATGGTGCTCAACCCGCCGAGATTCATCAGCACCGAGCCGTCACCATCGAGTACCACGACTTTTTGTTTGGGAAGCGAAAGCGCCAGGCCAAGTCCGGTGGAAGAAGCCAGTCCCATCGCGTGCTGAAGATAAAAGAAGTTCGGGCGATGGCCGAGTGACTGCAGCTCCGCCGCAACTGCACCCATGATGGTGACAACGAGGCAATCCTCGAGATCGGGATAGATAGAGCGGATGCAATCCAGACGCAGCATCAGGCTTCCTCCCACATCAGGTCGCGCGTGAGTAACAGTGCCACGGGCTGCAGGCTGCTTGCAGCCAGCGTGTAAGCATGCTGGATGCGCTTCACCGCAGTTTCGGCGAATCGAGGAAGCAATAAGGAATCGCCAGACTGCGCAGCACTGACTCGGTGACGTTGCCACCCTGCGTCTGCCAGGGATCGCGCTCGCCAAAGCTGCCGCGATGGCTGATGACCATGAGCAGCGGGATCTTATAAAGATGCGCGAACGAGACGATGCCGTTGATGCTGGCGAGAAATCCGTGGTTCTGCATCAGCATCGCCGAGGGCACCCCGGCGAAGTGTGCTCCGGCCGAGATGCCGACGCCCTCTTCTTCTTTCGCCAGGCGAACCATGATCATCTCGGGGTCTTCGTCAGCCATGCGGATCAGGTGGACCAGCCACGTCTCCGGCAGTGAAGACATTAGACGCACGCCGCAGCCCTTGAGCGCGTCGTAGACGACCTTCGAGTTTTCAAGTGATACGGGCATCGTGCTATTTATTCGGAGCCGGAGAGAAGCTTAGACAGAGTCGGTTTGTGCTTTTCCGTCTTCTTCTTTTTGTCGTCGGGATCGCGGCGGGTGGCTTTGGGCGTACCCACACGTTCGCGCGCCAGCGACTTCACGGCCTTGGTCGCGCTGAACTTCTTTTTTCGCGGAATCTTGCTCGCCACTCGTCGCTCCAGAAGATGTGCAATAATCGATGTCGATTCTACAGTCATTATGGAAGAGCGCGAGTTTTACGACGAGAAAGAGCAGAAGAAAGCGGCGACGCTGAACTGTCCGCACTGCCGCCAGGCTGCCGAGTACGAGCTGAACTGGCTGGTCCGCACCAAGAAAAAGCAGTTGCCCCCGCGCGCCGACGATCGCGACCGCGCCAAGTTCGCCAAGGCGCGTTCTTATATGGTCCGCAAAGATGATCTGGTGATGTGCAAGAACGTGCGTTGCCGCAAGCGCATCGAGGTCAGCGGTGTGCAATCGGTGGCATTCCTAGATTGAGTATTCCGGTTCTACTTTCCTCGGCCTACCGACAAAATCTTCCCAACACGTAAATTTTTCCAGCCAGTCTGGCTACGCGCTCGTGATGTATCTCCTTAAAATTCAGCTACTTACATCCTAAGCTGCTGCTGGAAGCAGAGCTGCATCTTAGTAGCTCGAAGTTCGGCCCAACCGTTTCTTCCCCTCGTTAAGTTCGTACGTAATGGGCCGAACCAGGAGATAGTTAAGAATGCGTATCGCAAAAATCACTTTCATTATGATCGCTGCCCTTGCCGGGCCGCATTGCCGGCCGCTGCGCAGTTGGGCGTAAACGTGGGCGGGGCTACATCCGCTGCAGGGCACGTCGCGGGCGGAGGCCAGAATGCTGGCGCCGACCTGGGTTCAACAATGGACACAACCGTGGGCGGGACTACCGGTGGTCTGCACAAGACAACCGATGGCGTAAGCGACACCGCGCAGAACACAGCCGACAATACCAAGCAAAAGAGCAAGGAAACCGTAGCCAAGTCGAAAGGCAAGATTAAGAAAACGGTCGCCAAAACGGAAGACAAAGCTGACCAAACCTCGGATCAGGCGAAGTCGACCAACGCCGGAGCCGGCGTACAGGCCTCCAGCTCGACCGATGTGAAGGCCGGCGACAACAGCGCCAGCGTGAGCAGCTCGACCAAGGCCGACACCAGCGCCAGCGGTAATGGCGCATCGATGAGCGGCTCGAGCAGCACGGGCGCGTCGGTAAACTCCAACGTCAGCGACAAAACGAAATCGGATTCTTCGGACGCAAAACAAACGACCGAAAAATCCAAGGGCCACGGCACGAAATAACCATTTCCAATACCGTTACTCGCAACCGGGCTGCTTGGCATCCAAAACCAGGCGGCCCGGTTGTTTTGCTACCTAGATTCACCTCGATTTATACTCATTAGTTTGGAGTCAGCCTCTCGAACCCTCATGAAGATCCTAGTTTGCATGAAGCAGGTCCCGCAGAAAGACGCTCCGCTCAAGTTGAACGAGAGCGGCACCTGGATCCGCGAAGACGTCTCCTACGAAGTGAATGAGCCGGATGCTTACGCGCTGGAAGAGGCGCTTCGGCAAAAAGAGAAGCACGGTGGCGAAGTCGTGGTGATCACCGCCGGCCCGGCGCGAGCTTCGCAGGTGTTGCGCGAGGCGCTGGCCAAGGGCGCCGATCGCGCCATCCATCTGGAAGACGCGGCGTTCGTCTCGCAGGACGCATTCAACATCGCGCGCGCCTTTGCTGCCGCCATCAAAGAGGAACAGTTCGACCTGATCTTCACTGGATTACAGTCCGACGATTACGGTTACGCGCAAACAGGCGTGATCCTGGCGGAACTTTTAGGCTGGCCGCACGCCACCATCATCATGCAGATCGAAAAGCAAGATGGCGGGATCAAGGTGAAGCGCGAACTGGAAGCCGGATACTTCCAGTTCATCGAGATGCCGTTGCCCGCGGTTCTCTCTATCCAATCCGGTATTAATAAGCTCCGTTACGCGACTCTGATCGGCATCAAACAAGCCAAGAACAAGCCGCTGCGCAAGGTGTCGCTGGCGGATGTGCAATCGGCCTTGGGTGAAAATCATCTGAAGATCGAAAAGTTGTACATTCCGCAGAAGACCAAGAAGACAGAAATGCTCGAGGGTTCACCTGCGGAAGTGGCAAAGAAATTGGTTGAGAAACTTCGCAACGACGTGCGCGTGCTGTGATGGCATGCCTGCGCTCGTGCGTGGGAGGTGCTTCATGCATTTGGATGAAAAAGAACGGCAGGATTATCACGAAGAACCGACGAGCTCGGCCGATAGCGGTACCACGTGGATCGTGATCGGATTTCTTTTTTGGTTGAGTGACCTGGCCGCATTCCTCGCTGTAGGGTTTTACGACATCCGCGTCGGGCATCGATTTGTGCTGACCTGGGTGGTGGCCTCGGCGATCGCGGGACTGGTGATGATCATCGCAGGGTGGATGATGAAACGGCGCGCTCAGGCCACGCACCATCATTAAAGAGCGGGAATACAGCGGTTGCTTCAGAGCTGGCAGTGAAGGACTGAACGAACACATGGCAGATACCATCCTCGTCGTCGTCGAGCAACAGCAGGGAAAACTGAATCGCGTTTCTTATGAGACGCTGACCGGCGCGCAGGCTATCGCCGCCGCGACCGGGTGGACGGTCGAAGCCGCTGTTGTCGGCGGTACGAATGTTGGGGCTGTCGCGAGCGAAGTCGCTGGCAAGAAGGTCGCGAAGGTCTACGCCATCCAATCGGCCAAGCTCGATCCCTATACGCCGGACGCATTCGCCGCGGCGCTCAAACAATTTCTCGGCGACAAGAAACCAAAGCTCGTCCTGATGCCGCACACCTACCAGGTGCGCGACTTCGCTCCCAAGCTCGTCACAGCGATGCAACGAGCGCTCATTCCCGATTCCATCGGGTTCAAGTACGAAGGTGGCAAGCTGCTCTTCACTCGCCAGATGTTTCAGGGGAAATTCGCTGCTGACGTTTCGTTCGCGGGCGAGAGCTCCGTGGTTTGCAACCTTCCAGAACGGGGCGTTCCGCGGCGACAAGGTTGAAGCCGGAGCTTCGGCTGCGACGGTAGAAACCTTGAACCTCGACGTCCCAGATTCGCGGAACAAGCCGCACGAGTGGTTCAAGGAAGCCAAGCAAGCGGTCGATCTTACGCAGGCCGAGATCATCGTCTCCGTGGGCCGCGGGATCAAAGAGCAGAAGAACATCGAGATCGCGAAGCAGCTGGCTGAAGCGCTGGGCGGTGAGATCGCGGCGTCACGCCCCATCTGCGACGCCGGATGGCTGCCGATGGACCGCCAGATCGGTTCGTCGGGCCAGACGGTTGCGCCCAAACTCTACCTTGCGCTCGGCATCAGCGGCGCCATCCAGCACATCGTAGGAATGAAGGGCGCGCGCTCGATCATCGCGATCAATAAAGACTCGGAAGCGCCGATCTTCGAGATCGCGGACTTTGGAGTAGTGGGAAATTTGTTCGATATAGTCCCGCCGCTGGTTGAAGAGATTAAGAAGGCGAAAAGTTAGTTTCGGGTTTCGTGTTTCGAGTTTCGGGTACTGGAGGGAGCGGGATGGGCCACTCGTATCGTGATCTCGTAGTGTGGCAGAAGGCGAAGGTACTTTCCGTCAGAATCTATCGAATCACTGAGGTGTTCCCGAAATCAGAGATCTACGGGTTAACCTCACAAATGCGGCGAGCGTCGGTTTCGGTAGTTTCGAACATTGCAGAGGGACAAGGCCGGCTAACGAAAGGCGAATTCCTGCAATTCCTCGGGAACGCGCGTGGCTCGTTATTTGAATTGGAAACCCAGTTGGAGATTGCACTGGAACTCCGTTACGTCTCGAGTGAAGTACAGAAGAAGACGTCGGAACAGATGGCTGAGGTACGACGCTTGCTGATCGGATTGATGGACTCGCTCCGTGTGAAATCAAAGGGAGCGTCGGCTTGAGGTTACTCGAAACCCGAAACCCGAAACTCGAAACTCCCAAATGATCTTCCGACAACCTCTCAAGACATCGAACGCCCCCAGATGGAGGCCGACGTCGTCATTGTCGGCGGCGGGCCGGCAGGACTGGCGTGTGCCCTGCGTCTTTCGCAGCTCATTGACAAGCACAACGCGCGCAACCCGCAGGCGCCGCTCAGCAAAGAAAATATCTACGTGCTAGAGAAGGCGCGCGAGATCGGGCAGCACTGCCTTTCGGGCGCGATCCTCGATCCGCGCTCGATGAAGGAGCTTCTGCCTAATTTCGAGAAAGATGCGCCGCTCGACGCCAAGGTCCTCCACGACAGCGTTTATTTCCTGACCGAAAAGCACGCCATCAAGGCTCCTATCACGCCACCGCCGATGCAGGACCACGGCAACTACGTGATCTCGCTGAACCGCTTCGTGAAGTGGCTGGGTACGAAGGTGGAAGAGGCGGGCATCACCATCTTCACAGGGTTCGCGGGGTCAGAGCTGATCTTTGACGGCGAACGGGTGGTTGGGCTGCGCACCGACGACAAGGGAGTGGACAAGAATGGTGAGAAGAAATCCAACTTTGAGCCGGGCTACGAACTGAAATCGAAATGCGTTGTGTTGGCGGAAGGTACGCGCGGCTCACTGACCAAGCAGCTCATCGGAAAATTTGATCTCAATAAGGACCGCAACCCGCAGACCTATGGCGTGGGGATCAAGGAACTGTGGGAAGTCCCGAGCGGACGCATCGCCAAGGGCGACGTTATCTACACTCTGGGCTGGCCTCTCACGACGAAAGAATATGGTGGCGCCTGGATCTACGGCTCGAAAGACAACATCGTTTCGCTTGGATTTGTGACCGGACTAGATTACGAGGATCCGCGTCTCGATCCACAGCACGTTCTACAGACATTCAAGAAGCATCCGTTCGTCGCGCATCTGCTCGAAGGCGGCAAGATGGTGCGCTACGGCGCCAAGTCGTTGACCTACGGCGGATGGTTCGCAATGCCACCGCTGGCGGGTGATGGATGGATGATCATCGGCGAGGCGGGCGGCATGGTGAATTCGCAACGACTGAAGGGCATCCATCTCGGCATCAAGAGCGGAATGCTCGCAGCGGAGACCGCGTTCGAGTCGATGATGAAGAACGATTTCTCGAGCGAGCGGCTGGCTATCTTACGCGCAACGCGTGGACCGAAGCTGGATCAAAGATGAGCTATGGGAGGTGCGCAACTTCCATCAGGCGTTCGCGAAGGGACTCATCCCTGGGTTGATCCACGCTGGCCTGCAGCAGATAACCGGCGGACGCGGTTGCGAGCGCGTTACGCAGCGCACGCCGGCCACAAAGCCATGAAGCATCTGGACCAGCTTCCGGCGGATGGCGGCAAGCGCGCGCAACTGCTCGGTCCAATCAAAGGTGACGGCAAGCTCATCTTCGATAAGCTCACCGATCTCTACCACTCCGGAACCAAGCACGAAGAAGACCAACCCGCGCATCTGGTGATCCACGACACCAACATCTGCAACACGCGCTGCGTGACCGAGTTCGGCAATCCCTGTCAGAATTTTTGCCCGGCGAATGTTTACGAGATGGTGGAGGCGGCCGATATCCCGAGTGGGAAGCAGATTCATTTGAATCCTTCGAATTGCGTGCACTGTAAGACCTGCGACATCATGGACCCCTACGAGATCATCACCTGGGTGCCGCCTGAGGGCGGCGGCGGGCCGAATTATGACGGAATGTAGGATTGAGCTTTCCTATCGCCTGACCGGGGACGATTGGTATGAGTTCGATCAGACGATCCTGCAGCCGACGCGACAAATTCGTACCATTACAGCGATGTGGCTGATAATGCCGAGCGCAGTCGCCCTTGTTATGGGCGCCCCGGATTGGATACTTGCCGGCACTGTCGGAGTTTCGGTAGTGAGCGCGTGCTGGATGAAATTTCGTGCTGAAAGACTGAGAACTAAGATATTGCCAGCCGCTTACAAGAATATGGCTCGTGCAAATGACTTCTATCTAACCGTTTCGTCTAAGGGGATACTGGTCAAAACTTCAGGTGTTAGTCCCGAGTGGAAGTTCAACACCGACCTGACACCGCCCACCCCGATAGTTTTTGAGAGGTTTTTTGAGTGGTCAATTTTCATCGACTGCATAGAAACTGCCGGAATTTTCATCTTACGTTACCCTGGGGCACGAATGATTATTCCAAAGAGTGCGCTCAGTAGCGAGAATCTCCTAACGTTCAGCGAACTGCTAAAGGCGATGGTGCCAAAAGGGGAGCCACCCAAGCCGGTATTTGCTTCATGAATCCTTTCCGCCGTCCCAACTGAACAAAGTAGTTCTCTCCGAATGCTCGCCTTGCCACCCCCGTCATTCCCCATTTACACTTAAACGTTTACAGACTGCCCTAAGGAGACACTAGTTCGATGGCCGACAAGAATGTTGAAGATAAAGTAAAGCAGATCATCGTGGAACAGTTGGGTGTGGACGAGGGCGAAGTCACGCAGAACGCCTCGTTCGTGGACGACCTAGGCGCCGATTCGCTGGACACGGTGGAGCTGGTGATGGCGTTCGAAGAGGCTTTCGACATTGAGATCCCGGACGAAGACGCCGAGAAGATCCGCACAGTGAAAGACGCGATCGAGTACATCGGAAAGAACGCGAAAGGCGGCAAGTAACTTTGCAGCAGCAGCGACGCGTTGTGGTGACTGGGATCGGGCTGATCTGCGGGGTGGGCAATACCCGCGAGGAAGTCTGGAAAAATCTTTGGCCGGCAAGAGCGGCGTGGACCGGATCACCCACTTCGATACCACCGGTTTCGCCTGCACCATCGCCGCCGAAGTCAAAGGCTTCGACCCGCTTCAATTCATCGAAAAAAAAGAGCTGAAGAAGATGGGACGCTTCATCCATCTGGCGCTGGCCGCGTCCGATGAGGCGATGAAGCAGTCCGGCCTGCACATCACGCCGGAGAATTCACGACGCGTGGGCGTGCACATCGGCTCCGGCATCGGCGGGTTCGACATCATCGAGCGCGAGCACTCAGCGCTGCTCGAAGGCGGCCCGCGCAGGATCTCTCCTTTCTTTATTCCTGCAGCCATCATCAACCTTGCCGCCGGCCATGTGAGCATGCGCTTTGGCGCCAAAGGCCCGAACGAGGCCACGGCCACTGCCTGCACCACCAGCGCACATTCCATCGGCGATGCATTCAAGATCATCCAGCGCGGCGCGGCAGACGTGATGATCGCCGGCGGCACCGAAGCCGCGATCACTCCCATGGGCGTTGGCGGATTCGCGGCAATGCGAGCGCTGTCCACACGCAATGATGAGCCGCAGAAGGCCAGCCGTCCATTCGATAAGGGACGCGACGGCTTCATCGTCGGCGAAGGCGCGGGCATTGTGATCCTCGAAAAACTAGAGCACGCGCAAGAAGCGCGGCGCGACTATTCTGGCGGAGATCGTTGGCTATGGCATGAGCGGCGACGCATTCCACATCACCCAGCCTGCGCCGGAGCACGAAGGCGGCTTCCGCGTGATGGACGAAGCGTGAATGATGCCGGCATCCGCCGCGACCAGATCGGCTACGTAAATGCGCACGGCACCTCCACTCCTATTGGCGACGTGCTGGAGTCGCAAGCCATCAAGAATTTCTTTGGTGAGCACGCGAAGAAGGTCGCCGTCAGCTCGACAAAATCCATGACTGGGCATCTGCTCGGCGGCGCCGGCGGACTGGAAGCGGGCATCACCGTGCTTGGCGCTGCGCGATCAATGCCTGCCGCCGACCATCAATCTCGACGACCAAGACCCGCAATGCGACTTGGATTACGTTCCTAATCACGCGCGCAAGGCCAATGTGGAATATGCGCTCAGCAATTCCTTCGGCTTCGGCGGCACGAACGGCTCTCTGCTCTTCAAGCGCTGGAACGAGGACCCTTGTGGAGCTTCCTTCCTCGGATCATCTTCTCAGGCGCGACACGCAGGATAGCTGCATGCAGCGCACCATCTTCCATGTAGACATGGACGCTTTCTTTGTCTCGGTGGAAGAGCTGCGCGATCCTTCGCTGAAGGGCAAACCGGTCGTTGTCGGGGGAAAGCCGGACGAACGCGGCGTTGTCTCCGCGGCTTCCTACGCAGCGCGGAAATTCGGCGTGCACTCGGCCATGCCCCTGAGAACCGCCTACAAACTCTGCCCGCAAGCCATCTTCCTTGATGGACATCCAGAGCGTTACCGTGAAGCGTCGCTGAAAGTCCGCGCAGTGCTTGAAAGTTTTTCTCCGCAGGTGGAGATGGCCTCGATCGACGAAGCCTACCTTGACATGACCGGCACTGAGCGCCTGCACGGACCGCCACTGCGCTCGGCTCACACGCTCCATGAAAAAATGAAGCGCGAGACACAGTTGAACTGCTCCATCGGCATCGGCACCTCGCGACTGGTGGCGAAGATCAGCTCCGATCAAGGAAAGCCGAACGGCATCTGCTACGTGCTCGCGGGATGCGAGCAGGCATTCCTCGCGCCGCTCGAGGTACGCAAGATCCCCGGCGTGGGAAAGGTCACGGAGAAGAACCTGCATGACCTCGGCATCAAGACGGTCGGCGATCTTGCGAAACTTGACGACGAATTCCTGGAAGAGAAATTCGGCAAGTGGGGCCTGGCGATGGCGGGGAAGTCGCGCGGCGAAGATGCCGGGGGATATTTCGAGGCCGGAGTCTCCTACTCCGAGGATGAAGGCGACCCGAAATCCATCAGCCACGAACATACATTTTCCGAGGACACCCGGGATGCCGAGCTGCTGGAGTCCACGCTGGCACGTCTTTCAGAAATGGTGGGGCGGCGATTGCGTGACCACGGACTTGCGATCGCGCAATGTCTCGTTGAAACTGCGGACCTCCGACTTTGCCACCATCACGCGGGCAGAAACGTTGGATGAGCCTACCCAACTGGACCCAAAGATCGCAGAAGTGGCGCAAAGATTGTTCCGCGAAAACTGGAAAGCGGACGCGAGGAAAATATCCGACGATCCGGCTGCTGGGAGTGAAGGCGGCCGACCTTCATCGTGAAGAGAACATTGAAGCAAAAGAGCAACTCTCGTTGTTGCCCAATGAAGAAGCCGACTGGCAAAGCGCCTCGCGCTGGGAAAACGCGTTGAGCGCCGCCGATAAGCTTCGTGAAAAATATGGCGATAGCGCGGTCTCGCTGGCGCGGGGCATGAAAGGCAACTTCCGCGAGCGGACGCACGAGGCGATGGTGATCGATCCCAAAAAGAAATCAGAACAGTGAACAGCGGAGAGCGTCTCGCCTGCGCAAATGCGTGCATCATTTCAGCTCTTTCACAAACTCATGCAGCGGCATGCCGAAGAAATCTTCGATGTGGCCGGTGCGGTGATACCCCTGCTTTTCATAAAAATGGATGGCGCGCTCAAGCGGGTCGGTAGTGTCCAAGCCGACGCGCGAACACCCGTGGCTGCGGATATCGGTTTCCGCGGTCGTGCAACAGCTGTTGCGCCACTCCCTTGCCCTGCCATTCAGGGATGACGGCCATGCCGCGAAGGTAGCCTTCCTCCGAGCACTTCAAATACCAGGCGATCGTGCCGATCACCTTGCGATGCGTGATCTTCAGCCACGAACAGCGACATGGAATGAAACCGGCTGCGAACATCTTCCACCGTCGGCACGGTGTCCAGAAACGCCTCGCGCGTATAGCTGTCGAGATAGTTTCCAAAAGCGATCCGCAGACAGGACTGGATCTCTTCTGCGTCGCTGATCAGCGCCTGCCGAACGGTGAACTCGCTCACCAGCAGAATGTATCAGAGCAGTTATAGAATCCGCCAAGGTCGCAAGATCATCGAAGGACATCATGAGCCAGCCAGAACTTTCCATTCCAATGCTCGGCGCGAGTCACCTGCAATTTCATCGTTGGGCGACGCAGCGCATCGTTGAAGCGGCGCGTCCGCTATCGGCCGAACAGTTGCATAAAGACCACGGCACCTCGTTCAAAAGTATTTATGGAACGCTGGTGCATATCTATCAGGCGGACTCCGCTTGGGTGGGAAGGATCTTCGGCAATCCTGATTCGCAGACGAATACATATCCGCCGAAAGCTGAGCTAAACGAGCTTGCAAGCGATTGGTTCGTGTTGCTTGATCAAGCGGTGGAATGGAGCGGGAAGTTGAGTGAAGCCGAGTGGGGCGGTGTGGTTAGCTACAAAGATTCGCGCGGCAACGCGCACCAGACGGCGCTGCTGCCCATCATCATGCACTTGGTGAATCATGGCAGCTACCACCGCGGGCAAGTTTCGCAATTGCTGCGCCAGAGCGGCCAAGTGCCGCCGAGCACTGACCTGATCAATTTCTACCGACAGGCGTTTGCGCAAAAAGCGTAGCCCTGACTTCCGCTTCGTGCAAGAATCTGACGGACGTGCGTTCTATCTACCGGAGGACGTCCAGATGAAGCGGTTCCTTGGATTTTGGATCGGTCTGGGCATCATTGGTGTCAGCGTTGCGCCGTTGCTGCTCTACGTGATCTTCGGGCCGAAGGACGGCAACCCTGTCGGCTTGGGGTTGTTAATGGTCTTCGGCGTCCCCGTCGGCATTTTTATATCCGTTGTGGGGGCCGTGATCGGCATTGCGGTTGGCCGAAAGAAAGCTACTTGATCTCCCCGCAGGCGATGCGATCGCCGGAATTACCCGACGGATCGGTGATCATGTCGTCAGCCTTCGCGTGGATCACTAGCGACGTCCCACCATTCGCGGTGAGCTGGTCTAAAGTCACCGCGCCGTTGTGAAGAGTCACTGATCTTCGACCCGTCGCCGGGACGGTGAAGTTCTCCATATCGCCAGCGTGGTGGCCTTCCTTCTTGTTCTTCAAACCATGCTTCTTATTCGTGGGGTTGAAGTGCGGCCCGGCACTCTTAAAGTCGGGCGGCTGGCAGCTCGCCGTCTGGTGTATATGGATGGCGTGCGCGCCCGGGGGAACATCTTGCAGGCGCAGCCGGATCTCCACACTTTTCCCGTTTGCGGTTATGGTCGCCGAGCCAACCTCTTTGCCTTCGCTGTTGATGAGCTGGATTGTTTTGCTGTCGGCCGCATATCCCACCACCGCGGCGGAGAGAAGTGCAGTTAGGAACAAGACTTTCATCTTCATGGATATCGCTCCCGATAGTTAGAAGCGAAAATACTGCCGCGGGGCAGTGCTCGCCACAAAAGTTTCCGAATCGTTTATATTTACAAATTCATTTCATCGCTGGAGGAAGCATGAGCGGAGTTCGTGTACTCGTAGGCACAAAAAAAGGCGCATTCATACTAACGGCAGACGGTAAGCGCGAAAAATGGGACGTGAGCGGCCCACACTTCGCAGGATGGGAGATGTATCACCTGAAGGGTTCGTCGGTTGATCCGAACCGAATCTATGCCTCGCAGACCAGCGGATGGTTCGGGCAGATCATCCAGCGCTCGAACGACGGCGGAAAAACCTGGGAAGTCCCGGGAGGGGAGCCGGAGAAGACTCCTGAAGGTTTCCCCAAAGGGCAGAGCAACAAATTCGCCTACAACACCGAAGGGCCCGACGGGAAGCCACTAACCACGCACCAGTGGTATGACGGCACGCAGCATCCGTGGGAGTTCAAGCGGGTGTGGCACCTTGAGCCGTCGCTCACCGATGCGGATGCCGTGTACGCCGGTGTCGAAGACGCTGCGCTCTTCCAATCCACCGATGGCGGGACGTCGTGGAAAGAACTCGCCGGACTGCGCGGCCACGGCACCGGTCCCAAATGGCAGCCGGGCGCGGGCGGAATGTGCCTGCACAGCATCTTGCTCGATCCGTCGAATCCAAAGCGTATTTATATAGCCATCTCTGCGGCGGGCGCTTTCCGTACCGATGATGGCGGCAAGACGTGGAAGCCGATCAACAAAGGACTGCGCTCGCAATATATTCCAGATCCGAACGCAGAGATCGGACACTGCGTGCACCATATCGCTTTGCACAAGTCGAAGCCAAATACGCTGTTCATGCAGAAACACTGGGACGTAATGCGCAGCGATAACGCCGGCGACCTGTGGACCGAGGTCAGCGGAAATCTTCCGACCGATTTCGGCTTCGTGATCGACGTACACGCGCACGAGCCGGAAACCATTTACGTTGTCCCCATCAAGAGCGACTCCGAGCACTTTGTGCACGAGGGCAAGCTGCGCGTTTATCGCAGCAAGACAGGCGGCAACGAATGGGAGCCGCTCTCCAACGGCCTACCGCAGAAGGATTGCTACGTTGACGTGCTACGCGACGCCATGGCCGTCGATTCGCTCGATAAATGCGGCGTCTATTTCGGGACTACCGGCGGGCAGGTGTATGCGTCGAAAGATGCGGGCGACAATTGGACGGCGATCGTCCGTGATCTGCCGGCGGTGCTCTCGGTGGAAGTGCAAACGCTAAAGTAGAACCCCATGAGCAAAGTGCGAGTCGTACTTCCTTTTCACCTGCGCAACCTCGCAGGTATCACAGGAGATCTCGAGCTTGAGGTGGCGGGCGCGGTCACGGCGCGCGCCATCCTCGATGCTATTGAGTCGAAATATCCGATGCTGCAAGGCGCCATTCGCGATCACGGCACACTGCAGCGCCGCGCCTTCCTGCGCTTTTTTGCGTGCGAGCAGGACCTTTCGCACGACTCTCCTGACGCACCGCTACCTGAAGCAGTAGCTTCCGGGAAGGAACCATTCATCATCCTGGGGGCGATTGCGGGGGGATAGTGCTTATTCCAGAAAACTCGGCGGCATTGCGTCGCCGAGCACACGGAGTTGTCGAGGAGCTTCCGAGGTTTCCATTTCGCGAAGGACCCCAGTTTGGTGGTCGTAGTTGGCCTGCCAGTAGGAGAATGCATCAGGCTCGGTACGGAAACGCCGCGTGCCTCCCCTGATCCACCAACAATCGGAAGCTTTGTCCTGCGCAATGGCACCGATCTTGTCGCCGGAGCCGTTTGAGATCTCATAATCTTGCTGCAGAGTGTTCACCGCTTTCTATGCGTCATCGCCTAGGGAATCATCCGAGGGCAAGCCGTTACTGCTTGTTGTCCAGTCAACATTGTCCTCGGGGCCAGCAGGACTGCCTGGCCTCTCGGATTTGCGTTGCTGGCGCTTGGCGATCTTGTCGCGCTGTTTTTCCTGGCGAGCGCGCTCTTTCTGCCGTTTATTAAAGGTTTCGCGGGTCTTTCCGCCCATACGAGACTCCAGTCATAAGTTTTTGGATAGGTCAGGGTACTGTGGCACAGTCTCCAGCACTGCTGAATCGCCGACGGTCACGACGTGGCCACCGGTGGAGCACCTGCCGGCGGAGCAGGAGCCGGCTCGCCGCGCTTCTGGTAAGCGAGGCACAAGCAGACTTTGCATTCGCCATAATTCGCGCCACCGCTTCCCAATAGCCCGGGGCGATGGTCCCGCTTCTCGTGGCCACACCCACAGATTGGCTTGATTATTGGTCCCCTGAATGTTGTTGGCGCCTAAGGATCGCGAAATTTCAGATGAGCTGACTTAGTTCAGGAGACCTGAAAGAGATGAGGAAGTACCAATCTCAAGCTCAATCTTACAGTGATTTTTTCTATATGTCAAACAGAAGTTCATTACTTTATCACAGAGATATATAAAAACAGATGATATTTTCTACTGGATCAAGCCATAATCTGATTCGACCACAAGAACCGGATAGCGCGGCCTGCGAGTGTGCAGCTAAGTTGGCTGCATGCACAAGACGATCGAACCAACCATCCTTTATTTCGGAACTCCTGTAGCGCTGATCAGCTCGCTCAACGAAGACGGCTCGGCCAATATCGCGCCGATGTCGTCAGCGTGGTGGCTCGGCTGGAGCTGCATGCTTGGCCTTGGCGCAATGGGTAAAACTTCCGAGAACCTGATCCGCGCCCGCGAATGCGTGATCAATCTACCCTCGCAAGAGCAGGTCACGAATGTGGACCGGCTTGCGCTCACCACCGGCAAGGATCCTGTCCCGGAGAAAAAACAAGCTGGGGATACCGCTACGAGCCAGACAAGTTCGGCACCGCCGGGCTGACGCCGGTCGCGTCGGTGGCGGTGCTGCCGCCGCGCATCAAGGAGTGTCCGGTGCAGATGGAAGGCATCGTGCACGACGTGCGCCCATTCGGCAAAAACGTGAACGCCAACTGCTTCGAGATGCACATTGTGAAGCTGCACGTTGCGGAAGAGTTGTTAATCGAGCGAGCGGCACATCGATCCTGTGAAATGGCGGCCGCTGATCATGAGCTTCTGCAGATTTTTCGGCGTCGGCGAAGAGGTGCATCCTTCGCGGTTGGCGGAATCTAATTTCATGAAGATGGTGACATCACCACCCGCGCCGCAACCGGTTGGAGCTGTGAAATAGGTCAGCGGGTGATCTGGAAGAGCACAGTTTTGCGCACCGAGCCGTCGTGCGCTTTCCATTCCGCGTTCTTCCAGAAGCTGGCGCCGATCTTCTCCAGAGCTTTCTGCGATCTCCAATTGGTGTCGCCGACGACGAAAACCACGCGCTTGATAAACTTAAAGGCGTGGTCGAGCATGAGCTGCTTCATCTCGCGGTTGTATTCGCCGCCCCAGTAGGCGCGTTCGAGGAAGGTGTAACCCACCTCGACTTCGCTCTCTTCCGGCTTGAGGGCACAATAGCGCGAGCTTCCGATGATCTTTCCCGACTTGCGGTCGATGACGACGAACGCGCCTTTGGATTCGATGGCGCTGTCGAAATAGGTCCTGGAAGACTTCCTTTTTATAGCGGGTATTTTCGGGATGCTGCTCCCATATCAGCGGGTCGCTCGCGGCCGCGAAGAGTTCATCGAAGTCGGCTGGCTTTAGCGGGCAGAGTTCGATGAGCTTGCCGGTGAGGGTCGGCTGCAGTTCGAAGTTCATGGAGAAGAGATATCCCGAACTGCCGATTTGACTCACTTTCTTCACTCCGGCAAATTAGCAATGCTAGGAACAAAAGAATGGGCGCCAGCGCGATCCGGCGCCCATTCGATTTGCGACCTGCGGCTGTGCGATCAGAGCGCGCCGAGGATCTGGTTAAGCAGGTTCACGATCTGCTGCAGCGCCCCGTTGAGGCCGCCACCGTTCAGCAGGTTTGCGACCGAGCACAGCAAGTTGCCGAGCAGGTTGCCGGCACCGGGTACGGCGGTGATGTTAAGCACCACCTGGTTCAGATCGACCACAAGTCCAAGCAAATTCAAGTGAAGCGGCCCGAGCGTCAGGCCAAGAATAGGACAGCTCGAAGCGGGGTCAATGGTTACCGGTACCGCCACCGACGTCGCGATGTTCTGTACTGCACCGGTCGAGGGATTGGTCACGGTCGCGACCAGAGTGCCCAGCGCCATCAAAGCACCGTTCTGGTTGGCGAATCTCTGAATGTTCAAGGTTCCGGTAACGTTGTTGACGGTCCCGTTTGTGTCGGTAGCTGTGCCTGATATGGGCACAGTCAAGGCCGAGTTGTGAGTTGTGCTAGCGCCTTGTGCTTGCGCCAGTGTGGCTGGCATCAGGATGATGCTGAACAATACCGCGACCAACGCGAGTGCTGTTGCTTTGTGTTTCATGGATTCTCCGTGGGGAATCTCGTCTCCCCGGCTGGGCCGCAGGGTTCGGCTGGATTAGTAGATAAGGGCTGCATTGCTCACCCAAGTTTTTGGCGTACTACATGGGATGAAGGGTGGAGAATTTTCGCCACCGCGCCTTGAAACGCCTCTCTGGCCGGAGATGTAGGGCAGGAACTTGTGCGGGAGTCTCGGCTGCAGGGTCAGCTCGAGCGATGGTAATAATGGATTGCTTGGCGGATTCGCTAGCGCCCAGTCGGATGCGGAACTTGCGGCAGAGTGGAATCAATCTAAGGGATAGCGCAGAGTCGTTGCTCAAACCTCGCCTGACAAAGACATTCCCCACGCTTGCAGCAGATCTTGTGGCACATACTTATTGTGCTTGTTCTTCAGCACCCAATCTCTGAGCGAAGCGGAAGCTTCGTACTGATGCGGCCGGAGCCCCAGCGTCTTTACCATCGTCTCAAATGAGCTCGGCCCCGCGGGCGGGAGTTCCATGGCTTTGCCCCAGTTCGGATTGCCGCGTCGCTTGATCATTGGGTCTCCTGTCCGGGTTTGCAGGGATGGGCGAGGTACTGCTCCGCATCGGGATACCTGACATTGCATTTGTGACAACGAATGGGGCCTTTGACTACAACTTTGGGCGTGACCGGACGGGAAACATTTCCTGAGATCGAGGGCATGACTCCACTATGCGCCTAATCGTCGTTTCTGTCGAACGGGAAAACGCCGCCGCCGAAGTGAGTGGGAAGGCGCCGCAATGAAAAGCCCACTCAACCATTGAAAATTGAGTGGGCCACATTAACTGTTGTCAATTGCTCCGTGGAGATCGATTCGATCCCGCGAAGCAAAAAGGAATCACGGCTTTGGACTTTGAGCCGGGGCGTTTGAAGTCGGGGCAGGTGCGGAAGATGCGCCGGGACACGTGCCGGTTCCTCTGCCGATCTTGCTGACGTTGATGGAAGACTGGCCGGCTTTCCCCGCGTCCTGGACGTCGCCCATCACCTTCACCGATTCACCCCTATGGGAAGCGAGCGCGGAAACATTCGCCGTTGCCGGGAAATTCAATTTGTAGATGGTCCCAGCCTTGTCGGTGACTGTGTAGTTGGCGTCGCTGCCACCTAGACAACCTTCTGTGATCGGCGCATTCGGCAATTGGCTTTGCGGCTGGGGCTGCGCGCCGGGCTGCGACGGAGTTTGTGCGGCACCTCCGGCGGGCGCGGTTTGCGATTGACTCGCGTCGGGAGCCTGCGGGCTAGCCGAAGGTGGCTGTTGACCGCCTGACGGTGTGGCGCTGGGATTCTGTGCCAACGACCAGGTGAGCGTTGCCACGACGAAAACGAATACGGCTAAGGTTCTTCTCATGGGTAAGTCTCCAATGGATTCTGCGCCCTCCCGACATTTCCAGGAATTTGCAGTGAATGCAGATTAGAAACCCTTCGGTGAGTGGAGGTTTGCCGCACATCGACGCAATAATCAGCGGCAGGTAAGTGGTTGAAGGACTAGCCCTCCAGGCAGAAGCCTGCGGCAGTCGCTGAAGGCACTCTCAGACACTCACGCCGGCGAGGTGAACGCCTGACGTGGGTGTGGGTTTTTTATCCGTCAGAGCTATAAGCGGGCCCGCTTCTGTTCCAGCTTCTTCAACACCGCCGAATCCACCATGTACCTGACCTTGGTACCGCAGGAGGGGCAATCGGCGTGACGTATCTCGGGGCCGGTCGCGGTATCGTCCACCGGGAATGAGCGCAGGCATTCGGTGCAAACGGCCACGATGTAGCCGGCGTCGCGTCGCGGGATCCAGAGAGGTGCTTTATCGGGTTTCGGCGCGTGCGCACGGATGGGAGACTCTTCGATCAGCCGCCGGATGGTCGCGAACAATTCAGCAGGAGTGTAGCCACCCTTCTGAAAAAACGCGTCCATCAAAAGCCCCGGGGGCATATTCTCCGCAATGAATTCACCGCTGATGGCGATCGTGGGGATGTGAGGAAACCTGCGTCGCACGATAGAAAGAAACTCAAAGCCAGACATGTTCGGCATTCGCAGGTCGGAAATGATAATGTCCGGCGCCGTCTCGCGCAGAGCCACCAAGGCAGCGAAGCCGTCCACTGCTACGCGCACGGTGAACCCCTCACTCTCCAAGATTGCGGAGGTGGTCTCCAAGATGACAGGTTCATCATCTACAACCAGCACGCGGGTTCGGAAATGTTCAGAAGGCAATGGTTTGCTGCCGGCGGTCTGGCTTAGACCCTGTAGCTGCGCGAAATGCGCGAGGGTTTCGGAAAAGTCTAGCAATCAGATGCGGCTCTTAGCAAATCGTTGTACCAGCTGAATGTGTCTGCTGACGCTAGTCGGCCCTATTCTGGCGGAAACCGGCGCAGAGCAGCTCTCGAATCGCGTGTCTCCGCTGCTTTCGTTACATCCCGGTTTCAGACGGGAGACTCATATCCAGCAGAAGGAAAAAAATGAAAAAACTGCTTTCACTATGCGCACTGCCCGTTTTAGCTGCCGGATTGGCCGTAGCACAACAGAATCCACCCGCCACTTCCACCGACGCGAATAATTCCCAAACCGCGAGAGTTGATGAGACCCGTCCAGTCGAGCACAAAACAGACTACGGATGGATCGGACTGCTTGGTTTGGCTGGGCTCTTGGGCCTTCGTCGCCGCGATCACGAAGTCAGAGTCGATCGGACGACTGTACCGATGGACCGAAGCCGCGAAGATCTTCGCCGCACCGGCTGAGTCACCGAAAAACTTCCTGGCCGCTTCGTGCAAACGAAAGCGGCAGCAAGCCCGCCGCGTCGGCGGGCTTTGTTTTGTTTTGGACAGAATCTTGTTTTAGCTGCCCAATGAAGGCATGGGTTTTGCAACGAACAACAGGCGGCAGGGTTTCGCCAGCCAGCGCGCCCAGCGGGCCGAATTCGATACGCGAGCACTATCCGTGGCGATGCCGGTATTGGCATACATCTGCCGGTAGAGTTTTGAGATCAGCACAAATGCCAAGCGGGACTTCAGCGACTTCACGCATTGCGCGCGCTTCCAAATCAACTTCAGGCTGTAGAACTTGTCCCACGCTTTTTGGGTGCGCTCGCGAATCTCGTCTGCCGGCATGACCGGATGCGAACTGTAGATCCTGGGCCTGAGGGCCTGTGGGATAAGCCAGTAGCGAGTGACCGGGGTCCCATCGACGCGCATCGGGTTGGTCTCCTCTTTTTCCCAGCGCCCGAAGTCCACCGTGCCGGGAAGAAACTGCAGCATCACAAATTGCGCGAATGCGATCTGCGCCGACTGCGCAACATCAACCGTTGTCTCAAACGTGGCGGGACGATCGCTGGGAAGTCCAAAGATGAAGGACCCAAGCACGTGAACGTCGTGCTCGCGGAATTGACGAAGACGCTGCACCAGGTCGTCGCCCGCAGAATTGAAATCCTTAAAGACGTCTTTCAGCCCCTGCGGCGTCACCGCTTCCACGCCGACCAGCGCGCCGCGAATGTGGGCTTTGCGCATGGCGGTGAGGAATTCAGAGTCCTCGGCTGCTTCCATGGTGATCTGGGTGAAGAAGACCATGTCGCTCGGCAGCTGAGCGGCCATCTTTTCCATCAGTTCGAAGCGCTCGGCGCGGATCTGTTTCAGTTCGCTTACGCGCTCGGCATTGTTCTGGCGCTCGGCGAGCTCAATGTCCTTGTGCGATACGGGATAAAAATTGTCGTCTGCAAGCACGGCGAAGCGGAAGCCGAGGCGGCGCAACTCGATCAGCTCACCAATGACAGCGTCTGAGCCGCGCAGGCGCGGTCGCTGACCATCTGTGCGCCAAACCGAGCAGAAGGAACAATGCTTGGGGCAGCCGCGCACGGTCTGGACCGATGCCCACATGTACGCGTTCTTGGGTAGAAGGTCCCAGCGCGCCGGTTTGAAAGCGGATCCCTCGATCCGGCCTGCGTCATAGATGAATCTCGGAGTGCCTTCCTGGCAATCCTTGATCACGCTGGCCCAGATCTGGTCGCCATCGCCCTTAACCACCGCGTGCGCTGCGCCGAGTTGATGCGCTTCCTCTGGAAAGAGAGTGGCATGGATGCCGCCGTAGACGACGCTGGCTCCGCGCTCACGGGCAAGCTTCCCTATTTTGTATCCGCGCAGCGCGTTGCCGGTATGGATCCCGATGCCTACTACGTCGCCGGCCTGGATCGATTCTGGATCCAGCTGCTCCAAAGTTTCGTCGACGATGCTCGGATCGCCGAGGTGAGCGGGTGTGGCCGCCGCCAGCACGTAGAGCCAGCGGGGCGTAATGACGCTAGTGCCAAAGGACGAATCACTCGGATTGATCAGGTGGACCTTCAACCAGGACCTCAGAAAACAGATTTGGAGATGATCGGGAGCCGCAAATACTCCCACGAAGGCGATTGCTGCGGCCTAAAGGTAAGAGCCTTATCCGAGTGTACAGGATGCTCGGCAGGGCTGCTGCTCTCTGGCCGATGCTGACGCGGCGTCGTCCCCGCGACATGACCTTCGGCAGAGCGGAATACCTCTGTAGCATTCAATCTTCGTCAGGCGGCGCGCTCACCGCGCCGGGCGGCTTCGATCTTGGCGACGTCAATCTTTTTCATGGGCATCATCGCCGCGAAGGCGCGCTTCGCCTCGTCGCCACCTGCAGCCATCGCTTCCATCAGGACCCGTGGGGTGATCTGCCACGAAAGGCCCCAGCGGTCTTTGCACCAACCACACTGGCTCTCCTGGCCGCCGTTGTTGACGATCGCGTCCCAGTAGCGGTCCGTCTCCGCCTGGTCGTCAGTGGCAATCTGGAAGGAGAACGACTCATTGTGCTGAAACTCCGGGCCGCCATTGAGGCCGAGGCACGGGATTCCCAGGACCGTAAACTCGACCGTAAGTACCTCACCGGCCTTGCCGCCGGGGTAGTCGCTGGGTGCCTTATGCACGGCGATCACTTTGCTGTCTGGAAAAGTAGCGGCGTAGAAGCGCGCTGCTTGCTCGGCATCTTTGTCGAACCAGAGACAGATCGTGTTTTTTGGCTTCATCATGTGTGAGTCCCCTTTATGACTGCTTCTAAATTTTCCGGTTTGGGTTTGCGCAAATTGCGCTGGCCTGTTGGATGCCGTAAAGGATCTTGCCGCATTGCGAGACACTCACATGGCGCTGATCCTCTGCGAGGCAGGGCCGGAATCCAGGAACTCGCGAATTATTATCCACATCCAGCTCTGGATCGGGAGCACAATGCGGAGGCTGAGCTAGTGAGAAGGGGGCCCCTTATGAACATCAGCACACGCAGGGTAAACGGCGTCTTTGTTGTCGATATCATCGGCCGGATCGTTTTGGGCGAATGCGGCGGGTTGCGAGAGACGATCACCAACGCACTCGCGGATGGTGAAAGGAAGTTGCTGTTGAATCTGGCTGAAGTGCATTACATGGATAGCGCCGGCCTCGGCGAAATCGTGAGAGCTTACACCAGCGCGGCAAAGGTCGGCGGCCAGTTGCAACTGCTCAAGCTCACAAACCGGGTCCGCGACCTGTTACTGATCACCAAGCTCTGCACCATTTTGGAAGTTCACGACGACGAATCCGAGGCGGTCGCCTCGTTGAATAGGACCCTACCAGCGAAGTCTGTTAGCGCGGCTTGAGCGGTCGGTGTTTTACACCGAGGCTGAGGGCGACGTGGGTCTTGATTTCAAAGAGCAAGAAAATCATTACCGCGATGGGCGGCGGGGTATTACTTCTTTTCTTTCACCTTGTCCAAACTGGTGCTGGCCTGCTGAATGCCGTAAAGGATTTTGCCGCACTGGTTGACGCCGGGACGCTCCTCCCAGAGATAGCGCATGACCTGGTTGATGCCGACTTGGATCGTGCGCGCCGCGGCAACATTCGGGATCGCGATGCGCCGCCGTCGTGCGTAGGCTTCCATGAACTTGCGGACGTGGATACGGCACAGCCGCCCGCCCCGGAGCGCGGGCGAGGCGCAACGGCGTCCGTCGGCGAGGTAGAAATTGCACCGCGGGGCGGCCGCGGCGCGGGCCAGATTACGGAAATCGCTAGCGGGGCTGTTCATCTGGATCCCCCATCCCCCCTCTTGTAGTCAAAATATCTGGAATCAGCAGCTTGCGAGGGAATCTGTTGTAAGTACCCCAGCCGATTAGGCTTAGGGTCCAAGTACCCCGGCGGGTGATTTGATCGTTTCGTTTTCGTATTTTATTCGCTAGTATAGCAGGAGAGAGTAGGTCGTTGTCAAGAAGAAATTTGCGCGCGAGTAACGGTATGATGGCTTCGCTATGCGCAAAGCAGGCGCCGGACCGCGGCTGAAGGAGATCCGGTTGTTACGCGACCGCGTGGAAGAGGCGCAGTGGAAAGATTATCCGTTCAATGTTCCAGCGGTTAGCCGCCTGGAATCGTTGGAGCTGCGCTCGCGGGTGGTGTTCTTCGTCGGTGAGAACGGATCGGGGAAGTCCACCTTGCTGGAAGCGATCGCCGACCACTGCGGGTACGGCAAGCAGGGCGGCAGCAAGAACATGCGCTCGCAGCGCGCGGAGGATGACGGATCGGGCGAGGCGAGACTCGCGCGAGTGCTGCGGCTCTCATGGTCGCAAAAAACGCTGAAGGGGTTTTTTCTTCGCGCCGAGAGCTTCTTCAACCTAGCGACGTTTGTAGATGACGCAGGACTGTGGGAGGCATACGGCGGTAGATCGTTGCACGCGCAGTCACACGGCGAGTCGTTCTTGGCGCTGTTTGAGAACCGCTTCGCGCACAAAGGCTTTTACCTGATGGACGAGCCGGGAGGCGGCGCTTTCGCCACAACGGCAGCTCTCGCTGTTGCTGCTGTTGCGTCGGTATTTGAAGAAGGACTCCGAGACGCAATTCATCATTGCGACGCACTCTCCGCTGTTGCTGGCTTATCCGGGAGCGCAGATTTTTTCCTTCGATGGTCGGGCGATCCAGGAAGTGAAGTACGAAGAAACTGAACCGTTTCAGCTGGTGAGTGGCTTCC
>CAVQGF010000066.1:0-47703 GCA_963711965.1 uncultured Acidobacteriota bacterium | reverse complement strand
GTTGGTGATGTGCTTGTGGACGGTGGCGAGCGAGCTCAATCCCATGCCCTCGCCGATCTCTTCGAACGACGGCGAATATCCGTGCGCTTCCACGAACTGCGCGATGAAGTCGTACATCTGCCGCTGACGCTTGGTGATGGCCATGCCGCAAAGCATAGCGAAAAAAAGGCGAATGTCAATAGGAAGGCGATATCCCGTTGCGAACAAGTGCCCGCGCTTTGCAAGCTGCTCCCGCCCCGTGCTACTGTTTACCATTCAGTTAATATTCGGAGTTCCTGCCTTGTCTGTCGAAAAACTTAAGAAGTGTCCTACCTGCCTCGGCCGCGGCATCTGCGACGACGGCACCAAATGTGAAACCTGCGAAGGCACCGGCGAGATCTTGCACGGGGAAGAAGTTTTGGCGGACGAGCCCTGCTGGGATCTGGGCGCGGCTTAGGCCGCTTTCTTCACCAGATACTCATCGATCAGTACCGCCGCCAGCGCCGCTGTTGGCACCGCGACCAGCGCCCCGACCAATCCCGCGACCTCGCCCCCCAGTGCCAACGCCACCAGCACCGCCGACCCGGGCAGATCTACCGTGCTCTTCATGATGCGCGGCGTCAGGATCGCCGATTCGGTCTGCTGATAAATCGCATAGAAGATGACCACGCCCAGAACTTTCGCGAATGAGTCAATGGCCGCTACGGCCGAGGCCAGCACCACGGTCACGATGGGCCCGATCATCGGCACGAAGTTCGCGAGTCCCGCGATCACTGCCAGCACGTAGAAGTAACGGATGTGCATCAGCCCGAAGACGATCAGGCAGCCCACGCCCAGGATGATCATCAGCAGCAACTGTCCCAACAGCCAGCGCGAGATACGGTTGCGCGCGCGTTCCAGCGTTGCCGCCAGCCGGGGCTGATGCGCCACCGGGAACAATGAAACGCCCCAACGGAATGTGCGCTCGCCATCGAGGATGAAATAGGCCATCAGAATGAGGAAGGTAAAAAATTTCCCCAGCCCCGAGCCACGCCGGTGAGCACTCCCGGCCGCTCCGCCCAGCACAGTGCCCACCACGGCCGACAAGTGCTCGCGCAGCGTGTCCGCATTGATGTTCAGTCGGTCGACGTAAGGAAGATGATGCAGTTTTTCTGAGAGCGCCTGCACCCGCTGCGGCCACTCCTGCGAGAACTGTTTGATGTCGCGTGCGATGGGCGGGACAGCAGCGTGAAGAACAGCCCGATAACCGACCACCAGGCCAACAAAGAAAATGACGATGGCTCCCCCCGTCCCGGTCGCCACTTGCCGATGCGGATCGTTCGAATGTGATCGATGATGGGAGAAAGAATCACCGCGAACAGCGCGCTCACATAGATGAGCAACAGCGCCTCGCGCACCTGCCAGGCTGCGTAGAGCACGACTGCAACAAAGAACGCGAAGATAATATTAGATCGCGTTGTGGCCATTAAGCCTTGACCGCCATCTTGCTCAGGATTTCCTCGACCGCCGCGATCGCCAACCTGCAACTCCTCATCCTTGGTGTAGAAGTGCGGCGAGAACCGCACGCCCGCATTCGGACGCCAATCCACCACTACGTCGCGTCTGTTCAACTCCGCGGCTACTTCTTTGAGTTCGGCATCTCGATCGACACCGTCCCGCCGCGGCGCTCCGGATCACGGGGAGTGTTCACCTTCCAGCCGTGCGCGTCGGCGAGTTCGATCAGCTTGGCCGTCTGCCGCTTCGACTTGGCGCGAATGTTTGTGGCTGCCGGCTTCCTTGATGATGCGCAGCCCCGGCTTCGCAGCATGCAGCGCTGGGATGTTGGTAGTACCGGTCATGAATCGGTAAGGCATGCTCGGTGTATTTTTGCGGACCGATCTCAAACTTGAACGGGTTTTGGTGCGCTGTCCATCCGGTCAAAGCGGGTTCGAGTTCTTTCGCCAGCTCCGGCTTCACGTAGAGGTAGCAAGTCCCGGGACCGCCGCACAGCCACTTCAGAACGCCACCTGTAGCAAAGTCCACGTTGAGTTTCTGAATGTCGACTGGCATGGTGCCGAGCGAGTGGAACATGTCCAAGCAAACCAGCGCGCCGACTTTGTGCGCCTTCTCCACGATCGCCGGCACGTCCTTGATAAAGGAACTGCGAAACAGCACGTGCGATATGGGAACGATCAGCGTCTCTTCGTCGATGGCGTCGAGCATGCGCTCGGTCGAGACGCTGATGCCGTCGTCCGACTTCACCATGTGCACGCGCGCCCCGTAGCGCCGCTGCGCCTCCCAGTAATACATGACGGAAGGGAAGTTCATCTCGCTGTAAACGACTTTGTTGCGCTTGCCCTTGAAGTCGAAGCAGGAGCCCACCATGGCCTGGCAGGTGGTCACATTCTGGTGCACGGAGACCGTGTCCCTGGGCGCGTTCATCAGCTCGCCGATCTGGTTGCCGACTTCGGCGGGAAGCATCCACCAGCCCTCTTCCCAGGCGCGTACTCCGCGCGTGGCCCAGGCATCGGCGTAGTGGTTCAGTTCATCGCGCACGCCTCGCGGCATCGCGCCGAGCGAGTTCGAGATCATGTAGACGGTCTTCTCGACGATGGGGAACTCAGGCCGGAATCGCAGCAGCTCATCAGTCATATGCAGGATTGTATCTACCACGGAGGCACGGAGTCACGGAGAAGACGAAATTGGTTCCTCGCGGATTCCGCGGAAACTCACGGATTGCCCTGATTCAATTAGTCGTTGATGCGCACTCATCCGCGTTATCAGCGCGAACTGAATTTCTTCGTGTCTCCGTGGTGAAAGCGCACTAAGAGGTAAGCGATCGTCAGCACCACCATATACGGCACCCCGCTCACGATGGCGATGCTCAGCCGCGGCACCCACCAGGTGGAGAGCATCACAGCCACGATCGCGACCAGCGCCAGCCACGAAGCCGCGGCTCCGCCGGGAGCGCGAAACGTCAGCCCCTCGACTTCAGCGGCGGACATCCGCCTTCGCATCGCGATATGCGCAGCGAGCGTCATCACCCACCCCAACATGCCGCCGAAGAGCGAGACTCCGATGATGTATAGGTACGCTCCTTCGGGCAATTCGTATTGCACCACCACCGCGATCACCGCGCCTACGGCGGAAACCAGCACCGCCGATCGAGGCACTCCGTTAGGTGAGACTTGCTGCAGCACGCGCGGCGCGAACCCCGATTGCGAAAGCGAGTACAGCATGCGGCTGCATATATATAAGGTGGCGACCGAACCCGAGAGCGCCGCCGTCAGCGCCACAAAATTCATCACTCCCGATGCCGCGCGCAGATGCGCGAACTCGAAGACCGTAACGAACGGGACTCTCCTTCACTCCGACCAGGTTCCACGGCACCACGCCGACCAGCATCGCGGTCGCGCCTATGTAAACGAACGCCAGCAGACCAAACGCGATGTAAGTCCCGCGCTTGATGGCTTGCGACATCTTTTGCTTCGCCCGAACTTGCGCGAAAGCAACTCGATCCCGAGGAAGCTGAAGAGCGCGAATCCGAGTGCCAGCCACATCCCTGTTTGGCCGTTGGGGAACCATCCGCCGCTTGCCAGATATTGCGGCTGCACTCTTCCGCCGCCAGCAGCGCCGCGCCCGATCAGGATGAAGGCGAAGATGGTCACCACCTTGATCATCGCGAACCACGTCTCGAAGCTGCCCAGGTTCGCCGACGGAAAGCAGATTCACGGCCAGGATGCCGCTCGAGAAGAGCACGATCCAAACCACCCCCGGCACATCCGGATACCAGTGGTGCATGTACGTCGCCGCCGCCACCTGCTCCGCACCGACCGAGAGCACGATGGCGAACCAATAGCCGTATCGGGTCACGAATCCGGCCCACGGACCCAGATAGATCTCGCCGCCACGCCGAATGAGCCCGCTTCGGGATGCCGCGCCGAAACCTCTCCCAGCGCCATCGTGACGATGAACGCCACCACCGCCCCGATGAGGTAAGTAAAGATGATGGCCGGTCCGGCGACCTGGGCAGCCGCACCCGACCCGAGCAGCAGTCCGGTGCCGATCGAGCCGCCCACAGCCACCATGGCCATCGCACCGGCGCCGAGCCGGCGATGCAGCTTTTCGTTGGGATTCTTCTATCGCAGTCGCTCGTACAGAGGCAGGACGCAGAACAGGGCGCAGGCACTACAGCTGCCTGCGTCCTGCCTCCCGCTCCCTGCATCCTGATTTGCACTTTGGTCACGTTAACTCGGCCGAACTCTTCGTTGCCCGCGCTGGAAATCCCGCATACAATGAACGAGCCTTACCCCCAGCAATCGGTCCAATCTCATCATGTCTGACGTCGCCAAGCGTCTCGAAAAAGCCGACAAGTATCTTCAAAAGGGAAAAATGGAAGATGCCCTTGAGGAATTGTTGCGCGCCAACGAAGACGACCCCAGTAACGAGCACGTAGCCCAGAAAGCCGCCGATCTTTGCGTCTCGCTGAACCGCAATGAAGACGCCACCCGGCTGCTCGCCTTCCTCTTCGACAAGCAAGCCGGCCTCGGCGACATGGCGAAAGCCAACATCACCTATAAGAAGTTGCAGCGCTTCACCACGCCCACCCCTGACCAGATGTATCGCTGGGCGCAATTCACCGAAAAGACGCAACAAGAAGGAAGCGCTCGAGGCGTATCACTCTTCGCTCGACGGCTTCATCAAGGCAAGACCGCAAGCCTGAAGCATTAGCGGTTATGAAAAAGCTTGTTGCGGTCGAACCCATCGTCCGATCTTTTTCAGCGGAAGGTGCGCTCGCGGCCGAACTCCATGACGGCAAGACGGCGGCCGCTGCGTACTACCAGGTCGGCAAGATCGAAGTCGAGAACCAGCGCGACGGTTTCAGCCTGGTTCCAGCAAGCCAACGCGCACGATTCCAGCAACAGTGAAGTTGCCGTTGCTTACGCGTGGTCGTTGCTGCATCACAACGATCCCTCGACTGCGCTCGCCATCATCGAGCCATTCGCCAAGCAGCCGGACGCAGGTCCGGAGCGCCGCGAAGCCTATGGTCGCGCGCTGATGGCGTTGAAGCGCGCCAAGGAAGCCGAGCCGCTCATTTGGGAGCTGTTCCTCAAAGATCCGAATCAGATCGACGAAGTCCTTATCCTGATCGGCACGCTGATCGACACTCCAGGAATATCACCACGCGCTCGAAGTGGCGCAGCGCTCGACGCCAACGAAGAAAAAGCCGGACGCCGCAAAGAATTCGTCAATCAGCTCAAGGCCATCATGGATGCGCACCCGCCGAATGCGGAATTCCTTGAGTACATGGTGGCGTTGTACAACGCCAACAACCGCGAACACGATTACTGTGAAGCGCTGGGCAAGCTTTTCGAGCTCTATTACGCTGCCGGAAATTTCCTGAAAGCCGGCGATTCGCTCGACGCTGCCGCGGAAGTCGATCCTTACGAAAAGGAACATCAGAAGCGGCTCGAGATGTTGAAGGGCAAGATCGACGCCAACCGCTTCCGCGCCATCGCCAACCGCTTCAGCGGAACCGCCAAGGGCGGCAGCTCGGAAGAGAAGGCCGAGATGCCTGTGGATTCGGGCGAGCCCACCATTCTTGAAGATTTCATGCTGCAGGCCGAGATCTTTCTGCAATACAGCATGCGGTCGAAAGCGGTGGAGCGGCTGGAACGCGTAAGCAAACTTTTTCCGCACGAAGAGGAAAAGAACGAGAAGCTTCGCGGCCTCTACATGAGTGCGGGCTTTATGCCGAAGTATGCCGACGGGGGTTCGTCGGCAGCCGCAGGCGCGCCGAACACCGTGCAGGTGAATACGCGGACTGTGCCTACACCGGCCGCGGGCATCGCGTCGCAACCTACGGTGATGTTCACTTCGCCGGCAGCGCGTCCGGCGGCAACGCCTCCAGCGGGAACGCCCGCGGCGCATGACGAGAACGACGTCAACAACATTGCGCGCGTCACCGAGATCACCCGCAACATCTATCGCCAGGCGAACGTGAAGGGCGTGCTTTTCGCCGCGGTCAACGACATCGGCCGTCACTGGAATGCATCGCGCTGCGTCGCTGGACTGTGCACTCCCGGCAAGCCGCCTCGGCCGCGCTCGAATACTGCGCGCCCGGCATCAAGCAGTCCGACGTGATGGCCATCGTGAAGCTGATCGGCACCATGCAGCAGCACGCGGTCGCGCAAGGGAACGGTCTCGATCCAAAATGCGAAGTCCGCGCCCGAACTGAACGCCATCCGCCCCTTTGTCGAGTCGCTGCAAGTCGAGTCGCTGCTCGCAGTCCCGCTAGTGGATGGCGACGAACACCAGGGCATCCTGATCCTCGAGCAGTGCGGCGCACCGCGCGTGTGGCGCCCGACCGATGCGCTGGTGCTGAAGACCATCGCCGACCAGATGGTGCTCGCCGTCAATAACTCCAAACTGCGCAACCTGATGAAGACGCTTGCCGTGACCGACGAAAAATCCGGCCTGCTCAAGCGCGCTTCTTATATCGACGTGCTGCTTTCCGAATCGCGGCGCGCGCTTGGAGCAAAACTCCACCGCCAGCGTGATGCTGCTGCATTTCGGAAAAGCGTCTGCGCTGGTGAAAGAGATCGGCGAAGCTGCCGTCGAGACCATGATGCAGCAGATCGGCCAGGTCGTCTGCTCGCACATCCGCCAGAATGATGTCGCCTTCGCTACGAGCTGACCACGATTGCGGTCGTGCTTGCCGATACCAACGACAAGAACGCTTTTTTCGTCGTCGATAAGCTGCGCAAAGTGCTCACCGCGACCAAAGTTCCCGGCAAAGATCGCCCGGTTCCTATGACCGTCGGCATCGCCGAGGCGGTGATGCAGTCGAAGTTCGACCCAATCGATATCGTCACAGAAGTCATCAACCGCGCCGAGCATGCTTTGGAAGCTGCCAAGGCCGAAGGCCCGAACAAGGCGCAGTCGGTCGCACCGATCCTCGAAGCCGCCGCGGTTGCGTAAATCCCTCACGTAAAGACGCGGCATGCCGCGTCTCAGAGCCGCCCTACGTTTTCCCGGAGGTCATCCCGAGCGGGCCGCCTACTTTGCGGCCAGTCGAGGGGATTCTGCATTTCCCAAAAAAATACCCTCGGCTGCCTGCCGAGGGCTTTTCTTTCCTTGCTTCTGATCTAGACGACTGTTCTGCGTCCGGTGATCAGGTTGAACAGCAGAGCGATCACGGCGAGAACCAGAAGAATGTGGATCAGTGATCCGCCCACGTGGAACGAGAAGCCCAGTAGCCAGAGCACCAGCAGAATCGCGAAGATTGTCCAAAGCATCCATTCACCTCTATGCCGGAATCCCGGCTTTCTCTCTTGGATTCGAGGCTGCTGCCGGGTGATGCCTACTTAGTTAACCCAAAGACCTTAGTCCCAACCGAGCCTAAGGGTGGATGCAGAGACTCAGGTGCGCCGGTCGGCGAGCAAGAACCTACACGTAGAGACGCGGCATGCCGCGTCCCAGAGCTGCGAAAATCTGGAGGTCGTTTCGCCCATTCGAGATTCGTATTTCCTCCGTGAACTCTGTGTCCTCCGTGGTTAAAGCTTTTGACTTTGTTAAACTAGAGTGTTTGAACACCCATCATGAAGATCACTGATATTGCTATCGTGAACGGCGCCCGCACTCCCATGGGGCGCTACTGTGAAAAGCTGCGCGACTTCACTCCCATGGAACTCGGCGCCATCGCCGGCAAAGAAGCCATCAAGCGCTCGGGAGTCGAAGCCAAAGACATCGACCACGTCGTCTACGGACACGCCCAGCAGACCTCGTCCGACTCGCACTACGGCGCGCGCCACGTCGGCCTGCTCGCCGGAGTGCCCATCGAGACACCGGCGCTCACCGTCAACCGCCTCTGCGGCTCGGGATGCAATCCATCGTGAGCGCCGCGCAGATGATCCAGCTCGGCGAAGCCAAGACCGTGCTCGCCGGCGGCATGGAATCCATGTCGCAGGCGCCCTTCGTCGTGCGCGGCGCGCGCTGGGGCATCGGCCTCGGCCAGGGCAAGCTCGAAGATTCACTCATGCAGGGCCTGCTCGACACGCAATGCGGCATGTATATGGCGCAGACCGCGGAAGAATATTCGCGGCAGCAGGGCATCACCCGCCAGCAGATGGATGAGTTCGCGCTGCTCTCGCAAAAGCGCGCTGCCGAGGCGCAGCAGTCGTGCCGCCTGTCGGAAGAGATCACGCCGGTCGCGCTCAAAGATCGCAAAGGCAAGCCCACGGGTGAGATGTTCGAGAAAGACGATCACCTTCGTCCGCAGACGACCATCGAAGGTCTGGCGAAACTTCCGCCCGCCTTCGGCAAAGACGGCATGGTCACCGCCGGAAACGCCAGCGGCATCGTCGATGGCGGCTCCGCGGTCGTGCTCATGCCACTCGCCGACGCCGAAAAGCGCGGACTGAAGCCGATGGGCCGCCTCGTCAACTGGGGCATCGCGGGCGTCGATCCGAAGATCATGGGCTCCGGCCCGGTACCGGCAACCCGCAAAGCGCTCGAGCGCGCCGGACTGAAGCTCAGCGACATCGATCTGATCGAAGTGAACGAAGCCTTTGCCGGGCAGTATCTGGCCGTCGAGAAGGAACTCGGCCTCGACCGCGAGAAGACCAACGTGAACGGCGGCGCCATCGCGCTCGGCCATCCGCTGGGCTCGACGGGAACGCGCTTGGTGATCACGCTGCTTTACGAGCTTCGCCGCCGCAAACAGAAGTACGGTTTGGCAACGGCGTGCATCGGTGGCGGGCAGGGCATTGCCGTGATCGTAGAATCCTTTAATTAACCGCGAAGGTCACGAAGGAACACGAAGTTAATAACACTGTCTCCTTCGTGCACCTTCGTGTCCTTTGCGGTTTTCAGATTTTCATCGGAGAGAAAATGGCAATCAAGAAAGTTGGAGTTCTCGGCTGCGGCCTGATGGGTTCTGGCATCGCGCAGGTCTCGGCGATGGCCGGCTATGACGTCGTCGTCCTCGAAGCCGACCAGAAGTTCATCGACAAAGGTTTTGCCGGTATCGAGAAATCGCTCGGCAAACTCGCCGAGAGGCCGGTCAGAGAAGGGCGGCATCACCGCCGAACAGAAAGCCGCAGCTCGCGGCCGCCTGAAGGGCACGCTTAACAACAAAGACCTCGCTGATTGCGACCTCATCATCGAAGCCATCATCGAAAACCCCGAGATCAAGAAGAAGACCTTCGCCGAACTCGACGCCATCGTGAAGAAGGACGCGATCTTCGCCACCAACACTTCGTCTATCTGCGTCACCGAACTCGCCGCCGCCACCAAGCGCCCCGACCGCTTCATCGGTCTGCACTTTTTCAATCCCGTGCCGCTGATGAAATTGGTGGAAGTGGTGAAGACCATCGCCACCGCCGACGGCGTCATGAACGACGCGGTTGAGTTCGGCAAGAAAGTAGGCAAGGTTCCGGTGCGCACATCTGACAAGACGGGCTTCATCGTGAACCGGCTGCTGGTCCCGTATCTGCTCGACGCCATCCGCGCTTACGAAGAAGGTGTGGGCTCGATCCCCGACATTGATAACGCCATGAAGCTCGGCTGCGGATATCCCATGGGCCCGTTCACGCTGCTCGACTTCGTCGGCCTCGACACCACGTACTACATCACGCACGTGATGTTCGACGAGTTCAAGGAGCGCCGCTTCGCCGCCCCGCCGCTGCTGAAGCGTTTGGTGCTCGCGGGCTGGTTTGGCAAAAAGTCGGGGAAAGGGTTTTATGATCACTCCGACCCGGCAAACCCGGTTGCAAACAAATTTTGAAATTGAGAAAGCGGGTAATTGAGTAATTGATTTTTCAATTACAAAATTCCGCAATTACCCAATTACAAAATCGGACAGACAAAATGGCAACTTTCGAAAACATTCGCGTGGAGAAGCGAGATTCCCTCGCCATTGTCACCATCGACCGCCCCAAGGTCCTCAACGCCCTCAACATGGCGACGATGACCGAGCTGCGCACGGCCTTCACCGATTTGCGCGACGACATTGAGACTCGCGTCGTGCTGCTCACCGGCGCAGGAGAAAAAGCTTTTGTCGCCGGAGCTGACATCGGCGAGCTCAACAAGAACAATCCGGTCGAAGCCAAGGCGTACACCCACAAAGGACAAGCCGTGCTCGACTTGATCGAAAACCTCGGCAAGCCGGTGATCGCATGCATCAACGGCTTCGCGCTGGGGGGCGGATGCGAGATCTCCATGGCTTGCACCTTCCGCCTGGCGAGTGAGAACGCGAAGATCGGCCAGCCTGAAGTGAAGCTCGGCCTGATCGCCGGCTACGGCGGCACGCAGCGTCTTTCGCGCCTCGTCGGCAAAGGATGGGCGATGCAGAACCTGCTGACCGGCGAGATGGTCAGCGCGCAGGAAGCGCACCGCGTCGGACTGGTGAACGAGGTTCTCCCCGCCGCCGACCTGATGAAGCGCGCCGAAGAGATCGCAAAGAAGATCGTCGCCAACGCTCCGCTCGCCGTGCAGTACACCATGGAAGCGGTGAACAAAGGTATGGACATGCCGCTGGCCGAAGGCTTGTTCCTGGAAGCAACGCTCTTCTCCGTCGCCTGCGCCACAGAAGATAAGAAAGAGGGAACGACCGCGTTCCTGGAAAAGCGTCCGGCAAACTTCAAAGGCAAGTAAAATCGAATCGTGAAGATCGAGCACCCCACCAAGCCGAAGCACAAAGCCATCGAAGGCAAGATCAATGCGCACGGGCTGCGCTTTGGCATCGTGGTGTCGCGTTTCAATCAATTCATCACCGAGCGGCTCCTAACAAGCGCCATCGATTGCTTGCACCGCAGCGGCGCGAAAGACGAAGACATTCTCATCGTTCGCGTTCCAGGCGCCTTCGAGATTCCCAGCGCAGCCCGCACGCTCGCGCAGAGCGGCAAAGTTGACGCCGTCATCACGCTCGGCTGTCTGCTCCGCGGGGAGACTTCTAACTACGAGCACATCGCGGAAGAAGTCACGCGCGGCGTCGGACAATCCGCACAGGACACCGAGGTCCCTCACACCTGGGGAGTGCTCACCTGCGACAATCTCGAGCAAGCCATCGACCGCGCCGGATTGAAGTCAGGTAATAAAGGATTCGAAGCGGCGATGTCGGCCATCGAGATGGCCAGCCTGCAGCATCAACTACGCCGCGGCAAGCGCCACGACGATCATTCGCACCACGCCGCACACGGCCGTGGACACGACCGTGGACACGAACACGAGAAAAATTCTCACGACGGCCGCGAGCGCCGCAAAACCGTTCGCTTGTCCGATCTCGAGCGCGTAGTCGTAAAGACCGCCGAGAAGCACGGGAAGAAGATCTGATGATGGGCACCCGACGAAAATCGCGTGAACTGGTTCTGCAGATGCTTTTTCAGTCAGACATGGGCAAACAATCCGCCGACCAGGTCACAAAAACTTTCTGGGCGCAGCGCTCCGACGTGGAAGACGACGCCCGCGGTTTTGCCGAAGATTTATTTCGTGTGGCGAATGAACGGCTTCCCGAGATCGACGCTGCCATTCAGAAGCATGCTGACAATTGGCGTCTGGAGCGTATGGCTGCGGTCGATCGCAACGTCTTGCGCGCCGGCGTCGCTGAATTCCTGGGCTATCCCAAGACTCCCAAGCCCGTGATCATCAATGAAGCGCTCGAGATCGCGCGCAAATTCTCGTCGCCCGAGTCAGTGCACTTCATCAACGGAGTGCTGGATTCGATCGCCAAAGACCTTTCCGTAGCCGACTAGCATCGCCTAGCGGAGGTCATCCCGAGCGAGCCTGAGTTCGTCCCGGCGAATGAAGGCGAGTCGAGGGATCTGCATTTCGCCTTGCAAATAAAAAGCCCTCGCTTGCGCGAGGGCTTTTTTCATCCGTCGCAACTCGGATCAGTGTTTTGCTACCACCAGGTCTGCGGGAATCGTCGTTGCGATCGGGGTGGCGCCGTCGGTTCCCGCAAGTCCTGCAGAGATGACGTGCACATCACCCGACGTGGTGCCGTTGGAATGGCCAACATAAACGGTCCCATTCGTCGCGATCGCGCCAGTGGTTGCGCTCTCGCCGCCGGTAAGTGCGATCGTAGTCACAGTAGTCGAGCCGATGGTGTTGATTTTCACGTTCGTCGCGCCGCCTACCAGATATGCCAGTGTTCCGCTGGGATCGATCAGGACATTGTTCGCCGTGAATGCCCCAATGGAGAAAGGTGTTGCAGTCGGCGTGTTATCGATCACGCACACCGTGCCCGCGGGATTGGCCGCAAAGAGCGCGTCGACATTCGGTAGCGGCTGCATCAAGCCACCGCAAGCTACGCTGCCGGCGGAAGTATTGGCTGCATCGATGCCGAACATCTGCGTGGTCCCGAATGCACTCGCTGCTTGCAGTGTGCCTGAAGGTAAAAAGCCTGCGCCCACGAAGCTTCCGCCCGGGGTCTGCGCCGTCGGTGTTGCACCCGCGATCTCGAACACTACTTCGCCGCCGCTAGTGGCCACGATCAGCTTTCCGCTATCCGGTGAGAAGGCTGCCGCTTGGGCATTCACCACGTGGTTAGAGGCTCCGGTCAACAAGGCGACGGACGAGGTCCCGTTATAAAGGAAAACGTCGGCGTCATTCGAGGTGACCACCGCGTTTCCATTTGGAGCTACCGCCAAAACCTTGCCCGGCGCTGATGGCACCGTCCCGTTGAAGATATTAGCGTTCGCATCCACGATCATTAATCCCGCGCTCGTGTCGTTGCCATTTGGGGTGCTACCCAGATAGATCTTCGAGTTCTGCGGATTCATGATCATGGAATTCGGGACATGATTCAGCGTGATCGCCGTGCCCAGCGTGGTACCGCTGATGGGGAACAGCTTCACTTGCGGCGCTGCCAGTGTGCCCGTATTGCAGGTGCTGCCCGCAGTCGGATCTGTGCAAGTCACGTACGCGTTTGCGGTGGTGCTCGGCGTGCCGGTCACCGTGCCACTCACCAGGTTGCTGGTAACGTTTGAAGTAGTCCCGATGTTGCAGTTGTTCGGCAAGCATGATGCCGAGATGCCGACTGTTCCAGGGGCCACGCCGGCCACATTGGCCCCGGTAGTCGTGCCGGCAACTGTCGCTATCGCGGGGTGAGTAGTGTTCCAGTTCAATGCGGGAAGCGTGGTCAGGGTCGCGTTGTTCGTATCTTTCACAACGACCGTCAATGCGCGGGTCGCACCTGTTGCCACGGTGAAATGGGTCGCGTCTTCCGGAGGAGTAGTGGTGGCAGAGGGTGTACCCACGGAGACGACGATCGAATTCACCAGGCACTGCTCGAAAATAGCCGGCGTGCTGGAAACGGGACTTACGTCTCCGATAAAAGCAATAATGTTGCTGTCGCCCGGATGCACGGCGGTCGCAGTCGCCTGATCAGTAAAGCCCGTATCGCCGGAAACTGGGATAGTCGCCACGCTTGTTTGCGAACTCTGCCATCGGAACGTCCCTACTCCCGCCACTGGGTTGTTTGACGCGTCTTTCGCAACCGCTTGATACACCTGCGTACCCGCCTCGGCGACACAGGCAGGAGCTGGCGGGGTGATCGTGATGCTGGCTACGACGACGTGAACGCTGGCAATTGTGGTCGGGCTGGTGACCCCAGCGGCTGAAGCCGTGATATTCGACGTTACCGCGACTGCGGCAGTGACTCCCGGCACCGGGTTACAAACCACCGGATTCGCAACGTTGTCCCAAGTGCCCGCGCATAGAAGAGCCTGCCCATTCTGGGCGCCCACCTGTGTCCCGATCTGTATCGCAGAATTGCTGGAATTGAAGGTAATGGTTTGGTTGAACACCTGACCACCACTGGAGTTGAGCGTTTGCGCGAACAGCGGGACAAACTGCCCCGGCGTCAGCGAGATGCTGGGATTGGGAATGATATCCACCTCGGTCACAATCGCGGCGGCTTTGTCGGAACTGCTGTTGCCGCCGCTTCCGCAACCGGACATAAGTGCGACTAAAAAGAGGATCAGGGCGTAAGCGGAAAGGGCTCGGCGATTAAAAAACTGCATGTACGGTTCTATCCTCTATATAAGGTGACGAGGCCCCGCCTCGTTTTGGATGCTGGCATTACCCCAGGTTCGAACTTAAAGGGGGAGGCAGTCCTCAACGCAGCTTCTAGATGGGGGAAGAGGCGTCCGCCGCGGCGGCCGACTCTCGTATAAGTGTATGGTGTATGCCCCTTTTCGGCAACTTCGCCCCGAATCAATGAATCCGCGCGCCCCAGGTTGTTATCTATATTGTTACCTCGGCGAATGCCTCTCGCTTGGAACCACTGTTTTAGACGCAATCGCTTGACGGTTCAGCTCACCCATTGCTATAGTTAATAGGTTCTGCGAGTTCAGTTGTTGCTGTCTGTAGCTGAGGTTTTTTCTGGCTGTAGAAGGGTGCAGGTTTACCCCTCGCTGAAACGATCTGCGAATGCCTCCCTCCCAAGGGTGGATATGCGGGTCAGGTCGACGAAACGGATCGCCTCCGGTTTTTAGGCTAGGCGACACCGTCGAAGACCAAAGTCATTCGGAAACCCACGATTTTCCCTTACAGGCGTACTTCGCCTGCCGGGGATTCATGGTTTGGAATCAAAAGCGCCCCGCGCCGCGAGTCCTGCCAGCCAAAATTTAGAAATAAAAGATTCGAGTGCGCCTTAAGTGTGCGCATAGGAGTGTTACTAGTGCCGACATTCAATCAATTGGTGAAACAAGGACGGACGTCGCCGAACTACAAGACGGCTTCGCCCGCTCTGCAAGAGTGTCCGCAGAAGCGCGGTGTCTGCACCCGCGTTTACACGCAGACCCCCAAGAAGCCGAACTCGGCGCTGCGCAAAGTCGCGCGCGTTCGCCTCACCAACGGCATTGAAGTCACCACTTACATTCCCGGCGTCGGTCACAACCTGCAGGAGCACTCCATCGTGCTCATCCGCGGCGGCCGCGTGAAAGATCTGCCGGGTGTCCGTTATCACGTGGTTCGCGGCACGCTCGATACCACCGGCGTTGCCAACCGCAAACAGTCGCGCTCCAAGTACGGAGCCAAGCGGCCGAAGGCGTAAGAAATTATTTAGCCGGGCTGCCGCGCCGGGGGATTCGCGTGAAGCGCGAATGAAAGAAGTTTGGAGCAGAAAAGTAATGCCTAGAAAAGGTCACATTGCGAAGCGTGAAGTAGCGGCTGATCCCGTCTACGACTCCACCCTGGTCACCAAGTTCGTGAACTCGATGATGTGGGGCGGCAAGAAGTCCACCGCCCAGGGCATCTTCTACGAGGCCATGAAGCAGATGGAGAAAAAGGGCGGCGACGAGGCCCTCAAGCTGTTCAAGAAGGCCATCGAGAACGCCAAGCCGTTGCTGGAAGTGAAGACCCGCCGCGTCGGTGGCGCGAACTATCAGGTGCCGGTGGAAGTGAATGCCGATCGCCGCACCTCGCTCGCTATCCGCTGGTTGCTGCTCTATAGCCGCAGCCGCGCCGAAAAAGGCATGACCGACAAGCTCGCCAACGAACTGCTGGATGCCTCGAACGGCAAAGGCGCCGCGATCAAGAAGAAAGAAGACGTACACCGCATGGCTGAGGCGAACAAAGCTTTCGCCCACTATCGCTGGTAACGAAAATTCTTGAGTAGAGAGATTTTAGAACTGAAATGGCAGAAGTCTTAGACAAACCGTCAGCACAACCGCAAGCGGGGAAAAAAGTGGCGCGACCGTTCCATTAGAGCGTTGCCGCAACATCGGCATCATGGCCCACATCGATGCCGGTAAGACCACTACGACCGAACGCATCCTTTTCTATACGGGTACGCACGCACCGCATCGGTGAAGTCCATGAAGGCACTGCCACCATGGACTGGATGGAGCAGGAGCAGGAGCGCGGCATCACCATCACCTCCGCTGCGACGACGTGTACCTGGAAAGACATCCGCATCAACATCATCGATACGCCCGGCCACGTGGATTTCACCGCCGAGGTGGAGCGCTCGCTGCGCGTGCTCGACGGCGCCGTCGCTCTGTTTGACGCCGTGCACGGCGTGCAGCCGCAATCGGAAAAAGTCTGGCGCCAGGCCGATAAATACGGCGTGCCCCGCATCTGCTTCATCAACAAGATCGACAAGATGGGTGCCGACTTCGAACACGCAGTCGACACCCTCCGCAAGCGCCTCAACGCCAAGCCCGTCGCCATCCAGATTCCCATCGGCGCAGAAGACAAATTCAAAGGTGTCGATCGACCTGATCCAGATGAAAGCCATCATCTGGAAAGACGAGACCATGGGCGCCGAGTACGAGGTCGAAGAGATTCCCGGAAGAGCTGAAGAAGAAAGCCGAAGCCGCGCACGCGCTTTTGGTCGAAGCCATCGCCGAGACGCGATGACGACCTGCTGCATAAGTTCCTGGAAGGCGAGACCATCACGCCGGCCGAACTCAAAGCCGGCATTCGCGCTGCCACCATCGGATTGAAAGTTTTCCCGGTATCTGGTCGGAACATCGTTCAAGAACAAAGGCGTGCAGCCGCTGCTGGATGCAGTCGTCGATTTCCTGCCGTCGCCGCTCGATGTTCCGCCGGTCAAGGGCATGAATCCCGACACAGGCAAGAAGATCATCCGCAAGGCCGACGATAACGAGCCATTCTCCGCGCTGGCATTCAAGATCATGACCGACCCGTTCGTCGGCCAGCTGACCTTTATCCGTGTTTACTCCGGCAGCCTGAAGACAGGCGACAGCGTGCTGAATCACCCGCAAGGCACGCACGGAGCGCATCGGGCGCCTGCTGAAGATGCACGCCAACAAGCGCGAAGACATTCAGGAGATCTTTGCCGGCGACATCTGCGCCGTGCGTCGGACTCAAGAACGTCTCCACCGGCGACACCATCTGCGACGAGAAGCATCCCATCGTGCTCGAGTCGATCGACTTCCCGGCGCCGGTGATCGCGGTCGCCGTCGAACCCAAGACCAAGGCCGACCAGGAAAAGATGGGCCTCGCGCTGCGCGAAGCTGGCGCAGGAAGATCCCACCTTCAAGGTCCACACCGACCCCGACAGCGGACAGACCATCATCGCCGGCATGGGCGAGCTTGCACCTTGAGATCATCGTCGACCGCATGATGCGCGAGTACAAAGTCGAAGCCAACGTCGGCAAGCCGCAGGTCGCGTATCGCGAGACCATCCGCAAGCACGCCGAAGCGGAAGGCAAATACATCCGCCAGACCGGTGGCAAGGGCCAATACGGACACGCGAAGATCCGCCTCGAGCCAACGAGCCGGGCAAAGGCTACGAGTTCGTCAACGACATTATCGGCGGCGTCGATCCCGAAGGAATTCATCAAGCCGGTCGACCAGGGCATCAAGGAAGCGCTCGAAGGCGGCATCCTCGCCGGCTACGAGATGGTAGACGTGAAGGCCACGCTGTACGACGGCAGCTACCACGATGTCGATTCGAACGAAATGGCATTCAAGATCGCCGGTTCGATGGCGTTCAAGGAAGCCGCGCGCAAGGCCAGCCCTGTTCTGCTGGAGCCGGTGATGGCGGTGGAAGTGGTCACGCCGGAAGATTTCGCCGGCACCATCATCGGCGATCTGACCTCGCGTCGCGGACGCATTGAAGGCATGGAGCATCGCGCTGGTTCGCAGGTCATCAAGGCCATCGTGCCGCTGGCCGAGATGTTCGGATACGCCACGCACATGCGCTCGATCACCCAGGGCCGCGCCGAGTACTCGCATGCACTTCGCGCGTTACGAAGAGGCGCCGCGCTCAGTGGCGGAAGAGATCATCGCCAAGGTGCAGGGCAAGGTCCGGCAGGTAGAAGTTTTTGCAGAGCACGACGTCGCTGGCCGATCGGGCAAACGAGTAGGATTGAACCGAGGCATAGGAGCACAGCAATGGCGAAAGAGAAATTTGACCGCAGCAAGCCGCACGTGAACGTAGGCACGATCGGGCACATCGATCACGGCAAGACGACGTTGACGGCGGCGATCACCAAGGTGCTGTCGAAGCACAACCCGAACATCAAGTTCCGCTCGTTCGATTCGATCGACAACGCGCCGGAAGAGCGCGAGCGCGGCATCACCATCGCCACGGCGCACGTCGAGTACGAGACGCCGAACCGGCACTACGCGCACGTCGATTGCCCGGGCCACGCCGACTACATCAAGAACATGATCACCGGCGCGGCGCAGATGGACGGCGCGATCCTCGTGGTCGCAGCCACCGACGGTCCGATGCCGCAGACCAAAGAGCACGTGCTGCTTGGCCCGCCAGGTCGGCGTGCCTTACATCGTCGTGTTCCTGAACAAGTGCGATGCGGTGGAAGATCCTGAGCTGATCGACCTGGTCGAGATGGAAGTGCGCGAGCTGCTGACGAAGTATCAGTTCCCCGGCGACATGCTGCCGGTGGTCCGCGGCTCGGCGCTGGGCGCGCTGAACGGCGAAGCCAAGTGGGAAAGCCAAGATCGACGAGCTGATGGAAGCGGTCGACAAGAACGTTCCGCTGCCGGCGCGCGATATCGACAAGCCGTTCCTGATGCCGATCGAAGACATCTTCTCGATCTCGGGACGCGGCACGGTGGTCACCGGCCGTATCGAGCGCGGCAAGGTGAAGGTGGGCGAGGAAGTCGAGATCGTCGGCTTCCGCGAGACCCGCAAGACGGTGGTCACCGGCGTCGAGATGTTCAAGAAGCAGCTGGACGAAGGCCTGGCGGGCGACAACGCCGGACTTGCTGCTGCGCGGCATCGCGAAAGAAGACGTGGAGCGCGGCATGGTGCTGGCCAAGACCGGCTCGATCACGCCGCACACCAAGTTCAAGGGCGAAGTCTACGTGCTTGAGCAAGGAAGAAGGCGGACGTCACACCCCGTTCTTCAAGGGCTACCGTCCGCAGTTCTACTTCCGCACCACCGACGTGACCGGCGTGGCGAGTTGCCGGCGGGCACCGAGATGGTGATGCCGGGCGACAACGTGGCGCTCGAGATCGAGCTGATCACGCCGGTCGCGATGGAGAAGGGCTTGCGCTTTGCTATCCGCGAAGGCGGACGCACCGTCGGCGCCGGAACCATCACGGAGATTATTAAGTAGTCATGGCTCAGAATTTTGACGAGATAGTATCCGGGGTCGTGAAGTTGGTGGACGAACACACCAGCGACCCAATCTTCGGGCACCAACCGCTGCTGACTGGAAGTTGATCGAGGAAGCAGCGCTTGTTGCCGGAAGCTGAACTGATCGAAACATAACCGCGGTCGCACCACACCGCAAGATCTTTGCGTAAAGAGGAAACAAATGGTTGGACAAAGAAGAATCAGAATCCGCTGAAGGCTTATGACTACCGCGTACTCGACCAGTCCACCGGCGAGATCGTGGACACGGCAAAGCGCACCGGCGCGAGATCGCTGGGCCGATTCCATTGCCCACGATGAAGAACAAGTATTGCGTGCTGCGCTGCCCGCACGTGGACAAGAAGTCGCGCGAGCAGTTCGAGATCCGCACGCACAAGCGTTTGCTCGACATCCTCGAGCCCACGCAGCAGACGGTGGACGCGCTGATGAAGCTCGATCTTCCCGCCGGCGTGGACGTTGAGATCAAGGCCTTCGACAAGGCCGCAAAGAAAGTAGGCGTAACACCGGCAGTCCGCCAGATCAGCGGGCATGATGAGGAGAGGAAAACAATGGTCAACGGAATCTTAGGTAAGAAAGATCGGGATGACGCAGCTGTTCGACGAGAAGGGCGATGTTCGTCCTTGCACCGTGCTGCAAGCCGGCCCCTGCGTCGTCACCCAGCGCAAGACGGTCACGCGAAAGACGGCTACGAGTCCGCGCAGATCGGCCTGGTCGAGTTCGTGAAGGAATCGCGGCTGACCAAGGCGCGATGAAGGGTCACTTCGGCAAGAACAATCTGCCGCCGGTGAAGTTCATGCGCGAAGTCGGCGATCGAAGCCGAAGCGGGCAAGAAGGAAGAAGCTGCGCGAATCGAACGGCGCGAAAGTCGGCGACAAAGTCTTGGTCGACATCTTCGAGAACGACAAGTTTGTCGACGTCATCGGCACCAGCAAGGGACGCGGATTCGCCGGCGTGGTCAAGCGCCACAAATTCGGCGGCGGCGCGGCGCCCACGGATCACATGTTCCAGATCCACGGTTCCATCGGCGCATCGTCGTTCCCGTCGCGCGTCTTCAAAGGCATGCGCATGTCGGGACACATGGGCGTCGATACCAAGATCACTCCGCAACCTGCGCATCCTCGGTATCGACATGGACGAGAACTTGCTGATCGTCGAAGGCGCAGTCCCGGGACACAAGGACGGATACGTGCTGATCAACAAGGCGAAGAAGCCGCCGCAGAGAGCGTCGCGGATTCGCCGGTTCGGCCACGGTGGATCCGTTGAAGGCAGCCAAGAAGGCTGCGCAGGCAAGACGAAGAAAATAGCCTAGTAGACGTAGCTAGCTGCTAGTGCTAGCGAAAAGCGAGATTAAGACTGTCAGCTAAAAGCTAGATAGCAAATGGCAAAAGAAAATGGCAACATCGATGTAGTAGATCTGAATGGCAAAAAAGTCGGCTCGCTCGACCTGGCCGAAGAAGTTTTTGGCGCGGTGAACGAAGACCTGCTGTGGGAAGCGGTGAAGCATTACCGCGCCGCGCAGCGCGCAGGGTACCCACGCCACCAAGAACAAGAAGTTGGTCTCGTGGCGCGGGCAAAAAACTTTGGAAGCAGAAGGGCACCGGACGCGCCCGCGTGGGCTCGCATCCGTTCGCCACTGTGGCGCCACGGCGGCACGGTCCACGGACCGCAACCGCGCAGCTACGACTACCAGTTCCCCAAGAAGAAGCTTCTGGGCGCGTTGCGTTCGGCGCTGGCCGCCGAAGTTTGCCGACGGCAATCTGATCGTGGTCGAGAGCCTCGAGCTGAAGGAACGCGAAGACCAAAGACTTCCGCAAGGCGCTCGAGGGCTTGAACGTCGCCAAGACCGCGGTGCTGGTGGATGCAGAGCTCGAAGGACAAGCAATCGCAACCTCGACTCAGCACGCGCAACCTGGAAGGCGTGGAGCTGGTGGAGGCAATCGCGTGCATCCGTATCACCTGCTGCGTTACGAGCGGGCCATCTTCTCGCAGGCCGACGCTGGAGAAGTTTGCAGGATTCGCTCAAGGCTCTGCTCCGAAGGCAGCTGCCCGAAGGCGAAGAAAACTGCCGTAGAGGAGGTCGCGTAATGAAGTCCGCATATCAGATCATCCGCCGCCCTGTGATCACGGAAAAAGGCTTGGGCGTGAAAGAGACCGAAGGACGCTGGTGTTCGAAGTCGCCGCGAAAGCGACCAAGACCGAAGTGAAGGAAGCCGTGCAGAGCCATCTTCAAGGTGAAGGTGGACACGGTTCGCACCGCCAACTTCAACGGCAAGGAACGCCGCCGCGGAAAGTTCACCGGCTTCGTCCTGACTGGAAGAAGGCGTACGTGAAATTGAAGTCCGGCGAAAAGATGCCGGAGTACGCGCAGAACATGTAAGCAGTAGCTAGTGGCTAGTAGTCTAGTGGCTACGAGACTCGGCTAAGAGCAAAAGCCAGTGAGAGAAACGATTATGGCAATCAAAACATACAGACCGATGACCCCGACGCTGAGATTCAAGTCGACCCTCGTCAACGATGACCTTACGACGAACCGTCCGCACAAGCCGCTGACCAAGCCGAAGAAGCAGCACCGGCGGACGCCGCAACGCGGGCGACATGACCATCTGGCATCGCGGCGGCGGACACAAGCAGCAAGCTGCGCTCCATCGACTTCAAGCGCGACAAGGCCGGCATTCCCGGCGAAAGTCGCCTCGATCGAATACGATCCGAACCGCTCGGCGCGCATCGCCTGCTGACCTATGCTGACGGCGAGAAGCGCTACATCGTGCAGCCCATCGGCTTGAACGTGGGCAGACGATCGTCTCGCGGACCGGATGCTGACATCCTTGTCGGCAATGCTCTTCCGTTGAAGAACATTCCTCCCGGCACGACGGTGCACAACATCGAGCTGAAGCCCGGCAAAGGCGCGCAGATGGTGCGCTCCGCCGGCGGATCAGCGCAACTGGTCGCAAAAGAAGGCGACTACGCGCTGCTCAAGCTGCCTTCCGGCGAGACGCGCAAGGTGCTGGTCGATTGCATGGCCACCATCGGGCAGGTCAGCAATCTCGACCACGAGAACATCACCATCGGTAAAGCCGGCCGCACGCGCTGGATGGGCATCCGCCCTACCAACCGCGGCGTCGTCATGAACCCGGTCGACCATCCGCACGGCGGTGGTGAAGGCAAGACCTCGGGCGGACGCCATCCGGTCACGCCCTGGGGACAGCCGACCCGCGGATACAAGACGCGCAACAACAAGCGCACCGACAACATGATCGTGAACCGCCGCAGCAAGGAGAGTGAATGTAAGAGGATTAGAAACTATGGCACGTTCGACAAAAAAAGGACCGTTCATCGATGCGCACGTGATGACGCAAGCATCGAGGACATGAACAAGCGCAACGAGAAAAAAGTGCTGCGCACCTGGTCGCGGCGTTCGACCGTCCACCCCGACATGGTGGGACACACCATCGCGGTGCACAACGGGAAGAAGTTCATCCCGGTGTACGTCAGCGAGAACATGGTGGGACACAAGCTGGGCGAATTCAGCCCGACCCGCCAGTTCAAAGGACACTCGGTGAAGGCGGCGGTGGAAGTCGCAGCCAAGCCGGCGCCGGCAGCAGCCGGCAAATAAGGCTTAGAGAGAAACGATTATGGAATTCAGAGCAGAAGCAAAATTCATCCGGGTGTCGCCGCAGAAAGTGCGGCTGGTGCTGGACCTGATCAAAGGCCATGCGCGTGGAAGATGCGTTGAACACGCTGGCTTTCACCAAGAAGGGCATTGCGCCCGACGGTGCACAAGCTGGTGCGTTCCGCATTGCAGAACGCCACCTATGTCAGCGACGAAAAGGGCCTGACGTCGACGTGGACCGCCTGTTCGTCAAGAACGCCATCAGCAACGAAGGCCCGCGCATGAAGCGCATCCGCCCGGCGCCGATGGGCCGCGCGTTCCGCTATCAGCGCCGCATGACGCATATCGCGGTCGCGCTGGCGGAAAAGAATGCGGCAGCGCGAAAGCATCGATGTGGCGACCGTGGTCGGCGAAGAGCCGAACCGGCGAAGCTTCGGCAAGAAGCAGACCAAGGGCAAGACTGCAGGAAAGCCGGCGAAAAAGAAATCAGCAGCAAAGAAGTAAGTAAGGACTGAGGTTTAACGAATGGGACAAAAAGTACATCCTTACGGATTCCGGCTCGGCTACACCAAGCCGTGGAAGTCGCGCTGGTTCGTCGAGCGCGATTACGCCAAGCTGCTGCTCGAAGACATCAAGCTGAAGGCAGAGCTGAAGGACAAGCTGAAGTCGGCGGGCGTGAGCTCGGTCGAGATCGAGCGTCCCGGCAACAAGCTGCGCATCATCATCCGCACCGCGCGTCCGGGCATCATCATCGGCCGCAAGGGCGCTGAGATCGACAAGCTGAAGCTCGAACTGCAGAAGCGCACCAACCGCGATGTCTTCATCGACATCCACGGAAGTGCACAAGCCGGAGCTCGACGCGCAACTGGTTTCGGAAGCGATCGCGCTGCAACTGGAAAAGCGCGTTGGATTCCGCCGCGCCATGCGCAAGTGCGGTGGATTCGGCGCTGCGTTTCGGATGCAAAGGCATCAAGGTCCGCGTCTGCGGCCGCTTGAATGGCAACGAGATCGCGCGTTCCGAGTGGTACCTGCAAGGCCGTTTGCCGCTGCACACGCTGCGTGCCGACATCGACTACGGATTCACCGAAGCGCAACACCACGTACGGCATCATCGGCGTGAAGACCTGGGTTTACAAGGGCGAGATCCTCGCGCAGAAGAAGCGGGAACCGCAGCCGGCGAAGTCGGAGCTTTTAAAGCGCGTAGCCAGTTCAGCGTCAGTTTTGAGAAAGACTACAGGATCGGTTATGAGGACTTGGAACTGGACACTGAACTATTATGTTGATGCCAAAGAAAGTTAAGTACCGCAAGCAGCAACGCGGCCGCATGCGCGGCAAGGCGTGGCGCGGAGCGGAACTGTCGTTCGGCGATTTCGGTTTGAAGGTCATGGAGCCGGTTACATCACCGACCGCCAGATCGAAGCCAGCCGTGTCGCGATGACGCGTTTCATCAAGCGCGGCGGCAAAGTGTGGATGCGCCTGTTCCCCGACAAGCCGGTCACCAAGAAGCCGGCCGAAACCCGTATGGGTAAAGGCAAAGGCGCGCCTGAACATTGGGTAGCCGTCGTCCGCCCGGGCAAGATCCTGTTCGAGATGGAAGGCGTGACCGTGCCGAAGCCGCAGAGGCCATGCGTCTCGCATCGCACAAGCTGCCGCTGAAGTACCAAGTTCGTCCCGCGCAGGGCACAGGACATCGCTATTAGTGTGCGCTCGTACCGGAGGCAAAGAGAGCAGCAGAGATGGAAGCAGAGAAGATCGAACTGACGACCGAACTCGCGCACCAGCGCACGAAATGAAGACCAGCTTTTCCAGCTAAGTTCCAGATGAAGATGGGGCAGACCGAAAGCTTGAAGAAGATCCGCAGCTTGCGCCGCGACCTGGCGCGGATGAAGACCATCGCGCGCGAACGCCAGCTCGGAGCAATCGACAACAGCCCGAAGGCCGGTGCCGCGAAGCCGGAAAAGAAAGCGGCTCCCGTGAAAGGCTGCTGCTGTTGCCGCAGCTCCGAAAGCTGGCCGCCAAGAAAAAGACCGCCGCGCAAGAAGTCCGCGGCCAAGAGGAAAGTAAGCGCATGGCGACACCAAGAAGCCAGCAGCAGCGACCGAGCAAGGCCGCGCCGCAACATCAAGATCGGCTACGTCGTCTCCACCAAGATGGATAAGACCATCGTGGTGAAGGTGGACATGCGGAAGGCGCACCCGCTCTATCGCCGCACCATCAAGCGCTCCAAGAAGTTTTATGCGCACGATGAGCAGAACAGCTGCCGCGTGGGCGACGTGGTCCGCATCGACGAGACCCGCCCCATGTCCAAGCTGAAGCGCTGGAAGCTGGAGGAAGTCATCCAGAAGTCCACGCTGGTGCAGGGCGTGGAAGAGAAGAGCAGAGCGTAAACATTTTGATACTGGGTACGTGAGTACGCGGGCTACTTGGTACTGGAGGAGACAATGTCATGGCAGTGATGATGAGATCGATGTTGGAAGTCGCCGATAACTCCGGCGCGCGCAAGCTGCAGGTCATCCTGCCGCTCGGCGGCGGCGTTGGGCTCACGGCGCACCTGGGCGATGTTTTCACCGCTTGCGTGAAGGAAGCTTCGCCCGACGGCAACACCAAGAAGGGCACCGTAGTGAAGTGCGTGCTGGTGCGCGCCGCAAAGAGACGCGCCGCAAGGACGGCACGTACATCCGCTTCGACCAAAACGCCGCTGTGCTCATCAACGACGACGGCGAGCCGGTCGGGACACGCGTCTTCGGGCCTGTAGCCCGCGAGCTGCGCGAGAAAAAATTTTTGAAGATCGTTTCATTGGCCCCAGAAGTCCTGTAGCCAATGATCTTTAGCGTAGAGCACGCGGCATGCCGCGTCTCAAGGGAAACTGAGAAAAGAAATGGAAACGCAACGAATCGACATCAAGAGAAACGACACCGTCAAGGTCATCACCGGGCGCGACAAGGGCAAGCAAGGACGTGTTCTGCGCGTCTTCCCGAACGAAGGGAAGATCCTGGTCGAGCACGTGATGATGGTGAAGAAGGCACGTGAAGGCCCACGCAGGCGCAAGACCAAGGGCGGCATCGCGGAGCAGGAATGCCGGATCAACGTCTCGCAACGTGATGCTGGTCTGCGCCGTCGTGCGGCAAGCCGATCGCGCGTCGGGCACGAGATGAAGGGCGACCGCAAGGTTCGCGTCTGCAAGCATTGCGAACGCACCGATGGATAAGTAGTTCAGTCGAACTGGAAACCCGAACTCGAAACTAAATAAACTGAGGACCTCACGAACCCGTTGAACCGGAAACCGTGAGAGGAAAAGAGAAATGGCAGATAAAGAAGCTAAGCAGAAGTCGACGCAGCACCCGAGAAGAAGGCTGAAAAGCGCCAAGGGCAGCGTCGTCTGCACGAAAAGTTTGAAAAAGAAGTGAAGCCGGCGCTGATGAAGGAGTTCGAACTCAAGAACCCCATGGCGGTGCCGCACCTTCACAAGATCGTGGTCAACATGGGCGTGGGCGAAGCCACCCAGAACGCCAAGGTCATCGATCCCGCGGTGAACGAACTGGGCGCGATCGCCGGCCAGAAGCCGGTCATCACCAAGGCTAAGAAGTCCATCGCGGCCTTCAAGGTGCGCGAAGGCATGCCCATCGGCGTGATGGTCACCCTGCGCGGCGACCACATGTACGAGTTTTTCGACCGCCTGATGAACATCGCTCTGCCGCGCGTGCGCGACTTCCGCGGCGTCTCCACCAAGTCGTTCGACGGACGCGGCAACTACACGCTCGGCCTGAGCGACCAGTTGATCTTCCCGGAGATCGATTACGCGAAGGTCGACAAGCAGAAGGGCATGAACGTCACCATCGTGACCACCGCGCAAGACGATAACGAAGCGCGCGCCTGCTCAAGCACTTGGGCATGCCGTTCCGGCAGCAGTAAGAAGTTTGATTTGTAAGTCGAGTTTTGAGAGATCAGAAATTTAATTGAGCTGAGGTTCCAGCAATAAGGCTAAAGCTAAGAGCTAAAGGCAGCAACATGGCAACTACAGCAAAACGAGTCAAAGACGCAAGGAAACCGAAGTTCTCTTCCCGCCAGCACAACCGCTGCGCAGCTCTGCGGACGTCCTCGCGGCTTTCTGCGCAAGTTCGGCATCTGCCGCTTGTGCTTCCGCGGACTCGCGCTCAAGGGTGAGATTCCTGGTGTTTCGAATCGTGCTGGTAAGTAGACGGTTACTGCGTATTTGTCGTGTTCTCGTGTCTTCCAGAAACGCAGAAGACGAGAAATCTGGAACGAATTCCGGTTTACAGCGTGTCGCTGGTTCCCGCACGCGTGCGAGCGAACGGACAGTAGAGGAGAGTTAAATGAGTTTGACCACCGATCCGTCGCAGACTTCCTGACGCGCATCCGCAACGCCATGCGCGCACGGCATGCCAGAAGTTGATGTCCCTGCTTCCAAGCTGAAGCTAGAGATCGCCCGCATCCTGAAGGAAGAGGGCTACATCGCCAACTTCAAGGCGACCGAAGAAGAGGGCCGCAAGGTCCTGCGCGTGTACCTGAAGTACGGCACCGAACAACGAAGCGCGCGATCACGAACTGCAGCGCGTCTCGCGTCCCGGTTGCCGCGTGTACGTCGGCCGCAATGAGATTCCACGCGTTCTGGGCGGGCTGGGGATCAACATCCTCACCACTCCGAAGGGCGTGATGACCGGCCGCCAGGCGCGCAAAGAAGGCGTCGGCGGCGAAGTGCTTTGCGAATCTGGTAGAGATTAGCTCTTAACAGCGAGCCTGGAACTTCCGCTTCAGTGCGAGGGACTCGCAATAAAGGAAAAAGAAAAATGTCACGTATTGGAAAAAAACCGATTCCGCTTCCCAAGGGCGTGAAGTTCACCGTCCAGGGCAACACCGTTGCGGTGAAGGGTCCCAAGGGACGCGTTGAGAACCATCTGCCCGGCGGCATGAAGCTTGAGACCAAAGACGGTCACATTGTGATCGTTCGCATCGATGACGCCCATGCCGCCGTGCACGGGCTCACCCGCGCGCTGGTCAACAACGCCGTTGAAGGCGTGACCAAGGGTTGGACGCGCGAGCTCGAGATCGTCGGCATCGGCTATCGCGCCGAGATGAAGGGCAAGGGCATCGTGGTCTTCACGCTTGGCTTCTCGCACCCGATCGAATTTCCGCTGCCCACGGGCATGGATTGCGCGATCGACCCGAAGCAGACCCGCTTGACGGTCACCGGTATCGATCGCCAGAAGGTCGGACAGGTCGCGGCTGAGATGCGCTCCTTGCGTCCGCCGGATCCGTACAAGAACAAGGGCGTGCGCTATTTCGGCGAGCGCTTGAAGAAGAAGGTCGGAAAGACCGGCGCGAAATAGAGTCGAGCGTCGAGGTAGACAGACTCGAACTCGAAATTCTAGCTTCACCCACGATGCGAGTAAACCGAAGCGAGATCAGCAGGAAGAAGAGAAAGAAATGATTCCGCAGATTACGAAGAACGATAATCGCCGCAAGGTCCACAACCGCATCCGCGTCAAAGTCGCGGGCACGGCCGAGCGTCCGCGTCTGAACGTGTATCGCTCCCCAAGCACATCTATGTCCAGCTCATCGACGACATGGAAGGCAAAACCCTGCTCTCTGCCAGCACCAACGAGGGCAAAAAGGGCGCCAAGAAGACCGGCGGCAACCTGGCCGCAGCGAAAGAGATCGGCAAGAAGATCGCCGAGCAGGCCAAGGCGAAGGGCGTGACAAGGTCGTGTTCGACCGCGGCGGCTATCTCTATCACGGACGCGTCAAAGCGATGGCCGACGCCGCCCGCGAAGCAGGATTGAAGTTTTAACCACTGAGAACTGAGAACCGAGATCCAGAACTGAGAACCGAGAACTGACTATGGCAGTTACAGCAAAAAAGAGAATCGAAGCAGGCAATCTGAACCTGAAGGACCAGGTGGTCGCCATCAACCGCGTCACCAAGGTGGTCAAGGGCGGCAAGAACATGTCGTTCGCGGCGCTGGTCGTCGTCGGCGATCCCTCTGCGGGCATCGTCGGATACGGCTCCGGCAAAGCGAAGGAAGTGCCGCAAGCCATTCGCAAGGGGATTGAGGCCGCGAAGAAGAACCTGATCCGGTGAACCTCACCCAGACCACGGTTCCGCACCAGGTGCTCGGACGCTACGGCTCCGGCATGGTGCTGCTCAAGCCCGCACCGGAAGGAACGGGCGTGATCGCCGGCGGAGCAGTCCGCGCCGTCATGACTTCGGTCGGCGTGCAGAACGTGCTCACCAAGTCCTTGGGAACCGCGAATGCGCACAACGTGATCAAGGCCACCTTCAACGCGCTCGGCAAGCTGCGCGACAAGCAAGCCGTCGCCGCGCTGCGCGGCAAGTCGATGGAGGAGCTCTAAATGACGGCCGAGAAATAAGAGCTCGAAGAAATCAGCGGGACTATCAAGATCAAGTACGTGCGCTCCAAGATCTGCACCCCGCAAAAACATAAGCTGGTGGTCAAGGGACTCGGCTTCACCCGCCTGAACCAGGTGGTCGAGCGCGAAGACACGCCCTCGATCCGCGGCATGGTGGCGAAGATCCCGCACCTTGTAGAGATTGTGAACTAACGGTTTATTGAGTACTGACAACCGAGAACTGAGAACCTGAAATGAATCTTATCAACATTCGCGCCCCTAAAAAGGCGAACTCGAACAAGAAGCGCGTTGGCCGCGGTATGGGCAGCGGTATCGGCAAGACCTCCGGCCGTGGACACAAAGGACAACGCTCGCGCTCCGGCTCGCGCATGATGCGCGGTTTCGAAGGCGGACAGATGCCTTTGCATCGCCGTCTTCCCAAGCGCGGCTTCACCAACATCTTCCGCACCGAATACTCGGTGGTGAACGTTGGCGACCTCGCCGCACTCGGCGAGAAGACCATCAACCCGGAAGTTCTGGTGAAGGCCGGCTTGTGCAGCAAGAACGATCTGATCAAGGTGCTGGGCGATGGCGAACTGAAGTCCGCCCTCACCGTGCAGGCACACAAGTTCTCCAAATCCGCGGAAGAGAAGATCACCAAGGCCGGCGGCAAGGTTCGAAGTCGCTGCGGCGAAGCAGCGTCGAGCAACGAAAGACAGGCGTAGCCAGAAGACCAGAAACAACTTTCAAGGTTACCAGTACATGCTTGAGAAATTCCTGAACATCTTCCGGGTTCCCGACCTGCGCAAGCGCGTGCTGTTCACGCTTGCGATGCTGGCCGTCTATCGCCTGGGCTCGCACATCCCCACGCCCGGCATCAATGCCGACGCGCTGCTCGCAGTTCTTCGACCAGAGCGCCGGCGGATTCCTCGGCTATCTGAATCTGTTCAGCGGCGGCAACTTCCGCCGTCTTACCATCTTTGCCCTGGGCATCATGCCCTACATCACCGCCTCCATCATTCTCCAGTTGCTGACCGTCGTCTATGAGCCGCTGGCGAAGCTGCAGAAAGAAGGCGAGCTCGGACGCAAGAAGATCACGCAGTGGACGCGCTACCTGACCGTCCTGCTGGCGTCGTTGCAGTCCTTCGTCATCGCGATCACCTGCAGCACGCCGCCGGCGGCGTGCAACTGGTCACTCAATCCCGGCACGGCTTCGTCTCTGATGACCATGCTCACGCTGACCGCCGGCTCCGCCTTCATCATGTGGCTGGGCGAGCAGATCACCGAGCGCGGCATCGGCAACGGTATGTCGCTGCTGATCTTCGCCGGCATCGTCGTCGGACTGCCGCGCGGCATCGCTGACCTGTGGGACAAGGTCCAGACCAGCGCCTGGGGCGCGCTTCACTCCCTTCGCCATCATCCTGCATGCTTGCGCGTCATGCTCGCCGTGGTCGCATTCATCGTCTTTGTGGAACGCAGCGAGCGGCGCATCCCGGTGCAATATGCCAAGCGCATCGTCGGACGCAAGATGATGGGCGGCCAGTCCACTATCATGCCGCTGCGCGTGAACTCCGGCGGCGTGATGCCGGTCATCTTCGCCTCTTCGATCCTCAGCTTCCCGCATGATCGCGCAGGCGCAGTGGCTCAAGAACAACCGTTACTTCGGCCGCCATCTTCAGCGCCATCGGCATACGGCGAGCCGCTGTACACGTTGCTCTACTGCGCTGGGCATCATCTTCTTCGCATACTTCTACGTCTCCATTGTCTTCAACCCGGGCGATGTCGCCGACAACATGCGCAAGTACGGCGGCTTTATCCCCGGCATCCGTCCCGGCGAGCGCACCGCGAACTTCATCAACGACGATCCTTACGCGCATCACGCTGGTCGGCGCGCTGTACCTGATCTTGATCTCGCTGATTCCCGAGTGGATGATCGCCGGCATTCACTTGAACCACTTGCTGGGTGGCTCGGTGGGCAACTTCTTTGAGCGACTGCCGAACTGGATGACCAACGGCCTGGGCGTCACCTTCTACTTCGGCGGAACCTCGCTGCTGATCGTGGTCGGCGTCGCCATGGACACCGTCAACCAGATCGAAGTCGCAACTGGTCATGCGCCACTACGAAGGCTTCACTCCGCGGAGCGGACGCATCCGCGGCCGCCGCGCCTGGTAACACATGACATCTGCAGAAGAATGAAGCCGTGGGCCCCGATCATCCTGCTCGGCCCTCCGGGCGCGGGCAAAGGCACACAGGCCAAGCAGATCGTGGAGCGCTACGGCATTCCGCAGATCTCCACCGGCGACATCCTGCGCGACCACAAGTCGCGCGGAACGGCGCTCGGCATGAAAGCCAAGCCGAGTCATGGACCAGCGGCCAGCTGGTGCCAGACGAGGTCTTTGTTCGGCCTGGTGGCGACGCGGCTGTAGCAGCCCGATTGCGAGCCGCGGCTTCATCCTCGATGGCTTCCCGCGCACCGTCGACCAGGCCCATGGCTGGACAAGTTATTGGCGGCAAAGATCTTTGACAACGAAAATGGCGAGCAGGTCGGCTGCTCCCGGTTGTGATCAGACGTCAAAGTGGACTATAATCATCTATTCCAACGCCTTACCGGGCGCAGGACGTGTCCTTCCTGCAAGCGGATCTACAACGTCTACTTTCAGCCTCCGCGTGTCGAATGAGACCTGTGATCTTGACGGGTCCAAGCTTGATACGCGCAAAGATGATTCCGAAGCAGCTGTCTCCGTGCGTCTGAAGGATTATGAGCAGCAGACTGCTCCCTTTGACGGATTATTACCGTCAGAAGGGCCGCTTGCGTGAAGTGAATGGCGATCGCGATGCGGATGAGGTCACGCGCGAGATCATGGGCATGATCGATCCAACCGCGCGGTGCAGGCAGGGCGATAAAGGATGCCGGTCGTGTGTAAGTCGGGTGCGGAACTCGAAAAAATGCGCCGCAGCGGGCAGCATCGTCCGCCAGGTGCTCGAAGCCACCCGCGCCGTAGTCGCTCCCGGGGTCAGCACCATGGACCTGGAGCGCGTAGCGGAAAAAAAGATTTCGGAACTCGGGCGCGATATCCGGCGTTCAAGGGATATCACGATTATCCCTGCGTTCTTTGCACTTCGATCAACAACGAGATCGTGCACGGTATCCCGTCGGAGAAGCGCAGCTAAGTCGGGGACATCGTCTCGATCGATTGCGGCGTAGTGCTCGATGGATATTACGGAGACTCCGCCATCACCGTAGCGGTCGGTGGTGATGACGCGCTGACACCCGAGCTCAAAAAGCTTCTTGAAGTCACGGAAGCTTCTCTTGAAGCGCGCCATCGAGAAGATGCGCATCGGCAACACCGTCGGAGACGTCGGTGCCGCCGTGCAGGACGTCGTCGAAGCCAACGGCTTCAGCGTGGTCCGCGAGTTTGTAGGACACGGCATCGGAACCAAGCTGCACGAAGACCCGCAGGTCCCGAACTATGGCGCTACGGTTCAGGGATCGAAGTTGCGCGAAGGCATGGTGCTTCGCCATTGAGCCGATGGTCAACGCCGGCAAGCCGGGTTCGCGCGTGCTGGACGATCATTGGACCGCAGTCACCGAAGACGGCAGCTACAGCGCCCACTTCGAACACTGCGTAGCAGTAACAAAGAATGGGCCGCTGGTTTTAACGGCACTAAAGGATTTCAGCGATTTGAATTTTGCTGAGTAACTGGGATACCTGCGGTACTCTGATAAGGAAGGATTGATTGAGTAAAGAAGACGCGATTGAAGTGATGGCAACGGTGGTTGAACCTTTGCCGAATGCCATGTTTCGGGTGGAACTGGAGAACAAGCACCAGGTCCTGGCGCATGTATCAGGGCAGGATGCGCAAGAACTTCATCCGCATCCTGGCGGGCGACAAAGTCGCGGTGGAACTTTCACCTTACGACTTGAACCGCGGCCGCATCGTGTATCGATACAAATAGATTTTTACGTAGCACGGCCGCCTCGGCCGTGTAGAGAAACAGGGAATTGAGCTATGAAAGTTAGAGCATCAGTAAAACCGATTTGCGACAAATGCAAGGTCATCAACCGCAAGGGTGTGGTCCGCGTGATTTGCGAGAATGCGAAACACAAACAGAGCCAAGGGTAATGTTTCGTAGGGGCGCGGCTTCAGCCGCGCCGTAACAGCGAATTTGAATAGGGGCTTTAGCCCCTGAGGTAAAGAGCATCATGGCAAGAATTTCGGGCGTCGATCTTCCGCGCAACAAACACACGAATATCGCGCTGACCTACATCTACGGCATCGGCCACTCGCGCGCCGCCAAGATTTTGGAAGCGGCCAAGGTTGAGCCTATTAAGAAGGTCCAGGACCTCAACGAAGACGAGGTCAACCGCATCCGCCAGGTGATCGAGGCGGAGGGCAACGTGGAAGGCGACCTGCGCAAGGACATTTCCATGCACATCAAGCGCCTCATCGAGATCGGCTCGTACCGCGGCTCGCGTCATCGCCGCAATCTGCCGGTCCGCGGACAACGTACTCACACCAACGCGCGCACCCGCAAGGGACCTCGCAAAGGCACGGTCGCGAACAAGAAGAAGACCGCAGTTAAGTAAACTTTAGAACTGAGAATTGAGAAGGGTGAGCGAATGGCACGCGCCGTATAGCGCGGGCCAGACGCGAGGGCGAAGCGGATTCACCGCGCAGCCCTAGGATAAGAAGACACATGGCAAAACCAGTAGAAGTTTCCGGAGCAGCAGCGCCGGAGAAAAAAGGCAAGAAAAAGACGTTTAAGAAGAAGGAAAAGAAGCACGTGCCGCATGGCGTCGTGCACATTCAAGCCTCCTTCAATAACACCATCGTCACCATCACCGATGGTGAGGGCCGCACCCTCTCGTGGAAGAGCTCGGGTTCGCTCGGCTTCCGCGGATCGCGTAAAGGCACTCCGTTCGCAGCGCAGCAGGCTTCGATGAACGCCGCCAATATGGCGCGCGAGCATGGCGTGCGCTCGGTGGAAGTCCGCGTCTGAGGCCCCGGTTCCGGACGCGAGTCCGCCATCCGCGCCTTGGCCGCCGCTGGTATCGAAGTTCGCACTATCAAGGACGTGACGCCGATGCCGCACAACGGCTGCCGTCCGCCGAAGCGCCGCAGAGTTAGTTATGAGTTTTTGGTTTTGTGGTTTTCAGTCTAAGCTAAAAACTAGAGACTGAAAACTGATTTTTAGGATCGGGACGAAGCGACACCATTCGCGTAAACCGATCGGCCCTGAATAAAGAGGAGAAGAAATGGCACGTTACACCGGAGCAGTATGTCGTCTTTGCCGCCGCGAAGGGATGAAGTTGTTCCTGAAGGGCGCAAAGTGTTTTAGCGAAAAGTGCGCGATCGAGAAGCGTAACTACGCCCCCGGACAGCATGGCAAAGACCGCAAGGCCAAGATCGTCGGCTACGGTCTGCAGCTGCGCGAAAAGCAGAAAGCCAAGCGCATCTACTTCACGCTGGAAAAACAATTCCGCAATTACTTTGAGAAGGCCGCCCGCACCAAGGGTGTGACCGGCGAAAAGCTGCTGCAACAGCTGGAGACGCGTCTCGACAACGTCGTCTATCGCATGGGCTTTGCCACCTCGCGCCGTCAGGCTCGCCAGCTCGTCCGCCACGGGCACATTTTCGTGAACGGCAAGAAGGTGAACATCCCGTCCTACCAGGTCGCTAAAGGACAGGAAGTCGCCGTGAAGGAAGCTAGCAAGAAGCTCGTGCTGATCGAGGTCGCACAGGAATTCGCCAGCCATCAGCCTTCGCCGAACTGGCTGGGCATGGACCGCGCTGCCATGAAAGGCATCGTGCAGGAGATTCCCAAGCGCGACGAGATCAATCTGCCGGTTAATGAGCAGTTGATCGTCGAACTGTATTCGAAGTAATCAGCGACAAGCTTTCCTGGTTCCGAGCCAGATCAGCCTTGATGGAGCTAGACCTGATTTTCCCAGGAGATCGGGGGCCATCTTGAGCCAAACGGCCGGAAGGAGAAACAAATGGCACTTTGGAAGGGTTTTCAAAAACCGAAACGTCTCGCAACCGACACCGAGACCCTCACCGATAAGTACGGACGCTTCTGGGCACAGCCCTTCGAGCGCGGATTCGGCACCACCGTGGGCAACGCGCTCCGTCGCGTGCTCCTGAGCTCGATCGAAGGCGCGGCCGTTTCCGCCGTCAAGATCGAGGGCGTGCTGCACGAGTTCCAGTCCATCGGTGGAGTGGTGGAAGACGCTACCGACATCATCCTGAACTTGAAGCAGATCCCGTTCAAGCTCAATGGTGATGGACCGAAAGCCATCTACCTGAAGTCGGATAAGCCGGGCGTTGTCACCTCCGGCATGATCGAGGCTGATGGCGACGTCGAGATCCTTGACAAGGACGTTTACATCGCCACCGTTTCCGAAGGCGGCAAGCTCGACATGGAGATGCGCCTCAAGCGCGGACGCGGCTACGTCGCGGCCGACAAGAATTTCGAAGAAGACCTCGGCCTCGGGTTCATCCCCATCGACTCCGTGCATTCGCCGGTCCGCAAGGTGAACTATGTGGTCGAAGCAGCGCGTCTTGGTCAGATCACCGACTACGACAAGCTCACGGTCGAAGTCTGGACCAACGGCTCGGTCACGCCCACCGACGCCATCGGTCTCGCCGCAAAGTTGCTGAAGGACCACATGACCATCTTCATCAACTTCGAGGAAGAGCTCGAAGCCGCAAGCAAGGAAGATTCCGGCTCTGAGATCCGCAATGAGAACCTGAACCGCAGCGTCGAAGAGCTGGAGTTGAGCGTGCGCAGCTACAACTGCCTGAAGAACGCCAACATTCAGACCATCGGCGAGCTGGTGCAGAAGACCGAAGCCGAAATGCTCAAGACCAAGAACTTCGGCCGCAAGTCGCTCAACGAGATCAAGGAGATCCTCGGCACGATGGGCCTCGGCCTCGGCATGAAGATCGACGAGCACGGCAACGCCGTTCCTAACCCGAACGCAGTGCCTGCTCCCGCTTATGTCCCCGGCGAGCTCGAAGAAGAAGAAGACTTGGTGTAAGAAATCAGCTACTAGCTCTTAGCCGTTAGCTTTGGCTAGGAGCTAGTGGCTAGCAGCTCAAGATTTGGGTGGCACAGCTGCCCTCGGCTGTGCAGAAAAGAATCGCGACCGCAGGTCGCAACCACAACTGAGTACTGAGTACTGGATACTGGGTACTGAAGGAAAGAACCATGCGTCACCGCAAAGCAGGATGGAAACTCGGACGTAACACCTCGCACCGACGCGCGCTTCTGCGCAACCTGGTGACCTCGCTGATCCTCGAAGATCGCATCGAGACCACGGAGACCAAGGCGAAAGCCATGCGCCCGCACGTCGAGAAGATGATCACCCTCGGTAAGCGCGGCGACGCCCATGCTCGCCGTCAAGCTGGCGCCTATCTCATGACCGGGGAATCGGTCGAGCGCCTCTTTGACAAGATCGCTCCCCGCTTCGGCGACCGCCAGGGCGGATACCTGCGCATCGTCCATTCCGGGTGGCGCCAGGGCGATGGCGGCCAGAAGGTCTTCATCGAGCTGCTCGGCGCCGAGAAGGTCCTCGACGAGAAGCGCGAGAAACGTGCGGAAGCCCGCGCCAAGCGCATCGAAGCCGCCAAAGCCGAGATGGAAGCCCAGGGCGAAGGCGCTCCCGAAACCTCTGAAGAGAAGAAGTAACTCTTGGGGACGTCATCCCGAGCGAGCGCGAGCGAAAGTGAGCGTGAGTCGAGGGATTCTGCATTTGATTTACAAGGCACAGCTGACCGCTGTGCCTTTTTCTTGTCTCAACAATGATCTTGTCATTCTGAGCGGAGCGCGCCGCGGCGCGCGCAGTCGAAGAATCCCTTTACAACGACAGTGCTCGGAACGGCACTTCCTCTGCGCCTCTGTGGTAAAAATCCTAAGTGCCGGAAACCTCCCGTAACGTCCGTGTCTTCGGATTTACCTCGCTTTTGAACGACACCGCCAGCGAGATGGCCTACTGGGTGCTCCCCGCGTTCCTCGGCACCCTGGGCGCCGGCCCTGAACAACTTGGACTGATCGAAGGTATGGCCGAGAGCGTCGCCTCATTTGCAAAACTCTACTCCGGCACCTTGGCCGACAAGCTCCAACGCCGCAAGCCCATGGTGGTCGCGGGATATGCGGTCGCGAACCTTGCCAAGCCGCTTCTCGCCATCGTCACGTCGTGGTGGCAGGTGCTGCTCATCCGCTTTTCCGACCGCCTCGCGAAGGGTGTTCGTGGCGCGCCGCGCGATGTTCTTGTCGCCGAGTCGGTTTCGACCGAATACTATCGGCTCCGCCTTCGGACTCCTGCAGGCAATGGATTCCGCCGGTGCCATCCTTGGCCCGCTAAGTGCTCTGCTCCTGCTGCGCTACGGTTTCAACCTCCGTCACGTTTTTCTCTTCGCCGCCATTCCCGGCGTGCTCGCGATTGTGGTGGTGACGCTCTTCGCCCGCGAAACGCGCAAAGATCGTGTAGCGGCGGGTATCCGATCCGCCGACTCTAACGACACCTCTGAACGGAGGTCATCCCGAGCGAGCGAGCTGAAGGCGAGCGAGTCGAGGGATCTGCATTCTAGGCAAGCTTCCAAAAAGTTTCTACTTTGTGCTCGCCGCCCTCGCCATCTTCTCTATCGGAAATTCCAGCGACATGTTCCTCGTGCTCCGCGCGCAGAACGTCGGCATCGCGGCGAGCTTCGCGCCGCTGCTCGGACTGGCCTTCAACATCGTCTACACGGCGACCTCATGGCCCGCAGGCAAACTCTCGGACAAGATGTCGAAAAACGCACTCGCCGCGGCAGGATTTGTGGTTTTCGGGATCGTGTATCTGGTCTTCGCCCGCGACCCGTCGCGCATCGCTATCTGGATCGCGATGGGATTCTATGGGCTTTACTACTCGCTCACGCAGCCGGTGCTGAAGGCGCTGGTCTCGAACGCGGTCGCTCCCGAGCATCGCGGTCGCGCTTTCGGTATGTTCTATTTCGTCACCAGCGTCGCCGCGCTCTTCGCCAGCCTGCTCACCGGATGGCTATGGAAGCAATTCTCACCTGCGACTCCGTTCTATCTCTCCGCCGCGCTGGCGTTCGTCGCCGCGCTCATGCTGTTTTTTGCTCCGCGCGGCGCGAAGACTTCTTCGCCACGTAAGCAGCAGCATCGCGCACCGTCGAGCCCGTCGTATCCAGCAGGACGTCGTCAGGGCGACTCGATCGCGACAGTACGAAATGCTGATGCACCTCGTCGATCGGTAGCAACCATCGCGCACAGCAGCACCACGACGAGTGCGGTTCCTTTCAGGAGGTCATCCCGACCGAGTCGAATTTGGGCGGGGCGCGGGTTCACCCGCGCCATTTGCGGAGCCCTCACTGGGGCTTTGCTCCGGTGAAGCCGCGCATCACGAAGATCGCGAGCACCGCATACTCAAAGAAATGCGCGAGCTTGCGGACGACGAGATGGGCTTTGTAGATGGAGTACGGAGTCCAGGAAGGGAAGAGCCACCGAGAAGAACCCTTCGATGATGCCGCGCGTGCGCGCCGCCGAGAACGCGTCCGAGAAGCCAGCAAATCAGCGAAGCCCAAACGATTGCCGGCAACCAACCCTTCACTATGTTCGCTGGCATTCTGAGCGGAGCGCGCCGTGGCGCGCGCAGTCGAAGAATCCCTTTCGCCGCGAAGGAGTCACGAGCCCGTCGGCACGATCGCGTTCGTTTCCACCATCAGCATCACCGTCCGCTGCGGCGCTCGCGGACGATGCATCACGCCCTTCGGGATCACCACGCCCTGCCGTGGCGCGAGCTCGATGGTGCGGCCCTCGATGTCGATGAACAGGTTGCCCTCGACCACGTAGAAGAACTCGTCGTCAGCGTCGTGCTTGTGCCAGTGGTACTCGCCTTCCACGACGCCGAGCCGCACGACCGACTCGTTCACTTGGCATCAGGGTCTCCTTGTACCACTTGTGCGGACTCGCGTCTGAGATCTTCCTTTCCTCGATGACCTCGAGTGGCTTGTAGCGGACGTCCATCACCGTGACGTAAGGGAATTCTTTCGCTGCGGACATATCGGTTTCTCGATTCAAAAGCAAAAAACTCTGGCTGACCGCCTGCGGCGGTTTTATTCAGCCCGATAATTCGGCGCCTCGCGGGTGATCACCACATCGTGCACGTGGCTCTCTCGCAACCCGGCATTCGATATGCGGATGAACTTCGCCTTCTGCTGCAGCTCCGGGATCGTCTGGCAGCCAACGTATCCCATGCCGCTGCGCAATCCGCCGACAAGCTGATGCACCATCGCTGCTAAAGTTCCGCGGTAGGGAACGCGTCCTTCGATCCCTTCCGGCACCAACTTCGCCAGCCGGTTGCCGTTCGCAGTCTCGCCTTCTTCCATCGACATCGCCGCGGACGATTCTCCGTCGAGGTTCTGCGCGTAGCGTTCGCTCGAGCCGTGTGCCATCGCCGCCAAACTATCCCATGCCGCGATACGACTTGAACGAACGGCCCTGATACAGGATCGTCTCTCCCGGGCTCTCATCTGTTCCGGCGAAGAGCGAGCCGATCATCACCACGCTCGCGCCGGCTGCCAGCGCCTTGGTCACGTCGCCCGAATACTTGATGCCGCCGTCTGCGATAACGGGAACCGAAGCGTCTTTGCACGCTCGTGCCGCTTCGGCGATCGCGGTCACCTGCGGCACGCCCGCTCCGGTCACGATGCGCGTGGTGCAGATCGATCCCGGCCCGATGCCGACCTTGATCCCGTCCGCGCCGGCTTTCGTCAGCTCGCACGCGCCGTCGAAGGTGGCCACGTTGCCGGCCAGCAGATCGACTTCGGGAAGTTTCGACTTGATGATCTTGATCGCCTCGAGCACGCGCGTCGAGTGTCCGTGCGCCGAATCGATGGCCAGGATATCGACTTTGTTCTTCGCCATCTCCTGCGCGCGCTCCAGGAAGTCGCCGGTCGCGCCGATAGCGGCTCCCACGCGCAGGCGTCCGTGATCGTCCTTGGCCGCGTTCGGGTACTTCAGCTTTTTCTGGATGTCCTTTACCGTGATCAGGCCCTTCAGGTGGTAGTTCTTGTCCACCACCAAAAGTTTTTCCACGCGATGCTCATGCAGGATCTGCTCCGCCTCGGTCGAGCGTGGTGCCCACCGGCACGGTGATCAGGTTTTCTTTTGTCATCACCTTGTGGATAGGCAGGTCCGGCCGGCTCTCAAAGCGCAGGTCGCGGTTGGTCAGGATGCCGACCAGCTTCTTGTTCTTGGTGATGGGCACGCCCGAGATCTTGTACTTGCGCATCACCGCCAGCGCGTCGGCGATCTTGTCGTCCGGCGACATCGTCACCGGGTCCACGATCATGCCGCTCTCCGAGCGCTTCACCTTGTCCACCTCGCGCCGCCTGCTCCTCGATCGAGAGGTTGCGGTGGATGATGCCCAGCCCTCCCTGCTGCGCAATGGCGATCGCCAGGCGCGACTCGGTCACCGTGTCCATGGCGGCGCTTACGATCGGAATGTTCAGCCGGATGTTGCGCGAGAGCTGCGTCGCCGTCTCTGCCTGCGCCGGGACCACGTCGGAACGCCCGGGCAGCAGCAACACGTCATCAAAGGTGAGAGCTTCTGGGACGGGAAAATGAATCATGTATTAGTTTAGCAAAACGGCGGCCTTTTGCCGTTAGCTATGAGCTCTTAGCACACGCATTGCTGCTTGCTGCGATTCGGTACAGCTCGCGATACAATTCCGCTCCAGAGGACGCTGCCAATGAAAGCTGCTTCGGCCAAGATCCCAACCAACGTGAAAGACGGAGCCCGGTGCAAAGTCGTCGGCGGTACACATGCTGGCAAATCCGGCCTGGTGCGGGACATCAATAAAAGCAAAACCGGTCATGTGACGATCACCGTTGTCCAGAAAAGCGGCGAACGGTTCAAGACCCTCGCGAGAAACGTCGAGATCGTGTAGCTGTACGTCACCTGCCAAGCGCCACGGATTCACGCGGATCAAAAGCCTTTTCACCGCCGAGAACGCAGAGGACGCCGAGATCTTCATGCTGTCATCCTGAGGAGTCCGCCACGGCGGACGACGAAGGACCTTGCGTTTGGCCACGGATTACAACGGATTCCCACGGATTCAGCGCGCTAAGTCCTTTGTTTTACGGATTGAATCAAAAATCGCTCTCGCCTGGGCGATTTCGCTGCAAATTCAATGAGTTAGCTTGCGGGTATCCGTCGAATCCGGGACTGCTCCGTTCCGCTTTCAAAGGCGGCCTCCGGCAGGGCGGTGGAGCTTTGATCTCTTCTTTTCGGCACGGTTGAAACCGTGCCCTGATACCAGCGCGTGTTGTCAAAGAACGGATTCCTCGTCCGCCGCGGCCGACTCGGAACTACGGGCGAGACCCCTCGACTGCGCTCGGGGCAGGCTCAAAGCGTAGCTACACAAGAAATATTGTCAAAGAACTAAACCTTAGAGGCTGCCCCACCCTCCCCCCCGGGGGGTATCTATGAAAACAAATGGTTTAGCGAATCGATCTATGATTCGATTGGACTTAGGGTCGTGGTCTTTAATTTCAAAGCGCTTAGCAACGTAAATATCTAAAAGATATTTATTTGCTTGATGTATATCTAAATTAGACGCAGGAACTCTCGATTCGGTTGCGGAATTTTCCCATACAAGTAGAGCTTGCGTGCACCGCGGCGAACGGAGTCAGTAAGGATTTACCCAGCGCGGGCCAAGATTAAAGTTGACCGAGATTGTAGTGTCAACTTCCACCGGCTGACCATTTAGAGTGTAGGGCCGGTACCGCCACAATCGGAGCGCGTCCATAGCGGCTTCGGTAAGCTCCGGTGGACCGCTAACCAATTTCAAGTCATGAACGGCGCCATCTCTTCCAATGCGGGCATGCACCACAACTGTCCCTTGCACCCCGCGAGAGCGGGCTTCTGCCGGGTATATCGGGGCAACCTTACTGATAAGGTTTCCAGATGCCACACCCGGGGCCACTCTTGACGACCTTCGGATCAGCTGAGGGGTCTGTGACGCGCGTTTGGTGCATGCTTGGTTGATCATTGGCAAAAGTCATCGCCAAGCGTGTGATGAATGAGATTAATTTGCCGTCGCGCGCCTGCGGTTCAAAGCGCCACTTTTTAAGCGCACTTTTGAAAGCATCCGCCAGCGTCTCATCACCTTCAACAACCTGCATATTCCGGACTTTCCCGTCCGGCCCCACGGTCGCGTCCACCACGACGCGGCCTTGGATGCCCTTATCCTGCGCCGTTCGTGGGTAAATCGGATCAACCTTCTTTACAACCTTTACCGGCTCGGTGATCCGCACGGGTTCATCGCTCGTCTGCGCAAGCATGCACGACGAAAAAGAGCTAAAAAGCCGATTCGAAAGTGTACCCCCGAGCAGCACGACGACGATCGCGACCTCGTCCCAGCGGATGCGCGCGTTGCGCACGTTCTTGCCGGCGGGGTGCCCCGCCCGCTCCTGCGCGCTCTGCTGCCGCTTCGCGTACTCGGCCGCCGCCTTGCGGAGCCGCTGCTCGAAGCCGGTGTGCATGATCAGCGTCGCGAGCAGCGCCGCGCCTGCGAGCGTGACGAAGTAGCTCGACAGGTTCCAGTTGCTCCGGCGCACCGGCGTGCCCTTCGTCTTCTCGGAGAAGAGTGCCCAGATGACGATGCCGAGCATGATCAGGCAGAAGATCGCGAGCGTCGTCGCGACGTAGTCGGAAGAACGTCGCGGTCGGCCCGGCGCCGCCGCCGCCGGAGAGCGGCCGGCCGTGGCTCGCAAGGCCCGCGACGACGAGGAGCGCCGTCACGCCCACACCGAGCGCGAGGAGGCGCCGCGCGCTCACGTGTGCTCGGCTTCGAGCTCGCGCGCCACGGCGTCGAGCACGTCGTCCGGCGAGCCCTCACGTTCCTGCACGGTCCCCTTCCAGCGCCACTGCTCGAGGTACGCGTCGCTCCTGCATGAGCCCCTGCGTCATCGCGCGGTTGTCGATCTCCTGCTGGAACCAGTCGGGGAGCTGCCGCTTCAGCTCGCCGCCGTCGTCGCCGAACGCCTTCACGACCGACGGCACGTCCTGCCAGTAGAGCACCTGGTAGCGCGCCATGGACTTCCTGTTCTGGACGAACTGGAAGCCGAAACGACCCTTGACGCAGAGATTGCCGCGCGTCACGTCGTGGTCGTCGGGCCGAGGTCACCTTCACGATCGCATCGTCCTGTACGTGCAGCGTCAGGTTGCAGCCGACGCCGCAGTACGGGCAGACCGGTGTCGACCTGCGACTGCTCCGCCTCGTTCCAGGTGCCTTCCTGCCGCAGCTCGTACTCGCTCGTGAACATGAGGGGCGCCGGTCGGGCAGACGGCGATGCAGTTGCCGCAGTAGACGCACGCCGACTCCGGGAGCTTCACGTCGAACTCGGTCGAGATGTGCGCCTCGAAGCCACGGCCGGCGGCGGTGATGGCGAAGGTGTCCACGGGGATATTCGCGTTCAGTTGAATCCGGATCTGAAGCAGGCATGGCCGACGATGGTTCGAACAATCGCCTTTGGATTCGATGAGGAGTGGGTGATAGACTCGGCTCTAAGATATCGAGGCGTCGAAAAAATCAGCATCGCCGGGACGGATCATGCGACCGTCATTGAATATGACCCGGATAATTCCAAGTGGGTATCCGCGAAGAGATAGCGGTCTGGCTCAACCGGGCTAACGAGTTTCGTGGATCAACAGGCGAGAGTGTCGCGGAAAATGTACAGGCGCCGCTTGTGGCACTCGACAATTTATCGCTAATCGGCGATTGCGGTCGGGATAATTCTTTTGGGTGCGATATACGTCGTGCCATCGTCGATGCCAACCGATTGGAACGCTCGGCGGCGTTCCGCGCATTTGTTGCACGCGCCGCAGTGCAGTCCGTCGACTGGAGCGAGGCAGGAGAACGTAAGCTCCAGCGGCAAGTGGCGGCCCAGTTGCATGACTTCGTTTTTGGTGAGGTGTTCGAACGGGCGCGAGATTGTGATGCGGCCACTTGTCTCCTCGGCAATCATCGCTTCGAAGCGCGAGAAGAAAGTGGGCGCCGCGTCGCGGAACGGATTGTTGGCAGCGAAGCCAGCCCGCTAACTGATGGATGCCGTTGAGCCGGCACCAAATCGCCGGCTTGATCAGCAGCAGCGCATTTCGGCCGGGCAGGAATACGGCTTCATCCGGCGACGAATCATCCGGCACACCGATTCGAGTCATGCTCCAGTGGTCGCGGTAAGATTGGCCAGCGGCATGTCGAACGTGACGAGATCGGAAAGATTCGGATTATCGAGGCTGGCCGAAAAACGAGCGATCGCGGCCAGCTCTGGCTTTCCCATGTGCAGCCGGTCCGCACGTAAAAGGGCACGACCTGCCAGCCGGAACGCAATAACTGGTCGAGCAGAATGGCACTGTCCGATCCGCCGCTCAGCAAAAGGCCCATGGGTTGGTGCGAATGGCTTTCCATCTTTCAAATAATCTCTTGCGGTGAAGCCGCGTTCAAGTGCTCGCTTTTGCCGGCCAGTTCCAGCCTTTGGCCGCCAAAACGGCGGCCACCGCGGCAGGACCGGAATTCTGGGAAATGGAGGGTAATCCCAGTGCCCAATCGGGCCGACTGGCAGGAATTTGCTGGCTGAATTCTTGGACCCCGGGTAAAATAGGCGTATCGAATTCGAGCGTATCCGGAACCACTCGAATGCTGGGACTATTGCCGGCTGTCGGTTAGGCTATTGCTTGTCTTCCCAGCAGTTGGGACAGGAACAGAGAATCGATAGTGCCTGGGCGATTTCATGGACGCTAGTTGCACGCGAAATGCTGGTTGCGCCGGCCAAACTCCAAACAAACTTGGAGCGAGTCGCCCTCGCGCCGGGTGGCGGTCACCCTGAGTGCGTTTGTGGCACTCGTCTGCTTCGTGCGGCCAGCTTGAACCTGAAAATACTGGTTCGACCTGGGGAATAGGCGATTTCAATGGCGACGGCGTAGTGGATGGCGCCGACTACGTTGTATGGCGGTTGGCCAATCGAGTAGAACATCAACGAACCTTCAACACAGCCATTTACAATCAATGGCGAGATCACTACGGCACGACCGGTATGTCGCTCACCACGTATGTGCCGGCCGACGATCCCGGTTGGGCCAACGTGGGCATGGGAGTAACCCCGAACGCGACGTACTTGGGAAATGGCTGGATCCTTTTTGCGGGCCATTATGGTCCGAGTCAATTCGCCGGGACCGTCAGTTACATGTTCAACGGCGTGACGGTCAACACGATTGTCGGCCAATGGTATCCGGTGCCGAATCCGACAAACGATCCGAAGTATCCAGGGCTTTCGGCAAACACCGACCTTACACTCATGCGAGTCGACGGCAATCCGGGGCTCAATCCACTAACGATTGCATCGCAGCCTCTTACGACCGCCGACCTCACTCAGCCGACGAGTCTCGTGACCTTCATCGGCCAGGGGCATACGGGCGAGGCGAATCTGACCAACTGGAACGTGAATGATGCCCCGAATACGACGTGGTCCTGGACACCGACGCCAACCGGCGGCAACTATCACGGCTACAAAGTGCAGGGGGATGTTACCAAGCGGTGGGGCTTGAACCGCATCACGAATGAAAATTCGCTGTTCAGCGAGAACGATACGGATCTGCAATCGAAGGTTCATTTAAATGAAACCGGCAACGATGTCATAAGCATGTTCACGGCCTACGACAATGGCGGTGCGAACGAGTGCAAGGGGCCGAACTGGATTCGGGAACGGCTGTGTTCCACAAGAATGCTGCGTCGCAGTGGGAATTAATTGGTATCATCAACACGTCGACACGTTCAACAATCAACCGGCAGGCACAGCAGTGTACGCCGATAGCCCATTGAAATGCTGCAACCTCACGTCGTTCGCCGATTTGACGTACTACCAGGCGCCATCCAGGCGATCATGGACGCGCATCCGGCTTTTTCCGCAATGGGTGACGTGAATTTAGATGGCGTGGTCGACGCTCAAGACGTGACCGCGTTCGAACAAGGGTGGGGCTATCAGCAAGCCGTCGGGGACGCCGATTCTGTGGAAGAAGGGCGATATGAACCTGGACGGCACAACCAATGCCGCCGATCTGCAGCTGATGAAGCGGCGCGATGAGCGCGGCCGGCTTGGGAGCGATGATTTCTGCGACTTCAATCCGCAGGCGTGCCCGAACCTTCGGCGCTGCTGGTCACTTTGACCGGCATGCTATTGGCCCTTTATGGGGCACGGCCGCGACGTCGCCGGATGATGTAGTCGCCTCAGGCTGACGCGAACTCTCTTTGCCTCAACGGTCGCCAGCCAGTATCATGGCGACTTATCGAATCGAGGCAATTTGATGTCATCCGCCATCCGCCGCAAAAAACTTCGCTCGCTGATCAAAGAAGCCAGGCCGACGCGCTGCTCGTTACGAACTTCAAAAACGTGACCTACCTGACCGGCTTCACCGGCGACGACAGCTACCTGCTCGTCACACTCGACGGCGAAACGCTCATCACCGACCCGCGCTACACGACGCAGCTTGAACAAGAATGCCCGGCCTGGCACTCGAGATTCGCGCCCCGGCGTGAAGATGCTGACCGCGGTCACCAAAGTCGTCGACGCGCGAAAGTCGAGCGGCTCGGCATCGAAGGCAACTCGGCCGTCGTGTCGTTTCAGGAGTCACTGGCCAAAGCGCTGCCGAAGTTGCAGATCGTCGTGACCGAGAATCTCGTCGAGCGACTCCGCATCGTCAAAGACAAAAGCGAGATCGACGCAACACGCGTTGCCTGTCAGCAGGCCCGCCGCGCGTTCGACGTCGTACGCGCGGGTCTGACGATCAGCATGACCGAACTCGAAGTCGCGGACGAGCTGGAGTACCAGGCTCGCCGCTTCGGCGCGAAGGCGCTCAGCTTCCCGGCGATCGTCGCCGTCGGCGAGCGCGCCGCGCTGCCGCACGCCACGCCGACGAACCGTCGACTCGGCGAGAGCGATTTCACGCTCATCGACTGGGGCGTCAACTCCGGGCTCTACATGAGCGACTTGACGCGAATCATCGTCACCGGTAAAATTTCGCCCAAATTGCGGAAGATATATGGAGTTGTGCTGAAGGCGCAAGTCGCGGCAATTGAAGCCATTCGGCCCGACCGGACTTGCGAGGAAATTGACCGGGTCGCGCGAGATATTATCACGCGAGCCGGCTTTGGCAAAGCGTTTGGCCACGGCTTGGGTCACGGCACTGGCTTGGAGATTCACGAAATGCCCCGGTTGGCCGTCGGGCAAAAAACCAAATTACGGCCGGGAATGATTGTCACGGTTGAACCGGGTATTTACGTGCCGGGATGGGGTGGAGTGAGAATCGAAGACGACGTGCTGGTTACCCGCACGGGTCACGAAGTCTCACCGATGTGCCGAAGCAGCTCGAAGACTGTGTGTTGGCATCTTGACCGTCGGGACCAATTGTTACGTACAACTCGCGAATTGAATTGCCCGCAGGGATATATTGATGAGTTCGAATACGGGTCCCGTTCCTGGCGACATTTTCGATGTGAAGAAGGTGTGCAAGTTCATCGAGTTGATGAACGAGCACGATCTGGCCGAAATCGATTTGAAGCAAGGCGACCAACGTATTCGCTTGCGTCGCGGTCCGGAGACGG
>CAVQGF010000065.1:0-49572 GCA_963711965.1 uncultured Acidobacteriota bacterium | reverse complement strand
ATTGGCAGCGGTTGTTCGTATTGCTAATGAGGATGTATCCGAAGCGGTTCTATTCTTCCGCCACCGCGCCAAAATTAGTCGCCGGACAGACTTTTTCGTGATCGATGGTGGCCTCTCGTTTGATGTGAATCTCAGCTCGACGATTCGGCGGAAGCGGCCTCGCGTGCTCGCGGAAGAGTGATGCTGAATGTGGTCCCAGCTGTTGTTGCTCTCACCGCGACTGCGCCGCCGTGATCGTCACGATCCGATGCACCAGGGCAAGCCCTAAGCCCCGTTCCTTCTGCTTTTGTGGTGAAAAACGGAATGAAGATCTTCGTCAGTTTGTCTTTCGGAATGCCTGTTCCGTTATCGGAGAGCCGCACTGAAGTCTGATTGCCTCGCTCTTCGGCTCGCGCGGAGATGGCCATCAGCTCGTCCCGCACCGCAGCTTCCTTGCTGTTGCGCATCAGATTGGGAAGACTTGCCGCAGTGCGGTTGGGTCAGCGACCACCGTCGCATTGCGAGGCGATTTCCATCGTAGCGTCGACCCGTTTTCGCGCGCGCAATCCTGCAGCATGGCGCGCAGATCGAGCGGCTCTCGTTGCATCCCGCGTGGCCGGGCGAAATTCAGAAAATCGGTCACGATGCGCGTCAGGTTGCCGTCTCCGCGCGATCTTCTGCGCGAACTCACGGGTCTCCGGATTCGTATCGGCGGCCAGCATCTGCGAATATCCGGAGATGGTCGCCAGCGAATTCTTGAATTCGTGCGCGATCCCGGCCGACATCTCTCCCAGCGACGCCATGTTGTCCTGCAGCCGGGTACCTGCTGCGCCATCTTGCTCATCTCGGTGAGATCGCTGATCAGGCACGCGGTGCCAACAATGCTGCCGCCGCGATCTTGCACGGGCGAGATAGTGATTCCCAGAACGCGCGCTTCTCCTTGCGGCGTGGTGTAGTCCACTTCCATACGCTGTACCGCTTCGCGGGTCTTGGCCGCGCGGTCCAGGATCTCAGGCAGTGTTTTCCTGCAGCAGGACGGTCGCGGTAGCGCCGCGAAAAATATCGCGCGCGTGCAGGCTATAAGGCGACGCGTAGCCCAGGATCTTCTTTGCTGCGGGATTCGCTTGTTGCACCAGACCAACCGGGCTGAAGAGCACTACGCCGCTGGTCAGGTTTGAATCACCGCATCGCTGATGTTTTCCGTTGTCGACGCGCGTTGCTTGTCCTGTTGGCGCAGCCGCTCCAGCTCTTGCCCTTGGGCCTTGAATTGCTGGATGACATTCTGATAGGTGGCGAGGGTCATGTCAAATTCATTGCTCTTATTGCCGCTCTTATTGCTCTTGCCCGATCGCCGGAAGCCAGGCTTTGGCGAAGCAGTCGCAACGCGAATCCCAGCACTACGATCGCCACTATGCCCAACACGGTCGCGATCGAACTTCATCACTATCGGATTAGCGAGTGCGCTCACAGAAACAGTCTCCAATACCAGCGGATCAGCCTGGTCGCCGAAGAAGACCGCAGCGATTGCCATGCTACCCAAAAAAACGCCGAATGGTATCTGGAATCGTTGATATGCGATTGGCACCGACCGCCACGCCCTTCGCCTTGCCTGGGCCGGCCCAGCTTGCGCAATTCGCGCCACCGCTGTGCGCGCTTGCGCCAGATATAGAGGATCACGGCGAACCCGAACAACGAACCCAGAAATGAGCCTGCGAAGATGACGAACAGGCTGAGTTTGATTCCCAGGAAGGCTCCCACCATTGCCATCAGCTTCACGTCGCCGAAGCCTAGCCCTTCGACTTTGCGGATCCTGAAGTAGACCTCGCCCACCACGAACAGCAGTAGCGCGCTGATGCCCGCAGCCACCGATGCCTCTCCAAAGGAAAGCAATCGACCGGCAACGTGAGGTGGCAGGGCGCTAAACAGGCCTGCGGGAAGGAACAGGGTAACGAAGTGAGGAACTCGAACGAAGAAACTGAAGATCAGTCCGAGCGCCAAGCCCGGCAAGGTAAGGCGGTCAGGGAGCAGCTTGTGCTCCGCATCGATGAAGATCAGTCCCAGCAGAAGAAAGCTGAAGACACAAAATTTGATGGTGGCGAGTGTTGGCCCGAAGCGAAGGAAAATCCCCACGAACAGCAATGCGTTCAGCACCTCCACCAATAAATACCGCGCGGAGATGTGCATCTGGCATTTTCGGCAGCGCCCGCGCAGCAAGAGCCAACTCAGGACGGGGATGTTGTCGTACGGTGCGATGCCTGATCCGCAGCCCGGGCAGGCGGACGCCGGCGCCACAACGGATTTATGTCGCGGCAGCCGGTAGATCACCACATTCAAGAAGCTACCGAACGCCAGCCCGAACAGAAAGATCGCAAAGGCGAGGAAGGGTGCTAGCTCCGGGTCTTGGATATGCAAGCTGGTTGTCCTGAAAAGTAGCTTGGATTATACGAAACAGGTGCAACCGTGGTGGATGTCACTTGCGGAAATGCAACAGGTCGCCCGGCAGCACGACCGCGCCGTTCGTCTCGGGAGGCAACGCAGCCGTCCAATTGATAGAGTCACGATTCACCAATCGAGTTTGAGGAGGCAGCTGTTCCCAGCCATGTTCGGTCTCGCGCCGCAAGGCGAAGGAGAGCGCGGGAGCATTGGGACCACCCTTGTCGCCGTCGAATTGGTGCTTCCAACTAAGCAAAGAAGCCTCGAGCCCCTCGCTCAGGGCCTCGCACGGCAGGATGCAGAGCACCCAATTGTGCGCGGCATCCGTCGCGTAGGTGCCGTCCTCCACTCCCTGAATCGGCTTCTTTATCGTCGCGCCATGGATCACGAGCGATCTTCGTGTCTCGTCTTCGGAATCGTGATCGACGACCAGCATTTCATCGCACAGGCGCAAGGAATCGAGCGCGCGCCCGATCCGATCGGCGTCATTCTAGGTGTGAAGCAGTGCGCTGATCCTGCACATGGTTGTTGGATGCAAATAGGGCGCGCGAATTTCGCGCCCCATTTGAATGATACTCGAGGGTTACCGGTTGCGGGTCGCCGCCGGTGTTACGGTGACAGGCTGTGCCAGCTGAAAATCAAGTACCGTTTCCGAAGGCAACTCGACTTTCTGTCCCTTGGTTACGCCTTGAACACCGGTGCCTGCCGCAGCTCCGGCGCCTGCTCCGATCGCCGCGCCTTTGCCTCCTCCGGCGATGCCGCCGATGATCGCACCCAGCGCGGCCCCGCCGCCCACCGTGGCTGCCGTACGCTTACCGCGTCCCGTGCCCTGCGGTCCCATTGGTCGGTCGCGATCTCGTAGCTCTTGCCGTTCATATCGAGGGCATTCATTTCAAGTGTCAATTCCGACTGCCCGGTGAAGTGAGTGGAAGGCTTCACTGCAAGCACACGGCCCTGCACATCGGCATCGCGAGGAATCACGACTTTGTCTTCCTGCATGATGGCCTGGTCAGCGTTCCTCGGAAGGTATCGCCGACTTTAGCGGTTTCCGAGCTCAGTGGGTCGGTCAGCCCGACCGAAACCTTTGTTCCCGCTGGGATCGTGACGGTGACCGGCGCGGGCGGAGGTGCGGGAGCAGCATTGCTTGCCACGTTGGTTGTGGTGTCCGCGGGAGCGTTGTCACTGTAATTGTGCGTTGGCTTTGTGGAGCTGGAGCGCGCCGGGCTGCTGCGTGTCGCCAGTGGACGATGAGGCGCGGGAGCCGGGGTGCTCATGTTCATTCCCGGCATGTTGTCCCATGTTCGAAGCCGACTGCGGCGCCGAATTGGCGGCGCTATTCGTCTGCAAATTGTTGACAACGGTCTTCACGCCTTCGATCTGGCCGGCATCATTCGCCGCCGCCGAGCGCTCTAAATCGCTCGCAACCGTGCCGCTCAGCGTGACAACGCCTTTATCGGCGGCCACCGAGATCTGTTTGTTTTGAATATTGCTGTCGGAGTTCAGCTTGCTTTGCACGTCTGAAGCTACCTGCGAATCTGATCGGGCGCTGAATTTCGAACAGCCGGTCAGCGCTAGCGAAGCCAGCAGCAGAACTGAGACTAGGGGGAACAGCTTGAGTCGCATGAAGCCTCCTAAAAACTTTTCGGGTTGAGGTTTAGATGCAGAGTGTCTGTCAATAATTGTCTGTAAAATTACGATTTTATAAAACAAGGCTCTTCAATAGCTTACATCATGAACCAAATAATTGACTTTAGCTTGCCTTGGGCACTGGACAGCTTCCCTCAGGTGGACAAGGAGGCGGCGCTCCCATCCAGCGCAGCAGCAGACTCGGCGCCCGGTAGCGGTTACGCGCAATCACTTTATAAAGCGGCGGCCCTACCCAGCGGAATGGCACAGTCAGCAGCCTTCCCAGCCAGCGCCATCGCGGTAGCACCTTCAATATCTGTAGCCAGGCAAAATAGCCTCCTGACCACTGCCCGTCCGGGGTAAGCACGTGCATTTCTTTGGCCAGCTCTGCATCATTGAAAGGCGTTTCTCGGGCAGCGGCAGGACCGTTGTAGTCGCGAAACTCGGCGGATGCTCGCGGTCGATATCGCTCCACCTTTGTCTCGACCATTGGCAAAATGGACAGCTCCCGTCGGTATAGACCACGAGCCGCTTTGTCTCCGTCTTCACCATCTCTCTACCATTGGACGCCAGGCCGGCTCAACGACGGAAAATCCACTCACCCTCGGTGATATAGGCAATCTGCGAAGGATGTGCTAAAAATTTCATCAACAGAATGGACGTCAAGAAAAACAATTACGATCCCGAGGGCGGAAAGTTCCAGTACTGGGTCGGGTTCAAGACCGATGCCGGGGACGACGATGTGCAGGCCCGCATCGCCGTAGAAGTCGCGCTATCGGTCTCGGAGAACGGCGATCTCGCCGACCTGAGCTTCACCGTCCCCGAAGGCCTGCCGTAATGAACATGCCATGACCTTCCTGCAGAACAGGAGAACTCGAACCTACGTCGAGTCGAGGATCTTTCTGGCGGTTCCCGGTAGGAATGGCGATAGCGTGCTACGGGCGCCCGCCGACCTGCAGCTCGACCGCAACGGCCGCATCATCGCCATGGAGATCCATTGTCTCTAGAACTAATCTTGCGCAGCCAGCATGAAAGCCTCGTCGTGTTGCGCTTCCAGTCCGCCTTCTTGATCTCGCTCACGTCACCCATCACAATGATCACCTCTCCGGGAGAGAGGCTATGATCCGGCGGTGGATTCACGTGAAAACGCGCCCCACGTATCTCGACCGAGCTCTTCACCGCTAGCACTAGTACACCGAACCGATTCTTGATCGCCAGTTCCTGAATGGTCTTGCCCACCCACGGCGATTTTTTTCCGATGTCGATCTCTTCTAACCGCAGCGTCTTCGATTGTTCTTTCAGCATCAGGTCGAGGAACCCCACCACGTGCGGACGCAGCACCTCGCTTGCCATGCGCATACCGCCGATTCGATTGGGAGAAACGGTAGAGTTCGCGCCCGCCTTGCTCATACGCTCCGCATACTTCGGGTCGGTGCAGCGCGCCACGATTCGCACATGTTCATTCTGCTGACGCACCATCACCGTAATGACCAAATTGTCTTTGTCATTCGCGAGCGCGGCGATGATGCCCTTGGCGCGTCGCAGGCCGGCTTGGTCGAGGACCGCGTCGTCAGTCGCGTCGCCGATCACGTACAGCATCTTGTCGAAAACGTGTGCCCCGGTGCCGAGCGGGTCTTGGAATTTTTTGATGTTGTCTTCATGCGATTCCACCACCACGTAAGGAGTATGCGTTTTTTCCAACTCCTCCACCGCGTGACGGCCGGTATCGCCCAAACCGCAGACGACATAGTGATACTTCAATTCGTCGATTTGTTTTTGCATCTTGCGTCTCCGAAAAATGTCGGTGATCTCGCCTTCGACCAAAAACGCCGTCACCGACGACACGATGTAGATCATGGCCAGCCATCCGCAGATGATCACGAAGGTGTTGAACACCCGTAGTGTCGGGCTATGCGAAGTGTCGATGATCTCGCCATAACCCACCGTCGCAAACGTCGTGACCGCCATGTACACGGCGTCAAGCATGCTGACGCCCGGCCCACCCAGGATGCGATAGCCGGTAACCGCGCTCGCCATGATGACGAACAGCAGCAGTCCCGCGAAGTAGAAGTTTGCGGCGGATTCCCATGCGCGGCTGAGTCTCTCGCGGATTCTGGCCACGGCAAAGTAGGCACCTGGCTTCCCGGCGGCCATGCGAGAATGCTGCGTGGCCTCCGCTCAACAACCCTCGCGGCCTTCATCCTCGCCGGAGGCAAAAGCTCACGCATGGGTGAGGACAAGGCCTTTTTGCAGCTTGGCGGCAAGTCTTTGCTCGATATCGCCAGCGAAACCGCCGCCAGTGTTTGCGGTTCGGTGATCATCGTCGGTGATCGCGGCCGCTTCGGTTCTGACGCGATTGAAGACGTCTATCCCGACTCCGGACCGCTCGGCGGGATCCACGCCGCACTCGCCTCTTCCAGACTCGACCTGAATCTGGTGCTGGCTGTCGACATGCCTTTCGTTGAGCCAAAGTTCTTGCGATGGATGCTGCATCGGGCCGCGACCACCTACGCGATTGTGACGGTCCCGCGCTTGACCTCTGGTTTCCAGCCGCTTTGTGCCGTCTATCGAAGGTCGTTCAAAGGTTTCGCTGAAGCGGCACTGAAGAGCGGCAGCTTCAAGATCGACGCTCTTTACCAAAAAGTGCGCACTTGCCCCATCACCGACTCAGAATTGAATCAACTTGCCTTCGATGCCCGTATGTTCGACAATCTCAACACTCGCGCCGATTACGATCGCGCTCTCAAGACCAAGACATAATGGCCGATACGTCCAGCACGCTGAACCCGCCCAAACCCTCCGGCTCGAATGGAGGCTCGAACGGCGGAGCTCCGGTCACGCAATCCATTCGCCAGCACTCGCATCAATCAAAGCGCGAACCTTATATCGAGTTCAAAGACGTCTCCAAGGCCTTCGGTTCCAACAAAGTCCTCGATCATGTCAGCTTCGATGTTCTTCCCGGCGAGACTCTATGCATTCTCGGTCGCAGCGGCGTCGGCAAGTCGGTCTCCCTCCATCACATTATGGGATTTCTGAAGCCCGATTCTGGGCGCGTGGTCGTCGCCTACCAGGACATCACCGACTTCGACGAGGCCCAGATGGAGCCCATTCGCAAAAAGGTCACCATGGTCTTCCAGAACGGCGCGCTCTTCGACTCGCTGACTGTGGGCGAGAACGTCGCCTTCCCGCTGCGCGAACGCGGCGACCTGAACGAAGAAGAGATTTATCAGATCATCGACGGACTGCTGGAAATGGTGGGCGTAAAAGAAATGCGCGACCTGCTGCCTTCGATCTCTCTACCGGGATGAAGCGTTCCGTCGCCATCGCCCGGGCTCTGGCCGCGCAACCTGAGGCGGTTCTCTACGACGAGCCCACCACCATGGTCGATCCACTGATGGCGCAACTCCTCGGCGATTTGATCCAAAAACTGAAATTCCAGCTCAAGCTCACCAGCATCGTTGTGACTCACGACATGCGCCTCGCCAAAAAACTCGCCGACCGTATAGTCTTCCTGCACGAAGGCAAAGCCATTTTCTTCGGAACCATGGCAGAGTGGGAGCGCAGCACGCACCCCGTGCTGCAAGAATTCTTGAAACTCGATGAGCTCGTGCTGCCTGCCTAGTCACCTCTCGAAGTATTAATCTCTTCGATTCCCGCCTTCAACTTGCTCCTGCACGGTGGCACACTCCCCTTACCGAGGTGCACATTGCAGACTCCGACCCACGAGCCCGATTTCTTTCTTGTTACCGGCGAACCTGAAGACGACTGGACGTATGCCCGCAACTGCCACGTGCACGGGCGCTATCTGCTGCCGCATGGAGAATATGTATGGGTGACGGTCGACCCAGGTGTCACCTGCTTCGTGGACGGCCTGGGGAAGCTGGTGCTGACGGAGCTGCTGATCTCGCCGCGCTATCTCGGGGGTTCACTGGTTGGCGGGCACTTTCCGCTGCACGTGAATGTTTATCGCATTCTGAATTACGCCGTTCTCGATGAGCCGTGGCTTGAAGCCGAAGATGTGGAGTTGTTGTGCGCGGCGGAGATCCACCACTCCCGCGAAGCGGCAAAGGAGTCGCCCATCTTCCACGAGCCGCTCGATCTATCTTTTGTCGGCAGGGAAGAGGCGCGCGTGCTCAACGCAAAGCCTGCGACTAGAAGCCTTCACGTTCCAGGCGTTCGACCGTGATATTGCTGGAAGCGTTCTTGTGTTCCAGCATCTTCTCTACGTACTTTGCCATTACGTCGACTTCAATGTTGAGCGGGTCTCCGGGCTTGAGTTCACGGAGGTTGGTTGCGGCATAGGTATGCGGAATGATGGCGACTTTCACCTTCACCCCTTCCACGCTCGCGACCGTCAGACTGATGCCTTCAATGGTGATCGATCCCTTTCCACCACATACTTGGCAAGTTCTTTGGGAAGCGTGATGGCGAGCCAATAATCCTCGCGACCGGGGATCTTGGTCAGCGCATCCAGATGTCCCACGCCATCCACGTGTCCTTGAACCACGTGCCCACCGAATCGATTCTCGCCATCGGAGGTCATTGCCAATTCAAGGTTCACCGATTTTCCCGTTTCCATGCGAGAAAGTGAAGTGCGCGCCAATGTTTCCGCCGCCAGATCCGCGCTGAAGCTTTTCTCGTTCACCGCCAGCGCAGTCAGGCAGACTCCACTCACCGAGACGCTGTCACCTTCGCGCAGCTGTCCGGCTATGCGCGGCGCGGTGATGGTGATGCGTCGCGTCCCGTTCGCGTCCGATACGGCGCTCACCTTTCCTACGTCTTCAATTAACCCGGTGAACATTGGTCTCCTCATAAGGATCGTGGATGTAACCCTCGACCGCGAAGTCGATCCCGAAGCGGTGCAGCGCGATGTCCTTCACCTGTGCGGCTTCGCTCAGCTGGTGGAAGCCGCTGCCGCTCGCGAAGGGAACCGAGCCTCCACCCGCCAGGATCTTGGGAGCGTAATAAAGAAATAGTTTATCGACCACGTCCGCAGCCAGCGCTGCCCAGTTCACCAGCGCCCCGCCCTCGATCAGCAGGCTCGTGATCTCCATTTCGCCCAGCCGACGCATCACCTGCCGCAGATCGGGCCGGCCGTCAGCACTAGGACGTGCTTCTTCGGAGATCGGTTTTCCAGTTCCCGTCCTGCGCCGCGACGGCATCTGTTTCACTTTTTTATTTCGCGGAGTCGAGATCGGAGTAGGTGCGAGTGTCACCTGTTCCACTCGAACACCGCGCGCCTCGAGCTGCTGGCGACGTTTTTCTTCTGCCATGGAGCAGATGACCAACACATCATTCTGCGCGCTGGCTACCACGCGCGAGGTCAATGGCAGCCGCAATTGCGAATCCAGGATCACGCGCAGCAGCGGCTTGCGTCGCGATGAGCCCGAACGGTCGGTGAGCAGCGGATCGTCCGCAACGATCGTGTCCGACGCCAACCATGATGGCGTCGCTGGCATGCCGCAACGTCTGCGCGTGCGCGCGCGCCTCTTCGCTGGTGATCCATCCGCCGCTGGCGGCGGCTGCTCCCATTGCGGTCGGACCAAGCGACACCTGCGCTGGTGGCGCGATCTTTCCGTCGAGCGTCATGCCCGCCTTCAGCGTGACGAAGGGGATGTGAGAGCGAATATATTTGGCAAACCAATCGTTCAGCTTGCGCGCGTCGGTCTTGTAGCACCCCTTCGCATCACTTCGATGCCGGCCGCACGCAACTTCTCGAATCCTTTGCCTGCTGACTTGCGGATTGGGATCCTGCATCGCGGCGACCACTCGCTTGCGACTCCGGCTTCACCACGGCATCGGCACAAGGAGCGGTGCGGCCCGTGATGCGAACACGGTTCGAGGTTCAGGTAGAGTGTCCCGCCGCGTGCGCGTTCGCCCGCCTGCTTCAGCGCCAATACTTCGGCGTGCTTCGTTCCTTCGTAGGTATGGGAGCCTTCGCCGACAACTTGACCCTGCTTGTCTAGCACCACCGCACCTACGTGCGGATTGGGCGAGGTCAGTCCGACGCCCTGCCGCGCCAGCTCCAGCGCGCGTTGCATGTAGCGTTCGTGTTGGGAGTGATTCGAGATCGTGTTCTCCGAACGGAACCCGGAAATTCTTATGCGAACAACGAATCCACGAACGCCTGCGGATCGAATGGAAGCAGGTCGCCGGCTTTCTCGCCGACGCCAACGTACCGCACCGGCACGCCCAGCTCGCGCGCAATGGCCACTACCACGCCGCCCTTCGCGGTGCCGTCGAGCTTGGTCAGCACGATGCCGGTCACTCCCGCCGACTCGCGTGAACAGTCGCGCCTGCTGCAATCCATTCTGCCCGGTGGTCGCGTCCATCACCAAAAGAGTTTCGTGCGGCGCCCCGGGCACGAGTCGCTGCGCTGTGCGCGTCATCTTTTCCAGCTCCGACATCAGATTCGTTTTGGTATGCAGCCGCCCGGCGGTATCCACGATCACGTAATCGGTCTTGCGCGCTTTGGCCGCCTCAAGCGCGTCGTACAAGACCGCCGCAGGATCGCCGCCCGGCTTGGTCTTGATCACGTCACTCTGCGTTCGGCTGCCCCAGATCTCCAGCTGCTCGATCGCCGCCGCGCGAAAAGTATCCGCAGCGCACAGCAAAACCGATCTTGCCATCGCTCCTCAGCAGATTCGCCAGCTTCCCGATGCTCGTGGTCTTTCCGGTTCCATTCACTCCGACCACCAGGATCACTTCCGGCCCACCGTCCACCGCATTCGGCGGACGAGAATTCGCAGCTGCCAGGATCGCCAGCAGCTCTTCTTTCAGCAGACGCTTCAGCTCCTGCACATCGCCGATCTGCTTTCGATCGGCTTTGTCGCGCAATTTCTCAAGAACTTCGTGCGTCGTCGTGCTACCCAGGTCGGCTGCGATCAGTGTGGCTTCCAGCTCGTCTAGAGTGTTGCGATCGATCTCTTTATTGAAGGAGACAATGTCATCGATGCGCTCGCTCAGGTTCTCGCGCGTGCGCGTGACCGCCTCTTTCATGCGGTCGAAAAAGCCGGGCTTTTTCTGTTCGGGTTCTTTTTCGGCGCTGCCGAAGAGGGACTTGAGCATGAGGGCACTCTGCCGGGCGCAGCTATGCCGACGGCAACCTTCGATTATAACTAAGCGATTGTGACTGGATTTACTGGGCTGCAGGGGTGGCAGGCGCGGCGCCCGCAGCTGCCGCTTCGGCGACTTGTTCGCCGCTGACGGTTGCTGCGCGATGCAGGCGGAAGCCGCCACGCTCGAATACTGATGTCAACGCCTTCACCACGCGCGGGTCGAACTTGGTAGTCGCGAGCGAATTGATGATGCGCACCACGTACTCGGGATCCATCGCGGCCTGGTAAGGACGATTCGTCGTCATGGCGTCGAACGTGTCGGCCACCATGATCACGCGCGGCATCAGCGGAAGCTGGTCGCCCTTCAGGCCATAAGGATATCCGCGTCCATCGAGCGATTCGTGATGTCCTTCGATGCCCGGGATCATCTCTTTCAACGAAGCGACGGGGCGCAGGATGCTGCCGCCCTTGGTGGTATGCGTCTTCATGATCTCGAATTCATCGGGCGTGAGCGCTCCCGGCTTTTTCAAGATGCGGTCTTCGATGCCGATCTTCCCCACGTCGTGCAGCTGCGCTGCGATGCGGATCTTCTCGATCTCCTCCGTGATCATCCCGAGCTCGGTCGCCAGCAGCACAGAGTAGCGCGTGACGCGGTCGGAATGGCCCTTGGTGTAAGGGTCCTTTTCGTCGACTGCGCCTGCCAGCATCTGGATCGAACTCAAGAACAGGGAACGATTTTCTTCGGCGGCGCGCTTCAAGTCGAAGACGAAGCGTTCCAGGTCCATCGACATGGAGTTGAATGTTGACGCCAACTCACCGATTTCGGTCTTGCTCTTGAGCTGCACGCGCTGCGAGAAATCACCTTTCGCGATGGCGCGGCTTGAAACGGTCAGTTGCTCCAGCGGATTGGTGATCTGCCGCGCCGAGAAAATGCTGATCAGCATGCTCAGGAGCACCGCCGTCAGCGCCAGCCACTTCGCCGTGGTCTGCATCTCGTTGGCGCTCTGATAGGCCTCGGCTTGCGGCTTTTGCGCGACCACCGCCCAGTCCAAAGTCGCCACCGGGCTATACGTACCCAACATTTCCATCGGCTGCGGACCCTTGGTATCAAATTCCTTCGTCGCGACGAACTGGTTCTTGCCGCCCTGATCGACAAAATTCTTCACGATCTCGAAACCGGTCATGTCCTGGCCAGTCGCATAATTGCCCGCGCCCGAAGCTACGAGACGTCCTTGACGATCGACTACGTACGTCACCAGCCCACCCTGGCTCGCGCTCTTTAATCGATTGATCAGGAACTGCAGGTCGAGGACCACGCCGATCATTCCAATGGTGCGGTCGCCGGCGATGATCGGAGAGCTGATCAGCATCACCGTGCGGGCATCTTTGCCACCGCCCATGGAAAGCGCCTGGCCGGAATAACTGCGGCCGTCGCGCGCCGCTTCGAAGGCATGCTCGAGTTCGCGCCGCATAAAGTCGTCGAGAGGGATGCTGCCGGCAGAAATTCCTTTGGGTTCGTCATTCAGCAGCGTGACGTAGGGCACGACGCCGTTCTGTGAGGTCACGAAGCGCTCGAGCAGAGCGCGCAATTCTGGAGTCTCGATGTGGTTAGTAGAGAGATCGCCGCCGCTCGCGACCTGCACCCCAGTGGAGAGGCTGGAAATCATGAGTCGCAGGTTGCTGATGCGCTGGGCCACATCCTCACTCAGCGAGCGCGTGATGGTGTTCTGCAACAGCATCTCGTTGGTTTTGAGTTTGTCGCGGCTGATGCTGACGACTTTCGTGCCGAACAGCCAGACGGGCACCACGCTGATGACCAGCAGCACGGCAAGTATCAGATAAAGAAGCGGTATGCGGGTGCGCATTGTGTCCAGTGTTCCGGGAGAAGGCCGATTGTAAACCGAATCTTTCCCAAAATCGGAAAAAATCGGGTTTCACGCGGTTACGGAAGTTACTCCATGGCGTGCGGGCGCGTCATCAGCTCGCGGATAGCCTCGCGCGCCGGCTTGCCCTCGTGCAGGATGGCATACATCTGCTCGGTGATGGGCATCTCGATCTTCATCTTCTGCGCCAGGCCCATCGCCGCATTGGTGGTCAGAACACCCTCGGCGACCATCCCGTGCATCTCGGCAATGATCTCAGTCAGGCGTCGGCCTTTACCTAGTCCTACGCCGACGCTGCGGTTGCGCGAGAGGCCTCCTGTGCAGGTCAGGACTAGGTCGCCCATTCCAGCGAGACCTAGCAGGGTCTCGCGCTTCGCTCCGCACGCGACTGCGAGCCGCGATATTTCGGCCAGGCCGCGTGTCATGAGAGCAGCGGCCGTGTTGTGACCCAGCCCCATGCCGTCGCAGACGCCAGCCGCGATGGCGATCACGTTCTTCAGCGCGCCGCCAAGCTCCACGCCGACCACATCGTCATTCGTGTAGAGACGCAACGTAGCGTCGCTAAACTCGCGCTGCACCAGCGCTGCTAGGTCCCGATCTTTGGAAGCGACCGTGATCGCTGTCGGATCGCCCTTGGCGACTTCGATCGCGAACGAGGGTCCGCTGATTGCGGCAACTCGGGGCTGAAATCCCGAGCGCGAAACCACTTCGGTGACGACCTCAGTCATACGCAGCAGCGATTCCTGCTCAATGCCTTTGGTCGCGCTAACGAAAGGAACGTTCTCGCGCAAAAGCTTCTTGCCGACCATTTGCTCGAAGACTCTGCGGCAGTGGTGCGATGGCATCACGCCGACCAGCAACTCGGCACCCTTCAGTGCCGCTTCCAGGTCACCAGTCGCGGTCACGGCCTTGGGGATCTCGTGACCGGATAGGAACGGCTGGTTGATCCGCACGCGTTGAATCGATTCGACGACTTCTTTCTCGAACGCCCACAGGTGCACCGAATGCTTGCCGTGACGCGTGAGCGCGATGGACAGCGCCGTCCCCCAGGCTCCCGCACCGATGACGGCAATCTTCATGCTTGCTTCTCCATGGCATCGGGAGGAGGAATGGATTTATCGCTGCCAAATTTGCTTTCAGTTCCGGCGATTAGGCGGCGGATGTTCTCGTGGTGCTTGAAAATCACTAACAGCGACGTTGCGCCAGTCAAAATGAAGAAGGTAAGCGGCCTGTCGTGGTGAACATTCATGCTAGCGAAAACGGGAAATACACCAGCTGCAACGATCGATCCGAGCGAAACGTAACGCGAAAACTGAACCACAACCAGAAAGATAAAAAGGCTTCCGAGAGCTGCGAGAGGCGCGACCAGAGCAAACGCACCAATAGCGGTTGCTACTCCCTTACCGCCCTTGAACTTCAGCCAGACTGGAAAGACATGACCGAGAACAGCACAAAAAGCGGCAAAGGCTGAGGCGGTGAACATGCCGCCTGGTATTACTGGGACACTGCCGAACAGTGTCTGCGGAGGGGAGAGCCGAAGCCAAAGACCGCCGCCGACGATGACAGCTAGCGCTCCTTTGCCGGCATCCAGCGCCAGAGTGGCAATCGCCAGGCCCTTCGCACCCGAACGTGCCACGTTCGTCGCCCCGATATTGCCGCTGCCGGTGGCGCGGATGTCCTGCTTCAAAAACAGCTTCACCAGAATGTAGCCAAAGGGAATCGACCCAAGCAGGTAAGCGACGAGAGCGACGATGATGTAAGTCTTGATCACTTGGAGAAGGCGAATCGCTCGAGCCTGATGTATTCAGAGCCTTTGGGACTGAGTTTGCTCTGATACAGATAGAATTCGCGAGCCGTAATTGTACCGAACTCAGGCGGGGACATCTTTTCCAGCCGCGCGCGGAGCTTTTCAAAACGACTATTGGGCTTGTCTTCTTTGTTGTGCGTCGGCCTTGCAGAGCCCGCGCGTGCCAGCGTCAGATGTGGAGTGTACGCTCTTGCCTCTCGCTCTATTCCAAGCTTGGCGAGGGCTTCATCCATTGCAGACGCGAGTCTCTGCAATCTTTCATCCGCGTGCACTCCCACCCAGAAGACTCGCGCGGATTTTGCGGTAGGGAAGAAGCCGGTGCCGGAGAATGAGATATCGAACGGTTCTGACCGTACTTTTGCCAATGCCGCCTTCATGTCGTTCAAGTTCGCATCCGGAAACTCGCCGATGAATTTCAGCGTGAGGTGCAACGATTCCAGCTTCGTCCAGCGCACGCCGGGTGCGAACCCCGCCACGCCTTCCATGAACCGCACAATCTTCTGCCGGATTGGTTCTTCCAGGTCGATCGCAACGAACAGGCGCATACTTACATCAGCTTTCGCCGGATCATGTCTAGCGCCTGCTGGCTTGCCCACAAACGAATGCGCTCGCGGTCGCTAGGGAAATTTCGTTTCACCACATCCGTCTTTTTGCCGTCAGCAATGGCGTGATAAACGAGGCCCACCGGCTTCTCCGGCGTCCCGCCGGTCGGTCCGGCGATGCCGGTCACTGCCACCCCGAAGGTCGACTTACACCTTTTGCGAATGCCTTCCGCCATGGCGATTGCGACTTCACGGCTCACCGCACCGTGCTCTTTGATCACCAGCGGTGGGACATCGGCGAGCGAACTCTTCAAATCGTTTGAATAAACGATGGCTCCGCCAAGAAAATAACGCGAGCTGCCGCTGACTGAGCTCAAGCGCTGCCCAAGAAGCCCGCCGGTACAGGATTCCGCCACTGCGACCGTCGACCCTCGCATATCGAGAAAGTATCCGACGATCTGCTCCAGCGATTCGCCGCGGCTGGAGAAGACGTTCTCGCCCAATTCGTCTTCCAGCTCTTCCGCCAGCGCGTCCACTTTCTCTTGCGCTTCCTCCAGTGACTTGCCGCGCGCCTTCAGATGCAGCTGGACTTCCCCGACCGGCGCAAGAATCGTAGTCTCGACTTCCTTGTGTGCCGTATAGATCGGCGCGGCGATGGCGTCGCACTCCGATTCCGGCATCAATGCCATGCGCAGCTCGCGAGTTGCGATGAATGCCGGCGGAAGTTTGCGCTGCAAGCGCGGAAAAACCTCCTCATTGAACATTGGCTTCAACTCGATCGGGGGACCCGGGAGCAGGATGACGATGCGCTCGCGCCCGTCGATTGTCCCTTCCAGATACTGCCCCGGCGCGCTGCCTTTCTGATTCGGCAAAGCTGCAGCGCCCATGATCACGTCTGCCTGTTTCAGGTTGTTCTCTGGCATCTTGATCTTGCGCGCGGCGAAGCGCGCATAAAGTCCCGCCACGATGTCAGGATCGCGCTTGAGTTGTAGATGAAGTGCTGCGGCAACGGCTTCGCGTGTGAGGTCGTCCTCAGTTGGGCCAAGGCCGCCCATGAAGATGACAACGTCCGCCCGGTCGAGCGCGATGCGCGCAATCGTTGTGATCCGTGCCCGGTCATCGCCGACGACGGTCTTGTATTCCACGTCGACGCCCAACTTGTTCAACTCAGCGGTGAGGAAAAGGGAATTGGTGTCCTGGCGGAACGGAGTCAGCAGCTCGGAGCCAATGGCGATGATCTCTGCGTTCACGCGTTAGCCCAACAGCGCTCTCCCCTGGATTCCCCAGGAGAGGTAATGAACGGCGTTGTTGGTGGCGAGGACCGCCGAGCGTCCCGGCGCGAATGCCAGACCGACAAGGTTCGATCCTGAAACCACAAGAGCTGCCTGCTTGTCAGGCGTAATGCGCACGATGCCGCGCTTGCCGCCGACCGATGCCGCTACGTAGAGGTTGTTATCGACGTCGAAGGCGATGCCTTGCGGGCGTCCCAGTCCGCGATAGAAGATCGAGGGATTTCCCTGTGGATCGATCTGGTAGATGGAATCGAAGCTCGACGTTGTCGGACCCGAAACAAATAAATGCCCATCACTGCGGAATGCCAGATGATAAGCCGAAACGCTCGGCTCCAGCGTCGCAAAGACGAACGTCTGCCGCTCGCGGTTGATCTTAAAGATCGTCCCGCTGCGGTCGCCGACGTAGAGATCTTCGTTGCGATCGAAGGCGATACCGGTGGCGACTCCCATGCTCTCCACGTACGTGGACATCGTCCCATTCGGCGCAACTTTATAAACAGCGCCTTCATAGCGCGACGAAACATACATCTCTCCCGCGCGGTCGAAGGCGATCGAGGTCGCGTTCATCAGTTCACTCAGGAACGGACGCACTGAATAATCCGTGCCGATCTTATAGATCGAGACCGGGACTTTTTGTCCGCGTGGGCCGGAGAAGGTGACAAAAATATTTCCCTCCGCATCCACCGCCGGGTTCGCCACCGGATGCAGGTTCTCGGCGATGGCCTCGGCGATGTTCACCTGATGGCCGTTGCTGCTGGAGCCGTTGGTCGCAACCGTTACCGGTCCCGAACTCGCGCCTTCAGGAACACGCGCAACCAGAAACTCATCTGCGCTGATCACGATGGCCCCCTCGGCATCACCAAAACGAACGCTTGGCCGACGCAGCTCGTTCGGACGCAGGCTGCTTCCGATGATCCGCACCTCGCCTCCGGGAAGCGCCGAAGGCGGCATCACCGTCTCAATGTGCGGCTTGCCATTCGCGTTCTTCTTACCCAGCAGATCTGTTAGCGCCATCTCAACCCAAGATCCTGTAGTGCACCAGCCCCATCATGATCAGCCACGCGTACATGCCTGCGCCTACGTCGTCGACCATGATGCCGGTGCCTTCCGGCAACCGCTCCAGCCGTCGCAATGGCGGCGGCTTCACGATATCGAACACACGAAAAAGTATAAGGCTCGCTAAAAGATATTTCCATCCGACTGGAACGGAAATCAGCGCGATCAGTTGGCCCGCTACCTCGTCGATCACCACGAATGAAGGATCTTTCGAACCACTTTCTCTCGCGACGATAGTAGATGCGGGAATGCCCACCAGTGTTACGAAAACGGCGAGGATGGCGGCGACAAGCCATTGATTGGGAACGAAACTTCCTCTGTTTGCGGCCCACCAGATCAGCACCGTCACCAGTGACGCCCAAGTCCCCGGACCGGGCCTCAGATTGCCGATGCCGAAGAACGTGGCGACGGCCCACGCCCAGGTGGTCTTTTTCGAATCTCGCATGGATGCCTGATTGTAAATGCGGAGGGAAGCGTTCAGTGCGGGCGCCCGGAATCGTCTTTCTCGCGCAGTTCGGCTTCACGGCGCTGCTTGGCTTCAATGTCCATCAGCTCCTCGGGATCGGTGATCGGAGTTGAGATGACGTATCCATTGCTGGCCCATTTGCCCAGGTCGATCAGCCGGCAGCGCTCGCTGCAGAAGGGGAGATCAGCAGCGCCTTTCAAGACGATGCTCTTGCAGGTGGGGCAACGAAGTGTGCGACGCTTCGGCATACTCGCGAGAGGCAGTGACTCTAGGCCGCTAGCCTCTGGAAGAACAGGATGATGGATTCGATGCCGCGATAGAAATTCGGGATGTGGAACTTCTCGTTGGGCGCGTGCAGGTTGTCGTCCGGCAGCCCGAATCCCATCATCACGCTGGGTATCTTTAGGTGCTTCTCAAAATCGGCAACAATGGGGATCGATCCTCCCGAACGGATGAAGACGGTTTCTTTGTTGAAGACGTCTTTCATCGCCGCGGTCGAAGCCTTGACATATTTGTTGTCGGTGTTGATCACGATCGGATCAGCCATGCTGAACGATTTGATCTTGATCTCGATGCCACGGGGTACCAACGATTGAACAAAATCGCTGTACAACTTGAAGATTTCGTCAGGATGCATGTCGGGGACCAGCCGCATGGAGATCTTCGCCGCAGCTTTTGCTGGAATCACTGTCTTGCCGCCGGCGCCGATAAACCCACCCGGCATGCCGTGTACTTCCAGCGTCGGACGCGCCCACGTGCGCTCCAAAACCGTGTACCCCGGCTCACCCGTTAATTCTTTCGACCCGACTTCTGTCTTGCGGTAATGCTCTTCGTTGAAGGGAAGCGATTTCCAGGCCTGCAATTCGTCCGCACTCGGCTTTTGCACGCGATCATAAAAATGCGGGATCAGGATCTTGCCGTTTTCATCTTTGAGTTTGCTGATGATCCGCGCCAGCGCTTCCATCGGATTCGGCGCCGCGCCGCCGTACATTCCCGAGTGCAGGTCAGTCATCGCGCCCGTAGCTTCGAGTTCGGTGTAGCACATGCCGCGCAGTCCAACGCAAAGTGTAGGAAGATCCGGCGCAAACATTTCCGTATCGGATACCAATGCAAAATCGGCCTTCAGCCTGGCCGGATGTTCGCGGACGAACTTGGCGATGCCTTCGCCGCCAACTTCTTCTTCGCCTTCGATGATCACGCGCACGTTGATCGGCAGCTTGCCGCCGGATGTCTTGAACAGTGACTCGAGAGCCTTGATGTGCATGTACATCTGGCCCTTGTCGTCGACCGCACCGCGCGCGTAAATATTCTGATTACGCTCGGTCGGCTCGAATGGCGGCGTGTGCCACTCATTCAATGGATCCGGAGGCTGCACATCGTAGTGGCCGTAGCAGAGCACCGTTGGCTTTCCCGCGGCATGCAGCCAATCGCCATACACCAGCGGATGCCCGGTCGTAGGGATCACCTCGACGTTTTCCATGCCGATCCGCTTCATCTCGTCGGCAACGAACTGCGCGGCGCGACGTACGTCGTCCTTGTGCTCGGGCAGGGTGCTGACGCTGGGAATACGAAGCAGGTCCTTCAATTCACCAAGAAAGCGCTGCTGGTTTTCGCGGGCGTAAGTAACGGCTGAGGAAGACATCGTTCAGGTGCTCTCCTGGAGAGGGTGAGTAAGCGTGGTCGAACCTCAAAGTATACATAGGAAATTGGGGCGAGGTCAGGCGAAGCGCGAGGGCGAGAATGCTTGGATGGGGTGAACCGGCGCCTCCCCGCGAAGCAGCTGCGCAACGATCTGCGCCGTTACGGGCGCGAGCAGGATGCCATTGCGGAAGTGTCCGGTCGCAATGAAATATCCCGGAAGGCTGCTCTCACCAAGGATCGGCAGATCATCAGGAGTTCCCGGGCGCAAGCCCGCCCAACTTTCATGAATCTTTGCGTCTGCGATTGCCGGCACGATGCGTTCAGCGAGATTCTGCATGCGCTTGATCGTTTCTGGAACTACTTGTTTGTCGAAGCCGCAGTCCTCAACCGTGGCGCCGATCAGGATGCGTCCGTCGCTGCGCGGGACCAGATAAACCTCTTCCCTGCGGATGACGTGTCGCAGCAAGTTCTTATCGCGCGGGATCACCGACAGCATCTGTCCTTTGCGCGGCTTGGCGGGAATCGCGTCGACTCCCTCGATCTCTCCGGCCCAGGCACCGCAGCAATTCACGACTCCCCGGGCTAAGTACTTCGACTTCGCCGTATGGACTTCGAAGCTGTCGCTTGAGCGAACGATGCGCGTCGCTGCCGCTCTATGTGCCACTTCGATTCCGCGATGTCTCAGCGAACGTACCAACGCCGCCATCACGCCGCGAGGATCCACGCTGCTCTCTTGGATGAAAACAGCTTCCGGCTCGGAATGGCCCAACCCAGGCTGGAGCTCCTTCATTTCTGCCCGGCTGAGTGGCCGCGCTCGTTCTACGTGCTGAGCCTCAGGTCCAATCAGGATTGCTCCGTTGCTTCGAAAATCCATACGAGGCACGTGAGCTTCATGCGGACGCGCAGCGGCCTCATCCTCAAGCTCGTGGACAAACTCCGGATACAGCGTCGCACTCGCTACCGCTAGCTCTTTCAGCTCACCTGGCAGGTCGCCGCCATGCGGCGCCAGCATCCCTGCTGCGGCGTGCGAAGCTTCGCGCCCGGGCTCGCCACGCTCGATGACCAACACCGTGGCTCCCGATTTGTGCAGCTCTCGGGCGAGTGACGCACCAATGACGCCGCAGCCCAGAACAATCACGTCCCAACTTTTCACATTTTGATTGTACGGCGGCTATTGTGACCCCGCCGCCGCGGGAGCGGCGGTAGCCGTAGTGGAGGATGGGTTAGCCAGTTTCGCGGTCACCACAAGGCGCTCGGGCGCCGGCCCAACGTAGTAGGTGGGATAGCAAGTCAGAAGTGTGAGCCGAGCATCGTTGGAGGATCGCACAACCCATGTTTCCGACGGCTTCACGATAAATTTCTTTTCGACCAGGTACTGAAAAGACTTGCCGCCGCGGCGCACCACGATCTCGTCGCCTTTTTTCAACTCGTAGATGTGGCGGAAAAATGTGTCGCGGTGTGCGGTGATGACGGAGTTTCCTGTTTCCCCAGGAGCCGCCGTATCGGTCATGTGTCCGGGAGCGATCGCCAATTGCTTGTACGAGGTGCCCTCTACGACGATCGCATCCAGGTCGATGCTAGGGATCGACAGGCGCGTCATCTGGTCGCGTGGGTCCTCGGCTTTCGGCGGAGCAGCGTGCGAGGGGGCATTCTGCTTCTCCCATTGCGCTGAGAGTTGCCGCTGCTGGTAGAACATGGTGCCGTACTCAAAGATCACGTAGGCAAGCAAAACCGCCCCAAGGATGAGGAAAGTAACCGGCGCCCATCGCCGGGCATTTTCCTTCCAGGATTTTGGGATCTGCTTAAGCACCTTCATTTGGATGCACGGCCGGTAGAGCGCGTCCGCGAGGCGGAAATGATCCCTCCGACCACGATTCCGCCGATCAGCCAAACGATCGGTGAGCTCATATCGAGGGCACCAGCGAGAAAACTGGCCGCCGCGTGCACAGTGTTGGGTAGGGTCAGATGTGCGACTAGGGTTGCAAGTCCGAGGGGGAGGGCCTGTGTCATTAAGTATGAATCCGTAAGTAAAGTTGTTCTCCAGCTTGGAACTCTGGTGCCGACAGTCGGTTGCGGTCTGCTGCTCGTTCCTGCCCTGCTGGAGTGGAGCTTATGAATGCATCCTGAGCTGGTGCAATCCAGCAGCCAAGCAGGCTCAGGCAGAGTCTCTGATTGACAGCTATCCCGTTCTGCACCACAATGTTGGCTCCCCAATATCTTCTGGAGACGGTCCTAATGGCAGACGAGGCTCATAACGAGCACGGCAGCAGTGCGTCAACCGGCATCACCAAGAACGCGGTTTTGCTTGCCGCCGGCATTTACGTCGTACTTTCCATCGTACTGATGTACGACTTTCACTCGCGTCTGTCCAAGCTCGAATCCGACACCAACAAGACGGTCAGCGGCCTTGAAAAACGTTTGACCGCATCTGAGGCGAATAATCGAGCTACCAGTGAAGCGCTTGCCTCCAAGCTGGGAATGACTGAAAAGGAATTGGACGCGCGCACCGAGCAGCTGCAGAACTCGCAACGCAACATTGCTAAAACCCAGGAAGACAAGTTGAACAAGGTCACCGGCGCTATTGCCGATGAAGTCGGCAACGTAAAGACCGATGTCGCTAGCACCAAGACCGAACTCGAACTTACCAAAGCCAAACTGGAAAAAACTATCGGCGATCTTGGCGTGCAGAGTGGACTGATCGCCCGCACGGCCGAAGAGCTCGACATCCTGAAGCGCAAAGGCGACCGCAACTATTACGAATTCACACTGAACAAGGGCGGAAATCCCACGCCCGTGGGAACTATCAGCCTGCAGTTAAAAAAGACCGACGCCAAGAAGGGCAAGTTCAACCTGATGGTGATGGCTGATGACAAGACCATCGAGAAGAAAGACAAGACCGTCAATGAGCCGCTGCAGTTCTACACCGGCCGCGACCGCATGCTTTATGAAGTGGTTGTGAATACGGTCGACAAGAACAAGATCACCGGTTACATGGCTACGCCTAAGAATGCTCCGCAACCGGTGGTGCAGTAGCTCAGGGCTTCATCTCGATAGGGTCGTAGTCATACAGTTTGATATACACCTTCATCGATTTTTTCTTATCGAAAGCCTCTTTGCTCAGAGGAAATCCAAACATCACCGTGCCGTTCGCCGTTTCACCCGGATTGATCTTTGTCTCCACCCTCAACGGGGTTGACGCTGCCTGCTTCAACTCCGGAAACGCAGAGGCATAGCGCTGAAAGTCTGAGGCCGCAGCTGCATCGTCCTTCAATGGTTCCGGCGTATCGGTTTGAACCTCAGCGGTTGCTCCCTGAATGTGCACCGGCCGATCGGTCGGATTCGTCAGGCTCACCTGCACGGCCACCAGGACCCGGCTTTCCGCAGGCGCGATAGCAGACTCGTGTTTTTGCTCTGCCACGACCACGTTCTGCACCTTGCCATTCGGCCTCGGCACAAATTTGCTGCCGTGCACGACATAGGCGGCCACCAAAACAGCCACGATCCCCAGCGCGATCAGGACAGGAACAACAGGCGGGAGCGACCACTTTGCCGAATCCATCTCCTCCGTCATGGGAATGTGTCCGGCGTCGGGTGGCTCCGGTTTCGGTGGGCGCGGCGTTTGCAACTTCACTTCGTCTGGCATGTGAGTACCTGCTGCTCTAGGATGCGGGTTCCGATAGTGTGGCTGGCCGTTAGTTCTTGGGGGCGCTTCTCTTGATTGCCTGGGCAAACCGTGCCGCCGGCAGCGTGTTCAGTACGTCGTCTTTTGTGAGCCACGCCCGCCGCGCCTGCAAGATCCCGTATTTCATCTTTTCCATGTGCGAAGTGTGATGCGAGTCGGTGTTGATCAGGATCTTCACCCCGGCCTCCTTCGCCTGCCGCAAATGGCGGTCGCACAGGTCAAGGCGGTCAGGATAGGCGTTCAGCTCCATGGCGATCTTGTTCTTGGCGGCGGCTTTGAGCACCGCGTCCATGTCGTAGCTGTATGCATCGCGACGCAATAACATGCGGCCGGTCGGGTGGCCTATGGCGGAAACGTTCTTGTTCGCAAGCACTCTGAGCAGCCGGTCCGTCATCTTCGCCGGCTCTTGCTGAAAATGCGAATGGACACTGGCGATCACGATGTCCATCTGCTCGAGTACGGAATCCGAGAGATCAAGCTCGCCATCCGCCAGGATGTCGACTTCGATCCCCGCCAGCACTTTGATCCCTCCCATGCGCTTGCCGACCGCCCAGATCCGTTTCAGGTGCGCCTCGGCTCGTTTGTCATCGAGTCCGTTGGCAAACGCCAGGTTTTTGGAGTGGTCAGTGATGGCCATGTACTCGTAGCCGCGCTCCTGCGCTGCTGTCGCCATCTCTTCAATAGAGTTGCGGCCATCCGTCTCTGTGGTGTGCATATGCACGTCGCCACGGATATCGCTTTGGATGATCAGCTCGGGGAGCGCGTGCTTTTCCGCCGATTCGATCTCGCCGGTGTTTTCTCGCAGTTCCGGAGGTATGTAGTCTAGTCCAAGCTTGGCGTAAATCTCTTCTTCCGTCTTGCTGGCGACGATTGCTCCGGCGCTTCGCTTGTTCTCGTCACCGTTCTTCTCATTCGCCTTTAGTTTCGCTAACCCATATTCGTTGAGCGTATAGCCCATCTTGATGGCACGCTGTCGAAGCGAGACGTTGTGCGACTTCGATCCGGTGAAGTACTGCATCGCCGCTCCGAAAGAGTCTGGAGGAAGCAGCCGCACATCTACCTGCATGCCGCTTCGCAGCTTGAAACTGACTTTGTTCTCGCCCTGTGCCAGCACCTGCAGAATGCCGGGAAAATTCACGATTTTGTCGATCACCGCATCGCGCTGCTTCTGGTTGTTGCAGCACTTTCCAGTGACGAGCATGTCGAGGTCGCCAACGGTCTCGCGCCCGCGTCGCAGCGAACCGGCCGGTGTGACTCGGTCGACTCCAGGTAGACCGGTAAGCAGGGCGATCAGTTTCTCTGCGATCTGGTCGGCGACATCGAGATGAAAGCGCCCCGAGATGCGCTTGTAATCCTCGATTCCCTTAAGAATCTTCTGCTCGTTCTTCTCACCCATGCGGGGAAGTGTGCGCAGCTTGCCTTCGCTCGCCAGCTTTGCGACTCCATCCACGTCGCACACCTGGAACGCGTCCCAGATGAGCGAAATCGTCTTGGGGCCGAGTCCCTGGATCTTCAGTAACTCCAGCATGCTCGGCCGGAATTGGGTCAGCAACTCGGTATGCAGACGCAGCTTGCCTTCGCTGGCTATCTCGCGCAGGTTGGCGGCCATGCCTTTGCCAATGCCGGGAATCTCCAGCAACTTCTTTTCGTCGGAGACTATTTCGCTGATCTGCTGGGGAAGGGCCTCAATGGCTTCGGCGGCACGGCGGTAGGAGCGTATGCGGAAAGGATCGTCGCCGCGGACCTCCATCAGGTCGGCAGTCTCGTAAAACGTATTTGCGATGGATTTGTTGTCCAAGCGGTCAGTGCAATTCTATCTCGCGCAGCCACTGCATGCTTGGCACATCCACAACCCCGATCCCATTGCGGTCCTCAAAGGTGACGTAGAGCGTCTTTCCATCCGGCGATAAGACCAGAGACGAAGACGCATGATGCTCGGTCGGCAATAATCCACCTTGATTGGAGATCCTGCCGGAATCGAAATCGGCCTCCGGAACGTCGAGTGCGCCTGAGGTCAAAGCCTTTCCGGAATCCCCAGCAGCTACCATCCGTGGCGGCCACGCCGAAGAGTCCGCAACCACGTTAACGGTCTTGATCGTGCTTCCAGTCACGCGCGTGATCGCTCCCTGGTCAGGAGACGAGACGTATACAGCCGTCCCGCTCGCATTGATCGCTACCCCAGCAGGTACTCCAGGAACCAGCAAGCTGCTGACGACGCGCCGCGCAGGGGGATCGAAGATCAGGAGATTAGCGCGTCGGCTGGTCGCGAACGTGACAGCCAGACGTGCACCGTCACCTGAAACAGCAAGATGCCGCGGCGAATTGTAGGTAGGAAGCTCGATCAATTCTGGAGTTGATGTCGCGATCCCCATTGGCTGATCGGAAAAAATTTCCAGGCTGGCATGCAGATCGTTGTCGCCGCCGCTCAACACCACCGCCGCTTGTATCGCGTCCGACCAGACAACGTCGTGAGCGTTCGGTTGCAGCTGCCGCTTCACTCGCGATGAAAGATCTGCGGGCAGTATCTGTAATGTCGGCTGCGGCTCGGTGACTTTCTCGTTCGCCGGGTCAGGCGCTCCGGCATCCACCAGGACGATCGCCGAATCCCGCGGCCCAAACGTTACGGCAAGAATGGGCGCTCCCATCGGCGCAGTCGCAATCGTTTTGTTAGAAGCCGGGTTCACGACGCGCACGCTGCCATCCCGCATTCCTACCAGCAGGCGCGAGCCGTCGGGAGAAATCGCTATCGCGCGATCCAAAGTTCCCAGGATGACCGGCTTCTCCGGGCGGGTCGTTGAAAAAATGATTACACCTAGCAGAATTGCGCCAATGGCCACCAAGACCCCAATCACCCGCTCCCGCGGCCACTCTCCCAGCGGGCCCAAGTCCACCGTCTTGACCGGAACGATTTTCAGCTTCGGCGCGGCGACGGGCGCTTCGTGGTGGGTCACTCTCTCCCCAAACGTCGGGCAGACTGGGTGGTCTCTCTTCCATAAAGCGGAAGTATAACCGCGAAAAATCAGGATGGAAGTTCCGGAAGGACATGCCCGCAAAAACGAAAGCCCGCGCGCACGGCGGGCTTTGTGGAGGGAACAGTAAAAATTATTGGGTTACCGGCTTTGTCACGTTTTCTGCCTGTGGGCCCTTTTGCCCCTGGACGATCTCGAATTCCACGTCGTCTCCTTCTTGCAGGCTCTTGTAGCCGTCGCTCGATATGGCACTGTAATGGACGAACACATCCGGTCCATCATCGCGTCCAATAAAACCGAAGCCCTTAGCGTTGTTGAACCACTTCACCTTACCCTTGATTCGGGACACGTACACTTTCCTCCGTACTGGCAACGACTGCGGTTTGGACGCAGCCTGAAAACGCCTGTTAGCAGCTAAAAATGCGGCTGTTTTCTCATTGTGTGCTACCGTACCAATGTTGTCAAGTTAGTACACAAATGACAAATATTAGAACTTAAAGTGACTTCAAGTTTTGCTTTAGCCAAAGGATGGAACATGCTGTTTTTGCATCGATGATCGCGCCGCTCGCAATCATTTTGATGGCGGCAGCGAGAGTCACCCACTTACTTTCGATGAACTCATCGGCCTCAGGTTGAGCCTTCCCCAAAGTGAGTCCCGTTGCAAGATAGATGAACATCATCTCGTCGAGAAATCCTGGGCTCACATAAAACTGCAAGAACTTCTTCCAGCTGCGTGCTCTGTAGCCCGTCTCTTCCAACAGCTCGCGCTTGGCTGAAACCAAAGGTTTTTCGCCGCGGTCGATCTTTCCCGCCGGCAGCTCCCAAAGTTCCGCCTTCGCCGCATACCGATACTGCCGCTCCAGCAGTACTTTGGGATTCCGCTTGTCTCTCGCTGCCAGAATGACCACCGAACCGCGATGCCGCACGATTTCCCGCTTCACCAGCACGCCGCTGGGCTCGCGAACTTGGTCGAGAACCACGTCAAAGATGCGGCCCTTGTATACCGTTTTGCTAGAGATAACCTTGGCTTTCTTGTTCTTCTTCATGCGCAGCACTATAAACGAGAGCCCGTTCGTGGCGTCTAAGCCTGTTATTCTCGACGGCATCGATGCCGAAGAAGCTTTCCATCTCGATAATCGGTGCAGGAAATGTGGGCAGTGTGCTCGCTCCAGCGCTGCGCGCGGCCCACTATCGCGTGGCTGAGATTGTCACACGCGATAATCCGAACTCTTTGAAGAAGGGTAAGGCGGTCGCAAAGAAATCTGCCTCGCGAGCAGTTACGTATGAGGGCGGCCGATTTTCTGCAGGTGTGATCTGGCTCTGCGTCACCGACGACGCCATCGCTCCGGTCGCCCGAGCCCTTGCCGCTCGCCGCGATGTGGATTGGAGAGGGAAGATCATCTTCCACGCCAGCGGTGCTCTCACCAGTGACGAACTGAAGCCGCTTAAAAAACGAGGCGCCGTTATCGCGTCAACTCACTTCATGCAATCGTTCGTGCCCGGATCGAACCCAAGCCTAGCCGTGCCTTTTGCGGTCGAAGGGGATAGGAGCGCTGCAAAGGCTGCGCTGCAGATCGGCAAAGCTTTAGGAGCGAAACCGTTCGTCATCCGCAAGCAGAGCAAGGTGCTTTACCACGCGATGGGATTCTTTTCCTCGCCGTTGGTGATCATTGCGCTATCGCTCTCAGAGAAGGTCGGCCGTGCAGCTGGCCTCACCTCGAAACAGATCGAATCGGTCATCCATCCCATGTTCACTCGCACGGCAGCAAATTATCTGAAGAAGGGAAGCGCTGGCGCATTCGTCGGCCCCATCAATCGCGGAAACATTGCGACGCGTGAAGAAACACTTGCGCGATCTGAAGAGGATTCCTGAGGCGCATGCAGCTTATGTTGCGATGGGAAAAGCTGCATTGAAGAACCTGCCGGTCAAAAATCGAAAGCAGCTGGAAGATTTATTTCGGAAGGGCTGAGAGTCAGCTGAAAAGGTGCCCCATTTTTTCTTTTTTGGTCTTCAGATAATCCTTCGAATGCGAATGAGGCTCCACTTCGCACGGCACACGCTCGGTGACCTCGATACCTGCCGAGACCAGCGATTGCAACTTCTGCGGATTATTCGACAGCAATCTCACCCGCTTCACACCTATCTGCTTCAATATCTCCGCAGGCATTTGAAAAAGACGCAGATCGGCTTCGAACCCCAGTTCCTGGTTGGCTTCCACCGTGTCCCGCCCCCGGTCCTGCAACGCATAAGCCTGCAGCTTGGCCATCAATCCGATGCCGCGGCCTTCCTGCTGCTCATAGATCAAGACTCCCTTGCCATCCTCGGCGATCATCGAAAGCGCCTTCTCGAGTTGCTGACGGCAATCGCAGCGCAGTGATCCCAGCACGTCGCCCGTCATACACTGCGAATGGATGCGCAACAGAGGGGCGGTTCCACTGCTGGAAGTCACGTCGCCCATCACGAGCGCGACGGCCGTGTCCACGCGCGGCTCACCCGGAACGCTGCCTTCGAAGCCCTCGCCTTCAAAACCCCCGCCTTCAAAACCAAAGATGCGGAAGTGCCCCCACCGCGTCGGCAACTCGGCTTCAGCCTTTTTCTTTAATACGAGCGGACTCACAAGGCCATTATAGATGCGGCTCTGCTGCGATTCGGCTCAAGCATCCCGTGCTAGAGTTGGACTCGCGGAATCATGGAACAGCGCCTTATCTGGATCACGCTGTTGGTGCGCCTCGGCGTGGCTGCCGCCGTGGCAGGAGCCTTGGTCCGCTCGCGTTACTTCAAATCCCTCCTTTTCCGCGAAGACCGCACCGTCAAGCAGAAGATCCACCTCGTCCTGTTCCTTGGGACACCCTTCGCTCTCGGTGTGTTGGTCCGCGTGATGGTGAAGAATTTCCAGGCCGCCGACCTCGCCTTCGAATACTCGCTGCTTATAGGGGTCCTAGCAGGCCGAATGGCGGGATTACTCGGGGCAGTCTTCGTTTCGATCCCGGCCATCGTCAATGGGGAATGGCTGGCGCTTCCGTTCAATGTGGCAGCCGGATACATTGCCGGCGCTCTGCGTATCGCCGCGAAAGACAAAGAAGAGATCTGGTGGTTCTCGCCGCTTATCGACCTCAGCATTTATCGCTGGATCAAACGATTTGTGCGGCATCCACACATTGAGTGGCAGCCTGTCTTCGCTTTCGTCATCTTCGCGCTGCAGGTGATCCACACCGAGTTAGGCAAGCTGTACCCGGGAAAGATGTTCGTTCTACAAAGCGACCGCTGGTATATCTTGCTCGCCATCTACGCCAGCACGGTAATGGTCGTGGCCATTCCGCTTAAGATCTGGACCAGTACGCGCATCGAGATGAAACTCGAGGAGTCGGAGAAGCTATTGCTGCAAGCACGCATGGAAGCCTTGCAGAGCCAGATCAATCCGCATTTCTTGTTCAACACTCTGAATTCCGTCTCTTCGCTGGTGCGGGTCAATCCCGATACCGCTCGCGCCGTGATCCTGAAGCTGGCAAGCATTCTGCGGCGCCTTCTAAACCAGCAGCAATCATTCGTGCAACTGCGCGATGAAGTCGAGTTCATCGACGATTACCTCGACATCGAAGTGGTTCGTTTCGGCGAGAAGCTGCGTGTGGACAAGCACCTCGACCCGGAGACTCTCGAGGCCTACGTCCCAAGCATGATCCTGCAGCCGCTGGTTGAGAACGCCATCAAGCATGGTTTGTCGCCGAAGATTGAGGGCGGCAGCATCGTGATCCGCAGTCGTGTCGAAGAAGAGAAGCTGGTGATCGAAGTGGAAGACGACGGGGTGGGCATGGACGCTTCCGAAGCTTCCGCGCATCCCGACCGCACCCGCATCGGCATGGCCAACGTGGCGGAGCGGTTGAAGGTGCTCTATCCCAACACTGCGTGGATGACGGTAGGCAATCGCATGCACGGTGGAACCGTCATCACTTTGCATCTGCCTTATCTGTTGGGAACGTCAGACCTCGAACCCCCTTGGGTCGATTCCGCGATTCAGGAAGAGCGCTCTAAGACCTTGCGGTAAAAGTCCTCGTACTGCGGAATGATTTTCGTCGTGCAGAATCGCGCCTGCGCTTCGTATCGGGCCAGCTTGCTCATCTCGCGCAGGCGTTTGTCATCGCTCAATATCTCGATAGCGCAGCGGGACATGTACTCAACATCGCCGACCGGCGCCAGGAATCCCGTCTTTCCATCCTCGATCACTTCCGGCAGACCGCCGACGTTGGTCGCGATACTCGGTACTTCACACGCCATCGCTTCAAGGGCAGCTAGACCGAATGACTCCAACTCACTCGGCAGCAGCATTAGATCCGCGATCCCAAGCTTCTCGTGCACGTCATCGACTTTACCCATGAAGATGACGCGATCGGAAATCCCTTTTTTGCGCGCCAGGCGTTCAGCGGCAGGCCGCTCCGGGCCATCCCCCATCATCAGCAGTCGCGAAGGCAGCTTCTTGTTCACGCGATCGAAGATCTCGATCACGTCAGAAATCCGCTTCACGGGTCGGAAGTTCGAGAGGTGCACTATCGCCTTCTCGCGCTCAGGCACCAGCTTTGCCCGCTCCGCAGCGACATCTTTCCTGCGCAGGTAGATGTCACAGTTCACGAAGTTCGGTATCACTTCGATAGGGCGCTGTATGTCGAACTCTTTTACCGTGCGCTCCTGAAGGTATTTCGAGATCGAGGTGACACCATCGCTTTGCTCGATAGAAAAGCGGGTGATGGGCAGGTACGATCGATCCGCTCCGACCAGCGTAATGTCCGTACCGTGAAGAGTCGTAACAAAAGGAAGCCGTCGCTTGCTCGGACTCGCCGCCAGCATCTGCCGCGCCAGCATGGCGCTCACCGAATGTGGGATGGCATAGTGGACATGCAGCAGGTCGAGGTCGTAGTTTTCAGCGACCTCGGCCATCCGCGTCGCCAGCGCCAAGTCGTAGGGCGGATACTCGAACAATGGGTACCGCGAAACCTCAACCTCGTGGAAGCAGATATTCGGCTGTGGAGTGATCAGCCGGATGGGCTGCGAATAGGAGATGAAGTGGACCTGGTGCCCACGCTGCGCGAGCTCCAGCCCTAGCTCGGTGGCGACGACGCCGCTGCCGCCGTAAGTCGGATAACAGGTGATGCCGATCTTCATGAGAGTCTTTCGGTCAGATTGCGAAGTTCAACGATTGGATGAGCACCCGTCAGCCGCGATTCACAATGTTGCGCTTAGAGCTGGTTGTACGAGATCAGCTCCACCTTTTGCTCGGCTAGGATTTGACGCGCAGAATCTGACGTAAGCACCTCACGCTCCCGCTCTCGTGAAGCGCGCAGTCGAGTTTGCACTCCGTCCAGGTCCGGGTCGTTGTATCCGGGGTGGCACACAAACTCCCACGTGCCCTCGGGCAGCGAGCCCATCACTGCGGCAAACAACTTTTCATCCAAATGGCCGGTCGACACGATCCCAAACGATCCGTCGGGAGTCCTCATCCCGGCGTCCGCGACTGCTCGACGAAATCCCTCTTCGAAGCGCCGCAGCACCTTCACCTGCGAGTACCTCTTCCAAAGTTTAGGTCGCCGCACCAGATGCGCGAAGGCCAATGGGCGTACCGGAGCGAATGGGTTGCGCAGCGCCTTAATGCCGCACGCTTTCGCCGCGCGGATCAATGGTTGATACACCGCAGGAAAAATATGCGTGTGCTTATGCGTGTCGAAGTGCGAGATTTTTACGCCGGAAGACTGTATTTTTTTGAATTGTGCTGTGGCCTCGCGCTCGATCTCGCCGGAATCGATCTTGCCTTGCGCCGCCAGGCCCAGGAACGGCAAAAGATTTGTTCTGAAGCTTCCATTCTCATTCTTGCTTTCAAGCAGGCTCGAAACCGATGCGGCTGGAGACAGCGGCTCACCGTCGACCAGGAGGATGTGACATCCCACGCTCGGCCGACCGCTGTTTCTATTTGCTGAAATCTGCTCGACGGCATCTTGATAAGCCGCTGAATTCGCCATCAGAGTTGTAGAGGTGACGATGCCGTCGCGGACGGTTTCGAAGATGCCGCGGTTCACGCCGCGCGTGAGACCGAGATCATCTGCGTTGACGATGAGGCGTCGCACCCGAAAAGTCTAACAGTAGGGGTGAGTGACACAGCCGTCCCGGGTGTGCGAGGTACGCCTTGCTTAGGAATGCGGAGAAATCTAAACCGCGGGGCGGCGGGACATCTCGCGGACTTTATTTTCCGGCTTCGTTGCCGGCTTGGCATCGCCTTCGCCGAGGAAGAACCGGATCTTCTCCAGCAGCGCAGGGAAGAGGTCCTCTTTTTGCAGGCAAGCGTTCACTTCGTCGCCCGTGTCGATGGGGCCGTAGCCGGTCACGATGATCACCGGCGTCTCGGGGCTTTTATCGTGGATCTTCTTAGCGAGTTCCAGTCCGTTCATGCCTTCCATGCGGAAGTCGGTCACCAGGATGTCGAAATTATCTTTGCCGAACTTCTCCAACGCCTCGTCGGCGTTATAAGCGGAGACGGCGCGATAACCCTGCATCTCCAGGATCTCGCAGCTCAAACGCGCCAGCACTTGATGGTCGTCGACAAAAAGGATGGCTTTCATGCTTGCCTCCAGCTCTTGCTTGGTGGGATACGAACGGACTCGGGCAGTGACGTGCCCTTGCTGGCTACCTTCTACTTTGTTTCCGAACGGCACCTAAAAGATGCCTGTGTGCAAAACTATATCCGCCCGCGGTGGGCCTGACCCGCACAGGATAGCGCAAAAACCGCTCGCGTATACTTTTTTTCTCTGCTGCCCTATATCCATCTCGGACCCTTGAATCTAGGTACCTTCGGCATTTTCATGTGGCTGGCCTTCGTAGCCGCCTACTTCGTTTTGCGAGCGGAGACGCTCCGGCGCCGGTTGCCGGATATTGCCGATAACATCGTCCTTTGGACCGCCCTCGCCGGTGTGCTTGGCGCCAAGATTTACCACGAGTTGCAGGAGCCTAGGGAGCTGGTTCAAGCGCTATCCAACATCCATGGGACGAAGCAATTTCTGGATTGGTTCAGCAGCGGCTTTGCCTGGTTCGGCGGATTCCTCGCGGTGATCGCAGCGCTGCTCTTGCTAGGCCGCCATTACAAATTGCGTCCGCTCGCTATACTCGACCTGTGCGCGCCGGCTGCTGCGCTCGGTTACGCAATCGGTCGCATCGGCTGCCTGGTTTCGGGTGACGGTGACTACGGCATTCCAACCAATGTTCCCTGGGGCATGCGATTCCTCAATGGACTGGTTCCGAGCTCCGAGGTCTGCCGCAACTACGGCCAGCCGTTCGATTGCCGCGTTCACCCCACACCCATCTACGAATTCTTATTCGGCGTGATCTTGTTCTGGTATCTGTGGCGATTAGGCGCGAAGGCGCTGCGTGGTCCTCGTCCGCTCGGCGAAGTCACGGCTGAATACTTGCTGTGGTCTGGAATCGCCCGCTTTACGGTGGAGTTCATCCGTATCAACCCGCGCACCATCTTTGGACATTTCAGTAATGCGCAGGGAGTGGCATTCCTATCGGCCATTGCGGGGCTTGCGTTGCTGATCTGGACGCGTCTTCGCTTTAAGGCGGCAAAGCAGGAGCACCGCATCGTGCAACACGCCTCCGAAAAAGGAGACGTGATGCAAGCGGAATATCATCAGGCCACGCCTGAGTGTCCGAATCCTGAGAAATGGCGAATGTACGACTCTATGACCGCTGAAGTCGAAGTGCTCGAGTTCCTGAAGACGCTGGTCACAACAGTGAAGCCCAAGCTCGTCGTGGAGACCGGAACATTCATGGGCATTAGCACGCTGAAGATAGCCGAAGGATTGAAAGAGAATGGATTCGGCAAGGTGCTCACGGTCGAATATGATCCGGTCGTCTACGCCAAAGCGAAAGAGCGTTTTCAAGCTTCAGGACTGCTGGATTGGATCGACCTCCGCAACATGTCAAGTTTGGATCTGAAAATTGAAGGTGCAATCGATCTGCTCTTCAGTGACAGTGAAATCACTATCCGCGAGCAAGAAGTGAGGCACTTCCTGCCCAAGGTGAATCCATTCGGGCTGATCCTGATGCACGACGCCAGCTCTCACCTCAAAACGGTCCGTGAGGCTGCATTGAAGATGGAAAGTGAAGGACTCATCTCCGCAGTGTTGATGCCCACGCCGCGGGGGTTCGTGGTCGCGCAAAAACGTGAAGGTCGAAAATAGTTATTGCCCCGGCCGTGACATGTACGCCCTCGCATTGGCGACAGCCTTCCGGTTCGACGAACCGGCCAGCTCCAGCAATTTTCCGAAATATAACTTGGCTTTTGCGTCATCATGGGAAGCCTGCGCCGCCTTGGCTGCGCCGAGAATCCCATTGAACCGGTTCGGCGTCGTCTTCATCGAAGCTTCGTATTCCTTCAATGCTTCCTCTGGGCGGTCCAGCGCCCGCAACAAATCCCCAAGCATCTCGCGTGCTGGCAACAGATTGCCTGGACTCACCGGCAACTTGTCGGTAGCGTCTTCCATGTCCGCCGCTTTGCGCAGTGCCTGTAAAGCTTCATCGTTCTTCTTGTCTGTGAATGCTGTCCACGCCGAAGCTTCAAGGATCATGATCTCGACTTGATCAGCGGCGTAGGCGTCGCCGCGTTTGCTGACTGCATCATGGATCTCGGTCAGTTTCGCGATCTCGGCCCGAGCGCCCGCGACATCGTCGAAGTGATCATGACCGACTGTTCTCGCAAGATAAGTGATCGCGTCGAACTCAGGGTAGGGGGACTTGCGCGTGGGCAAATCTCTTGCGCCGCCGAAATCTCGCGTTTCAAAGTAGTAGCGTGCGGGGATCGCGGCAAATGCGTATGCCGAAGCTTGCATTTCTGGACTCATTGGCTTGAGAGCTGCCACCTGATCCACGATTGCTTTGGCTTTTTCGTCATCACCGGTTTGAAGATATGCGTACTCCAAATAATCGAGCGGGTGCATGCGCTGGTCCCAAACGCCATCCATCTTCGACCGTTCTTCGTATGCGCGCGCGGACTTTTCGGCAGCCGCATTCGATTTCACCGCATCCTGCCAAAGGCCCAGGCGAGTGAAGATGTGAGAAGGCATGTGCTGTGCGTGGGGGACCGAGGGTGCGATGCTGGCATAACGTCTGGCGGCTTCAAGACCCTGCTCGGCCAGCACCGGGTTGTCGTAGGCGTGGATCATGTAGTGCGCTACGCCGGGATGCTGCGGGTTTTTAGCAAACTCTGCTTTCAATATCTTGCCCGCTTCCCTGTGGTTGGCGAGCACAGCCTCGGTCGGCTTTCCTGTCTCCAGCAATGAAAGGGCGTAGAAGATGGCCGCTTCGTCGTCATCCGGATATTTCTGATGGAGCTGCTCCATTGCATTCTGGTACCCGAGAAACCGCGTTCGCGGTTCCAGCTTGTCAGAATCCTTGTAGAACGCACCGATGGCGTCCAGATACTGGCGCTCGCGCGCAGAAGCTTTCAGCCTCGCTGCCAGCGCCATCTGTTCGCGCCCGCGACGCAGAGAATCATCCCGTGTCTTCCCCCAGAGCGGGTGATAGACGCTCATAGCAATGCCCCAGTGCGCCATTGCACACGTTGGGTCCTTCAAGGTTACATCTGAAAATGTTTTCTCTGCCTCTTCTACCAGAACGAGTGCAGCATGGCTACGCCGCTTTCAAACTCTGCCCTTACGGCCTTCGCGCAGGTGGTAGGGAAGTGCACCTTGCCTAATTGTGTCTTCGTCTGCCCGGTATGACGGTCATGCCCTTCTTCGTCTGCGATTGCTGGAACTCTCGAGAAAGCCGCCAACAGGATGAGTAGGAGGAGCCAGCGTTTCATTTTCGATTTCCTCCTGAGCGGAGAAATCTACTTCGGCAGGGAGATAAAAAGCAACGGCACTATTTCTTCAGCAGCTCGTCGCACAGCAATCTGGCTTTTTGCGCGAGGTTGCTGGCGCGAAGCACGTCGCCTTCAGTATTCGCCGTGCGCGATTGGTTGATGTAGGTCTTGATCTGGTCCATCATCGACTTTTGATCGAGCGAGGGCGTGAAGTTGATCGCCTTCAGGTCTTTCTCCGTATTTTGCAGAGACCTCTCGGTGTTCAACTTGGTCTCATTGTCCTTCATCGTCGGCATGGTGGTGTTGGACACCTGGTTGGCAGGTTCCGCAACACTTCCATCCGGCACGATCACCTTTCCCGAAGGCGTCGTGACGTTCGGCCCGGGTGGCGGCGGAGTGGTCCCGTTCGCGACCGTAGCGGGGGGAGTTGAGCCGTTCGTCGCGGTAGGCACCCAGCCGAGGCTTCTTCGCGGCGCGCGCTCTTGGCCTCTTCGGCTTCGGAGCCGGTGCGGGCGAAGTCGTCGTAGCGTCTGCCGGAGGCGTAGTGGGAGCCGGTGTTTCCGTAGTGGGCGGTGTGGCTGGTTCAGGCGCAGCGATGGTTGGTGCTTCGGCTTGCGGAGCGGGCACTGCAGGTTTTTTCTTCCTGCATCCCGAAGCAGTAAAGATCAGCACCGCGAGCAAGACTGTAACGCCGAGGTTTCGCAAGCCGCCCGTCATTTCTTCCCCATCTCGGCCTGCACGCCGATCTCTTTCAGCACGCCCGCAACTGTTGGAGGCGATTGAGCTTCTCGTCCGGAGCCAAGCAATGGCAGATGGAGCCGGAACGTAGTGCCGACTCCGATAGCGGTCTCGAAATCCATTGAACCGTTCATCAGCTGCAACACTTTATATGCCATTGCCAAACGAATGCCGCCGCCTGCCTTTTTCGTAGTGAAGTACAGGTTATAGATTTGTCGCGAATATCCGGAGTGATGCCCGTCCCTTCTTCGTGCACCGGTCAGTTCCACTTCATTTCCCATCCGTTTCGCGCCGAGCCAAGATCGCCACCTTTGGGCATGGCTTGTACGCCATTCAGCACTACGTTCAGAAATGCTTGTTGAAGCAGGTCTGCGTCCACGCGCGCGATCAGTGGCTCTTCGCTCCATGCGCGCTTGATCACCACACCCTGTCGCGCCGCTTCGGGCGATGCCAATACTGCTACCTCTTCGCCTAAGCGACGTAGGTCGACATCTGCCAGCCGCAAGTCCACAGGGCGTGTGAAGTCGATCAGCATCTGCACCACACGGTCGAGCCGCTGGATTCGCTCCCGATCACGTCCATGTGGCGGCGCGCATCAGGGTCGATCTCTTTCAGCTTCTGCCGCAGCACTTCCAGATGCACCACGATCGCATTGATCGGGTTCTTCACCTCGTGACCAACACCAGAGACAAGTCTTCCCGCAGCAGCGAGCCGATGAGATATTTCGATCTCATTCTCGATGCGCCGCACCGATTCGGCATCGCGCAACACCATCAGCGCCCCGATCTGCTCCGAACCTTCCTCGATGAAGTCGAGTGAAGCCAGTATCCGTCCACCCGCGGCATTTTCAAATTCCTGTTGCTGCAGCGGAGAATGCTGCGCAAATGCGTCTACTATGGCCGCCCCAAGCGGCGAGTCGCCGGAAAAAATCTCTGCAGCATGGCGGCCGAGCATCTCGCTGCGCGGCTTTCCCAGGAACCGCTCCACCGCCGCGCTCACCAGGACGACGCGCGTGTCGTGAGTGAACAGCATCAGGCCATCCTGAAGGTTGGCCATGATCTGGTCCACGTTGTCTTTCAGCGCAGAGAACACGTCTTTCACGTCGCGCATCTGTCGACCGAGCCTGTCGATCTTCGTAGTCACCACGCCCACTTCGTCCGTTGCCGTTGGCTCGGTCTCGTCGTGGATCACTTCGCCCAAAGTCATTAAGTCGAGTTTTTCCCCGATCGTTGTCAGCGGGCGCAGCGCCCAATTCGATAATCCAGCCGCAAGCAGTAAGGAAACGAAGATTGCAATGCCGGACGCCGTCAAGGCGTGATTGAGTTGCGGCTTCAGTTCGCTTTTCAGAAAGACGGTGGAGATGCCGACTCTGATCTCGGCAAAAGGTTTGTTGTCGCGCTCGATGGGTACATGGATCTCGTAGACCGAAGCCGCTCCGTAGACGACGTTGAGTTGTTGCCGGAGATTGCCGTCGCGAACCGTTTGAAAATTCTCGCGCTGCGGAACGACCTTGCCGATGTATTGCGGATCGGTGTGCAACAGCGCGCGCCCATCCAGACCAACTAGCGCGACGTCGTAAATCGTAGGGGAATATCCCACGATGGACTGCAGTAGGGAATTAAGCCCCGGGTCGGTCTGCAGGCTGTCCTCGATCGCGGCTTTCAGAGCGACCGGGTCGTTGGTATCGACCTTCGTGCTGGTCAGGTCGAGTTCAAGCGCCTGGCGTGTCGCGTTGAAGACCTGATTGGCGACAAAATGCGCGCCATCGTCGGCGTCGGCCATACGGTGTTGGATGAGTTGCGAGAGATAAACCGAGGCGAAGGCAGACACTACCGCCACCATCATCGCAGTGATGGCGAAGACGAGCTTCGTCTTGAGCCGGATCCTGCCTGCCATAAGGAGAGCGATCAGCCGCTGCTGTCAGCCGCGGCACCCACGGAAGCGCCGCCGTATTCCTTCAGCTTGTTGTGCAACGTCTTCAGGCTGATGCCAAGTATATCGGCAGCGCGGGTCTTATTGTTGTGGGTAGATTCGAGGGTCTTCAGGATGAGCAGCCGTTCGGCCTCTTCGACCGTGGTGCCGACGCCGACCCGCACCGCGTTTCCGTCGCTCACGCTGCTACGCACCGGAGCATGGCCGAATCCTGGAGGCATGTGTTTGGGTTCGATCATCGCGCTCTCGCACACGATCACCGCACGCTCCAGCAGGTTACGCAACTCGCGCACGTTGCCAGGCCAATCGTAAGACTGGAAGGAAGCCATCACGGCATCGCTCACGGCTCCGGTCTTTCGCCCATGCTTCTCGTTCATCGCATTGAGCAGCGACTGCGTCAACTCGGGAACGTCTTCTTTATGCTCGCGTAGTGGCGGCATATCAATGTTGAAGACATTCAACCGATAAAAAAGATCATTTCGGAGTTGGCCTTTGGCTACAGCTTCTTCCGGAAGTTTGTTAGTAGCAGCTAGAACGCGGACATCGACAGTGGTCTCGACTTTACTTCCCAGTCGCCGCAGCTTGTGGTCTTCAAGCACGCGTAGCAATTTGGCTTGCGTGCCGATGGGCATTTCGCCGATCTCATCGAGGAAGATGGTGCCTTCTTCTGCAAGTTCGAAGCAGCCAGCGCGGCGTTCAAGTGCTCCGGTGAAGGCGCCCTTCTCGTGGCCAAAGATCTCGCTCTCGATCAAAGTCTCCGGTATAGCGGAGCAATTGATGGCGACGAACGGTTTGTTCTTGCGCGGGCTCAGATCATGGATGGTGCGCGCGACTAACTCTTTCCCTGTTCCACTCTCGCCGGTGATCAACACAGACGCTGTACTTGGCGCCACCTGTTCGATCAGCAGAAGATCTCCTGCATCTTCTTCGAGGAGCCGACCAGAGAACCTAGCATGCCGCTGTCGCGCAATTTACGGCGAGTGACTTCAAGCTCGCGTTCGGTACCTTGCTGCCGCGCGGCATTGTTGAGAATGGCTTTGAGACGCGAAGGATCTACAGGCTTTTGAATGAAGTCGTAGGCCCCGGACTTCATCGCATCGACTGCGATCTCAATGTTTCCCTGGGCGGTCAGCAGGATCACGGCGATGGGTTGTGGCTGGGCCGCTACCCGCTCCAATAATTCGACGCCCGTCATGCGCGGCATCTTCATGTCGGTGATCACGATGCCGGGCGACCACGTCGTCACCTTTTCCAGGCCTTCGACGCCATCCTTGGCGGTTTCCGTGCGGTAGCCCCACGCCGACACTAGTTCCGCTAATCCGGTGCGTTCGTTCTCTTCGTCTTCGACGATCAGGACTTTTTCTTGCGCCATAGCAACCTATATTGCTTTGAACCTACGGTGGGCGGAATACCTCCGCTGCGATCGGGGCCGGTGCACATTCTGATGCAGGATTTGCCACCGGAGTACATTTCCCGGGTCGCCCATTCTGCAACGTTCGGCTCATTATAGAGGGTTGTAAATGTACCGTTTCCGGTGGGAGAGCAGGTTATGAGATTCAAATCGTCCCCGGTTGCAGTTTTTCTTCGACAAAAGCGTGAAAGTGGAAGACGGGTCACAAGTCGTGCTTCGTATCGCATTGAAGCCATAGGCACCTAACGCCACATTGCAATTTGCTTCCTGAGTTGTTTGCTGTACAATTCCTGCGCACTCGTAAACTGCAGTCTGCTGTATCGGCCATGCATCCCAGGTTTCCATTTTCATCGTGTATTCATAAGAATCCTTCGGAGGAATTCGAATGAAAATCAGCAGCAGTTTTCTCGGCAAAATGATCGCGCTGACCGTGACCGTGATCGTTGTGCTCGGCCTCTCGATGTCCGCCGTTGCACAGACGGGCGAAGACCTCGGCCCCACCAAGCTCGATATATTTGCCGGATATTCCTACATGGAACCCGGCGGTCAGATCGGCGGCGTCAACCTGAAGGGTATGCCGGCCGGGTGGGCTGTGGCTCCTACCTGGAATTTCAACAGAACGTTCGGGCTCACCTTCGACGCCAGCGGTCACTATGGCGATAACGCTGACGTGGGCACCATCATGGTCGGCCCCAAACTTACATTGCACATGGGGCGTGTGGCACCATTCGGCGAGTTCCTTATCGGCCTGCATCGCCTGTCTCCGTCTGGCTTGTCTGACAACAACGCCTTCGGCCTGATGACCGGCGGCGGATTCGACGTGCGCGTAGCGCGTCATCTGTCACTGCGGCTCTTGCAAGCTGATTACGTTTTCGGAAAACACAGCGACGCCTATCCGCTGCCCAACACCAGCAACTTGAACGGTGCTCGCGTGCAAGGCGGGTTAGTCTTCCACTTCGGCGTGAATCCTCCGGGCGCGCCGCCCAGCGCTTCTTGCTCAGCGCAACCGAGTGAAGTCATGCAGGGCGAGCCAGTCCGTGTGACAGCAACTCCCAGCAATTTCGATCCCAAGCACACTCTTACCTATGGCTGGACCACCACCGGCGGCAAAGTGGCCGGTGATACCGCAAACGCGAACGTCGATACAACCGGCGTCGCACCTGGCAGCTACACCGCGAATGCAAAGGTCACCGATTCCAAGAGCTCCAAAAATACCGCTTCCTGCAGCGCGAATTTCAGCGTGAAGGAAACGCCGAAGAATGCCCCGCAGATCTCCTGCTCGGCGAATCCGGCGACCGTGACCGCGGGCAGCCCGTCCACGATCACTTGCACCTGCACCAGCCCCGACAATCGCAAGGTCAGCATCAGCAATTGGGTCGCATCGGCCGGTAAAGTTTCCGGCAATGAAGGCAGCGCCACTCTGGATACCGCCGGCATGCAAGCCGGGCCGGTTTCCGTGAGCGCTACCTGTACAGACGATCGTGGCCTGAGCGCGACTGGTAACGCCAACGTGAACGTTGAAGTTCCGGCGGCGGCCCCAGAAGCCAGCAAGCTCAACGAGATCGACTTCAAGAAGAACTCGCCGCACGTAGACAACAAAGCGAAGGCTGCTTTGGATGACGTAGCGTTGCGTTTGAAGAGCGATCCGGAAGCGAAGGCAGTCATCGTTGGCGAATACGCAGCGGGTGAGAAAACCGGCAAGAAACTTGCCGCTCAGCGCGCCGTGAACGCGAAGGCCTACCTCACACAAGGTGAAGCGGGTCAGGGTATTGACGCCAGCCGCATCGACGTTCGCACCGGCAACGGTGGCGAGATGAAGGATGAGAACTGGATCGTTCCTGCGGGCGCGACCTTCAAGAACGAAGGCACAGAAGCCGTGGATGAAAAGAAAGTGAAGCCGAATCAAAGCTTCGGCACCAGCCATGGTGGCACTGCTAAGAAAGCTGCGAAAAAGCCCGCTAAGAAGGCTGCGGCTCCTAAGCAGTAGGCCTGAATCGAGTCAGTAACCGCCAAGCCGTCCGGCTCTGTCCGGACGGCTTGTTCTTTTTGGACTAACGTAACTTGTATGCGAAGTGGGTGGGTGGCATCCTAGATACAGCCACTTCGTCTCCTCGAAAATCGAGGTATTCTAAAAACTCCCCCGGATAGGTCAGGCGATCAGCCTCTACAACCATATGAAAAAGATATTGGTCGTTTTAGCGCTCGCAATCCTGCTCGTAAGCCCGGCCATTGCCGGTAGCCAGTGGCAGCCGCTCGGACCCGATGGCGGCGACGTCCGCAGTCTTGCTTATGATCCGCAGAATCCGGACCGCATCTTCTTGGGAACGAGCGCCGGCAAACTATTTATTTCCATCAACGGCGGCGCCAGCTGGATGCGTTACGTCCATCTCGGCACGGGTGACGACTACGTCCTCGACAACATTGCCATCGATCCCAGCGATCCCAACAAGATTTATGTCGCCGCCTGGAGCGTGGTTGATAACAAGGCCGGCGATATTTTCCGCTCCACCGATGGCGGCCAATCTTGGAAAGCGCTCAAGGGAATGAGCGGCATGTCGATCCGCGCTTTAGAGCTTGCACCGTCGAACCCAAAGGTGATTGTTGCGGGCGCACTCGATGGTGTCTATCGCTCTAACGATGCTGGCGATAACTGGGAAAAGATAACACCCGACCACAATCCCGATCTCAAGAATTTTGAATCCGTCGCGATCGATCCGCTGAATCCCGACGTGATCTACGCAGGAACGTGGCATCTTCCTTGGAAGACCACCGACGGCGGCAAGACTTGGGCGCACATGAACAAGGGCATCATCGACGACTCCGACGTCTTCTCCATCATCGTGGATCCAAAGAGCCCGTCGAACGTTTATGCCAGCGCGTGTTCGGGCATCTACCACAGCACGAACACTGGCCAGGAATTCCATAAGGTTCAAGGCATGCCGTTCTCGGCACGCCGCACTCGCGTGCTCATGCAGGATCCGGTCGATTCACAAACCGTGTATGCCGGCACCACTGAAGGTCTGTGGCGAACGACTGACGCAGGTAAGACTTTCACCCGCATGACAGGCCCCAACGTGATCGTCAACGATGTAATGATCGATCCGCGCAATCCCAAGCGTGTTCTGCTCGCGACCGATCGCAGCGGCGTGCTCAGCAGCATTGACGGCGCCGTTACCTTCACGGCATCGAATCGCGGCTTCGCTCATCGCCAGATCACTGCGCTGGTTGTGGACCATAACAACAGCGAGACGCTCTACACGGGCGTGATCAACGACAAAGAATTCGGTGGCGTTTTCATGTCGCGCGACGCCGGACTCACATGGCGGCAGATCAACGCCGGTCTCAACGGCCGCGATGTCTTTACGCTCCGTCAGGCGGATAACGGTGCGCTCGTCGCCGGCACCAATCGTGGCATTTTCACTATGCCTGATCCGATGAAGAACCCGAACGCAGCCTGGTCACCTTTGAACGTAGTGATGACGGAGAAGATGGCGCCCAAGGCTGTCCGCAAAGCTGGCAATCTGAAAATGGTCAGCAAACCCACCTATGTGCGTGGCGAACTCACGGCTCGCATCTCCGACGTTCACGTGCGCTCCGGAAAATGGTACGCCGCTACTTCCATGGGCTTACTGCAGAGCAGCGATCAAGGCCTGACTTGGAAGGGTGGACCTCTTCAGGGTCAACAAGACTTCCTTGCAGTCACTTCTTACGGTCAGAACATCGCGGCGGCAGCGCGCAGGGCCTTGTTCGTCTCCTTGGATGACGGCATCAACTGGTATTCGCCGCGCCTGCCGTCGTTCATCTCTGTTGTTCGTGACGTCGCGTATGACAACACTGGCAACATCTGGGTCGCTTCGCGCGAAGGATTGTGGGTCACGAAAAATGGTGGCGAAACTTGGGAGCACTCCATGGACGGCGTTCCTGCCATGGAAATCTTCAGCATCCACGCCGACCCCGACAGCAAGCACATGATCGCCGTCGGCGGCAACGATTCCGAGATGTACGAAAGCAGCGATGGGGGACGCCGCTGGCGCCAGGCTTCGCACAACGGATGGCCGTTGCGCGGTGTGGTTCCGGCGCATGGACGCGTCTTCGCCTTCACCCGCTACGACGGTGTGGTCAGCGATGGGCCTGTGATCCCGGCTTCGGTTTCGCAAACGACCATAACGAGCACCGGTTCCAACGAGTAGTTTGGTTTCAACTCCCCAACAAGAGGCCGCCTTCGGGCGGCCATTCTTGTGTGCAAAATTTACTCTCTCCTGAGATTGTAAGTTGCTGAAAACAAACCCATAGGAATGGCAATGGTCATGCACTTACAGCAGGGTTCCTGCTGTAAGGGGAGGTATGTCTATGAAACTTACTAATAGATATTTACTGAGCGCTTTGTCGGGTCTGGTTCTGCTCGCGGGATGCAGCATGGTTTCCTCGAATCCGCAGGCGGCCACGCCTGATCCCAATTCGAATTCTGCCCCGTTTGCTTCACGCGTCGAATCGGCGATGGGTGTGAAGCCGGATGTTCCCGCAATCACCATTCCTGCGGGCACCGCTATCGGGGTCCGGTTGCAGAACTCCATCTCCAGCGCGTCGGCGAATTCCGGCGATCATTTTGACGCAGTCATCGACGAGGCGGTCGTGGTCGACGGACAGACTGTAATTCCCAAGGGTGCCAATGCTTCGGGGCGTATCGTTGCGGCCAAGTCCTCCGGCCGATTGCACGATCCGGGCTATCTGCGACTGGCGTTGGACTCAGTCACGGTGAACGGCAAAGACGTCCCGATCCGGACCTCGAGCATCTTTGCAAAAGGTGCCTCGCACAAGAAGCGTAATCTGGTGATGATCGGCGGCGGAACCGCCGCCGGAGCTTTGATAGGTGGACTTGCCGCAGGACCGAAAGGTGCGCTGATCGGAAGCGCGATAGGTGCTGGTGCAGGAACTGGGACCGCATACGGAACCGGCAAAAAGGAAGTTGGGTTTGCGGCCGAGCGTAGGCTCACCTTCCGTCTGACGCAATCGCTCACCACGAGCTAGAGGGCATGCGAGAAAAAAGCGCGGCTGCTGCCGCGCTTTTTTATGCCGTAAATCTTTCCGCGATCGTGAGCGGCTGCAGCGTCGAACTCGGAACATTGCCGCCAGTGCCGTTGATCTTATTCTGGTGATGCTCCCACCCGAACACGATAGCGGCTATGAGCAATGCTCCCAGTAGTGCAATCACGATCGCCGTAGTCAAAATGCCTTCGCCTTCTTTGAGCTGTAATCGTGCCATGATTATTCGATGGCCGGGTGATTCGCCGCGTGGTACGGCTTCTCAGATCTGCTTGACCCGAGGATGAGCAGGGAAGACTTCGGGGTGGATCGCTCCAGCCAACGCATGCAGCCCCTCGATGAGCGTTGGGGCGGGCGTATTCAGGAACTCGTCGGGCAGGCAATACACGTTCTTGTTCTTGACCGCCCTCAGCCCTGACCAATCTCTTTGCTCTACCACCTTCGCTAGCGGAACCCTGTCACCTGCACCGCACCAGGCCGCGATGATCACGTCTGGATCGGCCGCAGCGATTGTTTGGGGATCAGAATGGGCACCCGGTCTTCCAACGAAAGTTCCTCCCGCCGCTGTCACCAGCTCGGCCACCCACTGCTGGGAGTGGATCACCGGCTTGCCCCACTCTTCGCAGTGCACCGTTAATCGTTTTAGAGAAGCAGTCTTCGCCGCGACTGATTCGATCTCTCTTCCCATAGCAGCGATCGCTTCAGCACCGCGCCGTTCCTCGCCCACTACTCGCGCGATCATCGCGAAATCTTTGTAGATGTCTTCGAGTGAATGAGGAGCAAGTCCGAGGAATGGGATACCGGCCTTGAGGATTTCCGCGACCGCCTCCAACTGATAGGGGACCGACGCGATCACAAGGTCTGGCTTCGCGGCGAGGATTTGCGCTGATTGTGCTGTCCACGAATCGGCCACGATCGCCTGTCCTACAACTTCCGGGCAAACATCCACGCAGTACTTCGTGCACGCCACCAGCCGGTCGAGTGCTCCCAGGCTCTTCAGCATCACCGTCGCACTCGGCTGCAGCGCGACGATGCGTTGCGGCAGGAAATTGTCTTGCGAGCTCACACTAAAGAATATAAATGATGGCGGTTGGATTGAGCAGATTAGAATCGAGCCAGCGATGTACAGCCCAGCCCTTCTCGACCATTTCGAGCACCCCCGTAACGTGGGTGAACTAGATCCCGCCGATGCACGCGTCACCACCGAAAATCCTGCCTGCGGCGACCTCATGCTGCTGACCATTCAGCTAACTGACGGCATCATCAGCGACGCCCGCTTCAGGACCAAAGGTTGTGTGTCGGCCATCGCCTGCGGCTCGCGCCTCACCGAGATGATCATCGGCAAAAGCCTTGGGGAAGCGCACGCACTTGATCGCAACGACCTGGTTGCCACCATTGGTGGACTGAGTAACGAAACCATGCACGCTTCCCACCTCGCATTCGACGCGCTCTCTGCCGCGCTTCGTCAGTTGCAATAAAAAGCCTCCCGAAGGAGGCTTTGAACGGCGGAAAAGTCGAGCGGAAAATCACCAGTACTTCAAACTTACTTTGTCCACCCAAGTGCTGTAATCGACGGCTTTGCTGTTCATGTCCATTTGAAAGGCCACGTTAAGCGTGTTCGAGCTCGCGCCTTTGGGTGAGTAGGTCTTGTTGAAGTAGCTCTTTACTCCGTTGATGGTGACCGAGATGAACTGATTTTTACCTAGCTGGTCCGGTGGAATTCCAGCACCACATGTTGCCATTTGTAAGCAGTGGGGATCTTGCAAGGAGTGCTGGTAGCCACCCAGTGGCGATTGTAGGGGTCGTAAACATTCCAATGCGGCGTTCCCTTGAGCACGCATTCGGTTCCGAAGATGTACCACTTTCCACCCACGGTCTGATTCACATCGAACTCGAGTGCCTGCGCCGCAGTGGGGGTCTTGATGTAGTAATACATATCGTAAACGAAGTTGTGGGCTGCATCCTTGCGCCCCAGTTGTTTCCACCAGAGAGCGTTGGCATAGGCAGTCGATCCACTGATGCTGAATTTGACTGAACGTCCATCCATCGCGGGAGAAGATTGGTTCTGCGCCATGGAGTGGCCGGTGGTCGGCCCTGCGCCGCCGTAACCGGCACACGTCGAGCAGGACTGCCATCCTGTCATTTGATCGATGTTAGTAACGGTGGTTTGCGCGAAAGCAGAATTTACGATCGTGGCCAGTGCGATCAACAAAAAGGCAGGGAACAGCTTACGTGCAGGGGAACAGACCATTCTGTATTGCTCCTGTGGATCGTGGAGTAACAGCTCTGCTGGGAGCCGCCTGTCATCGTTCTCTCAGAGAGTAACGGTCTGCCGCTTTGTAACCCATCAGGGAGAAGGCTTATTCGGACTCAGGTCGTTTACTTAGGAATCCCCGGTTGCGCACTCAGGCAAGCGGCCTAGTGGGAAGGGTTGATAGATCGTCCATGATCGTTCTTTGGCGAGGTGGTTCAGGTCAGGGATGGGGTTGATCGCGAACGGATACTTAGCCATCTGCAACATTGCGGCGTCATGGACGGAGTTGCCGAAAACTGCATCCGGAACGCGCCTGATGACTTCGCGGATGGCTGCGGCCTTTCCCTCGTCGGTTGGCACCCGGATCAGGCGATCCGTGGCTTTCCCGTTCTCGCATACCACCGACGCCGCAATCACGCGCTCCTTTGGGATCCCGAAGCGTCGCACTGCAGCCTCTATCACCCAGGTGTTCGTCGATGAGACCGCCCAGATCTCGCAGCCATCGTCGATCAGCGACTTCACCAGCTTCTGCATCTCGGGGAATATTCGCTGCTCGATCACTGTGCTTATGAACAGGTCGGCTGCGGCTTCGATCTCGCTCACCTTGATGCCCGCGTGAAGCGTGACCATCTCGCCGCACATGGTTTTCTCGTCAACTTCACCCCGCATGTAGGAGGCATAGCGAGGAAGCGCCCACTCTTTGACAGCCTCGGGAAGTAAGCCAGCCTGCGCCTCCCAATAGAGGAAATCCTTGCCACCGTCGCCTGACCACAACGTTCCGTCGCAGTCGAAGACGGCGAGTTTCGGATGGAGTTCGATGATGGAACAGACAAAGCTTTCAGCCGCAGAGTTCATGGCTCCCCGTTGCAGTTGACCATTCTCGACCAGCCGCTCGAACTCTTCCGGCGTATCAACATTCATGATGACGTTCGGGTCGTTCACCGGAAAATAAGAAATGTGCTCCTGCGCTGCGTGTTCAACATCGCGCGCGGTGGCATATTGAGGTGCGCGAAGGAAGCGCTCGATTCCGTACTGCGGTACCACCAGCACCGGCGTCGCTGCGGCTCCGTGCTACACGACGGCCGGCGCGCCGGTCTATACCTGTACGGCAGCCGATGTCGGCAACCCGTACGAACAACGCGCAGTCGTTGATCCATCCGGGAATGGCGTTCCCGACGTTCGACATCTTCCCCGGCGGTATCGGGAGCGCGGTGTTCTTATGGCGTGCCGTAGGGCCTCACTGATCCTCAACTACAAGCACGACAAATGGGCGGTCACGCCCTCACTGTCGTTCGCTGGCGGCGGCAAGTACGGCGTTCCGCAGACGAACTCGGGCATCGATCCGGCGAGCTGCACGGCCGTCCTTCCTGGGTCACCGGGGCGAACGGCGGCGGTCGTTACGATGCATTGTCGTGTGGCAACGCGTTCGTGGTGCCCGATACGTACACCGGCGTGTTCGATCCGCTCGGATCCTTCACGCAACCGAACTTCCTTGGTCTGAACCTTCAGTTGACCTACGACGTGAGCCCGCGTTTGAGCCTGACGGGCGTGCTGGCGAACCTCGTGAACACCTTCTGGGGCGGCACCAAAGCTCCGTGGACGACTACCAACGGTAACGTTTGCGGGTATAGCTCGGGCGGTTTTCCGAAGCGAGATCTTCCCGGTCGGGAACGACTACAATCCGGCGGGATTCCACGGCTCGATCGTTCAGCCGTTGGTGAAGTATCCGTACAACCCACTCTTCGGACCCTTCAACCAAGACGGAAACTCGACCAAGACCCCGTTCCAGTTCTACGTGACGGCGAACATGAAGATTTAACCGCCGTTTCGTAGCCAAGTGAAGAGGCCTCCGCTCGCGCGGGGGCCTCTTTTTCATTCGCTTTCGGCGAAAGCTCTACGATGCTAGGGAATGGCGGTC
>CAVQGF010000064.1:0-67022 GCA_963711965.1 uncultured Acidobacteriota bacterium | reverse complement strand
TCAATTTGAGCAGCGTTTGATGTGCTGCTGATATTGATGATGCGCCCCCATCGCTGCTTCAGCATCGATCCCATTACCGCCTGGGTGCACAAGTGAGCCCCGGTAAGGTTCGTACTGATCACAGAATCCCAGTCGGCGCGCTTCATGCGCAGGACCAAGGTGTCGCGAGTCACGCCGGCGTTGTTGACCAGGATCTCGATCTTGCCGAACTTTTCTAGCGCCGCTTTGACTCCTGCCTTGATTGACTCTTCATCAGCCACGTCGATCTGGAATGCCGCTGCCTCGCCGCCTGCCGCTGTGATCTCATCGACCGCCTGCTTCAGCTTCTCTTCATTGCGCGCCGCCAGCGCCACCTTCGCTCCGGCCTTGGCCAAAGCGATAGCGCAAGCCCGTCCGATCCCCTGTGAAGCTCCGGTCACCAGCGCTACGCGTCCCTTCAGCGAAGTCATGCATTCTCCTTGAGTTGCGCCCGCAAGCGAGCGAATCCGGAATTATAAATTGCTGGTTCACCGTTAACTAGGGTGACAACAGCAGGGCGAGTCGAACCATCCTATCCAGTGCTGCGGCTGAACCTGCGGCAGTGGTGTGAATACGTTTCCCCAAGGGCCCTGCAATGAATGTCACCGCGCGATTTGGACTCTCAAGATCTCACCTCCTTCGTGTCGTATCCCTTCTCTTGGCTATTGCATTGGTTGCGATGCTGCCCGGCTGCGGCGGCAGCGGCGACTCCAAGAGCAACGCCGGCAACGGAAATCCGGCCGCCGTCAATCACATCGTCTTCATGCTGCAGGAGAACCGCTCTTTCGATAACTACTTCGGAAAGCTGAACGACTACCGCGCCAGCAAAGGCCTGGGTGCCGATGTGGACGGTCTGAGCGGGTCCTCGGGCAATCCCAGCTTTGACAAGTCCACCACCATCCAGCCTTTCCGCTGGGAGACCACCGCGTGCCATGAACAGATCAGCCCAGGTTGGGACGAGAGCCATCGCCAGGCAAACCGTTCAGCCCCGGCCTCCGGCACCGGGACGAATGATGGGTTTGTTTATTCTGCTGCAAACTATGCGCGAGATACCGGTGGGTTCGATCAGGAAGGCCTTCGCGCTATGGGGTACTACGATGAAGGACATCTTCCGTACTACTATTTTATGGCGACCCAGTTCGCCACCTCAGACCGTTTTTTCACCTCTTTGCTGAGCCGCACGCCTCCCAATCGGTTGTACTCATTCGCGGCAACTTCCGCTGGCTGGACAGATCGACCTACAGCATCGGTGAACGCCAAAACCATCTGGCAAGCGCTTGAGGAAAAGGGGATCGTGGAAGATCTATTCCGACGGGCACTCGACCCTCGAAGCGTTCCATTCTTTTTATGTCACCCACACGGCGAACGTGGTTCCCTATGCCCAATATTTTTCCGATGTGAAAAACGGGAATCTGCCGTCGGTCTCCTTTATCCAGAACGCCAGCGGCAGCGATGAACATCCGACGGTAAGCGTACAAAAGGGCGCGAAATTCGCATCGACTTTTATCAATGCACTCATGAACGGCCCTAACTGGAAGGATTCTGTCTTTTTCCTCACTTACGACGAGGCCGGTGGCATCTACGACCACGTGCCGCCACCCAGCGCCCCCCATCCCGACGGCATTGCGCCGATCGATCTCGGGCCCAACGACACTCAGGGGAATTTCGATCGCTACGGATTCCGTGTACCGCTGCTCGTGATCTCACCATTCACCAAACCCGGTTATGTGTCGCACAATGTGGCCGACTTGACCGCGATCTTAAAGTTCATCGAAGTTCGCTATGGTCTGCCGAACCTGACCGCTCGCGATGCAGCGCAGCCCGACATGACTGAGTTCTTTGATTTCACCAATGCGCCGAACATGAACCCACCATCGCCCCCGAATCAGCCAGTCGGGCAGGATGTCAAAACCGGCAAGCCCTTGAATTGCAGTCAGACGCAGATCCCGTGATCTGCTAGTCGGCGACCTTCCCCGCCCCTGTTGCGAGGTCTTCGGGATTCCCGCTGTTGACCGGCGCGGATGTTGCGTGCGCCGTCGCCGGCGCTGCTCGAAATAGCACGCGAAGGACTGGCGGCGCGAACAGCGTGGTCACCGCCGTCATGAATACAACGATGGCGTAAGCACCGGGCGAGATCATATTCATCTGCAGCCCGATCAGCGCCACGATCAGGCCTACTTCGCCGCGTGGCGTCATTCCCACCCCAACTTGGGTCGCGATCTCGCGACCGTGCCCCCAAACCGGCAAACCGCACCCCAGCATCTTGGTCACGATCGCCAACAAGGAGACGACGATCGCTGCCGTGATCAAGTCAGGATTGAGAACCCGGAGGTCGAGTCGCGCCCCCATGGTGAAGAAAAAGAATGGCGCCAGGAATTCGTTGATCGCCTCTACCCGTGGTTGCAGGTTCCAGCGCGGCGAGAAATCAGAGAAGGTGAGCCCGGCGAAGAACGCCCCGATGATCGCTGCCAACCCGATCTTCTCTGCCGCCACCGAAAGTCCCAGGCAGATAGTCAGGGCCATGATGAGTTGCGGGTTGTGAGTGGAGAGCCTTCCGATATTCGGCGAGACGCGTCGCATCACCCGGGGCGCCACAAACAGCATGAACACCGTGAATCCCACCGCCTCCGCGATCAATACGGCGAGCTGCAGCCATTGCACGCCGCCGACGCTAGCTAATCCCACCACGAACGCCAGCAGGATCATGCCAATAATGTCGTCGATGACCGCGGCGCCGAGAATGATCCTGGCGGCGATCGTATCCAATGCGTTCAAATCGCGCAGCACGCGTGCCGTGATGCCGACGCTGGTCGCCACCATGGCGGCCGCCACAAACGTGCTCTCGTGGATGGGGTGCTTGGCCAGAGCCATGTAGCCAAATCCAAAAATGAATGGCAGCGCGATACCGCCAAGCGCCACGCCAGTGGCTTCCCGCCCGACTTTTAGAAGATCCTTAGGCCGCGTCTCCAAGCCCACCGTAAACAGCAGAAAGATGGCGCCAAGCTCCGCGATCGAGAGCACAGTAGGACTTGGGATCACCCATGCCATCGCGAACGGGCCAAAGACCACTCCGGCCAAAATCTCTCCCAGAACTGCGGGCATCCGCAACCGCTCGAACAGTTCTCCGCCCAGCTTCGCGGCCACGAAGATGACGAAAAGCTCCAATAGCAGGGTTTGGGTGTCGTGTTGCATAGGCTCGCACGGATACCAACACGGTCAGGCCAGATTGTTCCGTTAGTTTTTTTTACGCCGATTGTATTCAGCGCGCCACCAAATTCGAGCGCTGCTGAATTTTCGCTGCCGCGTTGACAACAATCTTCCTGTCGGCCACATCCAACCCAACTCAGCCTGACGCAAATTGCCGCGTGGAGGGTTTTCGATGGCCCGCAATCTGATGCAACGCTGGGCGAAAGCGCCCTTTTACTTCAATTCCGCTGCCCATGTGACGCGCATCGGCAACCAGCGCGCCACTACTCTGAACGAGTTCGCGCAAGGACTGGAGAAAGTGCCCGACGACTCCATCTTCCAGCATACCTTTCAGACTCTGCAGGAGCACCACTACATCGAAGAAGGCTTTTCCAACGATTTCGCCCATTGGGCGTTCGCCTCCTGCAACGAGATTGAGTTGGCCGAGCGTCTCTCCAGCGTCGACGTGCGCGAGTACACATCCATCAAGGCATTGCGCGAACGCATCTTGGGCATCGTGAGCGAGTACCTCAAACGGAATGAACGCGCACGCGAGCGCGCGGCTTTTGAGCCTTTTTACTTTTGCGCCTCCGATACCATCGTCATCCCGACTCCATGGGTGGCACGTAATCTCGAAGAATTCACCGCAGAGCTGCGTAAGGTCAGCGTCCATAGCATCCACTATCACTTCATCGACGCCCGTCTCAGGCTGAAACTCAACACCAACGATTTCTCGTTATGGCTTGAGAATGATCTCGACCTCGGCGCTCTGGGCGATCGCATCAACCGCATCGACATCTACACCGCCACGTTGAACGACGTCCGCGACCAGATCCTGAAAGTGGTCGAAAGCGCTGCTTGAGCAACGCCACCGCTGCCAAGGCATCACACTGAGGAACTATGACTGAGAAGGACAAAAAAGCTACGCCTGCTGCCCCGGCCGACCCTTCGCGCACAGTCGAGGACAGCGTAGAGAGCGATTCCATGATCGAGCGGCGTAACACCGAACCGGCAATGCCGCCGGTGCGCGAGCGCCGCAAATATAAGGTCTCCGAGACTCCTCCGCCTCCGCCGCCTCCGCCAAAATTGAATGACTACACCGCCATCATCGGGCAGCCCGAGATCGATGAGATCCGCTACATCGCCCGGCTTCTCCGCGGCAAAACGGTGAAGATGGTGAACTCCACCGCCGTCGGCGGGGGCGTGGCCGAGATCCTGAACCGCCTCATCCCGCTGATGCAAGAGCTGGAAGTTCAGACCAAGTGGGAGGTCATCACCGGCGGCAACGACTTCTTTGAGGTCACCAAAGGCTTTCACAACGCTCTCCACGGCGGCGACTACCACCCCACCAAGGAGATATTCGATATTTTCCTGAGGTACAACGAGCAGAACCGGCAGCGCATGGAGTTCGTCGAGGACGTCTTTGTCATCCACGATCCGCAGCCAGCCGGGCTCATCCGTTCCAAGGAGCGCAACCGTGGCAAATGGATCTGGCGTTGCCACATCGACCTCTCTAACCCGCACCGTGAGGTCTGGAATTTCCTGAAACCCTTCGTGGAGCAGTACGATGCAACCATCTTTTCGTCACCAGCTTTTACTCGTCAGCTTTCGGTGCCGCAATATTTGTTTTATCCCGGCATTGATCCGCTTTCGGAAAAGAACAAAGATCTTGACGAGTCATATGTCCAAAAGGTCTGTGACGACTTTGGCATCGACCGCTCTCGGCCGGTTATCACCCAGATCTCGCGCTTCGATCGCTTAAAGGACCCGGTCGGCGTCATTCAGGCTTACAAGCTCGCTAAGAAATATGTCGATTGCCAATTGGTGCTCGCCGGCGGCGGCGCAAGCGACGACCCTGAAGGCGCCGTGGTGCTTGCCGAGGTGATGAACGAGGCGGGGGACGATCCCGACGTCATCATCCTGAACCTCCCGCCCTGGTCGGCGCTGGAGATCAATGCGCTACAGCGCGCCTCGAACATCGTCATCCAGAAGTCGCTCAAGGAAGGTTTCGGCCTCACCGTCACGGAAGCATTGTGGAAGAACAAGCCGGTGATCGCGGGTGCGGTTGGCGGAATTCCCACACAGGTCGTGCACAAGCTAACGGGAGTCCTGGTGCATTCCGTCGAAGGCTGCGCCTACCAGATCCGGTACCTGCTCACGCATCCTGAATTCGCGGCGCAATTGGGACGCAATGGCCACGAGCATTCCAAGGAAAACTTCCTGCTCACCTCGAACGTGAAGCGCTGGCTGATTCTTTATCAGGAGATGTTGGGGCTGAACAAGCCGGTGAAGGTGGCCTGAGAGTTCAGATCCGGCGGATGGGCCAGACTAATACGTCCATCCGCTTTGAGAAGTGCAGCAGCGGCTTTTCTTTCGGCAAGCTGATTCCAGCGGCACTCGCCATCAGGTTGCGACCGATATCAGCCTCCGCCCGCTGCAGCTGCCAGGGAAGATGATGAATGTCGGCGCCGTAGACCTCTCCCGCGTAAACCGTGTACAGGCGATAACGTTCAGTCAGGAAGTGCTCGAGCGACCCCGGCGTTGAGATCGTGGGTTGAGAGACAGGCCGGTAATCCGCCTGGAATTCAGCATGGGGTGAACGATATCGGATGCTCCAATACTGCACTTGCTTCGTCCCATACTCTCCGCCCTCGCTTACTTCAGCTGACATTCGCGCATAAAAATAAGGCAGGTGGTAAGCCAGTCGCGCTCCCCAAACCGCCGGCGGATTGAACGCGTCCAGGCTGAAAAAGAAGACGCCCGCCTTGCCACGATGGGTCACATACGTCCGCACATTCAATTCAGGAAAGGCCGAAAGCACCGGCACGGGCGGCATCGCACGGAACGCTACATCTGTCATGTGGAATGGGGTGACCGCGACCCACGCTTTTCCGTCGAACAGATCCAGCTCCACCTGCGCCGGCACCAGCGCCCGCAACTCTGCAGCAGGCAAACTCCAGTGCGCAAACAGCAGATCGTTCCACGTCTGCCGCATGATCCACGAGCCCTGCGGCAGTGGCCATGGGCGGTGCTTGTGCTGCTCCAGGATTTGTTCCGGCGTCATGGCATCCATTATCGCTCGCAACAAATAAAAACGGCGCGCCGTAGCGCGCCGTTAACAGAGAGATGAAAACTTAGTTGCCGTTCAAAGCCGCGGACTGCGCCGCCGCCAACGCGTCCACCGGACGGGCCTGGTAGGAGTGGTTATCCACTTCCACGATGGCCTTGCCGTAAACGCGGGTGTCTGCCACAGAGTGCATATGCATCGGCAGAGTGAATCCATTCACGTCAGTAAAGTCCTGCACGAATTCGATCTTCTTGATGAAGACCGATGGCGACTTCACGAAATCGCCTTCCGCGCGCACCAGGCTGCCTGTGGTCACGTCAATGGAGACGTGGCCCTTGAACAGGCCTACGCGCTTCTCGCGAGGTTTCACTGAATAGACGTGGACCACGCGTCCACCGATCTGGTCGTCGCCTTTGAACGTGAACTTATAGTTGGAATCGTTGATCGCGGTGGTCTGCGCCAGGTTCTTTTCCACGTGCGAAGTCTCAGACTGCAACATGCGCACGATTACATTCGACTTCACGAATCCATCGCCTTCAAAACGCACCGGCTGGAACTTCAAGCTGTTCGGAGCACTGAAGCTGCGCGTCAATTCGAACTCGCCGTGCTGCGCGGTGCTGGGCAGGTCGGCTTCGATGACCGTCTTTGCGGTATAGGAGCCCAGCTGAAGGGTCTGGCGCTGTGTGCGGTGGAAGAACGTATCCAGTGCAAGCTCAGGGGCCATGCGCGGCAGGCTGGTCGAGACGTTTACAGGAAGTGCGGTGACGTTCCGCTCTTGCTGCAACTCGCGCACCGAGACGATTCCCGCTACCGGGCTCGATTCCGCCAGCAGCTGCTTAACCGAGATGGTTCCAGCAACCGGGGTCGATTCTGCCTGTAACTGCTTTACAGATACCGTGCCGCTCACCGGCTTGGCGTTAAAGCTGTTGTAAAGCTCCTGTACGGAGATGGTCTGGCGGACTTGCGCCTGGGCCGCAAGGCTGGCGCCAAGGATCATTATGAATGCTAGAAAAGCGCGATATGTGTTCTTTTTAAACAAAGCTTCAGCCTTTACCTATTCATCCAACAAATTGCACTTACGGGGTGTCCTGCAGGGACTTTCCGCAGTAATCGGGGGTACAAACAATATAACCTAAACCTCGTATTTTGTGGAAGTTACTTTCGTAACACCTCCACCCTAACCCTGGTAACCGCTTTTCCCTTACTAGTAACCGCTTTGTAACCGATTAGAAGAGAAAACTGCCCTTTCGATTCAGAAAATCAGCGAACTGCAATCTGATACGATTCCTTTTTCCCATGTCTGAGACTCTCGCCCCCGCTCCCGCACAGAAAAACGAAAAAGAGACCGAAAAAGTTCCCGCGGCCTCCACCAATGTCTTCGCGGTTTATGGAGTCGAACCCGAGGTGCAGGCCTACGCCATGGCCAAGTATTCGCGCTCGGCTCTCTCCATGCGCGAGTCGTTGAAAGAGATCAACGACCAGAAGGCGGAGAAGTTTCTCAACACCTTTTACTTCCAGTACGGGCATCGATCGATCGCCGATCTGGCCCACATCGCCTTCGCGATCGAAAAACTTTCCATGATCGCTGCCATCATTTTGGTCGATGAGCAGCGTTGGGACGGGCAGGAGCGCTCCACCCGCTACCAGGATTTCAAAAAGAGCGGCTATTTCACTCCCGATTTCGCCAGCGACGACGCTGCGCTCGCGCGCTATCACGAGACCATCAAGAATCTGTTCCTGGAATACGAAGCTATCTCAGAAGGGATGTTCCGCTGGCTCGAGCAACGCACTCCCAAGCCGGAGGAGATGAAACAGGACCAATATGAGCGCACCTTGCGTGCTCGCGCCTTCGACATATCGCGCTACATGCTGCCGCTCGCCACCAACACTTCACTCGGGCAGATCGTGAATGCGCGGACGCTCGAGACGCAGATCTCGCGCCTGCTTGCGAGTCCATTTCATGAAGTACGCACGCTCGGCGCCCTGCTCAAAGACGCCGCGCGCAATCCTTCGGTGAACATCAACCAGGAAAAATGGGCGGGTTTGGTCGAGGAAGTTCGCGCGCTCAATGCCGACCTCGGCGAGCGCGCCGCGCAAACACTTTTGAAAGACGTAAGGGTTTCGCCGACGCTGGTGAAGTACGCCGAGCCGAGCGCCTACGAGATGGAGACGCGCACTGAGCTACAGCACGCCGCACGCGAGTTGATGTCGGGAGCCGCCATTGCCAAGGCGCCGCTGGTCGATCTGCTCGAAGACGACCCGCTGGAAATTGAGCTGGCGACAACTCTGCTCTACCAGCATTCGCACTATTCCTATCGTCAGATCCGCGACAAAGTCTCCGGGCTCAGCGGCTCGCGCGTAAATGAGATCGTCGATCTAGGCACCAAGCACCGCGGCCGCCACGACGAGCTGCTACGCGCCTTCTCGGCCGGCCAGCGGCTCAAATTCGACATCTTGATGGACGTGGGTGGCTTCCGCGACATGCACCGCCATCGCCGCTGCGTGCAGATTTGCCAGGATTTCACCGCTGCCCACGGCTTCGATATTCCAGAAGACCTCATCGCGGCGGAACTTGGCCCGCGCTACGAAAAGATCATGAAATCCGCCGGCGAAGTATCCGCGAAGCTAAGCGCGAGCCAGTCGGAAGGCGCCGCTCACAGTGCGCTCTACGTTCTACCCATGGGCTATCGCTGCCGTGCGCTCTTCAAAATGGATTTCGCCGAGGCGCTGTACATCAGTGAATTGCGCACCACGCCCGCCGGACACTTCTCCTATCGCAACGTTGCCTACGCGATCTATGAGAAGGTTGCGGAGCGCTACCCGGCGATGGCCAAGCACTTCCGCGTCACCGACGTGCGCAAGCCCATCGATTTGCTGCAACGCTGATGTTTCGCTGCTGACATTCTCGCGGTTCTGGAGTAATCGCGCCTTCCCTTATTGCGATGAAAGTCGTTGCCATCATTCCCGCGCGCATCGCCTCCACCCGCCTGCCGCGCAAGATCTTGCGCGAGATCGCCGGCCAGACCATGCTGCAACGCGTCTATGAGGCCGCCCGCGGATGTAGCGCCCTCGCCGACGTGATCGTCGCCACCGATTCCAACGAGATCCTGTCGGTCTGCGAGCGCAACGGGTGGACGGCACGGCTCACCTCCGCCACTCACCGCAGCGGCACCGATCGCGTGCATGAGGTCGCGCAGTCCGTTCCTGCCGATGTCTATATCAACGTTCAGGGTGACGAGCCGCTTGCCCATCCCGATCACGTCAATGCGCTGGTCGAGTTGATGAAGAATCCCGCTCGCGATGTCGGGACCGTGAAGACGCCCTGCCCGCCGCAGGATGTGGACAATCCCAACGCGGTGAAGGTCGTTACCGACATTCAGGGCCGCGCGCTGTATTTTTCGCGCTCACGCATCCCCTTCGATCGTGACCAGACCGGCGACGTCCGCTACTTCAAGCACTTGGGCTTTTACGCCTATCGCAAGCCCGCCCTCGACCGCTTCTGCTCCCTGCCTGAATCGCAACTGGAGCGCAGCGAGCGCCTCGAGCAGCTAAGATTTCTGGAAAATGGCATCCCCATCTACGTCACGGAGACCGTCCACGATACGATCGGGGTGGATACGGAAGACGATTTAAAACGCGTGGAAGGCCTGATTTTGGCGCGTTCCTGAGCAACTTCGCTTTTTATTCGCTATTTTGCTTGACTTCAATGTATAATCCGCGTTCGAGAATTCCCGAGGAGCAGTTATGGCAGCGACCGAAGAACGGAATAAGGCAGTAGATCTGGCATTTGCGCAGATCGAAAAGCAGTTTGGCAAAGGCTCGATCATGCGCTTGGGCACGAAAGAAGCCATCGTGCCCATGTCGGTCATCTCCACCGGAGCCATTTCATTCGACGCCGCCCTCGGCGTCGGCGGCTTTCCCCGCGGACGCGTCGTCGAAGTCTTCGGCCCGGAGTCTTCCGGCAAGACGACCATCGCGCTGCAGGTCATCGCCGAAGCGCAAAAGGCCGGCGGCCTCGCCGCATTCGTCGACGCCGAGCACGCGCTCGATCCCATCTACGCCAAGAAGCTCGGCGTGGATATCGATAACCTACTAGTCTCGCAACCCGACTACGGCGAGCAAGCGCTCGAGATCGCCGAAGCTCTCGTTCGCTCCGGGGCGATCGATGTGCTGGTCGTCGACTCGGTCGCCGCCCTTGTCCCCAAAGCTGAACTCGATGGCGAAATGGGCGACAGCCACATGGGCCTGCAGGCGCGCCTGATGTCGCAAGCGCTGCGCAAGCTCACCGGAATCGTCTCGAAGTCACGCACCTGCATCGTCTTCATCAACCAGATCCGCGAAAAGATCGGGGTGATGTTCGGCAATCCTGAAACCACCACCGGCGGACGCGCGCTCAAGTTCTACTCGTCTATCCGTATCGACATTCGCCGCATCGCCGCCATCAAGGAAGGTGACCTGGTCGTGGGCTCGCGGACCAAGGTCAAGATTGTGAAGAACAAGACCGCCGCTCCCTTCCGCGAGGCCGAATTCGACATCATGTACGGCGAAGGCATCTCTCGCGAAGGCGACATGCTCGATCTCGCTGCGATCCACAACATTGTGGAGAAATCCGGCTCGTGGTTCAGCTACAAGGGCGAGCGCATCGGGCAGGGACGCGAAAACGCCAAGCAATTCCTGAAAGACAATAAGGACATCGCCACCAAGATCGAGCAGGAAGTGCGCAAAAAGGTCGGCCTCACCGGAGCACCCGTTGCCGCTCCCCCGCCGGCCGAGCCCATGCAGAAGGAACAGGCTGCTAAAGCCGCGCGGCGGTAATTAACGTCGCGCTGTGAGAGAAGTGCTGGGTTACAATCGTGCTCGAACCCCGAGCATGAAGCCCGTCATCGCCATCTATCCCGGTTCGTTCGACCCCCTCACCAACGGGCATCTCGACCTAATCGAACGCGGCAGCAAGATCTTCGACAAACTCATCATCGGCATCCTTCGCAACTCCGAAAAGGAGCCGCTTTTCAGCATCCCTGAGCGCCGCGCCATGATCGAGGAGATGACCGAGCAGTACTCGAACGTCGAAGTCGATACCTTCGACGGCCTGCTCGTCGAGTACGGCATGCGCAAGAAGGCGACCGCCGTGCTGCGCGGCATCCGCGCCATCAGCGACTACGAGTACGAACTGCAGATGGCATTGATGAACCGCAAGCTTGAGCCGAATCTCGAGACCGTTTTCATGATGCCGGCAGAAACATACTCCTATCTCAGCTCGCGTCTGGTGCGCGAGATTGCGCGTCTCGGCGGCTCCGTCAAAGGATTGGTTCCGCCGCTGGTAGAACAGAATCTCCGGCGTAAACTAGAAGGTGACATCCTCGTCGCGTCCGGCCCGCGGCTATCCAAACGGCGAAGGAAAAAATGACCATGGCTACCACTGTCGAGACCAGACCCGGCACCAAGACGCTTACCGATCGCATCAACCGCATTCAGGTCTCTGCCACCATGGCCGTGGTCGCGGAAGCAGCCAAGCTGCGCGAAGGGGGCGCCGACCTGGTCGACTTCGGCGCCGGCGAGCCGCACTTTTCGACTCCCGAGCACATCAAGGCGGCGGCCATCGACGCCATCCAGAAAAATTTCTCCAAGTACACCGCTGTTCCCGGCACGCAGGAGCTGCGCAAAGCCATCGTCGCGCGCCACACTGCTGATTTCGGCTCCGAGTACAAGCCGGAAGAGACCATCGCCTCCACCGGCGGCAAGCACGCGCTCTTCAATGCGATTCAAGTGCTGGTCGATCATGGCGACGAAGTCATTCTGCCGGTACCCTACTGGGTCTCATTCAAAGACATCATTGAGTACGCCGGCGGCCGCTGCGTCATGGTCGAGACGGACGAAGCTAAGAATTTTCGCCTTACAGCGCAGATGGTCGAAGACGCAGTCACTCCGCGCACCAAAGCCATCATCCTGAACTCGCCGAATAACCCTTCCGGCGGAGTGATGACTCCGCAGGATCTGCGCTCCATCGTCGAGTTCGCGCATCAGCGCGGCATCTTTGTCATCTCCGACGAGTGCTATGTCTACCTGAATTACACCGGCGAGCGCTTCTCCGTCGGCTCGGTCACCGATGCGAAAGAGCATCTCGTCATCATTGGCTCGCTATCGAAGACCTACGCGATGACCGGGTGGCGCCTCGGCTATGCACTCGCACCCGCGCCCATCGTCGCAGCGATGAATAAGTTGCAGGGACAGCAAACATCGAACCCGGCGTCCATTGTTCAGAAGGCGGCAGTCGCGGCACTAACCGGACCGCAGCAGTGCGTGGACGACATGAAGGCTGACTACATCCGACTGCGCGATCGCATCGTCGGAGGCCTGACGGCGATTCCCGGGATCGCTTGCACGCGTCCGCAGGGAGCGTTCTATGCCTATCCCAACATCTCGAGCTTCCTGGGTCGCGGCGGCATGCATTCGGCGGGCGAGGTAGCCAAGCGCCTGTTGCATGAGGCGCATGTGGTCACGGTTCCTGGGGAGGCCTTTGGCAGCGGCGAGCACATCCGCATTTCCTACGCGACCTCTGAAAAAGAGATCGACCGCGGCCTCGACCGCATGAAAGAGTTTTTCGCCGCCCTCTAGCGGCTCGGCCCAACCCTCGCGTGGCAACAGGAAGCGCCGCGCGGGCAACTAATATTGTGCTGCTCTCATTTGGGCTCTCGACCGCGCACTCTACCCATGTCTGACCTATATCCATTACTTCTGAGCCCTGAGTTTCACGAGCGCGTGTGGGGTTCGCGCAATCTCGCCCCCATTTATGACCGGCGCATCGCGCCCGACGATCCGCCCATCGGCGAGGCCTGGCTCACCGGCGACGCTTGCAAAGTTGCCAATGGAGCGTTGCGCGGGAAATCACTGCAAGAACTAAGTCAGGAGTTCGGTGAGAAGCTGGTCGGAAGTCGTGCAATGGACAAGCGCCGCTTTCCGCTGCTCATCAAATTTCTCTTTCCCCAGGAGAAGCTCTCAGTGCAGGTTCATCCCGACGATGATGGTGCGAAATCAATCGGACAAGCGTGCGGCAAGACCGAATGTTGGTACGTCTTGAAAGCCGATCCCGGCGCTCAGGTTGGATTGGGACTCACATCCGGTACCACTCGCAAAGAGCTTGAGAGCGCCATTAACGAGACCCGCGCGGAAAAGCTCCTAAACTGGATCGACATTCACGCCGGCGACCTCATCTATGTCGATGCCGGTACCGTGCACGCCATCGGCCCCGGCTCTGTCATCGTGGAGACACAGCAAAACTCCGACACTACCTATCGTCTTTACGATTACGGCCGCCCGCGCGAGCTGCACGTTGAGAAGGGACTCGCTGCGACCAAAGAAAAGACCCACGCGGGAAAAATCTCGCCGCAAGCGTCATCGAACGGAGACCTTCAGCTAGTCGCGTCTCCATGCTTCACCATCGAGAAATGGCATTTAGAAAAGCCCCGTGGGCGCGCGACGTCCGCCGCATCACCAACCGTGCTGGTCGCCCTAGAAGGATGTGGCGTGATTGAAACGCAAGGCAATCAGCCGGTCACATTCGCCAAAGGCGAAGCTGTTGTGCTTCCGGCAGCGCTTGGCGAATTCCAGCTGCGACCACAGTGGCAGTTGGAGTGCCTCGCTGCGCAATTGCCTTCGACTAAAATCGCCGAGCCGGATGGAAAGATCGGATTCACCAGCATCCCTGTCTTGAACCGCAAGGTGAGCCGCGCCTGATGTCCATCGATTTCCATCCCGTGATCCTTGCCGGCGGCCGCGGCACGCGCTTCTGGCCGCTCAGCCGCAAGCGCCTCGCTAAGCAGGTGCTCGCGCTCGATGGCGAGGACACCATGATCCAGCAGACGGTGTCGCGCCTCGCCCCGCTCACGCACGAGAAAAATCTCTGGATCATCACCAATCGCGATCTGCAACCGGTGATCGCGTCACAGCTCCCGGCACTACGGAACGACCAGATCCTCGCCGAGCCGGCAGCGCGCAACACCGCACCTGCGATCGGGCTCGCGGCCTTCGTGATCGAACGCGAGAACCCTCGCGCCGTCATCGGCATGTTCCCTTCCGACCATGTGATCGGAAACGAAAAGCGCTTCCGCAAAGACCTCGAGAAGGCGCTGAAGATCGCGGACGCGGGTGAGAACATCGTCGTCATGGGCGTAAAGCCCACCCGTCCCGAGACCGGCTACGGTTACATCGAAACTGGCGAGAAAGCGCATGGCATTTTCCGCGTGCGCCGCTTCACCGAGAAGCCCAATGCCGAGAAGGCGCGTGAATTCCTCGACTCCGGCAACTATCTTTGGAATAGCGGCATGTTCATCTGGGGGGCGCACACGCTGGCGAACGCCATCCGCGAGCACCTCCCCGAGACCGCGCCGTATCTCGAAGAGATCGCCTCCACCTTCGGAACACGCAAGTTCGAAGGCACATTCAAGAAACTCTATTCGAAGTGCGAGAACATATCGGTCGATTACGCGGTGCTCGAGCCGCGCTCGGCTAAGGGCGAGCGCAAGTCGAACCTGTATTGTGTCCCCGCCGATTTCGGATGGAACGACCTTGGCTCTTGGGCCGCGCTCTACGAGCATTCTGCAAATGGGAAGGCTGAGAATGTCGTCCGCGCCGACAAAAGCTTCACTCTCGCAGCCGATGGAAACTTTATTCACGCGCCCAAAAAGTTTGTTGCTGTGGTGGGAGTCAGGAACCTTGTCGTCGTTGACACCGACGACGCCCTGCTCATCACCACCCGCGAGCACGCGCAAGATGTCGGCAAGGTCGTGAAACATCTTGACGAGAAAAAATTGGAGAAGCTGCTGTAATCACCACGCATGGCAAAAGAGATCAAGTTTGGTACGGATGGGTGGCGCGGCGTCATCGCCGACGATTTCACCTTTGAGAATGTGCGTCGCGTCTCGCGCGCCGTAGCCTCGTTCGCGAAGAAAACTGAAGCTGATAGCTTGCGCCAGGGCAAGGGGATCGTCGTTGGCTACGACACGCGTTTCGCTTCACGCCGCGCTGCCGAAATGGTCGCAGAGACCATTTCAACTTGCGGCATTCCGGTCACGCTCTCTAATGACCACATTCCAACCCCGGGCGTCTCCTTCGGCGTCAAGCACTTCAACGCCGTCGGCGGGGTGGTCGTCACTTCCAGCCACAATCCCTGGAACTGGAACGGCCTCAAGTACAAAGCGAGTTACGGCGGCCCCGCGACGCCCGCCATCATGAAGGCGATCGAAGACGAGCTGCGCGCCAATGCCGACCCGACCGGCGCCAAGGCAAAAATCGAAGAAGCGGACTTCAAGACGCCCTACATCGACTCGATGCTGAAGTTCGTCGATATCGCCAAGATCCGCGCAGCGAACTTTAAATTTGCTATCGACCCCATGCACGGCGCCGGACGCGGCATCCTTGCCGGCATTTTTCAGAAGAACGGCATCGAGCACGTCGAGGTGCACGGCGAAGTCAATCCGCTCTTCCCCGGCATCAATCCCGAGCCCATCGAGCCGCATATCTCGTTACTCGAAGAAACGGTACGCACTCAGAAATGCCACGCCGGATTCGCCACCGACGGCGACGCTGACCGTATCGGCGCCTGCGACGAGCACGGCGTTTTCGTCGACTCACACAAGATCTTCTCCATCCTGCTGCGCTGGCTGCTGGAAAAACGCGGCTGGTCAGGCGATGTGGTGAAGACTTTCTCGGCCACGCAGATGTTGAACCGCATCGCCGAAAAACATGGACGCAAGCTGCATGAGACGCCCATCGGCTTCAAGTACGTTTGCGACATCATGCTCGAGCGCGAGGTTCTGATCGGCGGAGAAGAATCCGGCGGCATCGGCATCGCCCGCCATCTACCCGAGCGCGACGGCAGCTTCAACGCGCTGCTGCTCGCAGCCGTGATGGCGGAAGAAGGCAAGACACTCGCACAACTCGTCGAATCATTGCAGCAGGATTTCGGCCAGCATCACTATGGCCGCCGCGATCTTCACGTCACTGCAGAACTGAAGGATGGCACGGTGCACCGAGCTGCTAATGGGGAGATCACCGACATCGCCGGCTTCAAAGTCCTCCGCCGCGAGCAAACTGACGGCGTCAAGCTCTGGCTCGACGCACCGCGTCACAACACCAAGTCAGAGCCCTGGCTGCTGTTGCGCGCCTCGGGGACGGAACCCCTACTCCGCTTGTATTCGGAAGCTTCTTCGCCCGAGCTAGTGAACGAGATTTTGTCCGCAGCCGAGGCGATGGTGCATGAAAAGGCAGTGGCAGCGTAGCTTTTCCCGAGTGCTGACGGCTGAATGCTGATGGCTGAAAAGTTTGACACTCTCGCGCCGCGAATCCTACAATCGATGTTGCCGTGAAAGCGGCGCCCACCCTGCTTGTTGTTCCTGCAGTTTCCCACACTTGGCGGTGTAGCTCAGGTGGTTAGAGCGACGGTCTCATAATCCGTAGGTCGGAGGTTCGAGTCCTCCCGCCGCCACCAATGTTCTGAAACAGATAGCTTGGCGTCCTACCATCGCCGTGGGAAAATTGTGTCTAGATCGTGGCCGAAAATCCAGAGCTTGGATTTGTTTGTGAGAATTCACGAAGCGAGCAGCCTCAATTCGGGATTAGAATCTCTGTCGACCCCCTGGTCCCGAATCAGCTCAAACTAATGCATGTTGTTGATTCGCTTAGCTTGGCTCTGCGTCATAGACCCTCGTTTTAGCTGGTTTTCGGCAGTGGATGGACCCAAGTTGGACCCAGGTTCGGGACGTGGAGCAAAGACGGTCCAGCGTGACTGACTTTAGGCGAATCGCGTTTCAAAGACAAGCGGTCGGAACTTTATTCTCGTTCATCCCTGGCCATAACTATTTCGATGTCTGGCGCACGATGAAAGACATAGTGGAATCAATCTCGGTTTTTAACTTGTGGTCCTTAGTCCGATCTCGCATGCTTCTCAAAAGCAGAACTGTCACCGCTGGCTTCCGATCAGAAACGACTTCGATTCGGGAGGGCTCAATGAAGGCATTGTGTATGAGCTTCAAAACCCTTCTCGCGGCCTCCGGTTTTGCCAGCTCGTCGGCTTGTAATGTCTTAACGATTGCGATGGCAGCTTGATCGCCAAGTGAGAATATCTTTCGCTCGAGATACGACGGTATCATGTCACCAGCACTCAGATAGCTGCTCACGGCTGTAGTGGAATAATCTTCTTGAATCCGACACGACTGAGTTTCACCTAGGCTGGAACCAGCCAAAATGAAAAATGCCAAGAACCATTTATTCATATCGATTTACCTAGTGACCGTGAAGGTATCCTTTGCGTTATTAGTATTCGTTATCGCGACAGACCCATGACCAGGCGTCGCGGTGAACGTTAGAGTGTTGGTTCTTAAAGTTACTGGCGACCCTTGAAAATCAACGTGAATCGTTTGGGTTACTGATGAAGTTACCTTTGCCGTGCCTTGCGGCAATGTGGTCGAGAAACCTAGAGGGACGTCTCTAAATTGTCCACTTGGTAGTGTGGTGGTTGGAGTCGAGAGGCTGGAATCATTGGGAAAAGGGCCGCCGATCAAACCATTAGAAATGCCGGCTTTTGGTATATCCTCCCTAGGTTCCAAGGCCGCGCCGGTGAACGGAAACCCTTTCTGGTCGAGGACCTGGTACGTCACGTCTGCGTATGCTCCGTCCAGCCCTTGATAGTATGCACCGGATGTAGCGGGCACTAACGTGACTGAAACGATACCAGCTGATGCAGGCACAGGTTTATATGCCCAGAATCCGACTTTTAAAAAGTTGCCGCTCTGCACCGGTTCAGCTGGTTTGGCCGATTGATTGGCTGTTGGCGCTGGGGTCTGGTTCAGCTTGCTAAAGGTCGCGATGTTGCCCCACGAACCCCAATTGTCGGTCAAGCTGTCAAAGAAACCTCCATCATGCCCAGTACCCGCGCTGCCGTGCTCGCCGGGGCAGGCTTGGATGCATGGATTATTGGGAGCGTGTCCGTCCGGATCGATTCCGGTCGTCGGGTTGTTTTCTACGTAGCTATAGAGATTGAAACTTTGTGGGTCGTTGATATTTGCAAACGGAGTCGGGCTTGGTGTCGCTGTCCAATCGGCTGTTAGAAACCGCCCATAATTTGACGAGTAAAAACGAGCGCCAAAGTAGTCCATGGTGGTCTCAGTGTCGCGCTCTTTACCGCTAAATTTGTATTGGTTTCCCGTGGTATCAGTGACAACAATGCGTTCGCCACCGTAGGGGTAAAAGTCGGATTCTGATTCAATGGTCGTTCCGTTAGCGTTTGTGATTACATTCGCAGAGCCAATTTGGTCCGCAAAGTAATAATGTACAGACCCCGAAGGATTGTCCCGCCGAGCCACACGTTTGCCATTGAAGAAAATGAATTCCGTTGAGATGGTTCCGTTTGTGTCGGTCTCCACTATAGGTCCGGAGCCGCTGCCGAGGAAATAGAGTTTGCCGCTCGATTTCGCTACGCGTTCTCCCATCCCATTGTAGTAATAGGTCACGCTCGCCGCTGAATACGGTCGATTTTCTGCGTCATAGCTATAGGCGTGCCCAGGCGGCGTCGGCAACTGATCGTTCAGCATGTTGCCGCTGCTGTCGTATGAGAAGCCGCTAAAACGGTTCGCTACGTCGGCTGTCTGATTGAGATATTCGCCATAAGGCTCTCCATAACAGGGATCGCCGCTCAAGCAGACATCTTTCTTCGCTAGGTTTCCCCAAATGTCCGTGGTGAACCGGTCTGCCCACGCACTAGTATAGACAAGGAGAATGCGATTCAGATAGTCGTACTTAAAATTGGTGGTGCGACTGGAGTTCCGGCAGTTAGCACTCGTTAACAGAGTACCGTTGTTAATGCCCCCGCTCGCAAAGTTGTAGTTCAAGTGCATTACTTTGCCACTGGTGTTGCTGCAATTGAGGTCAAGCACTCCTGTTGTAGCCATGGCGTCCTGCGGTTGCAGCCGATTGTTGTAGGTCCACGCGCTGGTGATCGCCCCTCCGTTCACATAGCCCGATAATGCACCATGCGGCGCGTAGGTAGCGGCGGTGACGTAATTTATTGAGTTGGCTACATCCTTTGCTTCTGTCGCACGCCCGGCGGCGCTGGGAGTATAGGTGATCGTCTTTCGGGTGGAATCAGTCGAGCTTTTCTCCGGATATTGCAGAGTCTTTAGGGAGCCGTCATAGTTGTACCGATAATCGATGGTCTTTGTAACGGCGCTTGCAGTCAAGCCGACGATACTAAGGGTTCGCTTTTCGGTGTATGTCCGCCCCATTGGATCGTAGCTCCACGCCGTGACTCCCGTAGCATCAGCCATGCCAGTCATATGGCCAAAACCTTCAGCAATAGCTAATGTGTTGTAATTGGTCTGGTCGAAGTAATAGTCAACCGGCGGGTCATTGCTCGGGAGTTGATTTGTGTAGTATTTCGCATGCTGGGTGGTCCCCGTTCCCGTGGTTGCGACTCGATGCAACTGATCGTAGTTGTAATTAATTGTGATGCCGCGTGCATCAGTCTTGGTGATTACATTTGAGTCGACATCGTATGTCCAGGTGATTGTGCCGGACTCGGGATTCTTGGCGGTCAGTAAGCGCGAAAGAGAGTCATACGTTGAGCGGCGGATGCGCCAGGTAGACGTCGCATCGTTGGAAGGATTGGCCGAACACCCAGTGCTGCTGGTACTGCCTTGCTGCTGCACGCAGGTCAGGTTGTTAACAGTGTCGTAGAAGTAATCCGTTTCATTTACGAGGCTTCCACTGGACGGATCGGGTTCCAGGACTTCGATAAGACGCCCCTGAGCGTCGCTTATCGATTCGCGTTGTTTGCTCGCCTGGTCTGTAACCGTCACAGTTATGCCCAAGTTGCTGCCGGTGTTTTGTAGACCATAAGCAGTTTGGACATTATTCGTCGAACTTGATCCATCTGGAGGAATCTCTTTGATTGCGCGGCTCAACGCGTCGTAATTGAACGTCGTGCGACAACTGTCAACTGAACACGGACCTCCATTAACTGGATTTGAAACCGTAGCCTTTCTACCTACACCATCGTAGGTGATATCCACATAAGTTACTCCGTCCGGATTCGAAGTTAGTCGAGTTTCTTTTGTGCGCCCAAGCGCGTCCGGATAGGCTTCGCTTACAGCGTTGAGAGCGTCAGTAATTTTTTGCGTGGTGATGACTTTCAGGGTACCCGTATCCACGTAACTAAAGGTCGTCACTCCACCATCAACAGCCCACTCACAGAGACCGGGCGATGCATCTGGTCGTAGGCATATTGGGTACCAGTTCGCGAAGCCAAGATGTCGTTTTCGTCCCGCGTGGACTGCTTCAGGCCCGTGCACGGGAAGTATGTGGTTTGCGACCGATGATGAACCGTATTGCCCTGTTGGTTGGTAGTATCGGGAGCGGAAGTCTGAGTAACAAAAGCTCGCGTGTAGGAACCCACACTGCAACCTGTACCTGACCACGAGTCCGAATAGCTGAAAGTCACCGTATGCAATCCGGGATCTTGCGCCGTAAGTAGGTTTCCAAGATCGTCATAGTTGTTAGTTGTGGTTAACCACGCAACTGACGGCAAGTTTCGCCAGCTGACAAGCTGGTGGTTCACCGCCGTGCGCCGTGCCAGGCCTGAGTCGTGGCTGGCAAACCCGAGCACTTCATCGATCGAAGAAAACAGTTTCGCGGAATCCTGCAGGGTCGTCCTGACGACCTGGTATTTCTTGTCCCTGAGCTCGCGGGAGACTTCGGCCAGGCCCTTCGCCCCATGCGTCTCGGTCGGCTCGCTGCCGGCAGTTCTCGCTTGCTGCTCTTTCAGCTCTCGCTGCTGCCGCGCAGCGTCGCCGAGACTCGGTGCTTGATTGCTGTCCTGGGCGGTTGATCGTTGCGGTAAAGCAATCACAGCGACCGTGAATAGCACACAAAAGGCCGCGACACGTCTAAGTATGAACATTGTTCACCCATCCTCAGGCAAAGACTTTCTGAGCAGAGGTCTCAATTGCGACTGAGTCCTGCGCGCTGCGCCGTTCCCTCCATGCGCTCTCGTGCATGATGAAGAGGAACACGCAGAAGTACGCGACACCGGCGACGCATTCGTGCGCCAGCCACCATGGGACACCGTGGGGTAGAGCTATGAACCCCACTTCTAAACGGAAAATATTCAGCAAGAAGATGCCGGCGAAGACCGCGGCGAGTCTTGCGAGATTCCAGTGCCAGCTGCGCGACAAACGCCACAGCAGCGGGACCGTGCCGAAGAACGCGTCTACCATCGTGCACGCGGTCCCGAACTGTATCTGCAGGCCATTCAGGTTGACGAGGTCCGCCCCCGTCCGCTGCATTGGGAGATGCAACAATGCCGAAAGCTTCAGCAACACTGTCACCGTGATCGCGCGAAGGTTCCACCATTCGAAGAGGTAACAGACCGCCACAAAGACTGGAACCAACGCCACGCGAAAAACTACTGCGCGTTTTTCAGCCGTAATGTCGTCAACCGTTCTCACACTGCCACTGTGCTCCTCGGCTTCTTTCGCCGCATCAGAGCACCAAAGGCTGATCAGCATTGCCAACACTGCGAGTGCAATGAACGAGGGGCCAGCGCTGAACGGTGAACTTTGGCTCGTTGCTGAAGGGTTCGATCCGCCCTGATTGACCGCGCTCGAGGTGAAGTCGCTTTGTCCGATCACGATCGTGGCGCTCATCCCGTTGCTGAATGGCGAGGAAAATCGCAGGGTGCGATTGTTGGAGGAATCTCCAACAAATAACCCGCCACTGCTATCGAACTGGAGGCCTTGCGGATTGGAAAGTGTTGCCGCGGTGGGGCCGGACATGCCCTGATTAGGCGAGCTCGACGTGAAGTCGCCTTGTCCCAACACAGTGGTGGCGGCCATTCCGTTCGCAAATGGTGGCTTGAACTCGAGCACCCGGTTGTTGGACTCGTCGGCTACCCACAGATTGCCGGAATTGTCGAAAACCAAGGCAGACGGGCCGTCGAGCGTGCTGGCTGAGATTCCTCCATTGTTGGCATCGCCAGATGTGAACGCCGTACCCGATGGCTGCCCTAGCTCCAATGTCGCAGACATATTGGTGGAAAATGGCGGGCTGAATTGCAACACCCTGTGCGAGTTTGTGTCTGCCACCCATAGGTTTCCATGCGAGTCGACGGCAACACCGCCGGGACTGCACAGCGACGACGCAGTGGGCGTCGTCAGGCTAGAACAGGTCCCACCTGATGCTAAATCTGCCTGACCCACCGCCAAACTGGCGTTCTCACCAGTGCTGAAGGGCGCCGTGTACTGCACCACACGGCTGTATGCGCTGTCTGCGACCCACAGATTCCCGCTGCTATCACTGGCTACCCCATTGGGTCCGTTCAAATTGCTCGCGCTGGCTACAGCGGCTGGACCTCCCGGAGTGCATCCTCCTGTAGTGAGATCCGGTTGTCCCAATGCGACCGCCGCCGGCATTCCGTTGACGAACGCCGGCTTGAATTGCAGCACCCGACAATTCTTAAAATCGGCGACATACAGGTTTCCGGACCTATCGAGCGCGACGCTCACAGGCGCGCTCATCGTCGTGGCCGTCGCTCCAGAGGTCCCAGAATCGGGTGCCGTTTGTCCCAACACAACATTGGCGCCCTGTCCCGTAATAAACGGTTGGTTGTAGATCAGCACCCGATTATTCCCCGCATCGGGGACAAACAGGTTGGTGATCAATCTGATCGGGAACAGGCTTGAAGTGCGTGAGTTTCCGCAACCCTGCAATGTGAGCGCGACCAGAACCACCAGGCAAGCCGTTCCTGCAACCGCGCTCCGCGATAACTTATGGCTGACCACCATTTATTTCCTCCAAGGATCTCTTAACAGTTGTTTCCCCATCGGGTTGGTTTAGCGCTTGCCAAGGTTCAAAACGATTCCGCCGGAATAGCGGAAGTGGTTCTGGATGGCGTCAGCATAATGGGTGCCCACGTAATCCACTTGGGCTAAGCGTAAGCCCCAGCGCTTGCTATGGCCGAACGAATAGTCGAACCCGCCGCCCAAAGCGTAAGCGAAAACGGTGTCAGAGAAGTTGACCGAAGGAGCGCTGCCATGGCTCACGCCGGCCAATGCATGCAGAAAGATCCGGGAGTTCTCGATCTTGAACTGAAATTGCGGCCCGAACAGAAAGTTATGCTCCTTCTGGCCGTCACAACAATAGTGGCCATCCGCGTCGCCCTTTACACCCCAGTGCTTTGTGAGGTTGTAATCGATGGACGCGTTCCATCCGTGAGAATCGGCCGCGTCGTCACCGGCGCCAGGGTTGGCTCGGAGATACGAGTAGCCGCCGAAAAGCTCCCACTTGGGGTCTGTGGATTGTGCAAAGGATGAGAACGACAGGATCAGGACGGTGCAGATCAGCAACAACGATTTTTTTTGCATCCGGGTGGGGCTCCGATCGCTGGAGCAGAGTTCTGCTGTCTTCTGCCTACAGCGCTTGAGTTTTGAATGACTGTGTGCCGGATTAAAACACGTCCAGAGTAGAAGCCACAAGCGTATTTTGACCTTAAGGTTAACTATTCGCTTCGGTGATGGCTTTAGTTAGCGTAGTGCCGAGTGGAGTGTCGTGGCACAAGCGGGTGCGCTTCCATCGGGATTAGACCGCGCGATGCCAAACAGAGTCGACTTTGCTTGCGGCCTTCCCTGTTCGTCGACCAGCAACGCGCGCACCAGGTGGTAGCACTGCTGTGGGCCTTCTCCGCCAAGATAGATCGGGATCTTGTATGCGCCGTCGCGGGTCAGGACGCTTTCGCCCTGGTAGTACCAGCGATCGGTGAACACTTCGGCGCGCACCTTCCACTCGGGCTGCGCTCCGGTGGCAGTACCAGTCAGCTGCAGCGCGGGATTAGTCACCATCGTGTTCCCGCTCGGCGTCGCGATCGTGATCTGCTGCGCCGACGGCTTCGGCAACGTCGGCACCGGTTCACGGCGTGCATAGATCTCGGTGCGTTGGCTGCGGACCGTATCCGGCATCGTCAATCGCAAGTCGTATCGTTCCGCCAAAAGTGGACGAACAGCGGCATCCATCTGCTTGGCTTCGTCACCCATCCCGCCGTCAAGCACCACGTAATCGAACGCAGCCTCGTGCACCGCAGCTTTGTATGCGTCGAGGCCGAGCTTGTCACCATAGTGGAAGAAGAATGGATCGGCGATCTGCCACTGCCGCAGCGTCGGATGAAAGTAATAACGGAAGACGCTGTCGTCCACCAACACGCGGTCTGAGGTCACCAGCTTGCCATCGAACCAGGCGAGTGCGGGATCGACGTTCGGCCAGAACAGGAAGCGGTCCAATCGCCAGCTGCCACCGAGGAAAGCACACGACACCGCCACTGCGATCACCACCACGCTCGTCCACGCAAGCCGCCCAAGTCCCCCGCCTGAGTACACACGATGTACGAGCTTGAAGATTCCGGCAGCGGCAAGCGGCGTCAGAAAGAAGAGCGCATAGGCGGAGTGTTTCCAATAGTCGTAATCACTGCGCACGATGAGCTGGAACGCGAGCAGAAGGAGTGCGCCCAGCCAGAGAGCGGCTGCGATCCGCCGCTTTCCTTTCCACATGAATCCAAACAGCGAGAGCGCGGCGATCAGCCAGAAGTCGGCGCGGCGCCAAACATAAATGTCGAGCACTTCACTCTTCGCCAGCAGAGAGGAGTAACCCATTCCGTAGCGCACCAGATATTTCAATTGTTCGAAATAGAAGACAAGGTAGATGGCTGAAGCCGCGGTCAGCGGGAGAGCAAAGCGCAAGATTGATTCTCTACGCTTGAAGATCGCCATCAATACCAGTGCCGGGAAAAACACCGCCACCAGGTATTTACACAGGAACGCGGCGAACAGTGCGCCAGCACAGCCTAACCACGAGACTGTATTTTTCTTCTCCCATGCCAGGACGAATAGCCACATACCAAGAGCAAAGAACCCGAGCGCGCCGGCGTCACGCGTAGCGATGCGCGAAGCGTAGATGGCTGGCGCCAACAGCGCGAAGATTGCCGCCGCCGCCACTCCCACTTCAGGCGAGTAGAGCTTGCGGGCGAAGTAGTACATCGAGACGACGCACAACAAGCCCATGAGCGCGGCAAGCTCGCGCACACCCACCAGTCCACCCAGACGATCCGCCACTGCCGACATTGCAGGCCACAGATACCAGCCGAAGCTGTGGTGGAGCGGTGTGTCCAGAGGCGACTCGTACATGCGCGAGAGGAACATGCGTCCGTAAACCACGTAGACGCTCTCGTCCATGTATGCGGTCGAATAAAGCGGGTCCCACGCGCGCAAGTACCACGCGCAGAAATAGACGATGGAAAGTGCCCAGATCCGCTCGTTATAAAAAAGATCGTGGTGGTGATGGTGCACCACGACGGGCCGCACATGGCGACGAGGAGCGGTTCGAGCAGGCATCGTATGTTCTAAAAGTAATGGCGCCAAGAAACACTCACCAGGTGACGCCGGAAGGCGCTGTAAACGTTCAGGAAGTCGTAGCCCATGCGGATCTCATTGCTCGGAGTCGCCCGCCACAGCAGGTTCGACGTGAAAGTCGCAGCGAAACCTGCATCGCCAAAGTTTGCGGTTGTGGTCTCTACGTTCTGGACGCCAAGGCTGCCATTGTTTCTCCATTCCACTTTGTTACCAAAGCGGAACGAGGAGCCGAGTCCCCAGTAGTTAAGAAGATATTTCGTCGGGCTGAAATATCCGCCCACCAGTTGCGGCGGCGCACCGCCGGGCAGGAAGTCAGCATCGTGGTCGAAAGCCATGTAGCTCACGCCGTAAGAGAGGCGCAGGTACGGCTTATCCGAACGGATCATCTTTCCTAGGTCGAGATCGACTCCGTACCGCCGGTTGTAATCAAGATTCTCTCCCGTGAAGGCACCGTCGCTGTAGTGCGCGGAGAGGTCCCAATGTCCATGCTGGCTGGCGTAACCGAAGCCGATGTGTGCGAGGTTCGAGCGAACGCGCCCCAGAGCAGCTCCTCCGAAAACGATACCCCGCGTGGAGAGCATCGATTCTTCCACTGCAGCTCGCTGGAAGCCGCCATCGAGTACCCACGAGGGACTAATGCGCCAATTGAAGTCTCCGCCGGCGTCCACCTGCGTGGTGTATCCCGGAAAATCTTCCACGCCAACCTGCGCGTGTGTGGTCACGTGCTCGGAGATCTGTGAGTCTAACGAACCGGAGAAGTAGTGAGAATCGAAATCTCCGCCTTTCGTGCTCCACGCCGTCGGCCTATATCCGAAAGTGAAGCGATTGGAATTGTTAAGCGGCGTCGAAACCAGCAGCATGGCGCGGTCGTAATCGAGATTGCGCCGGTTGCGGCGACCAAAGTATCCAACCTCTACCCATGTTCCCAGCGCGTGGCTCACAACCTGGCGAACATCGGCGCCTTCTGCCCCGCTGCCTGAGGAGATATCCCGCAGGATCGAGCGTGCGTAAGCATAGTGACCCAGGCCGGCTTCCGAACGCGCCAGCTCCAGAGAGATATTAGGGTCTTGCGGATCTGCGTTGCGCGCCTGCACCAAAAGGTCGCGCGCTTCCGCGTAGCGGCCTTTCCAATTCAAGATCTCTGCGCGTCCACGCAGCGCTGTCGGATGATGCGGGTTATCGCGCAGCACCGAGTCGTACATCGCGAGCGCTTCATCCGAGCGTCCCGACCACGAGAGCAGTTGCGCCTTGCCAACCAGTGCGCGCGGATCATTGGGACGAACTTCCAGCGCCCGGCTGAATTCCAGTTCGGCCTGCGGACGCGTGTTGTGATCCCAGGAAAGCATCTCCGCGTACCCATCGAGCAGCTCGAGATTACGCGGCTCGATGGCGAGTCCTTGCTGGTAGAGCTTTGCGGACTCCGCGCGGCTCGATCCGCTCCAGCTCAAAATCTCCGCCAGGCGGCTGATCGCCGGCATGAACTTGGGATCGCGGTCAACGATCGAGCGCAATACGCTCAACGCTTCGGCGCGATGCTCCGATCCGCGTGCGAGCACGTCAGCGTAGTCATAAGCCCATTGCGAGTTTGCCGGCTGCAGTTCGGAAGCATGCTTCAGCAGCGGCAAAGCCTTCGGCCCGCCGTTGTCGGTCCAGCTGTAGTACATGCCAAGCTGGTGCGCCCGCGCCGGGTCGTTCGGCGCGATCTGGTTCAGCGTGACAAGGTACGGGACGGCATCTTTCCAGCGGCCCGAGCCGTCAAGCTGATCAACAATGTCAGCCAGTACATCTTTATTGTTCGGATCGGTTTCCAGGATTTTTTGATCTTGCTCGATCGCCTTGGCCGACTTTTCATCCGCCGGATGCGCCACCGCCACTGCGGTGATCGTCAGAAATACTGCGACATGGATCATTGCTGTGCGGATTTTCATGCCTGCACCTCTACTTGTTGCGTGGTGTGAGTCAGTCGCAGCAATGTGCCTTCTCTCGGTGCAATCTCAAAGAACAGATACTTTGATATCTCGTCCTGGTCCACCGCCGCGATCTGGTCGAAGCGGATGCCGTTCGAGAACCGCGTCTTGCCATTAAAGGTGTAGGGTTGATTGCGCATCACTTTTCCCACTGCGTGAATGGTGCGCACCGGAAGATCGAGTTCGATGTCGAGCGTCGAACCATCTTTGAACGGCTGGTCGGTGGTGATCGAGACTCCGGTCCGGTTCAAGTTGCGCGCATAGTTCTCTTGCAAGCCGCTGCCGTTCATGCGATAGCGAAGCGCAAGGTCGAGACGCGCCGGCCAGCGATACGTCTGCCGGTATTCCTGGCGCTTGAACGCGCGCCCGATCAGCGGCAATAACAGCGCGATGTAGAACATTGACCAGAACAGGTTGATCGCCAGTGCCCAGAATTCGTATCCCACCGGAATCGACATGATGCGCCGTGTGCCAACCACAGTGCCGAACACCAGGATGCTCAGAAGGAATAGCTGCAACACCACGTCTTCCCATGTGGCTGCCTTCGAGGTGGTTTTCGGCGTGACGCGGAACTTGTTTCCTCCGCCCAGCAGGCCGACGATGCTTTCCATCATCACGCGCATCTTCAAGATGTTGAATTGTTCGCTATAGATGAAGCTGCGGAAGCCGCCCTGCAACATCACCGATGAGAACGTATTCAGCACAAAATATGGACCGAAGAACTTGACGAAGGTTGCGGGGTCGGTCAGCAGCGGGAATACGCCGGTGAGCAGGCACACCGTCGGCGTCAGAGTATAGAGCAGCTTTTGATAGCTCATCCAATAGAAATAAAAGGATGCGAAGTAGCAGATGCGCTGTCCCAGCGTCATGCCGCGGCCGAGCACGGGGTTCTCTTCGCGCAGCACTTGCATCGCTCCCTGGCCCCAGCGCTGCCATTGCGTGGCAAATGCGATGAAGGTCTGCGGCGCAAGTCCGCGCGCCAGCGTCTTGTTCTGGTAAAGGACCCGCCATCCCTTCTTCTGCATCTTGATGCCGGTGTGCATGTCTTCCGTCACAGTGCCGGTCGCGAACCCGCCGATATCTCCCAGCGCCGAGCGACGGATCATCGCCGGGCTGCCGCAGTAGAACGCGGCGTTGTAATGGTCTTTGCCCGGCTGGATCACGTTGAAGAACAGCTCCTGCTGTTGCCAACCGTAGCCTTTTTTCACATTGAGCAGGTGCTGGAAGCTGTCGAGGTTGTAGAAATCCTGATGGGTCTGCACGATCGCGACATCTTCATCCGCGAAGAAGCCAATCAGCTCATCGATAAATTCGGGGGAGGGCACATGATCCGCGTCGAGCGTGATCACGAACTCGCCGGTCGTGATCCGCAGCGCGTTATTCAGGTTGCCGGCTTTCGCGTGGTCGCGCTCAGGGCGCGCGATGTAATCGGCGCCAAGCTCTTTCGCCAGCGCTTCCACGGTGCCACGGCATCCGTCGTCTAGAACATAAGTCTTGTGCGGATAGCTCACATTCAACGCGCAAACGATCGTCTCGCGCAGAAGATCGACCGGTTCGTTATAGGTAGCGATGTAAATATCGACGCTGCGTCCCTCGAGTGGCGCCGGAGTTGCGTAGCGGGTCGGCGTCCACGCGATGAAATAAAACATGCACGCTTCGATAAAGTTCAACAGTTCGGCGATCAAAAACACCCAGAAGAAAACCACCGCCACCGGATTCATGGTGTGGTTCAGGCGCCACCAGAAGTAGCGCGCGGTCGAAAGCACGGCCAACACAACGGCTACCCGCACTATCGCAAGGCGGATCTGTAGGAGTGGTGTGGGCTTTAACGATTCGATGTGGGCCGGATTTGCCGGAGCTTTTGCCGGCGCCGCGCCAGTTCCTGAGTGTGCTTCCAAGTTCGCCTCCCGAACCTACACGTGACCTCATGTGGGGCGGGGGCGCTCCATCGAGGGTCACAGTTTTCAAATACTGGGCCGCAAATCGCTGCGGGCACAGGTTTTCACCTGGCCAAAAACGAGCTACTGCCCTCTTTGGGGGAGAGGATTCGCGATCCAACCGAAAAGCCCAGCAACAAGGCTGCCGCCTGGCCAGAGGCGCCTTTACGGTTGTTTAAAACTGCATTTACCTGGGGGTAGTGGGGCTGAATGAGAGTACCTTGGGTGCCTCGGAATGGCAAGAGATTTGGAGGGTGGGCGACGCGTTTGACGCTGATTCAGGAAAACCCCTAGAAAGGGCACCCCCTGAGGAGCTAGTGCAATCGATACGGAAAGCCGGTCGCCAAGGACCTTGAAGCGATCGAGATGATTCGCCATCGAAGATAGAGTTCGGAATGACGCGCAGAGCGCCGCAGCCGATGGATGGCAAGCCGGAGAAAACGGTAAAAGATCAAACTGCTGCTGCGGGGAAACCGGTCGATGCCTTGACCACCCAGGAGCGCATCCAGCGCTACAAAGGCTGGTCCGGAAACGCACGGGGATGGGCGCGACCGCACCCTGATTTCTCCTCTCATTCCATCCTATCCAGCAGCTCTCAAACCCGCATGAACACTGGCTGCGAGCAACCTGCCGCCCTCGCCGGAGCTCTCACTTCGTAGAGGAACCCAGCTCAAAAGGGCTCGAAGGAGCAAGTTATGCGGAAGGCATATGTAAGCAGCGCACTCGTCCTGATGTTTGCCATTGCAATGTTTGCGGCGGCGGCGAAAGTCGTCCCCAGCGGCAGCGAGATCAAGCTGCGCACCGATGAGAACATCACCGCCACCCCCAGCAATGCCGGCCACACATACTCGGCCAGCGTCAGCCAGGACGTCACCGACGCCAACGGCAAAGTGATCATTCCTAAAGGGTCGCGTGCGACCCTGATGGCGACCAAGGGCGCGAATGCGAATGAAGTTGAACTCGCGTTGAAATCGTTGACCGTCAATAACCACAAGTACAACGTGGCTACGAATTCCGTGGCTCACAACGGCGGCGGCAAGGAAGGTGTTGGGAAAAACAAGCGCACCGCGAAGTATGTTGGTGGCGGCGCATTGGCCGGAACTTTGATCGGCGCCATTGCTGGCGGCGGCAAAGGAGCGGCCATTGGAGCATTGGCCGGAGGCGCGGCCGGAGCCGGCGCGCAGACCCTGACCAAGGGTAAGCAGATCAACATCCCAGCTGAGACCGAGATGGGCTTCAGGCTGGATCAGGACCTGCAACTGCACTGAGATTTTGGGTGGCACAGCCGCCCTCGGCTGCGCAAACTACATTGATTACAGTATGAGAAGTTCCGCGGGCATCAACGCCCGCGGAACCTTTCTACACAACATGAACTGCACCAAAATGTGATACACTGTTCTTGCGTTTAATGATCCGCGGTTGCGTGCGGTGCGGTTCTCAAGCATCTTTTCTACGAGTTCCTCCCTCTTCTTTCCCTCCGACGTTATCAACGCAAACTCAAGATTGATGTGCGATCCAAGAGCGATTCCCTACCGTGGCCGTGTGGCCAGCGACCGGGTACGCCTGCGCCATCCAGAAAGCAACACCTGTAAATGAAACAATTCTCCGAACTGCCGATCTGTCCTTATCTTAAGGACCATCTCTCGGCTGCAAATTTTGTGACTCCCACCGCGGTGCAAGACGCCGCCATTCCCAAAGCCCTTGAAGGCCACGACATCCTCGCCACTGCCCAGACCGGCACCGGCAAGACTCTCGCCTTCCTCGTTCCCATCATGGAGCAAATGATCCAGTCCAAGCCCGATGGCGTTCAGGCGCTAGTGCTTGTCCCGACCCGTGAGCTCGCGCTGCAAGTCGGCGCGCAGTACGACATGCTTCGTGGCAAGAAATTGCCTGCGGCAGCACTGGTCGTAGGCGGATTATCCGAAGCCGCGCAAGTGAAAGCCATCCGTGCCGGAGCGCGGCTCGTCGTTGCAACTCCCGGGCGCCTCGAAGATTTCATGGACCGTCGCATGGTCGACCTCAGCAAGATCAAAGTGCTGGTACTCGACGAAGCTGACCGCATGCTCGACATGGGATTCATCCAAGCGATTCGACGCATCGTCGCTCCGCTTCCCCGCAAGCGCCAGACGCTATGCTTCTCGGCAACGCTGGAAGCATCAGTGGCACACCTGGTGAGCGACTACACGCGCAATCCGATTCGACTGGAGTTCGGCTCGACACTCAAGCCCATCGACACTATTAAGCTGCAGGCTTACGAAGTGGCCAATGACCAGAAGCTCGCGCTTCTGCAGAAGATACTGAGCGAAGAGTCTGGCCGTTGCCTTGTCTTTGCGCGTACAAAGCGTGGCACCGAGCGTTTGGCGCAACGCCTCATCCGCGACGGCTTCGAAGCCACCATGATCCACGGCAACCGCAGCCAGTCGCAGCGAAACGTGGCACTCGCAAATTTCCAAAAGGGAAAATCGAAGCTGCTGATCGCGACCGACGTCGCCTCCCGCGGAATCCACGTCGACGACATCGCGCACGTCATCAACTATGACTTGCCTGAGATCGCCGAAGACTTTGTGCACCGCGTGGGCCGTACTGCCCGTAACGGCGCAACGGGGACGGCTTCTACTTTCGTCACCCGAGCTGATCGGAACGATCTCGTGAAGCTTGAGCGCACGCTCAACATCCGCATGGAGCGCATGTCGGTAGAAGGCGAGCTGGAGCGCGAAGAGCGCGCTGGCCCCATCGACACTTCCAAACTGGTCGCAACGCCTGTGGCTCCCGGCTCGCGCATGATGCGCCTGCCCGGCGAAGTCCTGTCGCGTTACAACTGATTTGAGCAGGTAATGTTTGTGTGGCCCCGGACTCTGGTCCGGGGTTTCTTTTCAGGAGCTACGCCCGCGCGGGCTGTTGGAAGATCTCCAGCCCCATCTGCGCCGCAAACCGCGCGGCTATACGCGGCATGCCTTCCCTCGGCTCTTCCACTCGAACCACTTCAGCCTGGATCTGTATCGGCGTGTCGCCTTTGCGCCGCAACATGAATGTGATCTCGATGGGGGTATCCGCCGGCAGCTTGGAGTTGGTCTGGATGAGGATTCCGGTCCGGCTGATATTGCAAGTCACGCCCTCGACCCACTCGTCCTGATTCGCCGCACGCAACTTCACCGGTGCGCTCAAAGGAGTGCGCGCAGCGCGGGCGGAATCGGAAAAGCCTATGTCCGGACGGGTCGACTCTGACATCTGATTAGGTTCTCATGCGTGTCAATGTTGCAGGTTAGGAAAAACCGCTTACGTGGCCCGGATTAATTGCTCTAGCGATTCTATCGACTCGGGTCGCTGTTCCTGGATGTCACTGTATCCCTTTTGCGCGAAGGCCGATGTGTAGTGATGATGCGCACGCTCCCAGGCTTGATCATCGGGAGCCGACCCGAATGTTTGAAGATAGAGCGGGCTGCCCGGGAACGGAAACATCGGCACCGGTTCGCTCACCCATACGTCATGTTTTTGCAGCCGCTCCTGGAAGCGCCGAATCTCATCCTTATCATCACGCTCGGTCAGGATCAGATTGGCCTGCACCCAGGGAATGCGCGTCCGCGCATAGATAAGAAGTTCCACGATCCTGTCGGTCGACATGCGGCAGTTCTTGTTCAACTCGTCGCGTCCTTCGTCGGTGATGCTCTCGATCCCGCACTCCATGGAGATAGTATGCGCGCGTCCTAAGAGGTCCAGCGATTCCTCGTCCCATAGATCGATGCGCGTCTGGAATCCAATGTTCACCTTGCGCTCCGCTAACCCTTCCAGCAAGCGGCGCACATTTTTGCCCACGCCAAAAATTTCGTCGATGAAGTAGATGTAATCCACTCCGCGCGATATCAACGTGTCGGCTTCTTGCAAAACAGCATCCACATCCCGCTCACGGAATTTGTTGCGGAAAAGCGTCTTGTTGCAGAAAGTGCAAGACCACGGGCATCCGCGCGCAAATTCCAGCTCCGCTCCGTGTCCCGAGCCGTTAAAAACGTGATGCCGGTGCTGATGCTCTTCTACGTTGTAATTGCTGAAATCGAGAGCGCCTAACTTTTTCATATCAGCGGCGCCGAGTTCAGGCGAGATGCGTGGCTGGCCATCCACCATGTAGCAGCATCCCGCAATGATTCCCACGGCTTCGAGGCCAGCTCTGCGATGGTGAAATCAGGTTCACCGCGCAGCACGACATCGGATTTGGTTTTGCGCAGCGTCGCTGCAGCCGTGGCCGAGCCATGCGGGCCGATTGCGACCTTTACTGCCGAGGTTCCCAATGCGGCGAACCACTCTGCGGGAACGCGTAACTCTGGGGGCGGACAGCGCCAGAACAGATAAGAGGGCGCCGTCGGGATCACCAGGAAGTCGGGGGCAAACGCCTCGACCTGAGTTTTTACCTGCTCGATCGGCAACTTGTTGGATTGAGCATCGATCAGTAGTGCTTCGTGCCCAGCGGCACGCACCTGATCGAATGCGAACAACAACTCCAGCGGATAATGAGGCTCCTGGCATCCAAAGTAAGTTGAACCTTTAAACGTCCAATCTGGATTCACCAGCGCGAAGCGCATCAGGCTGGCTCCTGCAGAGCCTCAAGACCCGGCTGCAACGCGTGCAGTCTTTCAGATTGCGCTCTGCCAAACAAATGTTGATTGGCTTTCCACCACGCTGCGATCTGTCGAACAGTATCTGGTAGGGGAGTTTTCGGCGACCAGCCGGTCACGCGCGTGATCTTGTCGTGATTGGTAACGTAGAACAACTGATCGCCCGGCCGCCCCTTAGCAAAGTTGTGCTCAACTTTTCCGGAAAATTCCTCGATCTGATCGATCAATTCGAGGAGCGATGTCGTGTTCGAGCTTCCGCCGCCGACGTTGAAGACTTCGCCCGCTGTTTGCGGAAGGTTCTCTCGCACCGCATTCATCGCTGCGATAAGGTCGCCCACCCAAAGCACGTCACGCGTTTGCCGACCGTCGCCATAGATAGTGAGTGGCTCGCCTTGCAGAGCGGAGTAGACAAAGTGCGCCACCCATCCCTGGTCTTCTGTTCCAAACTGACGCGTGCCCGCGATGCACGACATCCGCAGCACTACCGTGGGCAATCCATAGATGCGGGCGTAGTCGCGCACGTACTGGTCGGCTGCTCCCTTCGAGCATCCATAAGGCGATTGGAAGTTGAGCGGCTGCGCCTCGGTCACTGAATCCTGCGGCGCCAGCCGGTAACAGCGCTCATAGGCAACCAGCGACTGGCCCGAGAGTGCGCCATATACTTTGTTGGTCGAGGTATAGAGGATGAACGGACGATGCCCCGCCTTGCGCGCGGCTTCCAAGATGTTCAGCGTTCCGCCTGCGTTCACTTCGAAGTCCAGACGCGGATCCTCGATGCTGTCAGTCACGGCGACCTGCGCTGCCAGGTGGTATATCTCCGTGGCGTGTCGCACTGCCCGTTCTACCAACGTGTAGTTTCGGACGTCTCCGATCGTGATCTTCAGTCGCCCCGAGTCTTTGGCGGCATCCTGCAGCCACTCGAGGTTGTGTCGCGAACCGGGCCGCGAGAGGTTGTCGAAGATATGCACCTTGGCTTTGGTAGCGGTAAGCAGGTGATGTGCGAGGTTGGAGCCGATGAATCCTGCCCCGCCAAAGATGACGACCGAGCGGAAATCGCGCAGCTTGGCGTCGCCGTTTGCCCGCGCGAAGAAGTTTGTGTGGTTTTCCTGGGAAGATTAAAAGTATTTTGGGTCATTTCCAGCCTAAGAATGCGGCATAAGGTACTTACTTTCTTTAGAACGACAACCCCCTGAGGGGGTTGTCAGTGCGAACGGCGCCAAGTGATGTCAGGCCCTCGCAGACCCAGATCAGCGACTGATTGCGCACGAGAAACGTTTCCTCCGCTCAGTCGTCTAAACCAGCAGCAAAGGCGCGTCCAGCTGCATCTAAAACGAGGGTATAATCAGGGAAACGCCGCCTCGTCGGCGACCCCCACAAAGAAGAATCCATGTCGAAATCCATTAAGGCTTTAGTACTCAGCGTATCCGCTGCCATCGCACTCTTCGCAGTCATGGGCGGCATCGGTGTTCACGCATCTTCAACCAGCGGCGACGGTGCTTACCGCCAGCTCGGTGTCTACAGTGAGGTGCTCTCTCGCATCAAGAGCGAATACGTGGAAGAGCCGAACGTTCCTGAAGTTACCGACGGCGCGCTCCACGGTCTGCTGGAATCGCTCGACGCAAACTCCAGCTATCTTTCCCCCACTGAGTACAAGCGCTACAAAGACCATCACACCGAAGGCAAAGCCGGCATCGGAGCCACCGTCTCCAAGCGCTTTGGCTACGCGGCCGTGATCTCGGTCATCCCCGGCGGTGCCGCCGATAAAGCCGGCATCAACGGTAGCGACATTATCGAAGCCATTGAGAACAAGAGCACGCGCACCATGTCGCTGGCTGAGGTCAATTCGCTTCTGGGCGGGCCGCAAGGTTCACGTATCACGCTCTCGGTGGTCCGCGCCCGTAGGGCAGAGCCGCAAAAGATCGTCGTCACCCGCGAAGTACCCTCCTTTCCCGCAGTGAATGACAAGATGCTGGAAGCCGGCATCGGCTACGTGCAGGTCGAGACTCTGACCAAGGGCAAAGCTCAGGAAGCGGCCAATAAGATCAAAAATTTGCAGAAATCTGGCGCAAAGAAGTTGATCCTCGATCTGCGCAACACCGCCGAGGGCGACCCGGCTGAAGGCATCGCGCTGGCGAATCTGTTTCTCGACCACGGAACCATCACTTACCTGCAAGGTCAGAAGTATCCCAAGGAAACCTTCAACGCCGATCCCAAAAACACCATCACCAAACTTCCCATGACGGTTCTGGTAAATCGCGGCACGGCCAACGCTGCTGAGATCACCGCGGCGGCGATCCTCGAGAATCAACGTGGCGACGTTCTCGGCGACAAGACTTTCGGCGTCGGCTCAGTGCAAAAAGTGATCGAGGTTCCGGATGGCTCGGCGCTGATCCTCTCGATCGCAAAATATTATTCGCCGTCCGGCAAAGCCATTCAGGATTCAGCAGTCACGCCGAATATCCTGGTCGCCGACGCGGATGACGATGCCGTCCTCACCGATGACGACGACAGCGCCACTCCTGCTACCGACGAGAAAAAGCCCGCCAAGCAGCCGGAAGATGAGCAGCTTAAGCGCGCTGTGGAATCGCTCAAAAATCACGTCTAAACACCTTCCGTTGCAATCACATCGCGGGCTCCGGCCCGCGATTTTTTTGCGTCAGGCATTACCCTTTCGTTCATATCTCTCTCACAAACTTCGTGCTATGCTTCTGCTGCTCACTTCCTCTCTGAACTCCCATGGTCGAATACCTGTATTCCCACTTGCCTCCCGTGCGCTTTGCGGGCAAGAAGCTTATGGGCCGAGTCGTTTTCTCACTGCTGATCGTCGCTGCCGCCGTGATCGGAGCGCTCACCGGCCTGATGATCGTTTATTCGACCGACCTGCCGCAGGTCAGTGAGCTCGAGCGCTATCGTCCCAGCGCCACCACCGAGCTTTACGACGACAAAGGAAAGATCGTCGGCACGTTCGCACTGCAGCGCCGCATCATCGTGCAATACGACGACATTCCCAAAGTGCTGCGCGATGCGCTGATCTCCATCGAAGATAAAGATTTCGACCGCCATTGGGGCGTGAATTTCTGGCGCGTTGCCGGCGCGATGTATCACGACGTTCGCGCGCATCGCGGCAAAGAGGGCGCGTCCACGTTGACCATGCAGCTCTCGCGCAATCTTTTCTTATCGCAAGACCGCACCCTCGGCCGCAAGTTTCAAGAGATCATGCTGTCGCTGCAGATCGAGCGCCGCTTCACCAAGCAGCAGATCCTCACCATGTATTGCAATCAGATCTATCTTGGCCACGGCGTTTATGGCTTCGAAGCGGCCGCGCAGTTTTATTTCAACAAGCGCGCACGCGATCTCACACTCGACGAGGCCGCCATCCTCGCCGGTCTGCCGAAATCGCCCGGCGGATATTCTCCGGTCACTAACCCGGATAAAGCCCAGCAGCGCCGCAACCTGGTGATCAACTCCATGCTGGAAGATGGGAAAATCACCGCCGACGAGGCCAACAAGGCAAAAGCCGCGCCGGTCAAAGTGACTTTGCAGTCCAGTCCGAACCAGCTTGCACCGTGGTTCACCGAAGAGATCCGCCGCTACCTGGAAAAGAAGTACGGTAGCGACGAGGTCCATCAGGGCGGGCTGCGCGTCTACACAACGCTCAACACCGACCTGCAGAAATCCGCCAACCAGGCTGTACTCGATGGGCTCATCGCCTACGAACATCGCCACGGTTGGAAGGGCAAGCTGAAGAATGTTAAGGACTCCGGCCAAACCATCGCGGACTTCGAGCACCCCGATTGGGAAGAACAACCTGAGGTCGGCTCCTACATTCACGGTGTCGTCACCGCCACCTCGCCCATCGCCGCGACGGTGAAGATCGGCCACGCCGATGCCATCATCACCGTTGATGACATGAAGTGGACGGGACAGCGATCGCCGGAAAAGATCCTTAAGCCCGGGGACATCGTTTATGTGAAGGTAGTCTCGCTCACCGCCGATGGGGGCGCGAAAATTGCTCTCGAGCAGGATTCCGGCGCGCAAGGCGCGCTGCTCGCCATCGACAACGCCACCGGAGACATCAAGGCGATGGTGGGCGGGCGCGATTACGACGAATCCAAATTCAATCGCGCGATGCAGGCGCTACGCCAGACCGGCTCGTCATTCAAGCCTTACGTCTACACCGCCGCCGTTGAAGATGGCGTCCTGCCGGACGATGTGATCCTCGACGCGCCCACCGTCTTCATGTCGGGCGGACAGGCTTACGCGCCGCACAACTACGACGGCAAGTTCGAAGGCAACATCACCATTCGCCACGCGCTCGCCGAGTCGCGCAATATCCCCGCCCTCAAGCTGGCGGAGCGCGTCGGCATGCGCTCTGTGATCGATACCGCGCGCAAATTCGGCATTACCTCTCCCATGCCGGCTTATCTTCCCGTCGCGTTGGGATCGGCCGAAGTAACGCTCTTCGAGCAGGTCGCCGCCTACAGCACCTTCCCGAATGATGGTGTGCGCGTCACTCCGCGCTTTATCCGCAAAGTCGTTGACTACGATGGCCACGTGCTGGAAGAAAATTATCCCGAAGTGAAAGACGTGATCAGCTCCGCTACCGCCCGCACCATGACTTCGTTACTTCGCGAAGTTGTGTTGCACGGAACGGCCGCATCTGCCGCTTCCATGAAACATGCACTCGCCGGCAAGACCGGAACCACCAACGATTTCACCGACGCCTGGTTCATCGGCTTCTCGCCTTCGGTGACGTGCGGTGTTTGGGTCGGCTACGACGAGAAGAAGACGCTCGGCAAAAAAGAAGCCGGCGCGCTCGCCGCGCTTCCCATCTGGATCACTTACATGAAGTCGGCGCTGGTCGGGCTCGACAACGAAGAATTCTTCCCACCACCGCCACCGCCTCCGAACGCGGTCGCGGTGAAAGAAGATACGCCGACGGTCAAACCCGGCGAAGAGACCGAATAGAAATGTTCGTAGGGGCGCGGCTTCAGCCGCGCCGAATAAGCCCCATTAATGAGCGGCTTTAGCCGCTGTGGGAAAGGATCTCATCCGCCACGCGGCACGCCTGCACCGTCGCCTGCACATCATGCACGCGGACTATATGGGCGCCTTGCAACACCGACGCAACCACCGTCGCTAGCGTACCGTTCGTTCGCTCACTCACCGGCGCATCCTTGCCATGCTTTCCGAGCGTTCTGCCGATGAACGATTTGCGCGAGGTTCCGCTGAGAATAGGAAACCCTAGCGCATGCAGCTCATGGAAGCGCCCCAACAGCGGATAGTTCTCATCAAAATTTTTCCCGAACCCGAATCCCGGATCGAGCACGATCTGGTCGCGATTGATACCGGCACCAAGCGCATCGTCCGCCCAGTCAGCGAGTTGGCTCTTCACCAGCAGCAACAATTCGTCGGACGGGATTCGCGGCAGATGCCGCCACTCGTCCGGCTCGCCCCGCATGTGCATCAGGACTAGCCCCGGCCTCTGCTCCATCACGACCATGGACATGGCGGTGTCCCAGCGCAGCGCGCTCACGTCGTTCACGATCTCCGCGCCGGCTTCGATCGCTGCCGTGGCAGTTCCCGGAGTGATACGTGTCGACGGACATGATCGCGTCCGCCCTCGCCTTGCGGATTCCTTCGATCACCGGCATCACGCGATCGATCTCCTGCTGCTGAGTCACATCTTCTTTTTTGCCAGGACGAGTAGATTCACCGCCGACATCAACGATGTCGGCTCCTTCATCCAGCAATGAGAGTGCGTGATCGATGGCGATCGGGTGGACTCGAGGAAGTGGCCGCCGTCGGAGAAAGAATCGGGCGTCACGTTCACCACGCCCATCACCAGCGTGCGCTCGCCCAGCGTAAGCCGCCGCGAACGCAGTTGCCACGTGAACCTGCGGACGCGTCGCCATGCGCAACAGTGTACTCGCGCGGCGCGCTATCGCACCCCGAAGAAGAACTCCACGTCTTCGATCTCGGTGGTTTTCTTGTACGCAGGCAGGCTGTCGAGAAACACTCGCCCGTAGGATTTCTTGACGATGCGATTGTCCAGCAGCATCAGCACGCCGCGATCGTGAAGTGAACGGATCAGCCGCCCAAAGCCTTGCTTCAGCGAGATCACCGCCGAGGGCACCTGATATTCGTAGAACGCGTTTCCGCCATTCTCATCGATCGACTTGATTCTCGCAGCAACCACCGGATCGTTTGGCACCGCGAACGGCAGGCGATCGATGATCACGCAACTCAACTGCTCCCCCTGCACGTCGACACCCTGCCAAAACGATGAAGTCGCGAACAGCACTGCATTCGGCGTCGCTCGAAATTCCTCCAGCAGTGCGCTCTTGGGCGCGCTTCCCTGCAGCAGGATCGGATATTCCAGCTCGCCGAGAAGGCGATCGTGGATCTCGTTCATCTGCGCGTAGCTGGTGAACAGGCAGAACGCGCGCCCCTGCGTGATCTCGAGGACGCGCCGTATCCGCTCGGTCGCACGCCCCGCAAATTGCGGCGTGCGGGGGTCCGGCATGTCAGGCGGAACATAAAGGATGGCCTGACGCTCGTAATCGAAATGCGACGGCACCACCAATTCGCGCGCGTGCTCCACGCCTAATCGCGATTTCAGATAATCGAAGCCGCCGCTCACCGCGAGCGTGGCCGAGGTGAGCACCGCCGTGTCTACATTGCTGAACAGCCGCTCGCGCAGGATCTGCGAGACATCGATCGGTGTCGCTTGCAAAAAGACGTTTGCCTTGCCAGAAAATTTTCTTGTCTGCCGGTCGCCGCGCCGCTCGATCCAGTAAACGGTGTTGCGGTCCTGCGACTCCATCACGAATGAAAGTTGCACCTGCAGCTCATCCACTCGCCGCAAAAAATTGAGGACTTCTTCCGGCTTCGGATTCAGCGATTCCAGCTCCGCCGTCACGCGACCGAGTGAATTTACCAGGCCAAGATACTCGTCGCCATTCTCTTCCAGGAACTCGCGGCGCGTGTCGAAGGAGAACCGGCCATCACCCGTCGGCAGCAGCGAGAAGAAAAATTGCGAACGCTCGCGCAGACTCTTCGTCGCGGACATGATTCCCGGGCCGAAGCCGCCCTTCATCTTCAGCACCGTTTCGATGTCGCGCACCAGATCGTTGAAGCGCAAGTTGCTCACCGAAATCCCGAAGTAGCTGCCGGCCACTTCCTCAAGCTCGTGCGCCTCGTCGAAGATCACCGCGCCGTAATCCGGCAGGATGCCGGCATCGGGTGCGGCATCGGCCAACTGCTTGATGGCGAGGTCCGCGAAGAAAAGATGATGGTTCACGATGATGACGTCGCTCTCCACCGCGCGGCGGCGCATCTCCGTGATGAAGCAGCGATCGAACTGCTGGCATTTTTGCCCGGTGCACGCCTCGGCGCGGGCATCAAGCTTCGGCCAGAGCGCACTCGACTCGGGCAATCCGGCAGATCTCCGAGCGATCACCGGTCGCCGTGGTCTTCTCCCAATCAGCGATGGCCTGAAACTGGTTGATCTCTTCTAGGCCGTTCAAAATGGGCTGGCTGGTCAGGTCGATCAGCTTTTGGCGGCAGAGATAATTGTTCCGCCCCTTCATGTAGCAGACGCTCAGCCGGCCCGTCTCGCCAAATAGCGCTCGCTCTAGAAACGGAACGTCCTTCAGAAACAACTGCTCCTGCAAATTTTTCGTTCCGGTCGAGATGACCACCCGCTTGCCCGAACGCAAGATCGGCATCAGATAGGCGAGAGTCTTGCCCGTTCCCGTACCTGCTTCCACCAGCAGATGACGCTTCTCCGCCAGCGCCTCTTCCACCGCCTGCGCCATCTGCAGCTGCCCGCGACGGAACTCGTAGTTTTCGTGGGTGCGCGACAGCACTCCCTTCGGCGAAAAGAAATTGTAGAGAGTGGGAAGCTCGTTCTTCTGCCCCTGAACGGGTTGGGAGGGAGTAGCCACGCGGGAGTCTCTATAATACTTGCTACAGCAACTCTCGCCGAAAGCCCCATCTATATTTTGCAGCAGCAATATTCCAATTCGAAGTCGCTCGCGCCGGAGGCTCCCGCTGCGCCGCTCATCGCCATCGTGGGCCGCCCCAATGTTGGGAAATCCACGCTATTCAATCGGCTGGTCGGCTCGCGCCGCTCCATCGTCGGCGACGAGCCCGGCATCACGCGCGACCGCATCTACGGCGACCTCGCCTGGAATGGACGCAACGCTGCGCATCGTCGACACCGGCGGCATCATCCCGGAGGAAAAAGAGTTGATCCCCGCAGAGATCTTCCGCCAGGCCAGCGTCGCGCTCGACGAAGCTGCCGCCATCGTGATGGTCGTCGATGGGCGCAGCGAACTTGCTGCACCTGACATCGAACTAGCTCGCCTGCTGATCCGCTCTGGGAAGCCGCTGTTTCTGGCGGTGAATAAGGTGGACACGCCCAAGCTCGAAGCCGAAGCGGAAAATTTTCGCCGTCTCGGCATCAAGAACCTGAAACCTATCTCTGCCGAACACGGCCTCGGCGTCGCGGAGTTACTGGAAGCAATTCTTGAGACTCGTTCCCGATGCGAGCCGCGCCTGCCAGCAGCTCCAGCAGCCGGTCCCCGAAGATCAAGCAGAGGAAGAACGAAACCGAGCGCGAGATCAAGGTCGCGATCATCGGCCGGCCTAACGTCGGCAAGTCCACGCTGCTGAATCAGCTCACGGGACTTCCCGCGCTATCGTCTCACCCGTTGCCGGCACCACGCGCGATGCCGTGGACGAGATCGTCGAGCGTAACGGCAAGGAATTTCGCTTCATCGATACCGCCGGCATCCGCCGCAAAGGCAAGACGCACTTGATGGCGGAAAAGCTTTCTGTGGTGATGGCGCGCAAGCACCTCGAAGCCGCAGACGTCGCGCTCATGGTCATCGACGCGACCGAGGGCGTCACCTCGAGCGACGCCACCATCGCCGGCTACGCGCACGAGAGCGGGCGCTCCATTGTCATCGTCGTTAACAAATGGGACCTGGTCACGCACGCGCGCACCGATGGCAAGCCGCCCGCCGAGCGTGGCATCTTCGAGGAGCAGGCCCGCCGCGCGATGAAATTTTTGAACTACGCGCCCATCGTCTTCGTCTCCGCCGCATCGGGAAAAGGGATGAAGGAATTATTTTCGAAGCTCGAACACGTCGCGCAGGAACGCCGTAAGCGCGTTAGCACCGGCGAGATGAACCGCTTCATGCAGAAGGTGGATTTCGAGCGCGCCTCGGTGCCATCGTCGAAGCGCGTTCGTATTAAATATGTCACGCAGGCCGCTACGTCGCCGCCCACGTTCATCATCTTCACCGATCGCGCTGTGAAGCTGCACTTTTCCTATCAAAGATTTCTCGAGAACGAGATTCGCAAAGCTTTCGGCTTTGAAGGCTCACCCATCTGGATCAAGAATCGCGCGCCCGATCGCCATTAAACCGGGATCGGTTCCGGTGGCGGAGTGAAGGGCGGCGGCATGGGCGCTGGCGGCGCATACAAGTAAGGCATCAGCGGCTGGTAGCGCGCTCCGAAAAAGTACATCCCGTAGTTCTGGCGAAAGACTACTGCCGGCACATAGACCAAGGCGGAAACAAACACCAGGACCACCATAGCCACAAACCCCAACAGTACCGCGATCGCGATCCCGATCGGGTTCCAACCTGTCGCAGCCAGCGCAGCTACGATTGCGATTCCCACCACGACCACCGGAATCAGTAGCATCACCATCAGGATCAATCCGATGATCCCGAACACGATGCCTACTGCGATCGCCAGCAGGATGCACATTCCGTAGTAGCCGGCGTAACCGCCTTGGTCAGCGGCGATCATCTGGCGCGCGCGCTGCCAGGCCTCGCCGATCGAAATGTCCTCAAGCGCGAGCATCGGCACCATCATGTCGCGGCTGATGATGTGCACCGCCCCCGCTGCGAGCAAAAACGCCACGAACAGCAGGGCCATCACGATCCCCGCCAGCACCAGCAACAACACATGTTGCGACGCATGCTCGAAGATTCCCGCAGACCACGCAAAGAGCACCGGAGTGCCGAACACCATGATCAGCGCCGCAAAGCTCAGTGCCATCACGATCAGCGACCACACAAAATACTTGCGGCCTGCGCGTTGTCGTCCAGACCAGTTTCCGCGAATGGAACAGTTGCCGCTCAACACGGAATCGAACAGGATGAAGCGGAAAACGCTCGCGATATAAGTAAAGATCAGCATGAAGGCGAAGAAGAACAGCACGACCGCGACCGCGATCATGATCCAAGTCGTAATGCTCAACGATCCCGGCAGATGCCAGGGAAATCCGCTGAGGAATTCGTTGGACCCGCCTCGCTGCCGTCCATGGTCCGTGGGGAAGCTTGTCGGAAACCGGAAATTCGCGCCTCCCCCTCCCAGTTCACCGCAGAAGAATGCAACCACCGCCATCCGCCAGTAGAAACTCCAGCGAAAAGGTTTGAACAATAACGCTCCTGTGCGCCGGATTGCCGGAGTAAATGCGTCGACTGGCGATTGCGATGGAAATGACATTGGAAGAGACCACAATAATGCGGTGCGACTAGCAGGTCAATCTAAGCAATGAACGGCGGCCCCGACGCCGATCCCCGCCAGCCAGCTATCGAATGCCACTAGCGCCCGCTCGCACTGCAAGCGATGCCGCGCCTGCTTATCGCGGACGCGATGCTCGAGCGCCGGCAGCAGATCGAAGGTGATATTTGCCGGCTGAAAATTTTTCGCTTCCGCGTGCGCCAAGTAACGAGTCAGTGAGCCAAAGGCCGATTCGCGCGGTGGTTCGGCGATCTCTGCCCCTGCTTCCAAGGCCGCAGCGACTTGCCCGGCCAGCAATCCCATCGCGATCGACTCCACGTACCCTTCCACACCGCAGATCTGTCCGGCAAAAATGACGCTTCGATGCGTCTTCACCTGCAGCGTCTCGCGCAGCAGACGTCGGCGCATTGATGTAGGTATTGCGATGGATTTGACCGAAGCGCAGGAAGCTCGCATTTTCCAGCCCCGGGATAAGCCGCAGCACGCGGGCCTGGTCGCCAAACTTCATGTGGTTCTGGAATCCGACGATATTATAGGAATCGGCGCGCTGATTTTCCTGTCGCAATTGCACCACCGCGTACGGTGGACGCCCGGTGCGCGGGTCGCGTAGCCCAACCGGCTTCATCGGACCAAAGCGCAGCGTCTCGCGTCCGCGTCGCGCGATCTCTTCGATGGGCAGGCAGCCTTCAAAGTAATTCAGCTTTTCCCACTCTTTCGTTTCCACCGATTCCGCCACGATCAGCGCGTCGAGAAACCTCTCGTACTCTTCTTTCGTAAATGGGCAATTGATGTAGTCAGCTGTTCCCTTGTCGTAACGCGCGGCCATGTACACGCGCGACATGTCGATCGAGCTCGCATCGACGATGGGAGAGATCGAATCGTAGAAATAAAGATGTTCGCTGCCGGAAAGCCGAGCAATTTCGGCTGATAGAGCATCGGAAGTCAGAGGCCCAGTCGCAATGATCGTCGGCACGCCATCTTCGTCGATGCTGGTGACCTCTTCGCGCTTCACGTGGATCAGCGGCTCGCGGGAGATGACCTCAGTCACTCGCGCTGAGAACTTCGCGCGATCGACGGCCAGCGCATGTCCCGCAGGAACCGAACACTCCTGCGCCAGTTCCAGCAGTAAAGATCCCGCACGTCGCATCTCTTCCTTCAACAGCCATGGCGCTGTATTGATGGAAGTGGATTTCAACGAATTCGAGCAGACCAGCTCGGCGAAATCCTGCGTTTGATGTGCCGGTGTTTGCCGCACCGGACGCATCTCGTAAAGCTCGACTTCCGCGCCGCGACGTGCGCACTGCCACGCCGCTTCCGAACCGGCCAGTCCCGCTCCGATGACCTTGATGCGCCCGCTCATGCCTTCGCCATTCTCGCGAGCTTCTTGAGCGCCTCGCCATCCACTCGCATGGTGAGCCACTCTTTCATCATCTCCGCGCCCAGTGATTCGTAGAACTTGATGGCGGTCTCATTCCAGTCGAGCACCTGCCACTGGTAGCGTCCGCAGTTGTTCTCCACCGCGATCTTCGCCAGATGCAGCAACAGTGCCTTCCCGATTCCTTTGCCGCGCAACTCAGGTTTCACGAACAGATCTTCGAGATACAGTCCCGGACGCCCCTGCCAAGTCGAGTAGTTATAGAAGAAGAGAGCAAAGCCGGCTGGCTTGCCATCCCATTCCGCAAAAACAACCTTGAACTTTGGATCAGCGTCGAAGCCATCACGCAAAAAATCTTCTTCCGTCGCGACCGCCGCCTTGGGATCGCGCTCATATTCTGCGAGGTCGCGCACGAACTGCACAATGAGAGACGCGTCGTTCGAAGTTGCGGGGCGTATGGAGATCATCTGAGAGATTAGCGAGTGACTGACTCGGCCTGCTCGTGCGCGTGATAGCTGGAGCGCACCAACGCGCCCGACTCCACATGGCGGAAGCCCATCTTCATGGCTTCATCCTTGAGCATCGGAATTCGTCGGGCGTGTAGTAGCGCGTCATCGGCAGATGGTCTTTCGAGGGACGCAAATATTGCCCGATGGTCAGGATGTCCACTCTTGCGCTCGGCCAGATCGCGGAAGACCTCAAGCAGCTCTTCGGTCGTCTCTCCGATGCCCACCATCACTCCGGTCTTTCTGACCATGCCTGGAGAGAACTTCTTCACGTTTTCCAGTAGTCGCAGCGTGCGCTCGTAGCGCGCGCCGGAACGAACGGCGCGATAGAGACGCGGCACGGTTTCCGTGTTGTGGTTCAAGACTTTCGGCTTAGCGTCGAGCACGATCTGCAACATTCTTCGATGCCCTGAAAATCCGGGATCAGCACTTCCACCTGCAATCGGGAACGCGCGCTTTGATCTCGCGGATGGTCTCGGCGAAGACGCGTGCCCCGCCAAGATTGTCGTCATCGCGGTTCACGCTGGTCACGACGGCGAACTTCAATCCCAGTTTGGCAACCGCTTCCGCCACCCGGCGCGGCTCGTCGATATCGATCGGCTCGGGCTCCCCTTGGGGACCGCACAAAATCCGCAACGCCGCGTGCACAGATTGCCCAGCAGCATGAAGGTGGCGGTCTTATGGTTCCAGCACTCGCCGATATTGGGACACTGCGCCGACTCACACACCGTATGCAGGTCGAGGGTGCGCGCCAGCTTCTTCAGATCATGGTAGTTGTCGCCCATGGGCGCGCGCGCCTTCAGCCATTCGGGCTTAGGACCGCGCCGCGGAGGCGCCACTTCGATCTGTATGAGCTGCGAGCCGGATGCCATCTTGGTTCTATTGTAAATGCTAGATGCTCACGAGGGCCTCACTGGCTCGTCTCTACCCAAAGGAGGTTCACCCGGTGAGAAGCGACGCCCTCAGCACTGGCCTGGCTCCATTTGCAGCACGTCTATTGATCTGCGCCATCTTTGTGCAGGGCGCTTTTGGCAAGATCACCGGATGGGCTGGACAGGCAGAATACATGGCGGCACACGGAATGCGGCTCATACCTCCTCTACTAGGCGCTGCGCTGGTGATCGAAGTGTTGGGTGTGCTTGCCCTGCTTTCGGGCTATCAGGCGCGTATCGCGGCGGTGGTGATGTTCGTTTACCTCGGTATTGTCTCCGTGACCTTGCACAATTTTTGGGCGCTCTCGGGCATGAGCGCTGGCGCGAATCAGACTGCCTTTCTGAAAAACTTGGGCATTATGGGTGGGCTGCTGATGATATGGGCGTACGGTCCAGGGCGATGGGTGGTCGGGCAAGCGGAGTCAAAACCCAGCTCAAAACACTTCTAAAATAAAGTTCTGCAAGCACTTACGCCGTCCGTCGAGGCCAGCCGCTCTCTGACACCCTTCCGATGCATTTCGTCCCTGAGCAGCGGATTTTGCCCCAATCTAGCTTCATCCCGTCCCAAAAATCATCCAATTTGGCCGCTTACGAAACCCTAGCAGTCTCGTCTATTCCCTTGCAGCAGAAGGATATGTACAGGAACCCAAGATGCCGGCCGAATCCATATTGAGTGTTAGGATGGGCGCGGGCAGTCGCACAAATTACCCGGTAACGTTCGGGAAAACCCTTCACCCAGGCTCTTAGTCGCGTGGACGATAACGCTCTGATCCGAGAGGCTCAACGTGGCAATCGCGCCGCGTTCGAAGAACTCGTCCGCCACTACGACCAAAGTGTTTTGCGGCTCGCGCTCCGCCTCACCGGTTCTGAATCCGACGCACAGGACGTTTATCAGGACGCCTTTCTGAAGGCCTACAAGAACCTGGGCAGCTTCCGTTTTGAGTGCTCGTTCTATACCTGGATCTACCGCATCGTCACCAACCTTTGCTTCGACCACCTTCGCAAGAAGGGTGTCCGCAAAGAAGATGCGCCCGTGCTCACCGATTCCGAGGGCAACGAGTACAGCCTGATCGATCAGGCGCCGGACACGCGCGCGCATGCCAACCCTGAGCACGACCTGATGCGTCGCGAACTCGGCGGCAAGATCAACGGCGCATTGAGCAAGCTCACGCCGCGCGAAAGATTGGTTTTTGAGTTGAAGCATTACCAGGGATTGAAGCTGCGGACCATCGGCGAGATGTTGAACACCACCGAAGAGACCGCGAAGAACACGCTCTTCCGTGCCACGCAGAAATTGCGGGCGCGGCTGAGCGAAATGAGATGAAGGCTGCAAGCAAGGTGAACGTATGAATTGTGAATGGGTAAAAGAAAACGTCATCCTTTACGTCTACGACGAATTGGCTGACGACTCGCGTATCGAGATGGAGCAGCACGCCGAGCACTGCCCGGCCTGCGCGCAGGAGATCACCGCTGCGCGCGGCTTCCATCAGGAGATGTCGTCGCGTCCGCAGCTTGAGGTCTCGCCGAATTTTCTGGCTGCCTCGCGTATGCGCTTGAGTGAAGCTCTTGAGACGGCCGAGCAATCGCAGTGGCGCAAGTGGATCGTCGATCCCAGCCGAGTGGCTGCGGCAGATGCGTTTCTCCCCCGCTTTAGCTTCGGCCATCTTGATCCTCGGCTTCGCGGCGGGCACGCTGACCGCTTGGCAGATCTCGGGAACAATTCAGGCGGACGGGCGGCGGTGCGATCTCTCATGACGTTACTCCCCGCGAGAATAATGAAGCGAATATCGCCGGCATTCATTCCATCTCTCCGGTCGATGGCTCCAACAATGTTGAGATCACGTACGACAAGCTGGTTCCTACCATTGCCAAGGGCGACATCAACGATCCCCGCATTCAGCAGCTGTTGCTGCTGGCCTCGCGTAACCAGACGAACTCCGGTGTGCGCATCGATTCGGTGAACCTGCTCTCGCAGAAGAGTGACGAGAACAACGTGCGCGAGGTTCTGATGAGCGCTCTGCGATATGACAAGAACCCCGGTGTGCGGCTGAAGGCACTGGAAGGACTGAAGGGCGTCATCAAGACCGATACGCGCGTCCGCGATGCCGTGCTCGAAGCCCTGATGCACGATGCCAACAGCGGCGTGCGGTCCGAAGCGCTGCGCGTGCTGCAGCCCGTGAAGGCCGACTCCAGCGTCCGCATCACTCTGGAAGAACTGGCGCGCACGGACAAGAACTCGTACATCAAGCTGGAATCGGAGCGCATGCTGGGCTCGCTTCCACAATTGCAATAAGTACGTCCAACATTTGTGAGCAGCTGGGGCTGCTCGAGCAGGCAAGTGAAGGAAGTTAAAAAATAAGTGAAGCATTTACGCAAACTCGCAACCGTTCTCATCGCATTAGCGCTGGCATCGCTGGCGCACGCGCAGGAGAGCAAAGTTTTTCAGGACGGCCGCTACTGGGTCGAAGAGACCAGCGGCTCCATCAGCTCGGCGCGCAATCTTAAAGTTCTTGCCGACGCCGGACCAGTCAAGGTTCAGGGCGCAGGACAGTCCAACGTTACCTATGTCATCCGCAAGCGCGTAGTTGCAGGCAATGAGCAGCAGGCGAGGCGCGAATTCGAAAAATTTCGCGTCAGCGCAGCCAATTTCGGCGAGACCGCCCTCATTAAAGGGCAGTGCATGAGCGACACCGGTCGCTCCCGCGTCTCTCCGTGAACTACGAGATCGTGACTCCGCAGAGCGTCGGCTTGGTCTATTCGCGCTCTGGCGGCGGCAGCCTTACGGTCAATAACATCAATGGTCGCGTCGATGGCGAGACCGGCGGCGGAGACATCCGCCTCGACGCTATCAACGGCCCTGTTTCCGCTACCAGCGGTGGCGGCACGATCGATATCGGCACCATCGGCGGCGACCTTCGCATCGAGACCGGCGGCGGCGACATCCGCGTCCGCATGGCCAACGGCGAGCTGAGCGCGCAAAGCGGCGGGGGAAATATCTGGATCGATTCCGCCTCGCGAAATGCTCAAGTCGAGACCGGCGGCGGCGCCATCCAGATCCACAAGACTGGTGGCTCGCTACGCGCCGAAAGCGGTGGCGGCGATCTTGACATTGGCGATGTGGGCGGTGCAGCCAGTGTTGAAACCGGCGGAGGTGGCATCCGCTTGGCGTCCGCCAAAGGCGACGTTCGAGCCGAAACCGGTGGCGGCAACATCCAGCTCAGCGGACTCTGGGGCGGGGTTAGCGCCAGCTCGGGTGCCGGTAGCATCACGGCCGAGTTCATGGGACAAGCCGGGACGAAAGGTCAGAGTCGCGCATTGAGACCTCTGTCGGCAACATTCGCGTGCTGATTCCGCAAGGATTGAGCTCACGGTACAAGCATCGGTAGATGCCGGGCAGGAGCGCAGTATCCAGACTGACTTCCCCGAGCTGAAGATCAAGTCTGACAGCGAGTTCGGCCTGCACGAAATTCTGCGAACGGCGCCATCAACGGCGGAGGGCCAGTCCTCAAGCTCAATACCAACACGGGAAGCATCCAGATCGTAAAGAAGTAGGAGTGCATTCTATGGATCGCACAAGGCTTGTATCAGTTTGTGGAGTGGTGCTTGTTGCGGCTCTGTTCCTGGGAGCGCAACTACCTCCGCATCTCGCCGTCCGGCGCCGCCTGAACCGCCGGCTCCGGCTGCGATGCCCGTGCCCCCAACGCCGCCCGCTGGTGGAATGAAGCCGGAACCCCCCCGGCCTCCGGAGCCCTTCAGCGGCTTTGGCGGATTCGAAGGCGGAACATCTTATCTCGGTATTGATACGCAAGATGTCACGCCGCAACGGTTGGCCCTCTTAAGTTGAAAGAAGAGCGGGGTGTCGAGGTTCTGACCGTCGACCAGGACGCTCCCGCAGGCAAAGCCGGGCTGAAAGAACACGACGTCATCCTCGAGTTCAACGGCACCAAAGTAGAAGGCGTTGAACACCTGCGCCGCATGATCCGCGAGATTCCGCCGGGACGCACCGCAACTCTTTCGCGGTCAGCCGCGATGGCAAGCCCATGCTCTTCAAAGTTCAGCTGGCCGACAAATGCCCAGGCCATGCGCATGGCGGCGCACATAAGATCATGATTCCCCGGCCGGTGATCCCAGATTTCGATTTCCCCGCCGTCGATGTGATGGTCCAGACCAGCGGCTCGCGTTCAGGAGTGGTGGTCGAGAACCTCACGCCGCAGCTGGGTGATTTCTTCGGCGCGCACAACGGTGAAGGAGTTCTGGTCGCTCGTCGAAAAGGGCAGCGCAGCGGAAGCTGCAGGCCTGAAAGCTGGCGACGTGATCGTAAGGTCGAGAATGAGCGCATCGCTGACCGCGGCGATTGGAAGTCAGCGCTGCGCAATCACCGCCGAGGCAAAGTCAATGTGGGGATCATTCGCGATAAAAAAGAACTGAACATCTCCATCATCATGCCGGAGCCGAAAGACGATTCCAGCTTCGAAGTGCCTCCTTTTGGCGATGAGTCGGAGGACTGGGATTCGCAGACTCGCGTGGTGGCGCACCTGAATGCAGACCAAGCGAACAGATCCACGAGGCCGCCCGCAACGCGCAACGGCAGGCAAGGCAAGAAATGAAGAAACACGCGAACGAGCTGAAGAAAGCGAACGAAGAATTGCAAAAGATGCACCGCGAATTCAAGATGGATTGGAATTTCGACTCTGATTCCGAGCTCTGATCCCAAAAGCTCTCTCCGGGCGCGGCGCTTGATGCCGCGCCTTTTTTCTTGTCGCAGGCCTGCCGCCTACAATCACCGCGAATCTAAAGACTTATGGCCGGCTTAGGGCGAGCGCTCGTCGTCATGGGGGTTGTGATAGCGGCCGTCGGCTTGGCGCTGCTGCTCGCCGGCCGTTGGAACCTGCCGCTTGGGCGGCTTGCCCGGCGACATTACCTGGCGCGGCAAGAACACTGTCGTCTATTTTCCTATCGCAACTTCTATAGTCGTCAGCATCGTACTTTCCCTCATCTTGTACTTGATCGGCCGCTTTCGCGGATAAATTAGACTTGCCCCATGGCAGAGGAGCAGGACCAGCTCGGGTTCAGCTTTGTCGCGCAGCCGGTGGCAAGGAAAGTATGGTCGCCGCGCGAGCTGATGACTACTTTGCGCACTCACCTCGAGCAGAGCTTCGGCGACGTGTGGCTGCAGGGCGAGATCTCCAACTTTAACCTGCGGACTCGGGCCATCTCTATTTCACCCTGAAGGATGACGCGGCGCAGGTGCGCGTCGTCATGTTCCGCCTGAAGGCACAGCTACTGCGCTTCCGTCCGGAGAACGGGATGCAGGTGGTTGCGCGCGGCCGCGTGAGCTCTCTATGAGCAGCGCGGCGAATTGCAGCTCATGGCCGAGTACCTGGAGCCACAGGGCGCCGGCGCTCTGCAGGTCGCATTCGAGCAACTGAAGGCGAAACTTGCAGGCGAAGGACTCTTCGATCAGGAGCGCAAGAAGCCGCTGCCGCTGCTGCCGCGGCGTATCGGCGTTGTGACATCGCCCCGCGGCGCAGCGATCCAGGACATCCTGAACATTCTGCGCAGGCGGCACGAGAATGTTGGCGTGCTGATCTATCCGGCGCAGGTGCAGGGCGACGCCGCGGCATCGGAAGTTGCCGGCGGGATCGATTCTTTAATCGGACCCGAAAAAGAAACTGCCGTAGACGTGATCATCGTCGCGCGCGGCGGGGGCTCGCTCGAAGACTTGGCCGCGTTCAACGACGAAGGACTCGCCGCGTGATCGCCGGATCGGAGATTCCGGTGATCTCGGCTGTCGGGCACGAGACCGATTTCACCATCGCTGATTTCGTCGCCGACCTGCGCGCGCCCACGCCGTCGGCCGCGGCTGAGATCGTGATCCAGTCGAAGCACAGTCTGGATGAGCAGATCGCGAGCTTGCGCCAGCGGCTTGGCCGGGCTGCCCGATACCGCGTTCTGGTCGCGCAAAAAACATTCGTCCGAGATGACGCAGCATCAGGTGTTCGCTCGCATGGCGATGCCATCGCCCGCCGCCAGCAGCGTGCTGACGATCTCACCTACAGACTTGCCGCCGGATACGAGCGCTCGTTGAACGCGAGCACGGCAGCGGCTGGACGTGGCTGGGGCACGGTTGCGGCATTTCGATCTGCGGCGGATCTTTTCCGGATTGCGCCGAGAGGCAGATGCGCGTCAGCAGGGCTCGCCGCGGCGATGCGGCATCTTATCGCGCAGCGGCGGGCGAAGTTGGAGCAATCCGCCGCCAGCCTCGAGCAGCTTTCGCCTTTGAAGGTTTTGGAGCGTGGTTATGCGCTGGTCTTTGATGCGAATGGAGTTTTGCTGAAAGATCCGGCTCAGGTCAGCCGATGGTGACGCGATCACGGCGCGGCTGGCGCGCGGCATGCTTGCCCGCCATCGCGAAGAAGAAGTGATCAGGCGGCAGCGTTCGAGAGCTCGCTCAACGCCAGACAGCCAACTCCAGGCGGTCGCGCGAGCCGGTTTTGCGAAAATGCTCTGCAGGTGCCGTTTCACCGTGTTTTCGCTGATGCTGAGTTGAGCGGCGATGTCGCGGTTCTTCATCCCGCGTGCTACTAGAGAAGATATCTCGCTGCTCGCGTTGCGAGAGTCGATTGATCGATGCCGGCTGCTGATGTTGTTCACCGGGCTGCTTCTTTGCCATCGCGCCCAGCACTTGTTGCGCGATCTCATCGTCGAACGCGATCTCGCCGGCAGCGACGGCGCGTATCGCCGTGAACAGTCGCTCCGGATCATCGCCTTTCAACACCAGTCCGCGTGCGCCCAGCCGCACCACTTGCACGTAATCGGTCTGGTTTTCCGAGCCCGTCAGCACAACGGAAGACACATGGTTGCCGTTGCGCTCCAGCATGGCGAGCACTTCGAATCCATCGCTGTTCGGCATGAACAGGTCGAGCACCAAAACGTCGGGGTGATATTTGTTCACCAGCGCCACGGCTTCTTCGCCGTCTTTGGCTTTTCCCTGTACGTAAAAGTCGGTCTGCGACTCGAGCAGCGCCGCGAGGGATTCCCGCAGAACAGCGTGGTCATCGGCGATCACGATCCTGGTTTTCTTGTTCACGCAGTTTTTAGATGCAACCCACGCACGGGATGTCAGCTTGCGTCAGACTTTCGTAACCAGCCGGTTTTTGCCCCTATTTTTTATGCTATATTCCAGTCCCCCACCTATTTTGCCAGGAGCTGCGCGTGACCGTCGATGAGGAACTGAACATCCTTGACGAAAACATCCGTCGTCTCAAGATCGAGTACGACGTGTACTTTGGCGGCGGTTCCAAGAAGCCCCCGGCAGACACCGAATGGCGTGTCCAGAGCCTGCTCAAGAAGTATTCCGATAGCGCCAAAATGAACTTTGCGCAGCGCTTCAGGTACAACAGCATCGCTCAAAAATACGCCATCTTCAGCGACCTGTGGCGTCAGAAACTTAAGATCAAAGAAGAAGGATACCGCCGGCCTCAGGACAAGGTTCTCGCCATCCAGGGCATGCGAGTGGAAGAAGAGAAGGAAGCAGCCGAGGCGTTGAGCGGAGGCGGCGGCCAGATCGCAGAGCACAAGCCCTACACCGCGAATTTTTCGAATGTCGACGCCGAGCACGAGCAGGTGAAGGCACTTTTCGACGCCATGGCGGCAGCCAAGGCAAAACTTGGAGAGAAGGCGCCCGCCGGCAGCGTCGATTCCTTCAAAGCCTTCGTCAAGAAGAAGACCGACCAGATCCGCAAAGATTATGGATGCCACGCCGTCGAGTATTCGGTCGAGACCGAAAACGGCCAGGTGCGCCTGAAAGCTAAAGCCAAAGTTTGAAGCCGCTCTACCTTATATAATCGTATTTTCCCGCAGTCAGTTCTGAACATCCTTTATGTTTGCTTGCCCGCCGTGGCGGGTAAGGAAGAGGTCACGAACCGCAGTCATGTCGAAGATCACACGAGCCATTCTCAGCGTCACCGACAAAACCGGCCTGGTTGATTTCGCGCGCGCACTTTCCGCCATGGGAGTGGAACTCGTCTCGACCGGCGGCACCGCGAAAATGCTGCGCGAGCAAGGTATCACGTGCGCGACATCTCCGACCTCACCGGCTTTCCTGAAATGCTCGATGGCCGCGTGAAAACTCTTCATCCCAAAGTACACGGTGGCATCCTGCACCGGCGCGACGATCGCCGGACATCGCGCCGCGGTCGAGGAGCATGGCATTCCGCCCATCGACATGGTGGTGGTCAATCTTTACGCCTTCGAGAAGACCGCCGCCAAGCCGGGCGTGAACTTCGAGGAGATCATCGAGAACATCGATATTGGTGGACCCTCGATGGTGCGGTCTGCAGCCAAAAATTTTCATGATGTCGCCGATCGTGACTTCGCCCTCGGATTACGCTGCCATCGCCGAGGAAATGAAGAAATCCGGCGGCGAGCTTTCGCTCGAGACCAAGTGGCGGCTCGCGCAAAAAGCTTTTGCCACCACCGCCGCCTACGATTCCGCAATTGCGTCGACTTTGCCGCACCTTTCGCCGAATGGTCGGCTCCGCAAGCCGATCCAGCTTCCCGACGCGCTCCGCATCTCTCTCGGAAAGTCATGGATCTGCGGTACGGCGAGAACCCGCACCAGAAGTCGGCGATGTACTCCGACGGCTCCGGCCGCGGCGTCGCCAACGGAAAGCAGTTGCAGGGCAAAGAACTTTCGTTCAACAACATCGTTGACATGCAGGCGGCCTGGGACCTGGCGCAGGAGTTCGAGGAGCCGGTGTGCGCCATCATCAAGCACACCAATCCTTGCGGCACCGCCACTGGCAAAAATATCGTGGAGGCATTTAAGAAGGCGCTCGAAGCCGATCCAGTTTCCGCCTTCGGTGGCGTCATCGGAGTGAACCGTCCGATCGATGGTCCGACCGCAGAGGAGATGGCGAAGCTATTCGTGGAAGTGATCGCGGCGCCCGCGTTCGACGCAGCGGCACGCGAGAAATTTTCTGGGAAGAAGAACCTTCGCCTGGTCGAAGTGGCGAAATCAGACGACAAATGGGTGATGAAGCACGTTTCCGGTGGCATGCTGGTGCAGGATGTCGACTCGCGTCCGCTCACCTCGGCCGATCTGAAGGTCGTGAGCAAACGCCAACCCAGCGAAGAAGAGATGCGCGCCATGCTTTTCGCCTGGAAGGTCTGCAAGCACGTGAAGTCGAACGCCATTCTTTACGCGCGCGAAGGTCAATCGGTTGGCGTGGGCGCGGGGCAGATGAGCCGCGTGGATTCCACCAAGATCGGCGCCATGAAAGCGGTGCTGCCGCTCAAGGGCACAGTCGCCGCCTCAGACGCATTCTTCCCTTTTCCCGACGGCGTTGAAGAGATCGCCAAGGCTGGCGCGACCGCTATCATTCAGCCGGGGGGCTCAGTGAAGGACCAGGAAATCATCGACGCCGCCGATCGCCTCGGCTTGGCGATGGTCTTCACCGGAGTTCGCCACTTCCGCCACTAGATCTCAGCAGGAACCGCAGCGAGACGCCCCTCGGGCGTTCTCTCCACATACGCCGCTGGAGTTTTGGCGTCGTGCGTGAAGATCACCAGCCATTTTCCCGGAATAGCTCGCGCGTAGAACCGTTTTTTGTTCTCGATGGTCTCCAGCGGAAACAGATCGAACGCCATTCCCCAGGTTAGATCGAGATGGTTCGTAGTCGGAATCAGGTCTGAGATGTAACACGCGCGCTTGCCATCACTCTCAAGATGGATCGCCATCATCGAGCGGGTGTGCCCGGGAAAGGTCTCGACCGAGACCCCGGGCAGGATCGTCTCTCCTCCATCCAGCAGTTCCATCTGCCCTGAGCTGATCAGCGGATCGTAGTTCTCGCTGATGTAGCTTACCGCGTCGCGCTCGCGCTGCAACTTGGCAACTTCCCACTCGCCCCGCGGTGCGTAATACGTCGCCTTCGGAAACGTCGGCACGACTTTGCCGGCATCGCGCACTGTGTTCCAACCGCAATGGTCAAAGTGAAGATGCGAGTTGATGACGATGTCCACATCCCCCGGCTCGCACCCCGCCGCGCGCAGGTTTTCCAGCAGCTTCGCCTGCGGAGAAAAATTTCGCGCCATCTTTTCGCTTAGTTTGTTGCCTATACCGGTCTCGATGAGGACGGTCTTTTCGCGCGCGCGCACCAGCACTGAGTTGAGTCCGACTACCAGCCGGTTCAACTCGTCAGGCTGGGCACGCTTCTGCCAGAGAGCTTTGGGGACGATGCCGAAGAAATTGCCGCCGTCGAGATAATACGTTCCATCGCTGACGATGGTGAGATCAAAAGCGCCCAGCCGCATCGGGGACGTCACTCCGCCGCGCCCAGCAGCTCGCGCTTGAAGTGTTCAAGGATGCGGGTGTACAGGTGCGTGCGCGCCGTCGCCCCGGAAATGCTGTGCAGTTTGCGCGGATAAAGCACCAATTCATATTGCTGACCCGCGTCGATGAACGCCTGCGTCATCTGGATCGTGTTTTGCAGATGCACGTTGTCGTCGCCTGTTCCATGCGCGATCAGTAGATGCGAATGCAGCGTCCCCGCATAGTTCACGGGCGAACTCTTCTTATAGGACTCGCTGTTGTCCTGCGGCAATCCCATGTAGCGCTCGGTATAGATGGAATCGTAATTCCGCCAATCCGTCACCGGCGCCACCGCGACGCTGCCGCGGAAACGGGGCGAGTGCGTGGTCGCCATCAGCGTCATGAACCCGCCGTAACTCCAACCCCACCACCCCAGCCGTGAACCATCGAGTTGCGGATTCGTCTCCAGCGACTGATCCACCGCCGTAAGTTGGTCCTTGATCTCGAGATCGCCGAAGTTGTGCCGGATCGCCGCTGCGAACTTCTGGCCGCGTCCCGCCATGCCGCGATTGTCCACATGCAGCACCGCGATACCGGCGCGCACCAGGACCTGGTCAAAAAGGAAACTTGTGCCGCCCCACTCGTCTACAACACTCTGCGCCCCGGGTCCGCCGTAGGGATTGTTGACCAAAGGCGCCTTCTTCTCGGCGGTCGCTTGCGGCGGGATCAGCAGAGTTCCAAACAGCGCAGTTCCATTTTCCGCTTTGAACGTCACCGCCTTAGGATGCACCAACCCATACTCGTCGATCGCACGCGAATTCCAGAACAATGCGCAACTTGCCCCCGGTCGGCACAACGACAACCTTGGCGGTGTCATCGCTCCGGAAAAATCGTCAACATACCAGTCCGACTTTCCCGAGAACGACACCTTGTGCGTCCCCGGCTCCTGCGAGATGCGCTTCATGCCGCTTCCATCGAGCTTGACGGCATAAAGATTCTTTTGCCGCAGGTCGCCTTCGTTCGCCGTGAAGTACACGGTGTCTTGCTTTACGTCTTCCACGCCCATCACTTCGAAATCGCCGTGCGTTAGCTGGCGCTCCAGGCGGGCGGGTTGCGACAGCGGCTGCTTGGGGTCAAAATCATAAAGATAGATGTGGTTGTGACCATCACGCCAACTCGACCACACGAACTTGTCGCCGGATTCAAGAACGCTAAAGTCGTCGTTCACCGGTACCCAATTCGGGCTCTTCTCCGAGAGCATCAGCTGCGAGCGCCCCGAGGACGTGTCGATGAAATAAAGATCAAGCTGGTCCTGCAGACGGCTCAGGACTTCAGCCCATACGATCCCGTTCTTCACCCAGCCGAAGCGAGGAATATAAAAGTCTTTGGCTTCGCGCGGCCGCTTCCCGGTAGCATCAGGCTCAAGGCGCTGTATCGGCAAGGTGATCCATGAAGTCTTGCCTCCATTCGCCTTCACCACTCCCAGCCGCACCACCGGATTCGGGTCTCCAGCTTTCGGATATTTCTCGCGCTCAACCGTGGGATGCGTCGGTAAGTAATCGATGATCGGATAAGTCGGGACCGGCGTCTCATTCATCTGCAGATAAACGATCTGCTTGCTGTCCGGCGACCAGAAGTAGTTGCTGCGGACATCGAGCTCCTCCTGGTACACCCAGTCCACTTCGCCATTGAGCACGTTGTCGTCCGTGTCGCGGGTCAAAGGGACTTCTGCCCTTTCACCCATGTTGTGGATCATCAGGTTATGTTTGCGGATGAATGCGACGCGGCTTCCATCGGGCGAAAACTTAGGGTCAAGGCTCGGGTCGCCGGATGTCGAGATCTGCACTCCCACTCGTTGTTTGAGCGAGTAGAGCCACAACTGCCCTTGCGCGTCGAACAAAATATCTTCGCCGTCCGGTGCCCAGTGATAGTGCGCAACCTTGTAGCGGGTGCGGCGCTCACGCTCGCGCTCATTTTTTATTTTCAGGTCCGAGGGTGCCAGCAGGTTCATCTTCTCCGCCGGGATCAAGACACCGGGTTTCCCTGTCACCGTATTGATGGAATACATCTCGGCGCGATCTCCCGCATCGTTGCGGAGAATGTAGGTCAGACGCGCACCATCCGGCGACCAGTGCACGTCCTCGGGAGTACGTCCTGTGATGCCTCCCTCGGCGAAGATGTTCTCGATGGTCAGCGGCTTCGGCGCAGTATTTTGCGCGACGGCGGTCAGAGCGGAAAGTAAAAGGAATAGGGATCGAAGACGCAAAAATTGCTCCTCAACGGCAGGAGCAAAAGTCTACACGATGGAAAGCGCCGCGGTCAGAGTGCTGGGACGAATGGCGTTAAACGTTGGACCAGATACGCGCAAGCTCCAGCAGCACCACGATCACGCCGATAAAGAAATAGATGGTGCGCAGCGTCTCCGCCTTTGGAGGCATAGGCAATGGCAGACCACGTTGCTGGGCGCTAGCGGCGAAGACTTCTTCGTGGCGGAAAATGAAGTCGGCGATCTTGCAGTGGAAGATGGCAATGAACAGTCCGATCGCCAGTCTTGTGAATTCCAGGAACATACCTTCATCCTAGGCAGAGATTCCGCCACGCTCAATCGGGCGAAATGCTTAGCTGGAGCGGCTTTGGCGCACTTCCTGTACAATCGCCGTAGACCCTTTTCCAGCGACTCTTATGCATCCTGACCTCGAAAAGCTCCTCTCTTTACAAGATGTTGACCGCGAGATCGCTCGTCTTACCGAGGAAGTTGCGGCGCTCCCCAAGCGAGTCGCCGAGATCGAAACCAAGCTAGCGGGGGCCAACGCCGCAGTCGAGCACACCAAGAATGCCATCAAAGGAAACGAGACCGCTCGCCGGAATCTCGAGTCTGACATCAAGTCTCATCAGGAAAAGATCTCCAAATACAAAGCGCAGTCGCTCGACGTTAAGACCAACGAGCAGTACAGAGCCCTGATGCACGAGATCTCCTTCGCTGAGCAGGATATCCGCGCCGCCGAAGACAAGATCCTGGAATTAATGGAAGGCACCGAAGCTCAGGAGAAAGCCGTCAAGGCCGCTGAAGCAGCTCTGAAAGAGCAGTCCGCCGACGTGGAGCGCGAAAAGTCGGAAGCCAAAGCACTGACCGCGAAAGATGAGCAAGCGCTATCGGAATGGAATGCCAAGCGCAAAGATTTGCGGAGCGACGTCTCCGAGAGCATGCTCGCTCATTACGACCGCGTCATCCGCGCCCGCCGTCCAGCACTCTCTGAGGCGCGCGACCAAAAATGCTCTGCGTGCAACGTGATGCTTCGCCCGCAGAAATATAACGAACTCAAGATGGGCGATGATGTGCAGACCTGCGACGCGTGCTCGCGCATCCTGTACTACGATCCTGCGCACGAGCCGCCTCCACCGCCGGAAAAGAAAAAGAAGAAGAAGGCAGTTGCCGAGGAAGAACAAGTACCCGAGCACACCGAGGCCGAGACCGCCGCTCACTGAATTCCCGCTTAGCTTCCTTTCGTTACAATCACCCCTGCCTTGAAGCCCCCGTCCAATGTGCCGCAAGTCGTCGTCAGCCGCAAAGGCGCGCTGCGCCTCGTTGCTGGGCACCCCTGGGTCTACAAATCCGACATCACCCGCGTAGACGCGGGTGCCGCGCCAGGTGCTCTGGTGGCGGTCGCCGACGATCGTGGCCGCTTTCTCGGCAGCGCGCTTTATAGCAGCGCTTCGCAAATCGCTGTGCGACTCGTATCCAATGAGCCGGTCGCAGACGTTCCCGCGTTGGTCCGCGAGCGCATCGCGGCCGCTGTCACTTACCGAAAGAAGCTGGTCACCGCGACCAATGCGTATCGGCTCGTTTTCAGCGAAGCCGACCAGCTTCCCGGCCTTATCGCCGATCGCTACAACGACGTCATCAGCGTGCAGTTGCTCACTCAGGCCATGGACCGCGCTGATATCCGCCAAGCCATCGTCGAGTCGCTGCAAACGGAAGTTCCCGAAGCTCCTCACATCGTGGAGCGAGTCGACGCCCACATCCGCCAGCTCGAAGAGCTGTCTCCCAAGGAAAGCGGGCTGCTCGCCGGTGCGAAGACCTCCACAACTTACGAGATGAACGGGCTTCGGTTCCAGTTCGACGGAGTGGCCGGACAGAAGACCGGCGGCTTTCTAGACCAGCGCGAGAACTATGCCGCAGCCGCCGCTTACGCCCATGGTGAAGCTCTCGACGTTTGCACCTACCAAGGCGGTTTCGCGCTCCACTTGGCCGCCTCAAAGAAAGTTTCTGCAGTTACCGGCGTCGACATCTCGCGAGCGGCTCTCGAAGTGGCTGACGAGAACCTGCACGCCAATGCCAAGGCGATCGGAAAAGAGATCGAGTGGATTGAGGGCAACGCCTTCGATCTGCTGAAGGACTACTCTTCTTCCGGAAAGCAGTACGACACCATCGTGCTCGACCCGCCCGCCTTCGCCAAGAGTAAGCGCAACCTTGAGACCGCGATGCGCGGATACAAGGAAATCAACCTCCGGGCAGTTAAGATGCTGCGTCCTAGCGGGATTCTCGTCACCTGCTCCTGCTCCTTCCACGTGAGCGAGGCTGAGTTCCTTTTCGTGCTCGCCTCCGCCGCCGCCGACGCCCACCGGCACGTCAAGATCCTCGAAAAACGGGGCGCTGCCAAAGACCATCCCGCAGTCGCGACCATTCCCGAGACCAGTTATTTGAAGTGCGTTATTTGCACGGTTTGAGCCGGTCAAAACCCCTGCAAGCAGCCTGGAAGCGAAACAGAAAAACGCCGTCGCATCGGCGTATAAAATATCGGAAGCACGGGCGTTCTAACCGGGAAATGGGGGGGTTGGTGCCCTCTCCCTTTATTGTTTGCATCTGAAAATTAAAGGACAAATGTATGGCGATCCGTTGGGACAAATTCACCATCAAGGCGCAGGAAGCGATCCAATCCGCTAACGAGTCGCGCGGAGCACGGCAATCCCGAGGTGCGCCCGCTACACATCCTGCGGGCGCTGCTCGCGGACCGCGAAGGCGTCGTCGTCCCTGTGCTCAGCAAGATCGGTGCCGCTCCCGAGTCGCTGGCCGCGACTATCGAGCGCGAAATTTCAGCTTTGCCGAAGCAGTCCGGTCGGTGCGAACCAGCCCGGACTTTCCCGCGCCGCATCGTCAGTCCTCGAGCGCGCCTTCAAAGAAGCCGACCAGTTCAAGGACGAATACGTCTCCACCGAGCATCTGCTGCTCGCGATCGCCGACCAGAAAGACGACGCCGCGCAGCGACTCTCGTCGCTGCCGGCGCCACCCGCGATGCCATCCTGCAGGCGCTCACCGCCGTCCGCGGGAATCAGACGCGTCACCGACCAGAATCCCGAAGCCAAATATCAGGCGCTGGAGCGTTACGCTCGCGACCTCACCGATCTCGCGCGCCGCGGCAAGCTCGATCCGGTCATCGGCCGCGACGAAGAGATTCGCCGCGTCATCCAGGTGCTCTCGCGGCGGACGAAGAACAATCCGGTGCTCATTGGCGAGCCCGGCGTCGGTAAGACCGCCATCGTCGAAGGTCTGGCGCAGCGCATCGTCAATGGCGATGTGCCGGAATCGCTGCGTAACAAGCGCGTGGTCGCGCTCGATCTCGGCTTCGATGATCGCCGGAGCGAAATATCCGCGGCGAGTTCGAAGACCGCCTGAAAGCCGTGCTGAAAGAAATCGAGGAATCGCAGCGGACAGATCATCCTCTTCATCGACGAGCTGCACACGCTGGTCGGCGCAGGCGCCGCGGAAGGCGCGATGGACGCTTCGAACATGCTGAAGCCGGCGCTGGCGCGCGGCGAGCTGCGCGCCATCGGCGCGACCACGCTGAACGAATATCGGAAGTACATCGAGAAAGACGCCGCGCTCGAGCGCCGCTTCCAGAGGTTTACGTCGGCGAGCCCACCGTCGAAGACACGATCGCCATTCTGCGCGGCCTCAAAGAGAAGTACGAGATCCACCACAAGCGTGCGGATCAAGGACTCCGCCATCGTGGCGGCCGCCACGCTCTCGCATCGCTACATCACCGACCGCTTCCTGCCCGACAAAGCCATCGACCTGGTCGACGAAGCCGCGGCTTCGCTGCGATCCAGATCGACTCCGTGCCCGTCGAGATCGATCAGCTGGAGCGCCGCGCCACGCATCTCGAAATCGAGCGCCAGGCGCTGAAGAAAGAGAACGACCCGGTTCGCGCGAGCGGCTTGCCGTAGTCGAGAAAGAACTTGCCGGGATACGCGAGCAGGCCAACGCGCTGAAAGCGCGCTGGAAAAGGAGAAAGGAGGTGATCCAGCGCGTCAGCGACGCTGAAGGAGAAGATCGAGCAGCTCAAGCTCGAAGAGCAGCAGGCCGAGCGCAAGGGCGACCTGGAGCGCGTCGCCGAGATCCGCTATGGAGAGCTTGCGCCAGGCCGAAGCCGAATTGGCAGAAGCTGAACGCGCAGATGGATGAAGCCAGCGGCAGCAAGCGCATGCTCAAGGAAGAAGTCGACGAAGAAGACATCGCCAAGATCGTCGCCAAATGGACCGGCATTCCCGTCTCGAAGATGCTCGAAGGCGAAGTCCAGAAGCTCGTGCACATGGAGGAGCGCCTGCGCCAGCGCGTCATCGGCCAGGACGAGGCGCTCGAGCGCGTGGCGAACGCCATCCGCCGCTCGCGCGCCGGCTTGAGGATCCGCGAACGCCCGATCGGCTCGTTCATTTTTCTTGGGCCGACCGGCGTCGGCAAGACCGAACTCGCGCGCGCGCTCGCCGAGTTCCTCTTCGACGACGAGCACGCCATGGTCCGCATCGACATGTCCGAGTACATGGAGAAGCATTCCGTGTCGCGTCTGATCGGCGCGCCTCCCGGATACGTCGGCTACGAGGAGGGCGGCCAGCTCACCGAGCAGGTGCGCCGCCGTCCCTACTCGGTCATCCTGTTCGACGAAATCGAAAAGGCGCATCCCGATGTCTTCAACATCTTGCTGCAGATCATGGACGATGGCCGCCTGACCGACGGCAAGGGCCGCACCGTCGACTTCAAGAACACGGTCACTCATCATGACCTCGAACATCGGCGCGACATATCTTACAGGCGAGCTCGGCTCGACAATCGCATTGAGTTCCTGGAAGCCACCGAAAAAGTGATGGATGCGGTGCGACAGCACTTCAAGCCCGAGTTCCTCAACCGCGTGGACGATGTCGTCATCTTCAATCCGCTGGGCAAGGAGCAGCTAAAGAAGATCGTCGAGCTGCGGCTGGCAGATGTGCGCAACCTGCTCGAGACCGCAAGATCACTCTCGAGCTCACCGATGCGGCGCGCGAGCTTGTCTTCACCGAAGGCTACGACGTGAACTACGGCGCGCGTCCTCTGAAGCGCGCTATTCAGCGGCTGGTGCAGGATCCGCTGGCGATGAAGATCCTCGACGGGGAGATCGTTCCCGGTGATCACGTAATCGCCGATGCAGACACGAAGGAACGCAAGCTCGTCTTCAAGATCGACCGCAAGGGCCCCAAGAAGTCCAAGAAAGAAGCAGCCCAGCAGGTGGCATAAAAGAAAGAGACGCGATTTTCTCGCGCCTCTTTCTTTTTCAGCGGGTGCGCCCATCCTTTCGCGCCTTTTGCGAAAGGGTGGGAATTACGCCAGATCGAACAACAGCACTTCAGCACTCTCCACGCCTTCGATCGTGACCTGCTTCTCGTCGCTGATCGCGGCGCCGTCGCCCTGCTCCAACGGGTTTCCGTTCAGCTTTACCGAGCCACGCGCGACCTGCAGCCAGCCGTAGCGACCGTCTGCAACCGTGTGCGTCACCTGCTGCTTCGGCTCCAGCAGCGCCACGTACAAGCTCGCATCCTGATGGATGGTCACCGAGCCCTCGCGTCCATCCGGCGATGCGATCACGCGCAGCTTGCCGAGCTTTTCCTGGTGCGGAAACGCCTTCTGCTCGTATCCCGGCGCGATCCCATTCTTTTCCGGGAAGATCCATATCTGCAACAGGTGAACGGGATCGGTGGCTGACGCATTGGCCTCGCTATGCCGGATTCCGCTTCCTGCGCTCATGCGCTGCCCGTCGCCGGGACGGATGACCGAGCCGGTGCCGAGCGAGTCCTTGTGCTCGAGTGCACCTTCAAGAACGTAGGTAATGATCTCCATATCGCGATGAGGATGGATGGGGAAACCTTCGCCGCCGGCAACGCGGTCTTCATTGATCACGCGCAGCGCGCGGAAACCCATGTTGTTCCGGTCGTGGTACTCGCCGAATGAGAATGTGTGGTACGTGTCCAGCCATCCGAAGTCGAAATGGCCGCGTTCAGAGGCTTTACGGGTGGTGATCATGGATGCTCCTTCTTTTTACCCTGATACTTTGATGTTGAAGTATATAAGAAGGATTCAGAACCTCCGCATGGCCTGCTCTGGCGCACCACCTAGCGCAACCCCTTTCCTATCAATGTCGTCTCACTTGAAAAGGGAGAAACTGATGCCAGCAAAAAAGAAATCTAGCCGCCGCAAATACAGCAAGAAGGCCAGCTCTGAAGTGCGTACCGAGATGCGCCACAAGAAGATCTGGCAAGCACAAGATCAAGAGCCGCAAGCAGGCGATCGCCATCGGACTCTCCAAGGCGCGCAAAAAAGGCGCAAAGGTCCCAAAGAAAAAGTGATCCAAAAAGGGAGAAGAAAATGGCTACCAAGAAACGTTCATCGAACAGCAAGTCTTCCGGCCGCAAATACGGCGCGAAGGCGCAAAGCAAGATCAGCAAAGTGATGCACGAGTACGGCGAAGGCAAGCTGCACTCCGGCCGCGGCGGCAAGAAAGTCACCAGCCAGAAGCAGGCGTCGCTATCGGCATCAGCGAGGCGCGGCGCGAAGGCGACAAGGTGCCAGGCCGAAGAAAGCCGCGTAAAAGACTGCCCGGCAGAAATGCTGGAGACAAACAAGGCTCTGCGCGTAGAGACGCGGCATGCCGGCGTCTCAGTCCCGCGATTCATCCAGTGCTAGAATCGCGCCATGGCGCGAAAATGCGCGATTCTAGTGCTGCTTCTTGCGGTTGCGGCGTCGGCGCAATCCAGCCACTCGCCGTCTGACGCAGCCGCCCTCACGCGCCGCATCGACTCGATCCTCGCCGCACCTGAGC